>CAZJHQ010000057.1:0-19762 GCA_964545915.1 uncultured Candidatus Kuenenia sp. | reverse complement strand
CGCACGACTCGCGCCCCGCCACCTTTGATTTGCTTTTCCACCTCGGCCCGGGTGGCCATGGAGGTGTCGCCGGGGGTCGTGCTCGCCAGGGCGCCGTGGGCGGCGCCGTAGTCGACCGCCTGCTGCGGGCAGTTGAACTCCAGGAACCCGAAGGCCAGGCCGCTGGCGAAGCTGTCGCCGCCACCCACGCGGTCGAGGATCTCGAGCTCGGGATACTTTCGGCTGTCGTAGAACTTCCCGTCGTGCCAGCAGATCGCGCTCCAGTCGTTCTTCGTCGCCGTGATCACCCGCCGCAGCGTCGTGGCGGCCACCTTGAAGTTCGGAAACTCCTTGACCGCCGTCTCGATCATCTGCTTGAAGGCGCCGGTCTCGATCGCGCTGATGGCGTGGTCCACGCCCGCCACCTCGAAGCCGAGCGACGCCGTGAAGTCCTCCTCGTTGCCGATCATCACGTCCACGTGCCGGGCGATCTCGCGGTTCACCTCCCGCGCCTTGGGCTGGCCGCCGATGCTCTTCCACAGGCTGGGCCGGTAGTTGAGGTCGTAGGACACGATCGTGCCGTGCTTCTTCGCTGCCTGTACCGCCTCGACGGTCAGGGCCGCCGTCGTCTCCGACAGGGCCGCAAAGATGCCACCGGTGTGAAACCAGCGGACGCCGAGCGTGCCGAAGAGATGGTTCCAGTCCACGTCGCCCGGCTTCAGCTGGCTGGCCGCCGTGTTGCCCCGGTCGGGCACGCCCACCGCCCCGCGGATGCCGAACCCCCGCTCCGTGAAGTTCAGCCCGTTGCGGACCGTCCGGCCGATGCCGTCGTCAGGCCGCCAGTGAATGAAGTCGGTGCACACGCCCCCCTGCATGATGAAGTCCTCGACGAGGTGCCCGACCTCGTTGTCCACGAAGGCGGTCACGACGGCGGTCTTCAGGCCGAAGCACTTTCGCAGGCCGCGGGCCACGTTGTATTCGCCCCCTCCTTCCCACACCTGAAATTGCCGGGCCGTGCGAATCCGGCCCTCGCCGGGATCGAGCCGGAGCATGATCTCGCCGAGCGAGACCTGGTCGAAGGCGCAGGAGTCCTTGGGTTTGAGGGGGAGCGGCATGCCTGGTTCCTTCCTGGGGGTGATGGGCTGGGTTCGTGTCAGGGTTGGCCGTCGATCGGGCTGGCCCGGCTCGGGGACGGCATGAGTTGCGTCGCATGCGAAGGTCCGCCACGCTCCGCATCCTCACGCCGATCCCCTCGCCTTCCCATGCGGAAGCATGGAGGTTGGCGGGGTACAAGTTGTTCGCACACGTCGTTTCCCGCGGCTTCCCGTACGGGAAAACGACGTTGAGCGGAGGGAAATCGTCATGCCGTCTTGAGGGCGGTGATGTCGAGGGGGAGCACGCCGGCTTCGTGGGCGATCTCGTTGAGCGCCTCGACCTCCGCGGTCGAGAAGAGCAGGCCGCCGGCGGCGGCACTGCGGGCCGCAGCCTGGGCCTCGAGCTGTCCCGGCAGCATGCACTGCTCGTTGCCATGGCCGAGGATGTCGGAAAGCACGGCCTTGATATTGGCCGCCTGCGACCGGCCGGCCGCGAACGCACCGCCACTGACCGCGTCGGGGTGGATCACCTGGAAGAAAAACGCGCAGGTCTGCTTTTCCCCCGCCACCGGGGCCCGGTTGCGGATCGTCGGCAGCGAGCCGCCGATGAAGCCGGCCACGATCTCGTTGATCAGCGACAGGCCGTAGCCCTTGTGGTCGCCGAAGGGCAGCAGCGACACGGCCTCCGCCGGGTCGGTGGTCGGCCGGCCCGCCTTGTCCACCGCCGCGTTCGGCGGCAGCGGCTTGCCCTCGCGCTTCAACTGCTGCACGCGGCCCATGGCGATCACGCTGGTCGCCCAGTCGATGACGATCGGGAACCCCACGGCCTCGGTGGTGGGAAAACCCCAGGAGTGCGGGTTCGTGCCCAGCGTAGGATGCACGCCCTTGAACGGCACGACCTCGGCCAGGGCCGCCGTGCAGTTGGTGTAGGCGATGTAGCCCCGCCGGGCCGCCTCCATCACGTAGCCGCCGCCCCACAGGTAGTGAAACGCGTTGTCCACGCTCACCGTGCCGCAGCCGTGCCGGTCGGCGAGCCGGATGCAGGCCTCGATCGCCTCCCAGGCGACCGCCTGCCCGAGCTTCTTGTTCGCGTCCCACACCTCGCAGGCGTCGAACCGCGACGGCAATTTCCTCATCGCCGCCCGCGGCACGCAGCCATGGGCGAGGGAGCCGAAGTGCTCGTCGAGATGGAGCGCCTTGATGGCGTTGTGCGTGCGGATGCCATGCCGCGTGGCGGCCGTGGCCAGCCGGGCCGCGTGCTCGGCCTCGCTCGCATCGAAGCCGCGGCGCAGGTAGGCGCCGCGGACGATCTCCTCGTGGGCGGCGACGGGAACGACGTGGAAGGTTTCTGACATGGGTGGAACGCCTAAACGACTTTCGTGACCGGGACGTCGGGATTGACCTGGGCGAGGGGCTTCTCGCCATGCATGGCACGAATCAGGTTCGTGACGGCCGCCATTGCCTGCCGCTGCACGCTCTCGTGGGTGCGCGAGCCGACATGGGGCGTGACCAGGCAATTGGGGAGCCGCGTCAGCGGATGGTCGGCCGGGGGCGGCTCGGCGTCGAGCACGTCGGTGCCGTAGCCGCGGACGCGGCCGTCCCGCAGGGCGGCGGCCATGTCCGGCGTGTTGACGATCTCGCCGCGGGCGCAGTTGATCACGATCACCCCCGGCTTCATCTTCGCGATCGTCTCGGCCCGCACGAGATCCCGCGTCTCGGGGGTCAGGTTCGTGTGCAAGGAGAGGTAGTCGGCGGTGGCGAACACCTCGTCGAGCGACGCGGCCCGCGGAATGCCGCGGTCCGCGGCGAACGCGTCGTCCCAGTAGACGTCGTAGCCGATCGGCTTCATCCCGAAGGCCTGGGCCCGGATCGCCACCTCCTTGCCGATTCGTCCCATCCCCACGATGCCGATCGTCTTGTCGAGGAGCTCGTGGCCGGTCTGTCGCCTCCAGCCGCCGCCGCGGACGGAATCGGTGTGGAAGAGCAGGTTCTTCTCCAGCGCCAGCAGCAGCAGAAAGGCGTGCTCCGCCACCGTGGTGTGGTTGACGCCGGGGGTGAACAGAAGCGGGATACCGAACTCGGTGCAGCTTGTGACGTCGATCTTGTCGACGCCGATGCCATACTTCGACAGCACCTTGAGCCGTGGCCGGGCCTTCTCGAGCACGGCACGCGTGATCGCGTCGTCGCCGCAGATGTAGCCGTCGACCTCCCCCACGGCCGCCAGCGTGTCGGCCTCGTTGAGCGGGCCCCGGGCGGTGACCACCTCCCAGCCGGTGGCGGCGAGGGCGTCGTGGTGCCCGCCGGGGGTGTCTTGAAAAGAGGTGGTGGTGAGCAGGATGCGAGGTTTCATGGCAGTTCCCGGCCGGCACAGTGGTGGAAGCCGAAAAAGTATCGCCCGTCCCCGAAAACCTCAATCACGCTTCGTCATGCGGCCGGGTCGGCCGGGCGAGGTGCGACACCCCCCCTTCCCGGACGAACGCCTCCAGCAGCGCCGCGTGCCGCCCGTTCCACCGCCAGAGATGGCAGTCGCGGCGATCGGCGGCCCCCGCGCCGGCGGTGCCGACGCGATGCAGCCAGTAGGCCGCGCCCGGCCCGAGCGGGTGTCGGGCGAACTCGGCATGCCGCCGGAGCGGCACCCGCGTCTTGATCCAGCTCCAGTGATTCATGTGATGCCGGTGGTCGTCATCGGGATGCCGGATGCACCACAGCCGATACTCGAGCTCGGTCACGGGGACGATCCGCCACGCCTCCGCGGTCGCCACCGGATGGCCGCCCGCCAGCAAGTCCACCGCCACCGCGATGCCCACGGCCGAGGTCGTGAGCACCATGCCGGCATCAGGATCCGCGGCCGGTGTGCCGCGTGCCCAGGCGGACCGCGCGGACATGATCGCCGTCCAGTCATCGAGCCAGGCCACCAGGTGCGCGGCGAGGATCGACCGCTCGGCGGCCGCCACGGACGGCGAGTCGGGGTGCCGCGGCGGCTCCGCAGCACGTCGTTCGGCCGCGAACCCCGCCAGGCCCGCACACCATTCCCGCGTCATGCCCTGCACGCCATGCTCCCCGTCGCAGGCTTCACGGCCAGCCGGCCACCGCATCGGGCCGCTGCCCGGAAAGACCCGCGGCACCGCTCGACGGTATCATCATGCCATGGACCATGCCGTCTCCCAAGATGCCGTCTGTGCTCCGCCGCTGCGGGCGGTCGTCGTCATGGGCGTGTGCGGGGCTGGAAAAACCGAGATCGGCCGCCGGCTGGCCACTGCACTCGGCTGGACATTCCGCGACGCCGACGACTTCCATCCCGCGGCCAACGTCGCCAAGATGCGGTCCGGCACGCCGCTGAACGACGCCGATCGCGGGCCGTGGCTCGATGCCCTTGCCCGCCTGCTGCAAGACGCCGCAGCGGGCGGCGGCGACGTGGTGCTGGCCTGCTCGGCACTGGCCCGTCGGTATCGCGACCGGCTCGGCCTCCCGCACCCGGTCGTCCGTCTCGTGCACCTCGACGACCCCGGCGGCGTGGTCCGAAAGCGAATCGAGCAGCGGGCGGGCCATTTCATGCCCGCCACGCTGCTCGACAGCCAATTGGCGTTGTTGGAACGACCCGCGGCGGACGAGCGACCGATCGTGGTCGACGTGGCCGCGGATCCGGACACCCTCGTGCGTGCGATTCTCGCGCAGCTGTGACGGCGTCGCCGCGGGTTACCGGTTGAGGAACTTCTCGCGCAGCCACTCGTTCTTGCGGCGCTCGAGTTCGATCAGCTTCGCGACCGGTCCCTTGCGGGCGGCCTGGACCTGCTGACCATTCCGGATCTGGTTGGCGGACGCGGCGCCACCGATGAACAGGGTCGACACGACGGCGATCACGAAGACGATGCGACTCATGAAACGGGCTCCTCGGAAAAAGACACGCGGGCACAGGCGGGCGCCGGCACGCTGCCGACGGGGTTTCACCCAGGATGGGGTGATCGTCGGGCGGTTGCGGATGTCTTGACCCGCCTGCCGCCGCCGCCGCAGCAGCGGAAGAACTGCCACCGTGGGCAAACACGGCGCGTCGTGTGCCTCCGCTGCAAACCGATCGCCGCGGGCGATGCGCCGGGGAAAATCCCCCCGCACCGGCTTGACGGGTCAGGTCTTGCGCGCCGCAGTGGCCCGCGGATCGTCGGGCCAGGCGTGCTTGGGATACCGGCGCCGCAGTTCCTGGCGGACCCTGGGATAGGTGTTGGCCCAGAAGCCGGCCAGGTCGGCGGTCACCTGCTGCGGGCGGTGGTTCGGCCCCAAAAGATGGAGGAGGACCGGCACCCGGCCGCCGGCGATCCGCGGCGTGTCCGCGACTCCGAACAGCTCCTGGATCCGCACCGCCAGGACGGGAGGGCCCGCGCCATCGTAGGCGAGCCGGTGACGCTTGCCGGTGGGCAGTTCGATGCCCGGCGGTGCCAAGGCGTCGACCTCGCGTAGCCGGTCGAAGCCCACGAGCGTCTGGAGCCGCGTCAGCCAGTCCGCAGACCGAACCTCCTCCAGCGTCCGCAGGCCGCGGCAGACGTCGGGCAGCAACGTCTTGAGCACGGCGTCGTCGAGGTCCGGCATGCCGAGGTCCGGCATCGTCGTCATCAGCCAGCGGGCGCGGGCCAGGAATCCGCCGGCCGCCGTGTCGGGGGTGGGCGCTACCCGGTCCCACTGCGCCGCCGCCTCGCGGGCGAGCACGGCCGCCGCGGCATCGGCGTCACCGATCGCGATCGGCGTCTCGTCGAGCACGAGATCCATCCAGGCCGTCCGCCGCCGTGCTTCCACCTGGCGGCGCGACGGATGAAAGAGAACCTCCTCGGCCGTGCGCAGGTTCGCCGCGGCCAGGCAGCCTTCTTCGAGCCAGGGCCGCTCGATGGCCGACGCCTGCCGCACGCCCGCTTCACCCGCGGCGTCGTCGATGTCGATCGCGAGAAACAGCGGCTCGCCGCGGACCCGCGATCCGGCGTCGAGCCGCACGCCGCGGCCGCCCACCATCGTGCCACGGTCCTGCGCCCCAGGCCGCAGCCGCGCGACACGGTCCGGAAACGCCTCCAGCAGCGCCTGCATCAGGCTCGTGGCCGGATCGGCGGCCCGCGGCGCGGCCGGCTCCACGATGCGATACAGCTGCTCGGCGACGCGAAGCACGTTGCCGGCACCGCCGGGATGCGGCTCGAGATGCGGATCACCGGAGTCGCGGCCGGCGTGAAACGCCTGCAAGGCCGCCACCCGATCGATGACGTCCGAGCGGGTGCGCACGGTGAGCCGATCACGTGGGCCTCCCACGTGCCGCGCGGGCCGGAAGGGATCACGCTCGGAGAGCAGGGCGGCGGCGATCGACGTCTCACGGAGCACGCCCCGGCTGGCACCGGCGAGCAGCAGGCGGCCGAGCCGCGGATGCGCGGGGAGCCGCGCCAGGTCGCGGCCCAGCGGCGTGATGCGATCGGTTCCGGAGCCGTCCGTTTCCACCGCGCCGAGTTGTCGCAGCAGCCGCCGCGCGGCATCGTGAGCCTCCGCAGGGGGCGGATCCAGCCAGGGAAAGTCCGTCGCCTCCCCGACCGCGAGCAGCTGCAGGAGCGGCCCGGCCAGATCGCCGCGGACCGCCTCGGGAGGTTCGGCCGGTGGACGGTGGTGATGGGCCGCCTCGTCCCACAGCCGCCAGCAGATGCCGGCGGCTGTCCTGCCCGCGCGGCCCGCCCGCTGATCGGCCGCCGCCTTTGAAATCGGCACGAGTTCCAGGCGGGGAAGTCCGGTGGCATGCGTCACCCGCAGCTGCCGGGCGAGCCCTGAATCGACGACCGCGGTGACGCCGGGGATCGTCAGCGAAGTTTCAGCGACGTTCGTGGCCAGGATCACCTTGCGGTGACCGGTCTCCTCGAGCACCCGGTCCTGCTGCTCGGGGGGCAGGTCGCCGAACAGCGTCATCAGCGCATGCCCCTGCCGCTCGACGAGCGGGGCGAGTTCCCGCTCGCAACGCACGATCTCGCCCACGCCCGGCAGGAAGACGAGCACGTGCCCGGAGGTCTGTCGCACGGCCTCGGGAACGGCCGTGGCGACGAGTTCGACGAGGTCCCGCCGGTCGCCGTGCCTGAGATACCGTGTCTCGACGGGAAACACCCGTCCCGTGGCGGACACGATCGGGCAGGCGCCCTCTCCCGCGCCGAGCAGCCGTGCCACCGGCTCGGCCGCCAGCGTGGCGCTCATGACCGCGATCCGCAGGTCAGGCCGCACCGTCTGCCGCAGCCGCGCGAGCAGGCCGAGCACCAGATCCATCTCGACGGTCCGCTCGTGGAACTCGTCCAGCACGACGGCCCCGATGCCCTCGAGCGCGATGTCGTCGAGCAGCCGCCGCAGCATGATGCCGGTCGTCTCGACCACCAGCCGGGTGTCACGCCCCACCCGGGCATCGAACCGCACCTGGTAGCCCACCTCTCCGCCGATGGGCACGCCTCGCAGCCGCGCGATCTGCGCGGCCACGGCCCGCGCGGCCAGCCGGCGCGGCTGCAGCAGCACGACCCGGCCCGGCGCCGGCAGGTCATCGAGGACCGCCGCGGGCACGAGCATGGTCTTGCCGGAACCCGGCGGCGCCGTGATCACGACCGCCCCGGCGCGTGCCGCCGCGACCGCGTCCTCGAGCACCGCGGCGACGGGCAGATCGACGGGCAGGTGGTGAGGATGCGTCATGGAGGCACGGGCGATAACCCGGAATCATCTCGATGATACCGGCATCACCGGAATCAGTCCGCCGCGGCAGACTTCCCGGCGGCGGGCGGCTCCG
Source organism: uncultured Candidatus Kuenenia sp. (assembly GCA_964545915.1). Lineage (GTDB taxonomy): Bacteria > Planctomycetota > Planctomycetia > Pirellulales > UBA1268 > QWPN01. The sequence continues at coordinate 11,914 of CAZJHQ010000057.1, read as the reverse complement.
CGAGGTCGTCCCAGCGGATCTTCCGCCGCGCGAAGCCGCACACGCGGGCGATCCAGCGCGGGTCCTCGATCTCGAGCCACTCCCCGGGCCGCCCGACGCCGCGGAAGAACGGCGCGTAGAGGCGGTGCGCCGGCGGCAGCACGACACCGAGCTGCCGGCAGACGCTTTCCAGGTCGGTCCGCGAGAACGGCGTGCACACGTAGGCCTGGGGGCGATTGTCGGCATACACGCAGTGCGCGAGAAAGGCATCGACGATGCCGAGCCAGTAGCCTGCCGGGAGCAGCAGCAACGCGACGGCGACGCTGCGGGCCGGCCGGCGGGCCAGGGCAAACTCGGCGCCGAGCCCGGGCCCACGCCAGGGACCGAGCAGGCCCGGCCCGGCGGCCGCCAGCGCCAGGTTCCAGGGCCAGACGGGCGCGTCCCACTGCAGCCGGAATGCCAACACGGCGAACGCCGCCAGATGAAACGCCGTCGCGACCATGGCGGCCGGCTTCCGCAGTCGCGGCACGAAACAGGCCATGCCCAGGAACAACTCGGTGCCGGCCACCGCGGCGGCGAGCGTCGGCCCGATCCACGGCGGCCCAGCCGGCCACACGGCCCACTTGAGCCACGTCCCGCTGATGGTGAAGTAGTCCGCCGACGACAGTTTATGGAGGCCGGCATACGTCCACAGCGCGGCGAGGGCGGCCCGCGCGACGACGCGGCCGCCGGGCAGTCCGATGGTGCCCCAGAGGAGCGTCGCCAGCGAGACCAGGTGCGGCTGCATCCGTGACTGATCCGCCACGATCGCGAGCCCGAGCACGAACGTGTGCAGGGGCACGCCGACGCGGGGCCAACGGAGGACCACGGCCAAACTGGCGAGCATCGGCCAGCCCGCATGCACGGCGGGCAGCTCGAGCAGCGGCAGCATCGGCGGATGCGACCGAGGTTCCCACACGCGCCAGGTGAGCAGCACCGTGGCGACCTGGGCGGCCACCATGACGCAGCGCAGCGGCGGATCGACCGCGAACACGCGACCTCTTTCCCGAGCGTCGCCGGCGGTTTCCCGGCCGAAATTCCCTTGATTCGCGGAGCCCATCGCCCGATGGTAGCCGTTCCGGGCACGGTCCGAGAATGCCGCCGCCGACCGTCTCCAGGCTTGTGCGGGAAGAAAAATCCCCTTACCCTGCGAAAGGACTAGTAGCCTGTGGAATCAGGCTGCCGCCACAGGATGCGGCGGCGGCCGACCGGCGAAAAGTTTTGGCTTTTCCACCGGTCAGCGAAGTGGAAAAAGGCATGGAAGACTTTCCACGGACCGCTCGGGCTCACGCATTTCGTCCGCCGAAGACGTTTCTCATGGCCGTTCACCGACTGGCTTTTTGCCTGGGATTGGGTCTCCTGGCGGCCGTCCCCGTGGCGCCTGGCCTGGCGCTGCAGACGGGGCCGCCGACGCTGGAAAACCTGCTCAACCCGACCGGAAACGATCCCGACGGCGCAGCGGCCACGCCGTTTGACGAGCCGCCGCGGAATCCGGCCGCGCGGCCGCCGCGTGAGCAACCGGACAAGGCCCCATTCGCCCCGCCGGCCAAACGGCTGGCCGTGCCCGATCAGTCGGCGGTTGACGAGGCGTTGGAGTTGATCCATCAAGCCTACGAGGAGGCCATCAAAACGGCGGCCGAGAATCCTGAATCCACCGTCCGCTCCTTTCGCGACACCGCCGACAAGACCACCAATCCGTCCCGCAAGTATGCGCTGTTGGTGCTGGCGGAGCGGCTCGCGATCGAGGCCCGCGCCACGTCAGCGGCACTCGACGCGCTCGCCCGGCGGGCCGCTCTGTTCGACATCGACGCCCTCGCATCCCGCCACGCCCTGCTGGCCAAGATGGCCCGCGCGGACGACAGCCGCCCCGACGCGGTGCTTTTCGAGCACGTCGTGAAGACGGCGCGGCAGGCCATCGCCGCGGATCGCTATGACCTGGCCGACGCGGCGGCCGACCTCGCGGAGACGATCGCCAAGGCGATCGAGAAGGATGAAAAGCTGCGGGCCGCGGAAAGCCGGCGGAAACGCGAGCCCCCCCCCAAGCCCGTCGCCGCGAAACTGCTGGCCGACGCCACGAACCTCCGCAGGGACGTGCGCGAACGCCGACGGCAGGCCTTCGACTACACCGCGGCCCGCGATAAGCTGGCCCTCTTTCCGGACGACGCCGATGCGGCCGAGACCGTGGGCCGGTACCTGTGCTTCGTGAAACATGACTGGAAGGGCGGCCTGCCCTTCCTGACGCGGGGCCGCCACGAGGGCCTGCGGAATCTCGCGGCCCGTGAGATCGCCCTGTCCAGGGAACCGCAGGTCTCGGCCAGTTCCCGGCTCAAACTCTGCAACGAGTGGTGGAAATTGGCCGAGGCCGGCGACCAGCTGGCCCCCGAGCAGGCCGCAGCGGTCAAAGACCATGTATCGGGCATCTACCGCGACATTGCGGGTCTGTTGACCGATCCCATCGATGCGGCGCTGGCACGAAAGCGGGCGAAGTCCGGGGGCACGGAGCAGCCACCTGCGTCCAACGCCACGGCCGTCCCGGAGAAACCGGCCATGCCGACGCTCGACTCCCTGTTGCAGGGCGGCGTCCGGTAGTCCGCTTCGATGCGGCCGCGGTCCGCGACGGGCTGCCCCGCGACCGCCGCCGGGATCGCAATCCCGCTACCACGCCAGCCCCGGCCCGTACCATACTGGCGTTTGCCACGCGTCGCCCCCCTCTCCTTCTTCAGCCCACCAGCCGCCATGCGCTACGCCCCGATCGATCCGTCCCTGTTTGCAACCAATCGCCGCCGCCTCGTCGAACAGTTGCCTGGCCACGCCGTGGCGATCCTGCATGCCGCAGACGTGCCGCCGACGACCGGCGACGGCAGCCGCAAGCTCCACCCTGCCAGCGACCTCTTCTGGCTGACGGGCATCGAGCAGGAGGAAAGCGTGCTGGTGCTGGCGCCGCGGGCGCACGAGCCCGCCCAGCGGGAGATGCTCTTCGTCCGGCAGCCGAACGAGCACCTCGCCCAATGGGAGGGAGACAAGCTCACGCGGGAGCGGGCGACGGAGATCTCCGGGATCCCCAAGGTGCGTTGGCTCTCCGAGCTGCCGGCCGCGATCCACACGCTCCTCTGCGAGTGCGAGTCGGTCTATCTGAACCTCAACGAGCACGAGCGGGCGGCCTACGAGGTGGAGGACCGCGACCTCCGGCTGGCCCGCCAGTTGATCGCCCGCTACCCCCTGCACCGCTACGAACGGCTGGGTCCGATCATGCGCCGGCTCCGGGCCGTGAAGAGCCCGGCGGAGATCGAGCTCATGCGTCGGGCGATCGACATCACCGCCGCCGGGTTGCAGCGGCTGCTCGCGACCCTCCGGCCGGGAGTGATGGAGTTCGAGCTCGAGGCCGAACTGGCCGCCGAGTTCACCCGGCAACGCGGCCGTATGGCCTACGAGCCGATCATCGGTTCCGGCCGGAACGCCTGCGTCCTCCACTACCTCGACAACGACGCCCCGTGCCGGGACGGCGAACTCGTGCTCGTCGACGCCGGCGCCGCCTACGCCAACTACAACGCCGACCTGACCCGCACCTATCCGGTCAACGGCCGGTTCACGCCACGGCAGCGGGCCGTCTACGAGGCCGTGCTACGGGTGATGCGCGAGTCGATCGCCCGGGCCACCGTCGGCATCACGCCGCGTGACTGGAAGCGGGCCGCGCAGGTGCAGATGGCGGAGGAACTGGTCGGCCTGGGGCTGATTTCGGCGGCCGACGCCGCGGCCGACACGCCGGAAAAGCCCGCCTGCCAGAAGTATTTCATGCACGGGCTCGGCCACTCGATCGGCCTCGGCGTGCACGACATCGCCCCGGTCACCGGCCCCTTCGCGCCCGGCTGGGTGATCACCGTCGAGCCGGGGATCTACATCCCCGAGGAGTCGCTTGCCGTGCGTCTGGAGAACGACGTGCTGATCACCGCGGAAGGCCCGGTCGACCTCTGCGGCCACGTGCCGATCGACCCCGATGAGATCGAGCGGCTCATGGCCCGCTAGCTGCCCGTGGACAAAGCCCTCCATGGCCTTTGTCCACTTGGCCGACCGGGGGAAACGCCGAGGGTTTCCCCGGTCGGCGAACGCTCGACGGGCGTGTGGCCGCCGCGGCCACAGCGAGAATCTGCAAGACCGCGCAGCGGCGACTTTTGCCGCCCCCGAAGCCGGTGCTACACCAAAGTCAGATGCGCTCTAGTCGCGCCGCTGCGGTGGTCAGACGATCCAGGAGAGCACGAGCACGCCCGCCAGGCCGACCACGGCCACGATCGTCTCCATGACAGTCCACGTGCGCAACGTATCGGCGATCGAGAGGCCGAAGTATTCTTTGAACAGCCAGAAGCCGGCGTCGTTGACGTGCGACAGGGCGAGGCTCCCCGCGCCGATCGCCAGCACCATGAGGTTCGGGTTGACGTCGCCGGCGCCGGCCAGTGGCGCGATCAGGTCGGCGGCCGTGAGCCCCGCGACCGTCGCCGAGCCGACGCAGGCTCGAATCACGACCGTCACGATCCACGCCAGGACCAGCGGGCTCACGGGTAGGTCCCGCAGCAGGCCCGTGATCGTCTTGTCCACACCGCTTTCCAGCAGCATGGCGCCGAACGCCCCGGAGCCGGCGATCACGAGCAGGACCGAGGCCACGTCGCCGATCGCCTTGGAGTAGGTATCCATCACCGCGGTGAACGGCCGTCCGCGGCACAGGCCGAGGGTCACGGCCGCGACGGCGAGCGTGGCCAGCATCACCAAGTCTGCGTCCGCCGCCAGCTTCGCCCACGGCGCAGCCGGCGACGAGGCCGGCAGCAGCATCCGGGCCGCCGTCGTGACCAGCAGCAGCACGGCCGGCAGCAGGGCCGTGAACACGCTCGCCGCACCGCTGGGCAACTGCTCGTCGGCGAGCGGCCGCGTTTCCAGCCCCGCCAGCGGCCGGGCGGGAACGCGGGCGAGGAAGCGGGCGAAGACCGGGCCGGCGAGGATGATCGCCGGTCCGGCGAGGATCAGCCCGTAGAGCAGCGTGAGCCCCATGTCGGCCCCGAACTTCGGCACCAGCCCGGTCGGCCCGGGGTGCGGCGGCAAGAGGCCGTGGGCCACGCTCAGCGCGGCGAGCGCCGGCACGCCCACGACCAGCGGCGGGAGGCCGTAGCGGGCCGTGGCGGCGAACACGATCGGCACCACGAGCACGAAGCCGACGCCATAGAACAAAGGGATGCCGACGATCAAGCCGGTGAGGGCCATCGCCCAGGCGATCCGCGGGCGGCCGCACCACTCGACGAGGACCGTGGCGATCTTCTGCGCGGCGCCGCTCTCCACGACGAGCCGGCCGAGCATGGCCCCGGCGACGATCGTGATCAGGAGCTTCCCGAGGATGCCTCCCACGCCCTGTTTGACCACGTCGGGAACGCGATCCGGCGGCACGCCGAGGGCCAGTGCCGCCCCCGTCGAGACCAGCACGAACGCCAGGAAAGGGTGCAGTTTCGCCCCGGCGACGAGCGCGATCAGGCAGGCGATCGCCGCCGCGACAATCAAGAGGCTCATGTCGCGTCCTTCACGCCAACTCGAAGATCGCCTCGATCTCGACCGCCATGTCTTCGGGGAGCGAGGCCATGCCCACAGCGCTCCGCACGCCAACGCCCAGGTCGGCGCCCCACACCGCGGCGAACAGTTCGCTGCAGCCGTTGATGACCTGCGGAAGGGCGGTGAACTCCGGCGTGCAATTCACCATGCCCAGCACCTTCACGACGCGCCGGATGCGGTCGAGGCTGCCGAGGCTGGCGGTCAGCGTGGCCAGGATCGCCAGCCCCACCTGTCGAGCGGCCTGCTTGCCCTCGTCGAGGTCGTAATCACGCCCCACCCGGCCCCGGAGCAGTGTGCCATCGGGCAGCAGCGGGCCGTGGCCGGACACGTAGACGTGCGGCCCCACGACGAGGCTCGGCTTGTAGAGGCCCGCCGGCTTCGGCGCCGGCGGCAGCACCAGGCCCAGAGCCTCGAAGGCATGTTGGGGAGAAGCGGACATCGACGGGCTCCGGCAAAAGGGCGGGTCAGTCGTGATACTCGAACTTGTAGCGGCCGGGCATGGGTATCGGATACGCGCCGTCGGCATTGCGGGCCAGCGGTGCCGGTGAGTCATTCTTCAGCAACTCGACGCCGGCGGTCATGTCGTCGGGCATGGCGAGCATCTCGTCATAGGTGACAGGCTTGCCGGTGTGCGCGGCGAACCGGCCCATGGCCGTCGCCAGGCTCGCCTCCGCCCCGCGGACCGCCTCGTTGTAGGGCTCGTCCTTGACGATCGCGTCCACGAGGTGCTCCCACTCGAGACGGTAGGGGTTCGGCTCCGGCTGTTCCGCCGTCCAGAGGATCGCCTCCTTGGTCATCGCCGGCCCCTTGTAGATCGTCGACTTGGCCGGCTTGTGACCGCGTGCGGAGATCGTGAACGCGCCCTTCGAGCCCATGCCGTAGACGCCGAACTTGCTCACGCCGTTCTTGATGTGCTGCCCGTAATAGTGGAACTGCGTGCCGTCGGGAAACGTGTACTCGACGGCATAGTTGTCGAAGTTTTGGTCGGGCATCTTGCCGGGATACTCCCGCCCGCCGATCGCCTCGGCCTTCTCCGGCCAGGCGCCCTTCATCCAACAAACTTCGTCGATGTGGTGGACGTAGTAGTCGCTGAAGATGCCGCCGCTGGCCCAGAGGAAGCCATGGAACCGCTTCACCTGCCACTGTAACTCGGTCATGCCATCGGGCGGTCCCGGCCAGAGGTCCATGTTCTGGGCGGCCGGGTGCATGCGGTGGCCGACGAACGAGAGCAACTCGCCCGCCTCGCCGTTTCGCAGGCGGTCGTGCAGCTCGCGGCGGCGCTCGCAGTGGCGGCACATCAGGCCCACGCCCACCTTGAGTTTCTTCTCGGTAGCCTTGGCCGCCAAGGCGATGATCCGGTTCGTGCTCGGCCCGTCGATCGACACCGGCTTCTCCATGAACACGTGCAGCCCCTTCTCGATTGCGGCCGCGAAGTGGGCCGCGCGGAACGCCGGGGGCGTGGCCAGGATCACGATGTCGCCGGGCCGGAGAGCGTCCATGGCCTGGCGGTAGGCTTCGAAGCCCACGAACGCCCGCTCCTCGGGCACGTCGATCCGCTCCTTGAACTCTTCGGTCAGCGACCGCTTGACGATGTCGATTCGGTCCTTGAAGACGTCGGCCATGGCGTAGACCTTGAGCGGAGCCTTGGCCGCTTCGAGCGCGTTCACGGCCGCCCCGCCGCCCCGGCCACCGCAGCCGACGAGGGCGACGCGGATCTCTTCGCTCCCGGCCGCATGTACGGCACGACCCGACACGAGCGTGCCCGCGGCGGCTCCCGCGGCCACACCGCCCAGGAATCCGCGCCGGGAGGGCAGAATCAGTGTCTGGCGAGCGGGACCCATCGGCGGCATCGGAGAATCCTTGGGGTCTGGAGGTCGTTGGACAGAGGCGGGCGATCGGGATGGCGTTCGCGGCCGGGATCAGCCGCCGTAGGCGGTGGCGGTGGGGGCACGGGCCAAGTCTGCTTCCAGGGAACGGTGCGGCCGGATCCCGAGCCGCGCCAGTTCGCCATGATATGCCCTCACGCCCTCCGCCGCATCCAGGTCGCCGTCGGCGACCGACCGCAGAATCCGCACGAACGCCGGCTGGTTCTCGGCGGCGTTGATCTTTCGGCCGAAGAGGGCGACCCGCGCGCCATGGGCCTTGGCGTCGGCCACGAGGCCGAAGGCGTCGTGGGTCGTGCCCGCGCCGCCGCCGAGAATGCCCACGACGAGCGACCGGTCGTAGGCCGCCAACTGCTCGGTCACCTCGGGCCCGAGGTAGGGGATCTTCAGGAATGCCGGCCGGCCCGCCCGCGGGACGCCGGCCAGCGCCCGCACGACGTGGTCGGCGAGGAATCGGGCGACGTCCCGCGGCCGATCGCCGGCCGCCTTGCCGGGCACACGGTCGAGCGCGTTGGGAAAAAACACCTCGAGGAAGTGGCGAAACCCGGCCCGTTCGGCCGCGATGCGAAACTCCTTGTACGCCGTCAGCATGTCGCGATCGAGCGTGGCGTCGTCGTTGAGCGTGAGCGAGAACAGTCCGAGGTTCGCCCCGCGGCCGTGATCGCCATGTCGGCAGTCGACGCGGCCGCACTGCGCCTGGGCGATCGTCGCCGTCGAAAACGGCAGCGCGGGCTGCCGCGTGTAGCCACCGCTGCCCGCGGCGAGCCAGATGTCGGTCGTGTCGTTCATCCGCACGGCCGGTGTCACGCCGCTGTCCGTGAAGATCCCCTCTTCGATGGTCAGCGCCTCGCTCGTGCTGGCGCTCATGAGCATGATGTCCACGAGCCCTTGGGAAACGATTTCCCGGATCGAGTCGCGGTATTCGGCCAGCGTGCGAAACGGTCCGTGGGACGGATTTCCCCCCGGCTTCAGCCCGGGGGCGGCCAGCCCGAACGCCATGTCGGCATCCTTGGCATCGGCGAGGATGAAGTCGCGGCACGACGGATCGGCCACGATGCGGGCGAGCTTGATGTCGAGCGTCTTCTGGGTCGGCACGATGGCGGAACCTGCGGGGGCGGCGGGGCGGTGTGCCTGGGCCGCGGAAGAGTGTAGCCTACAACCCCAGCGGCGCGACCAGCGGCCGCGGTTTTGCCTTGCGGAGCCCACATGCACGACGCCCTGATCTGCGGCACATGCGTGGCCGACATCCTCGTCAAGCCGGTCGGCCTGGCGGCGCCGATCGGCGGGGGCCGGCTGATTCACGTCGATCCCATCGAGGTCGCGACCGGCGGCATCGTCTGCAACACCGGGACCGCGATGCGGCGGCTCGGCATGCAGGTCGCTGCCGCGAGCCTGGTCGGTGGCGACCCCTGGGGCGACATGATCCGCACCCGGCTGGTGGCCGAGGGCATTGACGTCGCGGCACTCGAGACGCAACCCACCCTGGCCACGAGCACGACCGCGGTGCTCATCGACCCGGGCGGGGAGCGGAGCTTCGCGCACCACGTCGGCGCGCCCGCGGCCATCGACCTGGCGTTCATCCGCCGGCTCGCACCGCACTTCGGCGGCTGTCGGATGGCCATCCTCGGCTACCACGGACTGCTGCCGGGCCTCGAAAACGACCTCGCCGCGGCGGTGCAGGCCGTGAAGGCCACCGGCTGCCTGGTGGCGGTCGAGACGGCCGGCTCGGGCGGGCCGTTCGCTCCCCTCGCCGCCGCGCTGCCCCATGTGGATGTCTATGTCCCGAGTCTCGACGAGGCCGTGCACCAGACCGGCCTGGCCGACCCGCGGTCGATCGTGGAACGCTACCGGGCCTGCGGCGCACCGGGGATTCTCGGCGTGAAGCTCGGCACCCGCGGCACCCTGCTCTCGCCCGCGGCCGGCGAGTTTCTGGAGATCCCCTGCGTGCCGGCTCCCGGCCCCGTGGCCGACACCACGGGGGCCGGCGATTCGTTCCTCGCCGGGCTCCTCACGGGCCTGCTCCGCGGCATGGAGATTCGTCACGCCGGCCTGCTCGGCGCCGCGACGGCCGCCTGCTGCGTCACGGGAATCGGCGCCACGGCCGGACTGCGGTCGTTCGCCGACACGCTCGCCCTCGTCGGCGAGTGACTGTCCCGCCGACAGCGGGGCCGGATCGCCGTCCCGGGCGGCGGGCTCTCGGACCCGGCGATGAACTGTCCGGCGTTCGGTTCCGGCGGATCAGGGGCGACGCCCGCCGCCGACCACCTTCCGCTGCTTCAATGGCGCCCGCGTCGTCTTCTGGTGGGGGGTCTTTTTCTGGGCCGTCGGCTTTGGGGCCGACTTTTTCGGGGCCGTCTTTTTCACCGCGGCCTTCTTCACAACCGCCTTGGCCGCCCGCTGCACTGCGGACTTGGCGACCTTGGTCCTGCCCGATCCCGCCGTCGTCGGCTTCGCCGCGCGGCTCGTCCGGGCCGGCTTCGGTCCGCGGGACCCGCTGCGGACCTTCGCCGCTTCGACCTCGTCGAGGAAGTCCGTGGCCGCACGCACCAGGTCGGTGGCCGAGAGGGGCTCGACCTCGTCGATGATGAACACCGACAACTCGCCCCGCTTCTGGGCGGCCATCAGCGTCTGATATTCCGCCAGCGTCAGGTCGTCATGGTCGTCGTCCTCGCTGGAAAGAAACTCGAAGCCCACGCGGGCCCGTGGATCCCAGCCGTCGGCGTGAAAGTCGACGCCGTATTCGCGGAACTTCACGTTCCGAGACACGGCATACCCCCGGGACTTGAACAGGCGGGCCAGCAGGTCACAGGCCCTGGTCTCGGAAACGGCGTCGTTCATCGGGTGAGGCTCCGGAGGGAAAGTTCGCTGCGCGACTGCCGAGATCATACCGGCGGCCCACGCTGCCGTCGCGTGCCTGTGTCGCGGCAACCGGGCGTGGCCCCCGGAGTGCGGGCGTTCTGATCCGGGGCCCCGGCGGAGTGCTGGGTCCAGCGGAGTCGGGCGGAATGTCCCAGAAACACGGGCAGCAGCCGCTCACCGTCTGGCTGCACGCCTGAGCGTCACCAACACCCGCCGGCTCCCTCGCGGTGCGGTGAACGTGTCGGGCCGAGGGAGGTCAGCCTCCACGAAGCAAAACTGCCGGGTGTCGTCCTCGAGTCTGTAGATCCCCGTGTACTTCAGCCGCGTGGAATGCTCGCGGGCCTGAGTCTCCATCTCGAAGGTCTTTGGAGCTGCGTCTTGATCGTTCGTGCTCGTTCCCTCGGCCACCGGCAGGCCCTTGAAGAGCACCGACCAAGACCCATCCTCCCGGTAGGCGACTTGAAGCAGCGCCACCAATTCAGGGTCCACCTGTTTTCCATTCACCTCGACCGCCACCACGTCCCACAGCCCAACCGACACGGCACGGTCGTCCGCAGGACCAGCCCCGGCGCTGACGCCCGGCAGCACGCTCGTCGTCAGCAGCACCAGCAGCACGGGAGCCAGCACCAAAGGAGTCACGGCTGCGGCTTCTCTGGCACGGTGACGGTGAACGTGCGTTGGCCCGGTCCATGCGTGAAGAAGCCGTCTCGGCTCGTCGCGTGTCCGTTCGGCGCGTCGGGCGGCGGAAGCGGCCGGCCCGCGTGGCCCGCCAGCGATTGCTCACGGCGCAGGTCACCGACATACCAGAGCGAGACGACGCCGGCCACACCGCGGGCGAGACAGTCGCGGACGAAAGCGTTCAGGTGATCGGCTGCGGTGGCCATCGGGCGGTCTCCGGGGACGGTGGAACGCGCCATCCGGGGCGTCCGGGCGGCTGTCTCCGGCGGACAGGGCGACGACCAGTGCGGAATGTTACGCGCGGTGCTGCCGAAGCGAAAAACGGCCTGAAAAAACGGGCTCCGCGGCGACGAACGCCGTTTGGGACGGGGTTGAAACATGGCGGCCGAAGTCCCGGATCATGACGACAAGCACGCCCGGCCGCAGGCCGACTGGTATTTTGGGAACGGTGTGCCCGTCTCGACGGCCGCCTTCCCCGTGCGGCGGGGCTTCTGCTGTGCCGCGGGCCATCGGCACTTCGCCGACGAGCTCGGGCACGGCGAGGAAAACACGCAGGTCCAGCCTATGACGCCGTATCGCGACCATGTCGGGGAGGAAGACGACTGGGAGGAAGACGACGCCGATTTCGACGCCGATCAGGACTCCGACGATGAGCCGACCGTCCCGTGTCCGTATTGTCGGCGTGCAATCCTCGAGGACGCGCCGCGGTGTCCGTACTGCGAGCGGTATATCTCGGCGGAGGACCATGCCGGCCCGGAAAAACCAACCTGGGTCATCGTGACGGCCCTGGCCTGCCTCGGGATCGCGATCTGGTGGCTGTTTGCGCCGTTCTAGTTGTCCGTGGAAAAAGCCCTCCATGGCCTTTTTCCACTTGAGCGACCGCAGGAAAC
>CAZJHQ010000056.1:3834-20408 GCA_964545915.1 uncultured Candidatus Kuenenia sp. | reverse complement strand
GGAAGCGGGTCCTGGGGCTCGACGCGATCCATCACTACGACTGCTACGTGCCGCTGGTGCCGGAGCTCGAGCAGCGGCACACCTGGGACGCGGCGGTGCAGCTGGTAATCGAGTCGCTCCAGCCGCTGGGCGGAGAGTACTGCGGCCGCCTGGAGCAGGGCTTGCGCGGCCGCTGGTGCGACCGCTATCCGAACGCCGGCAAGCGATCGGGGGCCTTCAGCTCCGGCACCTTCGACTCCGATCCCTACATCCTCATGAACTTCCAGGAGGACGTGATCGAGCATGTCTTCACGCTGACGCACGAGGCGGGGCATTCCATGCACACGCGTTACTCGGCGGAGGCCCAGCCCTACCAGTACTCGGGCTACACGATCTTCGTGGCGGAGGTGGCCAGCACCTTCAACGAGCAGCTGCTGGCGCGGCTTCTGCTGGCGCGGGCGACGACGAACAAGGAGCGGGCGGCGATCCTGGCCCGGGAGATCGACTCGATCCGGGCGACGATCGTGCGGCAGACGATGTTCGCCGAGTTCGAGCGGAAGAGCCATGCGTCGGCCGAGGCGGGCGAGCCGCTGACGCTGGAGCGAATCCGCGCGATCTATCGGGAACTGCTCGACGCCTACTTCGGGCCGCGGTTCGCCCTCGATCCGCAGCTCGAGCTGGAATGCCTGCGGATCCCGCACTTCTACAATGCGTTTTACGTCTACAAGTACGCCACCGGCCTGGCGGCGGCGATCACGCTGGCCAAGAAGGTCGTCGACCAGGAGCCGGGGGCCCTCGACCGCTACCTCGGCTTCCTGAAGGGAGGCTCGTCGAAGTGGCCGCTCGACCTGCTCCGCGACGCGGGCGTGGACCTCGAGAAGCCGGAGCCCGTCGCCACGGCGCTGGCCCGGTTCGGCGAACTCGTCGACGAACTGGACACGCTCCTGTAGTTCCTGAAAACCACTTCGCCGTCCTTTCCACAAGACGGGACGCGTTTACCCGGTTCGAACCCGCATCGCATGGCATCCGGGAAGGCATGCGACCCGGAGTCCCCCGGCTTCCGCCGGGGGCTTCTTGTGTCGTTGGCGTGTGTTCGTTCCCAAGAAGCCCCGGGCGGGAGCCCGGGGACACCGGGCCCGAAAACCACCCTGTCGTCCATGCCGCACGAATGCACGCGTTTCCCCGGCGGCCGCCCGCGGCATCACCCGCCGCGGACGAGCTCGACGAACGGCCTCACCATGGCGCCCGTGCCGCCGCCGTCAGTCCAGGGCTTCGGCTTCTCGGCGAAGGCCGGGCCGGCGATGTCGATGTGCGTCCAGGGGATGCCCCCCACGAACCGCTCGAGGAACTTCGCGGCCGTGATCGAGCCTCCCCAGCGGCCGTCGCCCACGTTCTTGATGTCGGCGACCTCGCTCTTGATCTGCTCGTCGTAGTCGGCGTACATCGGCAGCTGCCAGACCGGCTCGCCGACGGCCCGGGCGGCGGCGGCGATCCGATCGCACCAGGGCTGGTCGTTGGTGAACAGGCCGGCCACGTCGTGGCCGAGCGCGACCATGCAGGCCCCGGTGAGCGTGGCGGCGTCGACGATCCGTCCGGGCTGCAGGCCGCGGACGACGTCGAGCACGTCGGCGAGCACGATCCGCCCCTCGGCGTCGGTGTTGTGCACCTCGATCGTCGTGCCGCTGCGGGCCGTGATCACGTCGCCGAGCTTGTAGGCGGCGGGGCCCGTCATGTTCTCGACCAGGCCGATCGCCGCCACGAGGTGGACGGGGAGCTTCAGGGCCGCGATCGTCGCCGCCGCGGCCAGCACCGCGGCCCCGCCGGCCATGTCGCACTTCATCGTCAGCATGCCGTCGCTGGGCTTGAGCGACAGGCCACCGGAGTCGAAGGTCACGCCCTTGCCCACCAGCGCCACGTCGGGCGGGCCGTCCTGCCTGCCGGGGCCGCGGTAGCGAAGGATCACCAGTCGGGGCGGCCGGCTGCTGCCCCGGCCCACCGCCAGGATCGCCTGGCAGCGCTCGCGGAGGAGCCGCTCCTCGTCCCAGATCTCGATCTCCATGCCCGTGCGGCCGGCCACGGCCGCCGCCTCGTCGGCGAACGACTGCGGATAGAGATCGTCGGGGGCCGTGTTGACCAAGCGCCGGGCAAGGTTCACGCCGTCGGCGATCGTGGCCCCGGCGCGGACGGCCTCGGCCGCCGCGGCGGTCCAGATGGTGGCGCCAAAGGGCGTGCGGCGGCGATCGGCCCGATACAGGTCCTGGCCGACCATGCCGACGGCGGCGCCGGCGACCGCCTGCTCCACCTGCCGCGTGGTCCAGGAGCCGTCGGCGGCGAACACGACCTGCGCCCGCGGCCGGCCGGCGAGCTGCCGCGCCGCGGTGGCTGCGGCCTTGTACAGCACGCCGGCATCGACCTCCTCCCGTTTGCCCAGGCCCACCACGAGCAGTTGGCCGGCGGTGAGGCCCGGGGCCGCCAGCAGCGAAACGCACTCGTACCGCTTGCCGCCGAGCTCACCGGCGGCCGCCAGCCGGCCGAGCAGGCCGCCGGTCACCCGGTCGAGCGCCGCGGCGGGGCCTGCGCCGACCGCGCCTTCGGCCATGAAGACGACCAGCGCGTCGGCGGCGATCGTCTCAGGCCTGGCCGTCGCCTCGGCGACGATGCGGCCGGCGGCGTCGGCGGAGCGAATGGGCGAGAACTCGACGGCGGCGCGGAGCGGGGCGGTCATGGGGGCCTCCTGTGCGGGATCAGTGCCAATCCGCCTGTTGTACCGGCTTTTCCGCGGCTGGGGAGCCGGTCGGCCGCCGGCCCGCCGTCAACACCAGGAGCACGGGGAGGACGACGAGGTTGCCCAACAGACCGCCGAGCAGCGTCAGACAGGAGAGCCAGCCGAAGGACACGGTCGGCACGAAGCCGCTGGTGGTCAGCGCCAGGAACCCGACGACGAGGGCGAGCGTCGAGAAGACCATCGCCCGGCCGGCCGTCTGGTGGGCGGTCTCGAGCGCGGCGGCGCAGGCCCCGCCGGCGGCCATGCGGCGGCGGAAGGCGGTGATGTAGTGGATCGAGCTGTCCACCGAGAGCCCCATCGACACCGCCGCGATCATCGCCGTGCCCATGTTGATTCGCGCGCCCGCCCAGCCCATCAGGCCGAGAACCACGAAGATCGGCAGGGCGTTGGGCACCAGCGCGATCGCCGCCAGGAGCAGGCTGCGGAAGGCGACGGCGAGGAGCAGGAAGATACCGCCGGTCGCGATCGCGAACGTGAGCCACTGGTCGGCGAGCATCCGATCGACGAGCTGGGCCAGCAGCACGAAGAACCCGGTCACCTCGCCGCCGGGCCGGCCGTCGGCCGCCGGACACTCCTCGCAGACGATCCGCTGCACCTGGGCGATGATCGACCGCTTCGCCTCGGTCGGCTGCCGCTCGCGGGCCCGGAGGGTCATCCGCAGCCAGGTGGAGTCGTCGAGCGGATCGCGGCCGATCAGGGCCCGGCCCATCTGCGGCATCTGCTCCCGGAGCAGCTCCACCGCACGGGTCACGATCCAGTTGCCGACCCGGCTGGCCTGGAGCTGCTCGAGCGACACGGGGGACACCGCGGCGAGCACGTCGGCGACGCTCATCACCTTCGTGAGGGCCGGCCGCGAGCCGCCGGCGCCGTCGGGCAGGGTGACCTCGGTCCGCAGCCGGTCGGCGAGCCGCGTGAGCCGCGTCACCGTCGGGCCGTCGATCGGGTCGGCGGCCGGCACGAGCACGTCCCATACGCCGGCGCCGCCGAGCCGTGACTCGACCATGTCGTAGGAGGCGACGACGGGGCTGGTGTCGCGGAAATTGCGGGTGAAGTCGGTTTCGACCTCGAGCCAGCGCATGCCGGCCACGGCCACGGCGACCACGGCGCACGACGCGGCGAGGATGGGCCCGGGGTGCCGCACGATCCGCCGCACGAGCCGGTCGAGGCCGAAATCGAGCACGCGCTCGCCCCACGCCCGGCGTGGGTCGGTGTCGAACCGTCCGGCGAGCGCCAGGCACGGAATCACCAGTCCCGCCGCCAGGAGCACCATCCCGGCGCCGATCGAGGTCATGACGCCGAAGTCGTGCACCGGACCGACGCGGCTGAAGATCAGCGAGCCGAAGCCGATGACGTCGGTCACGATGGCCCCCAGGATCGGCCACAGCAGGCAAGCGATCGTGGCGCGGAGCGCCGCCGCCGGATCATGCCCGAGGCCGCGCTGCCGGCGAAACTCGACGATCACGTGCGTGACGGTGGCGATGCCCACCACCGTGATCATCGCCGAGAGCATCGTCGAGACCATCGTCAACTTCAGCCCCAGCATCGCGAGGCCGCCCCGGGTCATCCACAGGGCGAGGAGCACGACCGCCAGGGGCACGAGCAGCCAGCGGAGGCTGCGGAACGAAACGAGGAGCACCAGCCCGGCGAGGATGCCGCTGGCCGTGCCCAGCAGGTTGCCGTCGCGCTCGAGCATCGCGAACCCTTCCCGCAGCATCACCGGCTCGCCCGCGACCGTACCGGCCGGCAGTTCCGCCATGATGGCCCGCAGGCGGTCGATGGTGTCGGCCCGCGAGACCGCCTGCTCACGGGCGGAGACCAACCGCGGCGCGGGGGGCTCCAGCACGCAGACGACGCCGGCCGTGCGGTGGTCGGCGCCCACCGCGTAGCCCTCCAGAAGCCGCACGAACTTGCGGGCCGTGGGGCTCGAGTCGAGGTCGATGATCCGCTGGCCGAGCGGCGTGCTGGAGAGGCTCGATGCCGAGGCGATGCCCGGCGTGGCCGCCAGCCGATCGGTCAGGCGGCGCAGCCTGTCGATGCCGGCGGTTGAGAACAGCTCGGGATCGTCGTACGCCGCGAGCACCACCTCGCTGGAGCCGAATGTGCGGGCGATCCGCCGGTAGGGCACGAGCGCCGGATCGGTGCGGTCGAACATGGCGTCGATCGACCGCGAGAACTCGAGATGCCGCGACCGTTCCACCGAGACCGCCGCCAGGGCGATGGCGGCCACGGCGAGCGGCAGCCGCCAGGCGATCAGCCAGCCCGCGATGCGGTCGGCGACGGCGGCGGACGTGGCTTGGGTCATGGGCGCGGCTGGCGGCGGGGCCGCGGCGGGGGTGGCGGAGGGCCGAGCCGGGCCGCGAAGCGGGCCATTTTACCCTGAAGACCGCCGGAACCGCGCAGGTTTTCCGGCTTGCCGTGCCTGCCGGTGATGCCTTGACCGCGTTTCGCGGCCACTTCTATAGTCCCGCGATTTTTCAGGCCGGGCCCTGTGCCCACCCCTTCCGCCACCGCCGCACCGCGTGCCACACCGCGACAGCATCGCCGCGCCCATCCGTCATGGACCGTCTTCCGGTTCGCGGCCGCCGTGCGCGCCGACACGACTCCTCGTGTTGATGGTGGCGGTGGCCAGCGCCATGCCAATCGTCGCGCGGGCCGCGGAGTCGGACGCCGGAGCCGGGCTGCCGGCCACATCCGGCGCCCTCGCGGCGCTGCCGGCCCGGGGCCTCGCGGCCGCGATCGCCGAGGCGGGGAGGATCGAGGTGCCGAGCGTCGATCCGAGCGAGCCGCTGACGGTGAAGGCGACGCAGGCGGCCCGCTGGACCGAGGGCGCGTATGACGTGTGGCATCTGACCGGCGGCGTGCGCATCGCGCAGGGCCCGACCGAGGCCAGCGCCCACGAGGCGGTCGTGTGGATCGAGCAGGACGCCGGCGCCGTGGCGGAGGATGATGCGCGGCCGCGGGTGCGCAGCGTGCTGGTGCGCATGGCCGGGGATGTGCGGGTGGATTCGGTCGCCGGCGCGGCGGGCGCCGCGCCCGCCTCGAGCGTGCGCGGCCCGCGGTGGAGCGGCCGCTTCTGGACGCTCCGCGATCCGACTCTGGACTTCGCGAGCGTCGTGGCCGCGACCGGCACGCCGCCTGTGTATCGACAGCCGGCGGAGGGGCTCCCGGCCCAACGCCCCGCCGAGTCTCCTGGCGATGGGGCGCAGACGGCCGGTGCCGGCGGCGCCGCGACGGACGGCAACCCCATCCAGCGGACGCAATTCAGCGAGTTCGGCCCGCCCGCCGTGCCGCAGGTGGCGACGGCCACCACCACGCGGCGGCTGCGGGCGTTTCCACGGTCGAGCGTGCCGCTGGCGGTGAAGTGGTTCCCCAGCCCTGGCGGCAACGAGTGGGTGGCCGTGATCACGTCGGGCGTGAACCTGGTGGTGGACGGCGTCGATCCCGCCGGGCCGCTCGACATCTCCGCCGACCGGCTCGTGATCTGGACCCGCGGCCAGGGACAGCCCGACCTGAACGGCGGCACGGGGCAGGGGGCCGACGTGCCCCTCGAGCTCTACATGGAGGGCAACGTCATCTTCCGCCAGGGGCAGCGCGTGGTCGAGGCGGTGAGCATGTTCTACGACGTGCCGCGGTCGAGCGGCGTGATCACCGGGGCCACGGTCCTCACGCCGGTCGACAATTACTCCGGCGCCGTCCGCCTGCGGGCCGACGTGATCCGCCAGGTGGACCGGAGCCGGTTCGTGGCCGCGCAGACCGGCCTGACGTCGAGCCGTCTGGGCGTGCCGAGCTGGGAGTTCCGCTCGCGGGAGCTGGAGCTCACCGACGAGCAGATTCCGCTGGCCGGACCGTTCGGGCAGCCGGCGGTCGATCCGCTCACCGGCGAGCCGCAGGTCGAGCACCAGCAGTTCGTCACCAGCCGCGGCAACACCGTGACGCTCGGCGGCGTGCCGGTGCTGTGGTGGCCGGTGCTGGCGACCAACGCCAAGAAGCCGACGTTCTACATCAACAACGTCCAGTTGAAGAACGACCGGATCTTCGGCACCCAGATCCTCACCGGCTGGGACGCCTTCCAGGTGTTCGGCTGGCAGCGGCCCCCCGACGGCGTCGACTGGGACTTCGACATCGATTACTTGAGTCGACGCGGACCTGGCGGCGGCACGTCGCTGCTCTACAACCGGCCCGAGTTCCTCGGTCTCGGCACGCCGGCCAGCGGCGACCTCGACGCCTGGTTCGTGGGCGACGTGGGCCGCGACAACCTCGGCCTCTACCGCCGCGACTTCACCTATCCCGGCTTCCCCAACCGCACCTTCCGCGGCCGCTCGTTCTGGCGGCACCGGCAGGATCTCGGCGGCACGACCGACAGCTTCTTCGGCGGCTGGCAGGCCCGCGGCACCGCGGGCTGGATCAGCGACATGAACTTCCTCGAGGAATACTACGAGGCCGAGTGGGAGGAGGGCTACGAGCAGCGGACCTGGCTCGACCTGCGGCGGCCGATCGAGAACCGCGAGCTGCGGCTGTTGACGAGCGTGCGGGTCAATCCGTTCTTCACGCAGAGCGAGTGGTGGCCGCGGCTGGACCACTACTGGATGGCCCAGCCGCTGCTCAACGACGCCGTCTCGTGGTATGAGCACTCCAGCATCTCGTATGTGCGCCAGAGCCTGCCGCAGGCGCCGACGCCGGGGCAGGGGCTCAACATCTGGACGACGCTGCCCTACGAGAACAACGTGATCGGCGAGCGGATCGCCACGCGGCAGGAGCTCGACCTGCCGTTCCAGGCCGGCGCCGTGAAGATCGTGCCCTACGCCTTGGGCGAATTGGCCCATTGGGGCCAGGACATCACCCAGTCGCCGATCAACCGGGCCTACGGCCAGGTGGGCATCCGCTCCAGCCTGCCGATGTGGACGGCCGACAACACCGTGGAGAGCCAGCTCTGGAACGTGCACGGCCTCGCCCACAAGGTCGTGTTCGAGGCCGAGTTCGCCTACGCCGACGCCACGCAGAGCATCGACCAGTTCCCGCTCTACGATCAGATCGACGACGACGCGATCAATCAGTACCGCCGCAACATCCCCTACTGGAGCTATGGCGCCGTGCCGGGGCAGCCCCTTCCGCTGGCCGCCCCCTTCATTTTCGGCCCGGACAACAGGTACGACCCGCGGACCTACGCCGTCCGCCGGGGCCTCGCCAGCTGGGTCACCGGGCCCACCGAGATCGCCAACGACCTGACGGTCTTCCGCCTGGCGGCCCGGCAGCGGTGGCAGACGAAGCGCGGCCCCCAGGGCAACCGGCGGATCATCGACTGGATCACGCTCGACATCGACGGCGAGCTGTTTCCCGTGGAGAGTCAGAACTTCGGCCAGGTGATGGGCCTGTGGCAGTACGACTTCCGCTGGCACGTGGGGGACCGCACCACGGTGCTCTCGACCGCCGACGTCGACTTCTTCGCCGGCGGCCAGCAACTGTACACCGTCGGCGCGCTGCTCAACCGCACGCCGCGCGGCAGCTTCTACCTGGGCTTCAATCAGTTCGGAGGACCGATCAACGCCTCGGTGCTGACCGGCTCCTACACCTACCGCATGAGCCCCAAGTGGGCGAGTTCTTTCGGCACGGCGATCAACCTCACGGGCAGCAACATCGGCCAGAACTTCCAGCTCGTGCGGATCGGCGAGTCGTTCCTGATGACCTTCGGCTTCAACGTCGACTACAGCCGCAACAACGTGGGCGTGACGTTCAACCTCGAGCCGCGGTTCCTGTCACGGACGCAGTTCGCGACACGCCGCGGCATCGACATCCCCGTCGCCGGCGCCTACGGGCTGGAGTGAGCCCGCCGCGGCCACAGCGAGAATCTGCAAGACCCCGCAGCGGCGACTTTTGCCGCCCCCGAAACCGGTTCGCCGGCGGGGCGGAGCCCGCGGCCGCCGCGGCGGAAAGTCAAATCCCACAGGGGGTTGTGCCGCGGCGGGCCGCTGCGGCGCAGCCCGGCAGCCCCGGCTATACTCGGCGGCGAGGGCTTTTCCCGCCCCGCCCCGAACCATTCGCCCCCCGCGTCCGTACCCGAGCATGGATCTGCACGACCCGCGCCGCGATTCCGGACACGACAGGCTTTCCGTCTCCGGAGGGGGTGCGGCTGTTGCCGGGCCCTCTGACGAGGAGCTGCTGCGACGCAGTCGTGCGGAGGGCGATGCGGCCGCGTTCGAGTCGCTCGTCCATCGGTACGAGATGGAACTGTTCAGTTATCTCCGCCGCTACCTCGGCAGCGCGGAGATGGCGGAGGACGTGTTCCAGGCGACGTTTCTCCAGGTGCATTTGAAGAAGGAGCAGTTCGAGGAAGGCCGCCGGTTTCGCCCCTGGCTCTACACGATCGCGACCAACCAGGCCATCGACGCGCAGCGGCGCAACCGCCGCCATCGGATGGTGAGCCTCGACAACCGCACGGGCGGCGAGGATGACGTTGGTTCGCTCCTGGAGATGCTGTCGGGGGCGGAGCAGACGGCCGACGAGCAGATGGAAAGCGAGGAGGCGAAGGCGTGGGTGCGGTCGGCGGTGGACGAACTGCCCGACGGCCTCAAACAGGCCTTGCTGCTCGTCTACCACAAGGGCATGAAATACCGTGAGGCGGCTGACGTGCTCGGCATTCCGGTGGGAACCGTGAAGAGCCGGCTGCACGCGGCCGTCTTGAAACTGAACGAGTCGTGGCGCCGGAGCGGCCGCGGGCCCATCCCGGAGGCATGATGGTTATGGACCGGACATCGATGCGAGAGCAGCTCGTCGGCTACCTGTTCGGGGCCCTCGATGACGCGGAGTCGATGCAGGTGGAGATGGCATTGGCCGACCCGCGGGTCGGCCCCGCCCTCCGTCAGGATCTCGACGCCCTGCGAATTGCGGTCAGGCCTCTGGATCGCGATCGCGACCCGTGTTCGCCGCCCCCCGGGCTGACCGGTCGCACGATGCGGTTCATCGCCGCGCAATCCGCTCCGCGGCGGGAGCCGGCCGTCAGACCCGCCCCGCGGCCGGTGATGCCGGCGGAACTAGAGCGGAGTGGCGCCGGCCCGCGGGCCTGGCTCGACCGCGCGATCATGGCCGCCACGGCGCTGGCCGCCTGCGTGCTCGTCGCGCCGCTGCTCCTCGATTCGATCACCGAGGCCCGGGCCCGCCGCGCCGAACGGAACCTGCAACGGCTCTCCACCGGCCTGCAGGGTTACGCCGAATCGCATCGCATGTATCCCACGCCGCCGAGCACGGGCCCGCTGTCGCGGGCCGGCCTCTACGCTCCGACGCTCGTCTCCGAGCACCGCCTGGTGGCCGACGACGGCACCGTGCTCGTGCCCGACACGGAGCTCGCCCGCCGCGGTGGCTTTCGCGTGCCCTCGCTCGAGGAGCTCCAGGCGGCCGTCGGCACGCCGCGATTCGAGGAGCTGGTGCGGACCATGGGAGGCGACTACGGATACACCCTCGGCCACCGCGATCCGATGGGCGTGCTCCAGCCGATCCGCAACCAGCGGCGTGCCCACCACCCGATCATGGCCGACGCTCCCGATCACACCGACGAGCGGAGCGACAACCATCCCGAGGGCATTCATCACGTGCTCTACGAAGACGGCCGCGTGCAGCGGCTGCTGCCCGACGGCCTCCATCACGGCGACGACCACATGTACCGCAATCACGAAGGCCGGGTCGCCGCGGGCAAGGACCCCGAGGACGCGGTCATCGGCGACTCCCACGACCAGCCGTGAGCCGGGGGAGGTTCGAGCCAGCAGGTCGATGGTCGGAGCTGGTCGCTACACGCCCGACCCCAGCGACTCCCGCGCCGCCTGGGCGACGGCCTCGGGCGTGATTCCGAAGTGCTTGTAGAGGGCGGGGGCCGGCCCCGACGCGCCGAACGACCGCATCCCCACGAAGCGGCCCCGGGGCCCGATCCATTTCTCCCAGCCGAAGCCGCAGGCCGCCTCGCAGGCCACGCGGGCCGTGACCGCCGCGGGCAGCACGCTCTCGCGATAGGCGGTGTCTTGCTCCTCGAAAAGATCCCAGCTCGGCAGGCTGACGACGCGGGCCTTCACGCCCGAGGCGGCGAGCTGCGCGGCCGCGTCGAGGCAGACCTGCACCTCGCTGCCGGTGCCGATGAGGATGCAGTCGGGCTTACCACCCGGGGCGTCGAGCAGCACGTAGCCGCCGCGGGCCGTGCCGGTGGCCGCGCCGTAGGTCGCGCGGTCAAGCGTGGGAATGTTCTGGCGGGAGAGCACGATCACGGCCGGCCGGTCGGGCCGGGCCATCACCACCCGCCAGGCCTCGGTCACCTCGTTGGCGTCGCCGGGGCGGAACACCGACAATCCGGGCACCGCGCGGGCGCTGGCGAGCTGCTCGATCGGCTGATGCGTGGGCCCGTCCTCGCCGAGGCCGATGGAGTCGTGGGTGAGGACGTAGATCACGCCCAGGCCGCCGAGCGCCGAGAGCCGCAGCGCCGGCTTGAGGTAGTCGAAAAACACGAAGAAGGTCGCGCAGTAGGGCCGCAGGCCCGACAGGGCCATGCCGTTGCAGGCCGCCGCCATGCCGTGCTCACGGATGCCGAAGTGGAAGTTGCGGCCGGCGTAGCCACCGGGCCCGAAGTCACCGGCCCCAGGCACGAGTGTCATCGTCGAGGGGGCGAGGTCGGCCGAGCCGCCGAGAAACCACGGCACGCCGGCGCTGATGCCCTGAATGACCTTGCCCGAGGAGACGCGGCTGGCGAGCCCCTTGGCGTCGGCCGGGAAGCAGGGAATGCCCTTGTCCCAGCCCGGTGGCAGGCGGCCGTCGAGGAAGTCGCGCAACTCACCGGCCAGATCGGCGTGGGCCTTGGAGTAGTCGGCCACCGCCTTCTGCCAGCCCTCGTGGGCCTGTCGCCCGCGGGCCCCGAGCGTCTGGGCGAAGTGCTCCGGCACCTCGGGAGGCACGCGGAACTGTGCGTCCGTCGGCCAGCCGTAGGCCGCCTTCGCGCCGGCAATCTCTTCCGCCCCCAGCGGCGCGCCATGTGCCTCGTGGGAGCCGGCCTTCTTCGGCGCGCCGTAGCCGATCACGCTCTTCACAATCACGAGCGTCGGTCGCTTCTGTTCCCCCTTGAAGGCCCGGAGCGCCTGCTGCAAGGCGGCGGCGTCGTTGGCGTCGGCCACGTGCTCGACCCGCCAGCCGAGCCCCTCGAATCGCCGGGCCACGTCTTCGGCGAACGCCAGGTGCGTCTCCCCCTCGATCGTGATCGAGTTGTCGTCGTAGATCCAGCACAGGTTCGCCAGGCCCAGGTGCCCGGCGATCGACGCGGCCTCGGCGGCCACGCCCTCCATCAGGTCGCCGTCGCTGCACAGCACGTAGGTGTCGTAGTCGAAGAGGGTGTGGCCGGGGCGGTTGTAGCGGGCCGCCAGCCACCGCGACGCGATCGCCATGCCGACGGAGTTGCCGCATCCCTGGCCCAACGGGCCGGTGGTCGTCTCGATGCCCGCGGTCATGTGGTGCTCTGGGTGGCCGGCGCACACGCTGTCGAGCTGGCGGAATCGCTTGATCTGTTCCAGCGACACCGCCGGCTCGTGGCGGGCCGCGTCGGTCGGGCCGCCACGACGGATGCCTGCCAGATGGATCAGAGAATAGAGGAGCATCGAGGCGTGGCCGCAGGAGAGCACGAACCGGTCGCGGTTCGGCCAGGCGGGGTCGGCCGGGTCGTAGCGGAGGAAATCCTTCCACACCGCGAAGGCGACCGGCGCCAGGGCCATCGGCGTGCCCGGATGCCCGCTCTTGGCCGCCTCGACGGCGTCCATGGAGAGGGTGCGGATGGTGTCGATCGCGAGGCGGTCAAGGTCGGCGGCGCGGGCCGGCGCCGCGGAGGGGGCGGACATGGGGGCTCCTTCGGGTGTGCTCGGAACGCGGCGAGTGTAGGAACGGCGGCGCAGCGCCGTCAACGCGGGGCCCGGGAGGGGTTGCCCGTGCCCTCTCGCCCGGACGTTCGCTCCGGGCATCCCTGCCCTCCGCTCACTCGGAGGTGGCTGGCGCTCTCGCCCTCCGGGCTTCGCTGGCCACCTACGCCGGCTCGAGGGCACGGGCAACCCCACCCTCATGTCACGGGAGGTGACGTGAACGGAACTTCTGAGTCGTGGAACACAGCGGGGAGGGGGTACCCCCGGCCTTCGTGGCGTCAACAGAGGAGCCCCTCCGCCGCCTCACTGCGCGAGGTGGCGGCGGTAGGCGGCGTCGAGGTCGGCGTATTTTTGCCGACACAGGCGAGACAGGGTTTCGGGGTCGGCGGTGCCGGCGTAGACCCGCGTGAGATACTCGACGAACGCCTCGCGGTAGCGGCCGCGTTGGCCGTTCATGAAGAAGTCGGCGAGGCCGGCGATCTGGCTGTAGATCTTGGGCAGGCGGGCGTCGGCCTGGAAGGCGGCGCGGCCCAGGGCCGTGAGCTCCTCCAGCGGCACGTAGAACTCGTCCTCCAGAAGCCGCTCCCGGGCGGCAGGCACACGGCCCGCGTCGCGGCCGCCGACGGTCCAGCCGAAGGGGGCGGGCTGGATCGACTCCATGTAGCAGGCCGCCGCCTCGAGCGCCCAGAAGCCGCACCGCTCGCCCGCGCGGGCGGCAAGTTTCTTCGTCGTCAGGCTCGACTCGGCGAACAGCTGGTGGGTTGCCTCGTGGTGCACCGTGCGCGGCTGCGGCAACGCATCCCCGGCCGCAGCGGCCGGCGCCGCGAAGAACCATGCGGTCTGCGTCGGCGGCCAGTAGAGGCCGTCGGTGCGACCGATCGTCGGCTCCAGTTTTGTCAGCTCGGTCACGTATTGATCGCGGTTCGCACAGAGCACCGCCGCGAACGGCTCACGCGGCAGGAGCCGGCCGCGGCCGCGGAGCCGCTTTTCCAGGTCTGCCGGCTCCACGCCAAACGCCCCGAACACCTGCCGCCAGACGAGGAACGTTTCCTCGAGCACGGCGGCCACGGCGGCGGCCGCGGGCAGCGGGGCGGTGGAGAGGATCTCCCAGTGGTCCGTGTCGAACTTCCGCCCCTTGTCGATGGCGAGATTGGTGCGGGCGTCGTCTTCGGCCGCCGCGAGCCAGCGGCCGCGGTCGTGCCGTTCGCCGGCGCGATAGCGGGCCAGCCGCGCCGCCGGCAGCCAGCCGAAGGCGGCGTCGAACTGCTCTCCCTTGTCGAGCCGCCGCGCCGCTTCCGGCCACACCCACGCGGCGTCGCGCCGCGTCCAGCCGAGGGCGTTGCGGGCCCGCTCGTGGTCCGGGTCGTCGCGCAGCACGCGATGCAGCAGGCCGACCACCGCGCACGACCGCTGCGGCAGCGGGGGACGG
This sequence comes from uncultured Candidatus Kuenenia sp., assembly GCA_964545915.1. Taxonomy (GTDB): domain Bacteria; phylum Planctomycetota; class Planctomycetia; order Pirellulales; family UBA1268; genus QWPN01. The sequence goes on along the minus strand of CAZJHQ010000056.1, from coordinate 6,340 downwards.
TCTGCGTCCGGCTGGGCCTGCTCCGCACGGGTCGGCACGCGGTCGTGCGCGGCGGCCGCGGCCCGGGCATGATCGAAGAGCCCCGCCGCCCGGGCCTGCCTGGCAGCGACGAAGTCGGCCCAGATCTCCCGTTCTCCTGCGGCGGCGATCCAGTCAGGCGCCGGGAGTGCGGCCGGGATCGCCAGGGCGAACTGCCGGTCGGCCTCCGCCGGCAGGTCCCAGGCGGCGATCAGCGTGGCGAGCTGCGGCCAGCCCCCCGCCTCGGCACGGCGCACCAATGCCCGCGCCGCAGCGGCGAACGTGTCATCGAGCTGCGTGAGCGACGTGACCGGATTTGGGTCGGCGGCGGCGACCAGCGCGGGCAGGGTGGCCGCCCAGGCGACCGCCAGTCCGCGCCAGCCCGTCCGCCGTCCGCGGAGCATGCCGATCAGGCTTCGTCGCCGAAGGCGGAGTCGAACTGCCGCCGGCTCGGAGCGAAGTCGAGGTTCTTGACGAACTTGGCCGCCTCGGCGGCACCGTGCTCGCGATCCATGCCGCAGTCCTCCCACTCCACCGACAGCGGGCCTTCGTAGCCCACCAGGTTGAGGGCGCGGATGATCTCCTCGAAGTCCACGCCGCCGCGGCCCGGCGAGCGGAAGTCCCAGCCGCGACGCGGGTCGCCGAAGTTGATGTGGCTGGCGAGGATTCCGGAGCGGCCGTTGAGCGTCACGATCGCGTCCTTGACGTGCACGTGATAGATGCGGTCGGGGAAGCTGCGGATGAACTCCACCGAGCTGACGCCCTGCCAGTGGAGGTGGCTGGGGTCGAAGTTGAAGCCGAACTCCTCGCGGCGGCCGAGGGCCTCGAGGGCCCGCTGGGCGGTGAAGATGTCGAAGGCGATCTCGGTGGGATGCACCTCCAGCGCGAACCGCACGCCGCACTCGGCGAACACGTCGAGGATCGGGTTCCAGCGGTCGGCGAACTCCTGGAAGCCGGCGGCGATCATCGACTCCGGCACCGGCGGGAACGAGTAGAGCAGGTGCCAGATCGACGAGCCGGTGAAGCCGTTGACCACCGAGACGCCGAGCTTCTGGGCGGCGCGGGCCGTGTTCTTCATTTCTTCCGCGGCCCGCTTGTTGACGCCGTCGGGCTTGCCATCGCCCCACACGTGCGGCGGGAGGATCGCCTTGTGCCGCTCGTCGATGCGGTCGCACACGGCCTGGCCGACGAGATGGGTGGAGATGGCGTAGACCGAGAGGTCGTGCCGTTCGAGCGTGTCGCGCTTGGCCGCGCAGTAGCCGCTCTCGTCGAGGGCCCGCTTGACGTCGAAATGGTCGCCCCAGCAGGCGAGTTCGAGGCCCTGGTAGCCGAAGCCCCGTGCCTTGCGGGCGAGATCCTCGAGGGGCAGGTCGGCCCACTGGCCGGTGAACAGCGTGACGGGACGGGACATGGCTGGCTCCTGGCTGGGCGGATGGAAATCGGCTCGGCGAAATTGTGCCGATTTTCCCCGCGTCGGCAACCGGAGCCGCCATCCTGCCGGGGGATCTGGGCTGGACGCGCCGGGACCGGCCGCCTACCGTCCCGCCCCATTCCGGAGGCCCGACCATCATGATCACGACCCGTGCCGGCGCCCGCCCGGCGGACCTGTTTGCCGCCACGGCTTGGCATCACGAGATCAACGCGCGGATCACGGGGGACCACGATTTCCTGCTCACGGAGCGGCAACGGTCGCGGCGGTATCCCTCGCGGCTGCTCCGTTACTTCATCCCGTTTCATTGGCTGGGCCGCGAGGCAGCCCGTCGCGGGCGGCCGCTCAAGGTCTGCGAGATCGGCATCGCCCACGGGCTCATGCTCCGCTACGTGCTCAGCGGCCTGGACCACCTCGGCCTCGACCCTGCCGACGTGATCGGCGACTGGATCGGCGTGGATATGAAGCTTCTCCACGACGACCTGGCCAAGGTGCCGTACGACGGGCTGATCGAGGCCAACTTCGAGACCGAGCCGGGCAAGATCCCCGGCGACTGCGACGTGTACGTGCTCCTGCACGTGCTCGAGCATCTCTACGAGCCCGAGCGGGCGATCCGCCAGCTCGTCTCCCGGGTGCCGTCGGGATCGCTGCTGCTCGTCGGCTTTCCCTCCCATCTGCACCCATTCATCCCGCTGCGGGAGCCGCGGCTGCGGGCCCACACCAACTCCAACGGCCACGTCTCGGCCCTTTCGGCCCGGCGGTTCAACGCCGCCGCCCGCAGCAACGGCTGCGACATCGAGGAGGCGCGGGGCGCCTTCTTCCTCCGCGCCAGCGGCATGTTCCTGGAGGATCAGCGCTGGTGGCAGCAGTTCAACCTCGCCTGGGGCCGGCTCGTGCCCGGCTGGCTCGGCGAGGTGTACATCGCGGCCCGGAAGCGGTAGGGGTGCGCACGGCGCCGGGGCCGGTGCACGACGCCGGCCGCGATGCACGGTGACGTTGCCCTCATGCACGACGCCGGCCGTAATGCACGACGCCGTTGCCGGTGCCTGGAAGCCCGCA
>CAZJHQ010000056.1:0-3734 GCA_964545915.1 uncultured Candidatus Kuenenia sp. | reverse complement strand
ATGCACGACGCCGGCCGTAATGCACGACGCCGTTGCCGGTGCCTGGAAGCCCGCAGCGTGAGCTGAGGGAATGTGGGTGGTATACGGTGTGGCGTGGCGTATTCCCTCGGCTCGCGCCTCGGGCTTCCCGGCAGCTGGGCAAGTCCTGCGGGTGGCATGTCCCGCGTTCTGCTCGCCGCGGGCGTGCCTTGCCCGTCGGCCCGGCCGCTCAGCACTTCACCGCGCGGCGGAGGAGCCACCAGCCCCAGGCCGCGATCAGAAGGTTGCCCATCCACACCGCGACCGGCGGCAGGCGGCCGTCCTTGGCGCCGTCCACGCCGAGCATGAACACCGGGTAGTAGACGATGAGGATCGGCAGGAAGCAGAGGAAGAAGCTGGTGAGGAAGTCGGCGTTCCGCATGCGGATCGCCATCGGGGCCCCCACGAGCACGAAGCACAGGGCGCTGAAGCCGTTGGCCCAGCGCCGCCAGGGCTCGACGACGATCCGGGCGAGCATGCGCCGCTCGTGCGCGAGCTGCTGCCGCTCGTGCTCCGTGGCGAGGGGAACCGTCCACTCCAGCCGGCCGGTGAGCATCCCCATGGCTGCCTTGCCCGCCGCCATCTGCTCCACCTGGCGGATCTTCTCCGTCTGGGCGACGCGGGCGGTGACGAAGTCGGCCATCGCGATCTCGGACGGGCTCCGGGACTTGGATCCCTTGCGGCTCACGGCGTCGAGCGGCACCTCCCGGACGATGGTGTCGGGGAAGGAGGCCTTGACGTCGCCCATGTGGAGCGTGCCGTCGCGGAAGGTCACGATCAGGGCGTTCTTCGCCGGGTCGGCCTGCAGCTCGGCCTCGCTGGCCGAGACGGTCGCCGGCTTGTCGCCGCCGCCCGACTGGAACGAGAGCGTGGGCCGGATCAGCTTCCGGCCATCGACTCCCTTGACGTTGATCGACAGCTGCGAGGTGCTGTAGGACCGCTGCTGCCGCAGCCGGCCGTAGATGATCTGCTCCACGCTCTCGACCACGACCCGCCGCACGCCATCGCGGCCCCACGTGACGGCCACGTCGTTGAGCCACACGGAAACGAAGCTCACCACGAGCGCCAGACCCACGGCGGGCCAGATGGCCGCCATCGGCGTGACGCCCGCCGCCTTGAGGGCCGTGATCTCGTTGTTGGCCGAGAGCCGGCCGAAGACGCTGGCCACGGCGAAGAGCATCGTGCCCGGCACGGCGAACCGCATCGCCTCCGGGAGCACGTAGGGGACGAGCATCACGATCTGCAGCAGGCCCAGCCCCTGCTGCTGGGCCTCCTTCACGAGCCCGACGATGAGCATGAAGAGCGTCAGCGCCGTGAGCGTCACCAGGAACACCTGGAGCAGTTCCGTCAGCACGTAGCGGGTGAGGATCTTCATGGCGGGGAGTGTAGCGGCCCCGCCGCAGCCGCCGGCAGGCCGATTTCAGGCCGGCGAGCGGCCCTGTCGGCCGGTGGCCTCGGCCCGCGCCGCCTCCACGGCGGCCGCATACACCCCGATCGCGGCGACCGCCGCGCCGACGGCCGCGCGATGATCACCGGCAGCGGCCCGCGATCGGGCCTGGCGGGCCGACTCCTCGACGCGGGCCCGCGGTGCACCCTCGAGCCCTTCCGCCGCGTTCTCGGCGCTCGCCGCGATGCCTTCCAAGAGTTCAGCGGTGGCCGCGCAGTCGTGGCTGCGGTAGGGTCCACCGCCGAGCTTCGCCCCGACGGGCAGCAGCCGCTGGGCGGGGCCTTGGGGGGACAGGAACCCGAGGAAGGCGAGAAGTCCGGTGGAGATGAACGACAGCAGCGACAGCCCGGCGATCGCGAGCGCGACGGCCTGCAGTTCAGGGTTTTCCGTCTTTTGCCACATGCCGATGGCCACGAGCGCCGCGAACAGGCTCGCGGCGGCGGTGGCCAGCAACCGCCAGGGCATGGGCCGCGGGGCTGTGGCCGCCGGCTCATCTGTGAGCAGCCAGGGCGGGTCGCCGGGCGTCGCCTTCGACACCTCCTTCGCCCCGGCGCGGGCCACGATCACCGTGACGTTGTCCGGCGCGCCGCGGACCAACGCCAGGCCGACGAGCGCCGCGGCAGCCTCCCGGGGCGGCAGCGTGCCGGCCAGGAGGCCGATCTCCGCGTCGGCGACCTGCCCGGAGAGGCCGTCGCTGCAGAGCACGAACGCGTCGCCCTCCTCAACCGGGAACGGTCCCTCCAGGTCGACCTGCACCTGCGGGTGCGGACCCATCGAACGCGTGATGATGTTCTTGGGCGTCTCGCGGAGGTCGAGCCCGGGCACGGCCTCACCGGCCGCCTGCAGATCCTGGAGTTCCCAGACCAGCGAGTGGTCGCGCGACAGCTGTTCGATGCGATGGCCGCGCACGCGGTAGACGCGGCTGTCGCCCACGTGGCCCACCAGCGCGCCGCGCGGCACCAGCACCAGCGCCGTGCAGGTCGTGCCCATGCCCTTGAGGTCGACCGAACTCTCCCCCTTGGAGTGGATTTCCGTGTTGGCCTGTTCGATCGCCTGCCGCAGCGCCAGCGCGGGGGATTTTCCGGCGAGCTTCTCGTACACCAGCGGCACCTGCTCGGCCGCGATGGCGCTGGCCATCTCGCCGGCGGCGTGGGCGCCCATCCCGTCGGCCACCACGAACAGCCAGCCGCGCCGCTTGTAGGTGTCGCGGTTCCAAGGCTCGAGAACGGCCTTCGCGTCCTGGTTGTTGGACCGCCGGCGGCCGATGTCGGTGCGGTCGCAGTAGTCGAGGGTGGAGCCGATGGCCACGCGACGGTGCCTCGGGACGACGGTGAAGCGAATCGAATCGAACGGGAGCCGCAGGAATCCCCAAGTCTAGCCAGGTTGTTCGGCCGGGGCGATACGAGGCGGCGGGGGTGGAATGGGAAAGATCGGCTGCTCTGGCGGCGGTCGCGGGCGGTTTCTATCGTCCCGTCATGCACTCCCTCGCCCGCTCGATCCCGATGCTGCTCCTCGCGGCCGCGGCCGCCGGCTGCGTGCAGCGGCGGATGACGATTCGCAGCGATCCGCCCGGCGCGCTGGTCTACGTGGACGACTACCAGATCGGCACCACGCCGGTGTCGCACGACTTCGTCTACTACGGCACGCGGAAGATCCGTCTCGTGAAGGACGGCTACGAAACGCTCACCGTCCGCCAGCCGTTCCCGATCCCGTGGTACGAATACTTCCCGCTCGACTTCGTGAGCGAGAACCTCATCCCCTGGGAGATCCGCGACGAGCGCGTGGTCGATCTCTCGATGGCCCCGGCCGCGGCGACTCCGCCCGAGGTGGTCGTGGCCCGCGCCGAGCAGGCGCGGCTCGCGGCGGGCAGCCTGCCGCCGGCGGCGCCTGCCGCCGGCGCCGCACCGTCCGCGATCCCCCCCTCCGCCGTGCAGCCGCTGCCCGCGCCGCCGGCGGCCACTCCCCAGCCGTTCGCGGCTCCCGCGCGGCCGCTCCCGGTGCCACAGCCCTTCGACCAGGGGCCGGCCTTTCCGCCGGCGCCGAGCCCGCTCCAGGGCGTGCAGCCGCCGCTGCAGAATGCGCCGTCGCAGGGCGTGCCCGGACTGGGCGTGCCATAATCGGGCCATGCCCGGCATCCACTCCCGTTCCGCCCTCGACGCGCTGAAGCTCGATCGCCTTCGCGACCTGCTGCGGACGATCCTGCCTGACAACCGGTTCTACGCGGAGAAGCTCGCGCGGGTGGGCGACGCCACCGCCGTCGCCGCCCTCG
>CAZJHQ010000055.1:0-20542 GCA_964545915.1 uncultured Candidatus Kuenenia sp. | reverse complement strand
ACAAGGCAAGTCGGGGCGACAGGACTTGAACCTGCGACCTCTTGACCCCCAGCCGGATTTTGCGACCCAGCCAGAAAGCTGATTTTCCTGCGGTTTGCCGAACGATACTGCGATTATCGCGCGATCGTCAAGTTTGCAGCCATAGCCGTTAGCCGTGCTCCTGCGCACCGTTACCGGCTATGCAAACGGCTATGACCTGCGCCACGCCGCCGATCTCTCGCGGCGACACCATCGGCACCGCGGCGGCGATCTGGACATGATCGAGGTAGTTGATCTCCGCGATCCGGCTGCCGGGGGCTTTGCGCCGGCGCCCGGCAGCCATGTCCTCACCCGGACCCCCGATCACCTACCTGTCGGCTTCCTCCGCGATGCCGGCAGCCGCCGCTCGCCCGGCCGCCTGGCGGTCAGGATGTTGGCGGAAACGGCCCAGAAGGGATCGGCCGCCTCCCCGTCGTCGCTTGCGTACTTCGGACGGCCAAACCGGATCGAGGCCGCCGTGTAGCGGTCTGGCCACACCCGGGCCAGGGCCGCCAGCGGCTTCATACGATCAACCGGATCAGCGCTGCCGGCGACGGCCCGGGCGTAGTCGGCGGCGTACATGGCCGGGATGCCGGCCTCGTGCCGCAGCGCGAACTCGATGCCGTCGGCCATCCCGCTCACGACCGCCGCTGCCGCTGCCGGGTCAGTCCCGTCGTTCCACCGATGGATCGACGACCGCCATGCGGCGTATGCCGTGCCCGCGATCACGAGCGTCGCCTGGCTGGCGTCGCCGGCGAACTCGACCCCGGAGGCGGTGAGCTGGTGAACCAACTCCCACGCCTCGCGGATGAGGCGGTCCATCACGCCGATCTTCTCCGGGATCTCCCGGCACTCTGCGCCGGGGTACATGCTCACGATCTCCCGGTCGGTCATCCGCCGCCCCGACTCCTTCTCTGCGATCCGCCGAGCACTTTTCGACACCGGGGCGATCTTCGACACCGGCTGCTTCGATCGTGCGGTTGTAACCATGGCACACACTCCCTTCGTGGCGTTGATGTGGCCGATCAGCCGGCCACGCGGGGGACAACATAGGACGAACGTCCTATGTCTTGCAAGATGAGCCGCCGGGCGTGCCTGGACAGGCTATTTTCCGCGAGGCTTCCGGGGCCGCCTGGCGGCCTTGGCGGCCGGCTGCGGCTTCGGGGGCCGCCCCATGCCTGGCTGTCGCTGGAACTCCGCCACCGACGACCGTAGGACGGCGTAGGACCGGCCGACCTTCTCGGCCTTGATCCTGCCCGCCACGATCATCGCGTGCATGTACGACTTGCTGACCCCGGCCAGGGCGCAGGCTTCGGCGACAGAGCAGTAGAGCGCGAGGTTCACGGCAGAACTGTAACGACCTCGCGGGTCGCCCGGCAAAGGCTGTTCACCGGCTGCCGCCGCCCCCGAATGTCGGATCCTCGCGGCGGATCTCCGCGAGCCTGGCGACGACCTTGGGTGAGAGCTGCGTGCGCCCCCGGCCCCGGCCGGGGGCCGGCTTCGGCGACTGCGGCGAATCGGCAGGGCCGGACCGCCCGCGAGCCGGGCGACGGCTGCGGGAGCCAGCCGGCAGCACCTGCACCTGGAGGGCGTCCGCCCACCGGCCGCGGGTGAACGTGCGGCGATCTTCAGCCGGAAACACGACACGGCCTGCGGCGTCCACCATGACGGCTTGGGTGACGACACGGCCCCGTATACCGCTGGCCGCCCGAACGGCGTCGCGCCACGTATCGAACAGGCGGTCATCACCCGCTACTGGCCGCAACTCATGGCGGCCCGGGCTCACCTGGCGGTGACGCCGGAGGCGGTAGGCTTCGCGGAGGCCGCCCAGCGGGATCTCGCTCATGCCACGCGAGCGCGGGCTGCCCGGGCCGCTGGCGGCCTCGCCGCCTCGCGATCCCGAGCTGCCCACCGCTCCAGCGCGCCCCTCGTGATCTGCCACGCTTGCTCCGGCGTCCGTGCGGCATGCTCTGCGGCGATCCGCTCGCAAAGCGCCGCAAGCCGCTCGTCGTCGCATAGACAGTCGTCCGCAGTCTGGTAGTCTGCCGCCATGATTCCGGCACCTCACGCCGGGATCTGAGGAGCCGGCCAGGTTGCAGCCTGAGCCGGCTCCGCTGATTTTTGGGTTACACGAACGCCATGCCTGCGTTTGCCGTGTTCTGGACGATCTTGTCGAGCCGCGACGTATGCGACTCGGAAACCTTTTTGTGGGAATCGATCGCGTTCACGACGGACGCGAAGCCGCTTTGCATGACCTGAGCGACGCCAGCCCAGTCGGCGATCGCCGTGCCCGCGCGGGCGGCTTGGGCCACGGTGGGAGCACGAGGGGCAGCCACCTCGGCGGCCACGCCGCCGGCAGCAGGGCTTGCCAACGCAATCGCCTGGCCGGCAGGCTGCTGCGCAGCCCCAGCACCGGAGTCGGGAGCGACGAGGTCGCGGACGTGTTCGGGATCGAGGCGGCGGCGGTCGCGGGGGGGCAGCGACCCGGCCACCGTGGCCGGTGAGATCGCGCGGTCGATCAGGTCGATCGGCCGGCCGTCGAGTCCGCGAGCCAACGCCGTCACGGCCTCGGCTGTGGCCGCCGTGTTGGCCGCCGTCTGCACCGCCGGCTGCTCGAGCTTGTTCAGTTCCGGCCCGATCCCGAGGCCCTCGCCGGTGCTGCTGAACGTGCCGACCGTCTGCCCGATGCCGGTGGCTGCGGCTGCGGCAGCGGCCACGCGGCCCTGGTCTTGCGGGTCCGGCGGGGTGAACTCACCTGGCTGCCTGAACGGTTGCTTGAAGTCCCTGGCGGCAGTGGCCGCGGCATCGTCGGCCGCCTGCGCGGGCGTCAGACTGTCCCGCACCGCGTCCCGCTCGGCCGTCGCCGCCGCCAGCTCGGCGCGCTGCCGGGCTTCGCGGTCGGCTGCCGCGTCGCCTCGCATGTCCGCCGCACGTTCGCGGCCGGCCTTCCGCTCCGCAGCCCTGGCGTCCGCCGTCGGAGCTGCGGCACGCCGCCGCTCGATCTCGTCATCGACCTTTTTCAGGGCGGTGCCCATGCCGGTCAGTGCCCACTTCCAATCGAACGCGGCCTTGAAGTAGACGCCAAGCTTTTGCCATCCCTCTTGGAGCGTGAGGATGTCGGCCCCGAAGAGGCCCATAAATCGATCCAGCCCCTCGGTGAGCTTGTCGCCGATGAACGAGCCGGCCGCGGCGAACGTGTTGCGGATGGAATCACCGGCATCTTCGAAGGCATGCCGCATCCGCATCGCCACGATGCCAGCGTTCGCACCGATGAGCTCCATGGCGCCGCTGATGTTGCCGGCCATGAATGCCGCGGCGATCGCGTCCGCCTCGCGCTTGAACTCCGGGCTCAATGCACGAGCCACTACGATCGCCCCCGCCACCGCAGCCCCTACGCCGACGATCGCCAGCGTGACCGGATTCAAGAGCGCGGGCAGGGCTCGCACGAGCGAGAACGCCTGCGTGAGCCCGGATATGGCGAACCCGGCCACCTTCGTCGCTGCGCCGAATGCCAGGAGGAATCCGGCCGCGGTCGCCACCGACTGCGTCAGGATCGGGAATCGCTCTGCCAGGCTGCTCACGACGTTGAAAAATGCCGTCAGCCCCTTTTCGATGGATGCGATCACGCCGCCGAGCCCGCCGGAAACGGCAACCGACATGCGTTCCAGGGCTCCATTCAGCCGCCGGATCGCGCCGGTGATCCCGCTCATGCGCTCGTCGAACGCATCCGCGTTCGTCATCGACTTCCCCATCTGGTCGGCCATGGCGGCGAAGCCTGCCGAACCGGCCGATGTCAAGATGTTCGCCGCCCGAATGGCGTCGGTCCCGAAGATGCGCATCATGACGTTGTCGCGGGCTATCGGGTCGAGCGTGGCGAGCTTCGCGTTCAAGATGTCCATGGTCTGCGCCAGCGGCAGCATGTTGCCCCGGGCATCCCGGAACGATGCAATCCCGAGTCCGATTTCCGCGAGCGCTTTCCCGGCATCGTCGGACCCTGTCGTGAGCCGCTGGATCATCGTCTTCAGGCTCGTGCCGGCATCCGACCCCTTGATGCCCTGCGATGCCATGATGGCCAGCGCCGCCGACAGCGTGGCCATGGACTGCCCGGCCTTCCCGGCCACTGCCGACGACTGACTGAACGCCTGCGTCATCTGGTCGACGTTCGTGCTAGAGCTGTCCGCCGCGGCCTTCAAAATGTCCGTCGCATTCGTCGTGCTCTCACCGAACACGTTCATGGCGTCGGTCGCGATCTCGGCGGCCCGCGTCGTGTCGAGGCCAGCGTTGGTCGCGAACTTCACGACGGCCTCCGCGGCGCCGTCCAGGGCGGCCTCCAGGGGCATGCCAGCCTTCACGAGCGCAGTGAACGCCTCCGCGATCTCGCCTGGACCGCCCACGCCGGCCTTTGACAAGGCCAGCGCCTTCTGCTGGACACGCTCGATCTCGGCTGCCGTCAGACCGGCCGAAGCCTTTGCGTCCAACAGCGCATCCTCGAACCGCCGGGCGCCGTTGACTGCTGCAAGCAACGGCGCGGCCATAGCGGCCCCGCCGATCATCATGTTGCTGCCCACCTGCCGCATCGCCGCGGCCGTGGCCTTCAGGCGATTCTGCACCCGCGTCATCGCCTGCTGGAAAGCCCCATCCTTGGCGAAGATCTCGACGTATGCGCCGCCGGCACGAACTGCCCCTGAACTAGCTGCCATGCGGGTCTACCTTTCCTGCGGCGAAATGCCGCTGTTTTTGCGACGTAACGGTACGAATGTCTACTACCGATCTTACCACGCGCGGTTCCTGAGCGCGAGCAACTCCGCGCGACGCCTGGCCATGTCTTCGCGTGTGATGGTCAGCGCTGCACGCTGCGGCGCCGGGGACTCCACACCGACCGCCGACACGCCAAGGAACGAAGCCGCCACCGCACTGCCGACACAGCAGTCGAGCCAGTGGTTATCGCGTCCAGGGATCAATCGCCACTCGTCGACGATGCGGCCGCGGGCCTCGACTCGCACCGGCTGTTCGCTGGCCAGGTGCTCGGCGAGCATGTCGTGATTCCCGGCGTGGAGCGTGAACGCGAGCGGGTCGGCCGGGGGCAGCCGCAGCCGCGTCGCGAGGAAGGATTTCCAGGCATTCGTGTCGTAGAGCACGTGCCGCTGCCGCTGGATGGTGCTCGTGCGCCAGTTGGCCCCGACACGCTCGCCTTTGTCGGGCGACTTGTCGGAGATGTTGGAGCTGCTGGCCCCGACGAACCGGCCGTGGGTGGGCAGGATTCGCGGCCCCCAGCTGGATCGTCGTGCAAAGTCGCGGACGACTCCCTGCGATGCGGCCCAGTTGGTGTCGATGAACAGCTGCCCCACCCGCAGCAGGGCGTCGTCGGTTTCGCGTTCGAGCTCCCGGTCGAGGATCATGCCGGCGACGGCCTCCAGGCCGGCGGCGATCGCCGGCTCGAGGGCCGCCCCGCCGGCCGCATCCGAGAGGGTTCGCTGCGCGTCCCGGAGGGTGAAGTATTCCCGGCCCTGCTCGGGGTACGTTCCGTACGCGACCAGGTGCCCGCGGAGCTGGTGCCCCCATGCGACGACCGCCCAGTAGAGCGCCTTCTCCTGCACGTCGACGAACGCCGTGATCGTGTCCAGGCCGCGGGGCACGACCCACCGCGGGACGTTGATGCCGCGGCCGGCGATCTCCTTGGCCGTGAGCGCCTCGCCGCTTTTGACCTCGACGACCGGCTCGTTTTGGAACTCGGCCGCGAATGCGGCCTCGCCGCGGTCGATCTTCAGGTTCATCGCGTGCTGCATGGCAGACACCTCCTCCGGGTTTTTGCGAGCCGGCCAGGCGACCACGCCGCCGGCGTCCATGGCCTCGCGGTTGGTGACGTAGAACTCGTCGGCCGCCTTGACGCCGTTCCCGTTCCGCTGGCCTTCCCGGCGCAGTTCCGCGTACCGATCCCACAAGCTCGTGCTCGTTGGCCACTGGTACACGAGCTTCATGCGGCGGCCGTGCCAGGCCGGATGCCGCTCCCGATCGAGGAGCCGATCGGCCAGGTCGTCGGGGGCGATCACCGTGACGGTAGCCAGCCCGGCGATCTGGACGCCGGGGCCGGCGAGGCCAAGGATCGCGCCCTTCAGCACGGCCTCGCGGGCGGCGACTTGGGCGGGGCTCCGCGCGACCTCGTCGGTCTGGGGATCGTCGACGAGCACGAGGCTCGGCCGGACCTTCCGGCCATCGCAGGCCCGTTTCGCCGACATGCCGCGGATGCGGCCGGTGATGCCAGCCACCCGGATGATACCGCCGGCGGCGGCACTGCCCTCGATCGTGGGGAACTGGATCTCGCGCTGCCGCCACTGGATGTGGGTCGGCTTGCCCTGGCAGAGCTGGCCTTTCGCTCGTTGGTGGATCCGCTCCAGGGCGACGACCGGATGAATCGCCTCCGGGAAGTCGGCGAGCAAGAGGGCGTTCGTCTCGCACTCGACCTTGATGCTTTCGAGCATCGTGGCCGCATGGCCCTCGTCGCTGCCGATGATGGCGACGAAGTCGCGGTAGCCGTTGAGCAGCGCCCACAGCGCGGCGACTTCGATCAGGCTGGTCTTCCCGCTGCCGCGGCTCATGGCGAACGCGAACAGCTCGCCATCCCGCACCGCCGTCTCGATCGCCGCGATCACGGCCAGGTGGTCGTCGGACCATGCCAGGGAAAACGTCGCCGGGAAATACGTCTCGCAGAACGTCCGGAACGACTCCCGGGCGGCCGCCTTCCGGGCCGGGTCGGCCACGGGCGGGATCGGGCCGATGTCGCGGCCGGCCAGGCTGGCGGCCCGGTCGATCCGGTTGATCGCGGCCCGTTGGCGGTCGAACCTCCGCAGGGCACGGTCCACCGGCTCCGCAGGAGGGTTGTCGGCCTTGGGTTGGCGCCGAGCTGCCGATCGTGGGGCCGGCTTTTTGGGGGCCGTTTTGCGGCGCGTAGGTTTTGATGCTTTGGGCACTGGTTAGGTCACTCGTTGGAAGTGGATTTCGCAGCCGCAGGCAAGCGGCATGCCGCGAGCCAGAAGGAACCATGGGCTACTGGCCCGTGCCCAGTGCCGCCGCCCGCAGCTCGCGCAGCGTGATGTCGAGTACGCGCTGTACGTCCGTTGCGTCGCCGAACCGCTTGGCCAGCTTCATCTCGTCGAGGCGAGCCGAAAGCCGCCTCGCCGTGACGAACGCGGCCTCACCCTGCGATGGCGGCTCTGGATTCCAGGTCCGCATCAGCGGCAGCTGCTGCGCCTCGATCTGCATGGCCTTCACCGCATCTCGCAGTTCAACCAGGAGCCTGGAGACGGCGCGGTCGGCTGCGATGCGATCGGGTGCATTGTTCGCGGCCGCGAGGATTCGGTGAACGATGGCATTCACGTCGATCATGGGCATGGGCCTTTCGTAGGTGCTGGTGGGTGTCGACTGTCGTGAGCCCAGCCCGGCGGGGTGGTGAGGGGCCACCCCGCCGGGTAGCGGCGATCCATGGGCTAACCGCAGCGCGGGTTTCATTACGCGCCGAGCTCCTTCAGGACCGCCGCACGGGTGGCATCGCGGGCCTCGCAGGCCCGGTTCCATGCGGCCTCGAGCGCGGGGATGCTCGTGGCATTCGCATCTCGCTCCTCCGCGGCCGCTTTGGCCAGCTTCCGGGCCGTGTCTTCGTCCAGGTCTTTGCCGTCGTGCCGCACCGGCTTGCCCTCGCCGAGATACTGCACGTATCTGGCCATCTCGGCCGCCGCGCGGGTGAGCTCAGGGCGTTGCCTGTAGGCAGCGCCGTAGGCTTCGTCCGCGTCGATGCAGGCTTGCTCCGCGGCCCGAAGTCGTTCCCACAGCGCGGCCGGCAGAACGTCTTTTGTGAGCAGGCTCGCGCGGGCGGCGTCCGCGTTGGAAACGATTGCCTTGAGCGTCCGGCGCTCGTCCTCGTGCTTTTCAGTCAACTCGCGAAGCCGCTGCCGCTGCGCTTCGAACGCAACCTCCTGGTCGGTGATCTCCTTCTCGATCGCGTTGAGTCGGCGCACCGCGGCCGGGGAATCCTTGATGACCTTCACAAGCCCTGCGATCCGCTCGCGGGAATCGACCATGGCCTGAAGGTCTTCCGGCGTCCGGCCAGCTTCTTGGAGTGTGGCGTGAATCACCTCGCCCGGGATCTTCTCGCCTCGGAAAAGCCGATCGGCAATCTCCTCGACCCCGCTGATCTTCTTCGCAGTCACGCTCCTGAGCATGTCGATCACGTTGATGGCCATATCTCACCCGATCTTTCTAGCGGCCGTGCCGCACGAATCATCCGAAACAGTGCTCCGCGCCGGACCTTCCGCCGCGGAGAGTTTTGCGAGCCGTTCGTCGGCGGTCGGCACGACGGCCGACACGCGGGCGACGAAGTCGGCGTCGGCCAGGAGAGGCCGGATGGCCGCGTCGTGCGGCACGTCGGCGACCACAGCGGCCACGGCGTCGAAGTCGATGCCGCCGAACATCTCCGTATCCGCGCGCATCCGCTGCTGGAGCGCCGGCTGGCAGTCGGGCTCGAGCGTGCTGAGTCGCGCCGCGACGATCGCGTAGGCCGCGGCCCAGTCAGGGCCGTGGTACCGGACCTTCCATTCCGCATCGAGCCTCACCGCGCAGTCGGTGGCCAAGGCCCGGAGTTTGGACGCCGCTGTTTCCGACGGCGGGGTCGTGTCCAGGGGCAGGGCAACCGCGTGCGCGACCTCGTGCGCTGCTACGCCCAGGATCTCCCAGGCGACCGCCCGCTCGATGGCCGGGGCCGTAAGGGCAGCCGCCCGCCCGTGCCACCGGTTCACGTCCAGCCCGTCATCTCGCATCGCGTCCGCGAGCCGCGTGGCCACGGCATGCAGTATCCGGTTGGCCATGGAGTCGGCCGCTACGAACACGGCGATGCCGGCGGTGATCCCATGGGCCGCCGCGACGCCGTGCCCGGAGCCCACACAGAGCCCGTCGACCCGGTCCGACCAAATAGGGAGGCAACGCACGCCCCCCGGCTCGTCGGCCCGCATAACGGCAGCCAGGAGCCCGTGGACGGTGTCCACCGCGAACGACTTGGCGGCGTCCAGGTTGATCTGGCTGGCGATCAGGTCGGCCGGGGCGGCTGGGGAGGCGGCAGGGGTCATCGGCTGTTCTCCTGGTCCGTGGTTGCCAGGGCCGCGACAGCGCTCCCCGGGGAGGCGTTTTCACCGGGGGTTCGGCCGCCGTCCCGACAGGGCGGCGGACGATCCCCCTTCTGCTTTCTGGAGATGGTGCCATGGTGGCACCGGTTGCGAGCACGTTTTGGCACCGGTTCGTTTTGCTCACCGGTGACATGGTGGCACCGGTTCGTGGAGGCTTCGGGCTCCTGCTGCCCGCCCTCATCCGGTGCCACAGTGTCACCGGTTCGACCGGCGGCGATGATCGCGTCGAGGCACCGTTCCGGGCTGGCCTCCAGGCGGTACAGGCTGGCCTCGCCCTTGCTCGCGGATTTCTTCACGACCTCCAGGAGGCGAACGTCCCGGAAGAAGCTCATCGCTCGCACGACCGACCGCTCGGCGACGCCAGATCTGGCCGAGAGGTTGCGCTGGCTGGCCTCGACCGTGCCGCCACGGCAGTCGCGAAACAGCACAAGCCATACCGCCTTCTCCGCGTGCGAGAGATAGCGGCCGACAACGTCCACGAAGGTGTTGAGCGTCCGCCACCGGCGGCCATCCTCCCTCTCGATCCTGCCCTTGGCACCGCCCTGTTTCGTATTCCGCTCGCCGGCCGGCATGGCGGTCGTGGTCGCGGCCGGCGGCACGATCTCGCGGATCGTCTCCCCGTGGTGGTCGATCAGTCGGCCGCCCCCGGCATCGCCGTGATAGGTGCCACGCTTACCCGTCACCGAGTCGATGCCGCGAGGCCGCCCATCCTGGTCGCGAAGGTCGGACAGGTTCGTGCCATCACACAGGTAGAGCGTGTCTGCACTCATGGCAACGGGAAGCCCTGAAACTCCTCGTAGCTCTCTGCGGCGGCAGGTGCGAAGAATTGGGTGCGGCCGTGGAACCAGAGCTCCCTATCGGCCTCGCCGCTCGATCGCGCCTTGTTGCATCGCAGGAGCGTTCGGCGCGGGCTGGCCTTGTGGTCGCCCGCGATCCAGAGCGACCAGTACGAATGCGCGTCGAAGTCGAGTTGGTTTGACTCCTTCGTGATCGTGCCGATCTCGGCATCTTGGTCGATGCCCTTAGCGACCGCCGACACGAGGATGATCGGGATGTCGGCCCTGGTGGACGCATTCGCGATCCGGCGAACGACGTGGTCGAGATCAGCGCGGCGGTCCTTGAATCCACCGGCCTCGATCTTCTGGAGGTAGTCGATCACGGCTAGATCGGGCTTCGCCTCGTCGATCCAGCGCTCGATCACCGACGGCGTGATCGGAGGATCGACAACGACCAGGCGGTCGCCCAGCGTCGCGATGATGTCGAGATACACGCTGCGGGATTCAGGCGACCGGTCCAGCGCATCCTGGAGCACGATCCGGTCGATATGGCCCTTCCGCAGTTCCGCCCAGCACGCGAGGAGCCTGGAGACGAGAAGGTCGTTTGTCATCTCGCCGCGGAACCAGACGACCTTGGCCTGCGGATTGTGCAGCAGCGCCCCGGCCGCCAGCTGGAGCGCGAGCGCAGACTTTCCAACGCGCGGCCGGGCCGCGACGCCGTGGAGCCCCACCGTCAGCCCTCCACCCAGCACGCGGTCGATCGGGTCGAATCCAGTGGGCAGGATCTTTTCGGCCTTGTTCGACTTCCACCGGTCGATGATGTCGATGAGGCTTGTCGCGCCGTCCCGGCCCCCGGCACCGATGCCGTCCTGGATCTCGCGGGCCAGGCGGATTACGTGCTCGCACCGCTCCGGCGTCGGACTCAATCCGGCTGCCGCCAGTTCACGCCCCAGGTCGGCTGCCTGGCGGGCCGCGTACTCGGCCCGCAGGTGGCGGATCGACGAGTCGATATGAAACTCCCACCCGACTCTCGCGGCGACCTCCACGGCGTGCTGGAGTCGCACGAGCACGTCTGCGGTATCGGCCCCGCCGTCTGGATCCCTCTCGACCAGGAACTTGACCTCGAGCGGCCCCGGCGCGGATGCAAACTCGACGGCGCGCTTGATCGCCCGAAACAGATCACGATCTACGCCGGGTTCGAACAGCTCCTCGCCGGCCTTGGCAACGGCGACACGGGCGTCGCCGGGCCGGCCGTCCGCGAGCAGCTTGACGAGCGCATTCAGGAGGTAGTCGGCCGGCGTGTCGGTCAGCTTCTGGATTCTGTCGCGAGCGATCATCATGGTTTTCTCCATGCCCGTCCGTGCGCTACACGGCCGGGCTATTGATTCACCTGCCCGCCTTCTGTCGGCGGCCGTTGCGCTTGCGAGCCTTGGATCCCCAGACCTCACGCTCGTGGCGAGCCGGGTCGGTGGCCCACGCCACAACGTCCTCCCTCGCGTATCGCACCGGACTGCAAAACGCCTCGCCGAACTTCGTGTATCTCGGTCCACGCCGCAGGCAGGCGAGCTTGGCCAGATACGAAATCTTCATGCGGAGGAACTCAGCGGCCTCCGGCCGCGTCATGAACTGCTGCTCGGTCTTCACGACCATGTCGTTTTGCTCCTTTTGGGGCTTGGTTGCGCCACTGAACGTCAGTTTACCTATGCCTGGAGGTGTCCCCGGGCGCAGTGGTGCGCAGCCGTCTCTGGCGGCAGTTCGCCAGACTCAATCGCCTTCTGCACTGCGATAGCCTGGCGGGCCTTGTGCATCGACGTGCCAGCCTTCGCGGCCACCTGGCCGACGGTGGAGCGGGCGTCTTTTGCTTTCGTGTCTTGCTTCTGCGGTGGCGACGATTTCGTCTCCACCTGCTTTTTGCCGCTCGGGTTTCCGCTCTGGCCCTTTTTGAACTTCGACGCCTCCCGCCGCGCCTCGTTCTCCTTGGCGATCAGCGGCCAGATGGCAGAAGACGCCATCGCAATTCCGTCGTCATCCATGTGCCGACGAAGGGCGTTTGTGTCCCAAATCCACTCGGCCACGTTGCGGCCGTCGTCCTTCCACTCGACAACTGGGCACGAACCCGACCAGCCTTGTGACTTCAACGCTTCACAGGCCCGCATTCGATTGCGTCCGTCAAGCAATTCGTTGCCGCGAACGACTGCTGGGTGCTGGACGCCGTGCATCCGAATGGATTCGCACAGGTCGTTGAAATCATCGCCTTCAATCAGCGGAAATACCGCCGCCGCATGCGGAGGAACTCAGCGGCCTCCGGCCGCGTCATGAACTGCTGCTCGGTCTTCACGACCATGTCGTTTTGCTCCTTTTGGGGCTTGGTTGCGCCACTGAACGTCAGTTTACCTATGCCTGGAGGTGTCCCCGGGCGCAGTGGTGCGCAGTCGTCACCTACGCGAGGTCAGGCCGGCACCGCAGCGGCAGCGCCGTCGTCTTCGTCATCGCACGACGGCCTGAAGATCGGCGGCAGCACGTCGCACGGGCGCACGCCACGATCGACGAGCCGCGGGTCGAGGTACCATCGCTTCGTGATCTTCGGCGACGAGTGATCGAGCATCTCGACGGCGTCGCCCCCGGCCGCGGCGTAGTGGCTGGCCGCACTCCTGCGGATCTGGTGGAACCGCAGCCGCTTTCGGCCATCCAGCCCTGCGGCCTTCACGGCCTTGCCGAACTCCCGCCACAAGAGGGTGTGGGTCCATGGCCAGACGAACACGCGACCATCGGCCCGGCCGCCGATGGCGGCCTCGATCCGGTCGCACGTCGCGTCGGTCAGCCTGTAGACCCGGTCGCGCTTGCGGCCCTTGCGGGCCTCCGCGCGCACGACCAGGTGCGGCCGCTCGTAGTCCTCGATCCGGGCCTCCAGCATCGCCCCGATCCGCTCGCCCGTCTCGTACAAGGCCGGCAGGATCGCCCCGAAAAACCGGGCCTTGATCGCATCCGCCGGCGTCGCGGCCGGGGCGGCGGCCGGCTGCTGCGGGAACAACCGCGGCCGGCCGCTCCGGCGGTCGGCGTAGGTGGCCGGGTCGGCGGCCGCCGCCATCACGGCCCGCAGCTCGTCGAGGCTCCATGCGTGCGGCACGCGGTCCGGGATCGCGCCCGGTGGGCACTGCGGCTTCGTCTCGATCAACCGCCGCTCCCACGCCAGGCCCGCGAGGGCGCAGAGCTGCGACCGCTCCTTCTCTGCGCTCAATGCGGCGACCTGCCCGGCTCGCGCCTCGAGGTAGCGGGCCAGCACGAGCTCGTCGAGGTCGCGTAGCTCCGGCTCCCGGCCCAGCCACTTCCCGAACGCCCGGATCGTGCATCCGTAGAGTCGGGCCGTGGCCGGGGATCGGCCGCGGAGCCGCAGGGGACGGTAGAGGTTTTCGAACAGGTCGATCAGTCGCATGGGCGTAGCCCTCCTTGGCCTGGTGGTGGTGGTGGTCATCAGGTCGCCGGCCCGGGTCGAACGGGCTCCGCGCCTATCGCGGCGGCGGGAAGCCGCTAGACGTTCACCACCTCGCGAGCGCCGATCAGACCGAACTCGGCCGCAACTTCCTCTAGGTCGATATGCGTCCGCACCAGGTGGTTGCGGTCGTCGGCCGCGTAGTAGTCGCCAAGATCGCGGTGCCACTGACTGCCGGCCCTGCACTTGTGCAGCGTCTCTCCCTCACGCGCGAGCCGCCTGCGGACCCGGGCCTCCAGCGCCTTGATGCTGACTGGCCGGCGGCCTTGTTGCGTCATCTCCATCGTGTTTTCCTTTCGTCGTCACCCCTCATTCGCCGCGGCCCACGGCCACGGTCATCCCGCCCGCCGGGGCTTGCACCCGGCTGCCGCTGGTGGGCGGTTGCCTTCACTCGCCCGCGGCCTCACCCCCGTCGTTAAAGAGGCCGTCGATCTCCGCGTCGTGCGCTTTCTGGAGAATGCTGCGGAGCGTTTCGCGCTGCGCCTCCATCCCCACCCTTATCGAATCGAACGCCGCCCCCATCTGAACCATGCCTTCCACGTAGGCGAGCATCGTTTCGGCTACTCCGATGAAGCTTTTCCGCCAATCCGATTCGCTCATGCCGTTCACGCCGTCCATGCGATTCCTTTCAAGCTAGGGTTTCAGACCAACCATCCGACTCACCGCCAGCCCTTCGCTGGCGGTTGTGCTGATGCGCGACCTCGCGATCGCTGCGAACTGCTCCCGCAGCTCGATGCCGACGAACCGCCGGCCAGAATCGGCGCACACGACGCCGGTGGTGCCGCTGCCGGTGAACGGATCGACGACCAGGTCGCCCGGGTTGCTCATGCCCAGCACGACCCGGCGCACGAGCGCGAGGGGGATCTGCGTGGGCACACCGTCCACTCGTTCGCGGAACGTGCCGCACACCCGCGGGATCGTCCACACGTCGTCGAGGATCTTGCCGGCCGGGTTGGCCCGGCGATCACCGATCTCCTGCCGGCGGCTTCGCACCGTCAGGTGCTCGGCGTTGAACGTGAACCGCCGCGGATCCTTCACGGCGTAGAACATCGGCCGCGAAGTCCGGTTGAACTTCCTGCGGCAGTTCACCCCGAACGTCTCGCGCCAGGTGACAGTGTTCCGCCAGTGGAGCCCGGCGGCGCGGATCGCGAGCTGGTGGTCGCCGGCGTACTCCTGGCCGCAGACGATCCACAGCGTCCCGTGCGGCGCGATCGCCCGGGCGGCTGCCGCGATCCACTGCTGCACCCAAGCGCCGTAGGCGGCGTCGGTGAGGCGGTCGGCCTTGCTTCCGTTCCCGTAGTCGATGCCGATGTTGTAGGGCGGGTCGGCGACGACCAGGTCGACGGTGCCCGGCTCCATGGCGGCCAGGTGCTCCAGGCAGTCGCCCGTGAGGATCACGCTCGTCGGGGCCGGTCCGGCGGCCCTGGCCGGGGATTCCGGCCCGCAGGCGATCTCCGCGAGCACACGGCCGTGGCACGGCTCCCCGCACGGGCACCAACAGGCGAGGGTACGGCCGGCGAGCTCCTGGCGGATCGACTCCACGGTCGGCCGCGGCCACCGTCCAGGCGGGAGGAGCGCGGCGGCATTCGCGTCGCCGGCGACCCACGCCGCGAACAGTTCCACGGCACGCGCCCGGCCAACCTTCCGCCAGTTCCACGGGTTCGCCCACGGCGACCGTTTGAAAGATGGCCCCCGGCCCCGGCCGGCGTGCTCCCGGCCGATGTAGACGGCGTCGGGGTGCGCCGCGAGGTCGCGGGGGTGGATGATGCGGTTCACGGCGCCCCCTCGTGCGCCGCCGCCTGCGATTGACACGACGACGATGCCGTCTTCGCGCGAGTTGGATCCCGCCGGCTGCGGAACACTCGCTGCTCAAGCTCGCCGGCGTAGCTGCGATCGGCGGGCTGCCTCGTCGTCGGCCGGCCGGGCGAGAGGCGGACCTCGACAACCGGCTGCTTGGCCGCAGGCTTGGCGTGCATGAATCGCTGCACCGCTTCGACCGACGTGTACCGCACATGCCCAACGGCTACGGTTTCGAGAACGACACCGCGTACGCCGCGGGTCGCCCACCGATGGAGCGTCGAGATGTTGGGGCGGCGGCCCCCGGTCCGCTCCGCGATCCACGCGGCCGCTTTTGCCAGGACGATCAGGTCTTCGTTATCCATGATGGTTTTCCCTTTGTCGTGCCGTGCGCATGATGCGAACGGCGTGATAGGGAAAACCTAGCCATGCCCGCGGGAAATCTTGGTCGCCAAGATTTTTCCGCGCGTCTTACCCGTGCGTCCTGCGGTTAGCCTCGATCAATTGCGTGGCGTATGCCCTGAGAATGTTGCGCACGCTTTTGTCACACATGCGAGGGCGGCGCGATGCCCTCGCGTATTTGGAGGCGACCGCAAGGCGGGCTGCCTTGTCGCCATCGTCGCCCGGCTGGTACTTGCACCGAATGCGTTCGTACTCCATGCCAACCCACTCGACACGCTCGCGATAGATCGCGTCCCGCTTCGCCCGGCTCTCCTCCGCGAACCGCTGCCCGTCCTGCTGCCGCAGCACGGCGCTGTCGAGCACGCGCGAGATGTTGGGGCACTTGGCCGCGAGCCCCTCGATCGCTGCCGTGATGCCCGCGAGCACCGCCTTTCGTTGGTTCCGCGGAGCTTCTTTCCACGCCTCCATGGCAACGGCGGGAACCTTCACGCCGTCGATATACCACTCCATCGACCGCAGGACCGAGTTGAACTCGGCCAAGATCTCGCGGAGGTCGTTACTAGCGGCCAGCCGGCCGTCTGCTTCATCGACGACTGCGGCGAGGCGGTCCGTGATCTCGAGCAGTCGAGTTTTTTCACGATCGCCGCAGACAAAACCATTCAGCGGAGTTTCGCGGGTGGAGCCCATTTCTTGTTCCTCCTGGTTTACGAGCAGCCTACCCAATCTGGCGGGCAACGTCCGCCGCGATCTTCAGCTTTCGGTCAGCGTAGATTTCGGTGGTGCGGATGTTGGCGTGGCCCAGCACGGCACTCGCCGCCTCGATCCCGAACCGCTCCTTTACTTCGCCGGCCCGCAGGTGCCGCAGTTGATTCGGAGCCCAGTTGGGGAGCCGCTCCGCGATCCCGTTCCTCTCGCGCTTTTTGTTGGCGGCCTCGACCGCCCGCGTGATCGCCCGTCGGTAGCTGGCCGTGGTGTACCGATCCCCCGGCGGCCGCTGCCGCCGCCCACCGCCTTTCCGGCGGGCCAGCTGCGACGGCGTCATCGGCGAGACGCGAGCCCGCCGGCGCTCGCTGTTGCGGTCGTGTTCCGAATCGCGGGGACTGAAACAATGCGCGGTCCCGGCCCGCAGGAGGTACGGCAAGATCACCTTCTGCCCCTCGGCGCCCACTGTGATCCTCCGCGGCTCGGCATCCTCGCGCCAACTCAACTTGTGCGACTTCGGCGTGTAGATCCACACGTCACCCGATCGATCAATGTCGCACGGCCGCAAGGAGCAGACCTCCCCCGGCCTCGTTCCTGTCCATCGCTGAAACCAGACCATGTCGGCGACGACCTTGGGCAGGTGCGCGAGCGTCTCACGCACGACCTCTTCGGGCACCTCCTCGACCGGCGGCAGCTCGGCGGCTTCGGTCCTGCCCTTCTGGAGCGGCGACACGGCCTCCAGCGCGTGCCAGACCTCCGCAGGCACGAGCTCCTCCGACGCGGCCCACTTGAACATCCGTCGCACCGTCTTCACGACCCGGTTACACGTAACGCGGGGGCGGCCCTCGCGCACGAGCGCGTCGCGCATCGTCTTCATCGCCCGCGGCCCGAATGCGGCCGCCGGCGTGTCGGAGAACGGGAACAGCGCTCGCAGCGCCATGCCGACGCCGTCCACGCTTGAGGTCGTCCTGCCCTCAGGGGTGCGGTAGTACGTCTCGCAGTGGTCGAGGTACTTGATCGCGACGGCGGCCACGGTGATCCCGTCGGCGACCGGTGCAGGCTCGGGCGTCGCGGTGGCCGGCGTTGATGCCGGTGGCGGCATGCTGGGGGGCTCGGCCTGGTGGAACACCCCTGACAGGTGCTCGTGCCACAGTCGCGCGGCCTTGGCTGCCTGTTCGGCCGTAACCTTCGCGTCAGGACAGCGGCCCAGCCAGTGAGCCCGCCCGCCGATCCGCACGCGGGCGTTGTACGTGTTGCCGACCTTGACGACCGTGACGCGTGGAGCTTCGCCGCTCTTTCTCCTGCCCATGTCGATACCCTCCTGCCGGGTCGAAACGGCTATAGCCGTTTCGCATAGCCGTTATCGCTACGATTCCCGCAGGCTCGCCCGAACGTCGGGCGGTATCGATCAACCTTGAAACCAAAGGGTTTCCGATCAGTCGGGGCGACAGGACTTGAACCTGCGACCTCTTGACCCCCAGTCAAGCGCGCTAGCCAGACTGCGCCACGCCCCGAAACCGCCACGGGACGACAGTGCCATCGGCACCGCCGCCCCGAGACCTCCACACTATCGCACAACCGGCCGCAGGCTTCAACACGACTTCCCCACGGCCGAATGCCCCGCTCATGCGCGGCCCACGGCCCCCGACCGGCCCCGCATGCAGACCGCCCCCAGGCAGTTCCACAGCAGCGCCGCCGCCGCACCGCCCACGTAGCCCAGCACCGCCGTCGCCAGCAGCAAGAGGGCCGCCGCCCCGGGATCGAAGGGCTCCACCACCACGTCCGACTTCATCGCGTGCAGCCGGAGCACGAAGTCGGCCACCCGCTGGGCCACGCCCGCCGCCACGAGGGCCATCCAAACGCCGTGCCACGCCGTGAGCAACACCGCCGCCACGATCCCCAGCCGATTCGGATCCACGTTTCCCATGACACCCTCCACTCGCTCTCGAGGAGGCCTCCTGCCGAAACCGGTCGCCAGCCCGTGAATCCCTGCGACGCCATCGAACCCTAACGGCCGCCACATCCCGCGGCCAGCCGCCCCGCGAAACCGTAACCGCCGCCGCTCCGCCCCGCCCCCTCGCCAATCGGCCGGCCGAGTGACACACTCTTTCCACCCAGCCTGCCGCTTCCCCAAGGCCGTCCCATGACCACCGCCCCCGGACACCTGCCCCCGTTCGCCGCCCGACTCGCCGCCGCGATCCAAAGCCGCCGCACCCCCGCGTGCATCGGTCTCGACCCACGCCGCGAGTCGCTTCCCCCGGCCCTCGCCGCCGCCGCGGCCGCCGACCCGCGCGACCTCGCCGCCATCTTCACGACCTTCTGCCGCGACGTGATCGACGTCGTCGCTCCACTCGTGCCGATCGTCAAGCCGCAGCTCGCCTGCTTCGAAGCCCTCGGGCCCCACGGCATGACCGCGCTCGCCGACGTGATCGCCCACGCCCACGCCCGCGGCCTGCTCGTGCTCGCCGACGGCAAGCGAGGCGACATCGGCTCCACCGCCGAGGCCTACGCCGACGGCTGGCTCGCCGGCCCCTGGGCCGCCGACGCGCTCACGGTGAATCCCTACCTCGGCCTCGACTCCCTCGAGCCCTTCGTGAAGACCGCCGCCGACCGCGGGGCCGGGATCTTCGTGCTCGTGAAGACCTCGAACCCCGGCAGCAAGGATTTTCAGGAACTCACCAGCGACGGCCGACCGCTCTACGAGCACGTCGCCGCCGGCGTCGAGGCCCTCGCCGCCCGCACCGCGGCGGGCATGACCTACGGCGCCGTAGGCGCCGTCGTGGGCGCCACCTGGCCCAAGCAGCTCGACGAACTGCGAGCCGCCATGCCCCACACGTGGATCCTCGTGCCCGGCTTCGGCCGCCAAGGTGGCCGCGCCTCCGACGTGCGCGGCGCCTTCCACGCCGACGGCCTCGGGGCGCTGGTCGTCAGCGCCCGCGACGTGATCTTCGCCCACGCCCGCCCGGAGATGAACGCCGGCCTGGCGGACACCCAGTGGCAGACCGCCGTCGAACGGGCCTGCCGCGACATGATCGAGCGGCTTGCCACCGACACGCCCGCGGGCGGGCTTCGCTAGCTGGGTCGGTAATCAGCAACGCGAAAAGCGAGCGCGGGCCCACACGGCATGGCCCACGGGATGGTTCGCCACCCGGAGTCCCCCGGCTCCCGCCTTTTGATGTTGCGCGTTCCCCAGTCTTGCTCTCAGCTTGACACGCGCGAACGGCACAAGAAGCCCCCGGCGGAAGCCGGGGGACTCCGGGTCGCGTGCCTTCCCAGGTGCCATGCGATGTGGGTTTGAACCCGGGAAATTGCCTGTCGTCATCCGGCATGGACGGCGGGGTGGTTTTCATGCCCGGAGTCCCCGGGTTTCCACCCGGGGCTTCTTGGACGGGCGACGAGACCGATTCCCAATTCAAAGGATCTGCAAAACAACGTTCGCAAGCGGATTCCTGCAGCGGCGACGCCCTGCCGAGCCACTCCGCGCAGCATCAAAACTCCCGCCGGGGGCTTCCTGTGGTGTGGGTCACACACAAAACCCATCACGCCCGCGACGTGGCCAACAGCTGGCTCACCAGCGGCAGGAGCTGCTTCTTGCGGCTCACGATGCCCTTGAGCGAATACAGCCCCGGATCGAGCCGCGGGTAGTTCGTCTCCTCCCACGCCTCCGACTCCTGCGAAAGCAGCAACAGCGAGCCGTTGGTGACGACGTCGGTCACGAGCAGAGCCGCGAAGTCGAGCCGCTGCTGGGCCGCGAACTCCTCCAACGCCGCCCGGAGGTCATCCTTCCGCTCCCAAAAGAGATCGAAGCCCGACTCCTCGATCTGCGAGATCGAGAACCGCACGCCGTGCTCCGTGAACTCCTTGCAATCCTCGCGAATCACCTCCGCCGGCCGGCTCGACCGCAGCGCCGAACCGATCTCGAAGAACTCCCGGGCGTAGGTCGCCAGGTCGACGGCGCACAGCCGCTCCAGCCAGCCGAGAATCTCGCGGTCCACGTCGGTCGTGGTGGGCGAGCGGAGATGGAGCGTGTCGGAGATGATCCCCGACGCCATGCACAGGGCGATGCCCGGCTCGGGCTCGAGGCCCGCCGCCCGAAACTGCCGGGCCACGAGCGTGCAGGTGGAGCCCACCGGCTCGTTCACGAACCGGATCGGCTGCGTGCTCTTCAGGCCGCCGCCGAGCCG
>CAZJHQ010000054.1:0-20663 GCA_964545915.1 uncultured Candidatus Kuenenia sp. | reverse complement strand
CCCCCCCCCCCTGATGCGCCCCCCGCAGAGAACAGCATCGAGGGCTAGCCGCTGCCAGAAAAACAGCGGGACGGCAGGATGCCGGCCCTCCGCTTTTTGTCATCGGCGGCGCGACGGAAGCCGCCTCCCCGAGCTGGAGTCGCGCTGCCGCCGGGCTTGCGGCCTAGCTGAGAAAAGACCCGCTTGAGCGAGGGGGACGGCGAGTTTCTACTTCTGCAAGTCCGTGCGAGACATTGCAGGAGAAACATAGCC
The DNA here is from genome assembly GCA_964545915.1 of uncultured Candidatus Kuenenia sp. Taxonomy (GTDB): domain Bacteria; phylum Planctomycetota; class Planctomycetia; order Pirellulales; family UBA1268; genus QWPN01. Next base: position 20,411 of record CAZJHQ010000054.1, on the reverse strand, counting down.
GTGAGTTCGCCCAACCGGGGGTCATTCGAGTACCTCGAATCCAAGATTCGCCGCGACGCCGAAGGAACCCTCTTCGGCCGGGATTTCGAGCGGGTCTGCCAGTGGTATCTCGAACACGCGCCGCTCTACCGCGGGAAGTTCCGCCGAGTCTGGCGTTGGGCTGATTGGCTGGATCGCTGGGGACCGGACTGCGGTATCGATCTGATCGCGGAGACTCACGACGGGAAGTTGTGGGCCATCCAAGCCAAGGCCGTGGCGCCGGCTCACACCATCACGAAGGCGGAAATCGACTCCTTCCTGTCCGAGTCGAATCGCCGGAAGATCGCTTTTCGACTCCTCATTGCCACCACTGACAAGATCGGCTCCAACGCTCGCCGCACGATCGACCAGCAAGCCAAGCATGCGTCGATTGTGGGCCGCGGCGACCTCTTGTCCGCGGACATCGCATGGCCTACCAAGATCGGCGGCAAGGCTCCGCGGCCCAAGCGTGCCAAGCCAAGACCGCATCAACGGGCCGCCATCGCGGCCACGATCCGCGGGTTTCGCCGGCACCCTCGCGGCCGGCTCATCATGGCCTGCGGGACGGGCAAGACGCTCACAGGCCTCTGGATTCATGAGCGGCTGAAGAGTCGCCGCACGTTGCTTCTTGTGCCGTCCATCTCGCTCGTCCAGCAAAACCTGCGCGAGTGGGGCCGGCACGCCAAGGAAGACTTCGATTTCCTGGTCGTATGCTCGGATGAGTCCGTCGCTAGCGACCGGGAAGACCCAGCGTTGCGATACATCGCCGAGTTGGGGATCAACGTCACCACCGACCCGCGGGAAATCGCAGCCTTCCTGGCGAAGCGGCGCCGCCGGCCGGCGGTGGTGATTGCCACCTATCAGTCCTCGGATCGGGTCAGTACCGGCCAGCGCCGGGCGAAGAAGACGTTCGACCTCGCCCTGTGCGACGAGGCACACCGTCTGGTCGGCGATATGCGGGGCAAGTTTGCGACTGTGCTGGATGACCGCAAGATTCGCTGCCGCCGCCGGCTCTTCATGACGGCGACGCCTCGCTACTTCACGCAGCGAGCGCGACAGCGGGCTGCCGACCAAGACCTCGAAGTGGCATCGATGGATGACCCGGCCACGTTCGGGCCGGAGTTTCACGTTCTCAAGTTTTTTGATGCGATCACGGCCAAGCCGACGCCTCTGCTCACCGACTACCGAGTGGTCGTGATCGGTGTCACCAACGCCGAAGCGGCCCGCTGGGTCGAGGAGGGCAAACTCGTTCGCACCCGCGAGGGGGCCGAGACGGATGCCCGCACGCTGGCCGCGCAGATCGGCTTGGCCAAAGCGATGCGGGAGTATGACCTCCGCCGCGTGATCACGTTTCATCGCTCGATCCGCCGCGCGTCGCGATTCGTCGATACAGGCCGCCGCGATTCCCTCCCGGCAATCGTGAAGACATTGCGGCCGGCATCCCGCCCGACAGGAAAGCTGTGGGCGCGGCACATTTCAGGTGAGACGCCCGCGAGCAAACGCGCCTCGATGCTGCGGGCGCTCGCTGAGTTGCCCAGTGACACACGTGGCCTCATCGCCAACTGCGCCTGCCTGGGCGAAGGCGTAGACGTTCCTGCCCTCGATGGCATCGCGTTCATCGACCCCAAGGGGTCGATGGTAGACATCATCCAGGCCGTGGGCCGAGTGATTCGCCTGTCACCGGAAAAGACGGTTGGGACGATCGTGATCCCGGTTTTCATAGACGAGTCGGGCGATGCGGAGTACGCGCTCGAACAGTCAGCCTTCGAGCCTATCTGGCAGGTTCTAAAAGCCCTAAGGGCGCATGATCAGCGCCTAGCCGATGAACTCGACACGCTGAGAACTTCGATCGCTCGCAACGGAACGGAGAGGGTTTCGTTACCGTCGTCAATAAAGATCGAACTACCGACCTTGCTGCTTCACGATTTTGAACGTGCGTTTCACGTTCGAGCGATATCAACGGTCGGCCAGAAGCCGCCCTTATCACTCGACGGCATCCTCGGATGGGCTGACGACTACCGTGCGAAAACTGGGCGTTGGCCGAGCCGAGCAACCGCTGGCGGGCCTTGCGAAGGTGAAACATGGGGCGCGATTGATATGGCGCTCAAGAATGGGAGCCGGGGCCTCGTAGGAGGCACTTCCCTGGGTCGGCTACTTGCCGTGCGTCGCAACGCGAGCAATCGAACGAATACGGTGTTGCTTAACCAGAGCATGGTCCTGGAATGGGCAGATAAATATTTCGAGCAACACCAGACTTGGCCGACCCGGAAAAGCGGCGTCATAGCGGGGACAACCGAACGGTGGGACAACATAGACCAGTTGCTGCGATTAGGCCTGCGAGGGCTACCGAAATCGAAGTCGCTCACAGCGATTCTCGCCAAGCACCGCGGGGTAATGCGACATCATTCCGTCCGGAAACCGCTTACTGACGGCTTGATACTTGACTGGGCAGACGCTTTTTTTCGACGTCATAAATGCTATCCGGCCGCAAACGCGACTGAGGCACCCGCGCACGGCGAAACATGGGGTCGCATCGATGCCGCCTTGAGGTCCGGCTCGCGTGGCCTGCGAGGAAATCGCTCGTTATGGAAGTTGCTCAAAAAACACCGTGGTCTCACAAGGACAACAAGAAGCACCGACCTCTCGGAATCGCAGGTTTTGACTTGGGCTGATGAGTTTTACACGGAACACGGGAGGTGGCCGGATCAAAAGTCAGGCGAGATACCTGGCACACAAGAAGACTGGAAGAGTGTGGATATGGCTCTCCACAAGGGCTGGCGCAACCTGAAGGGTGGCAGTTCGATTTCAAGGCTGCTGGAGAAGTACGGCCGGAAGAGAAACCCGATGAATCGTACGCCGTTGGTCGAAGCAGAGATCGTCTCGTGGGCGCAAGAATATTTGTCCGAGCACGGGGAACTGCCGACCAAGCGATCCGGTCCGGTGCGTGGCACTGAAGAGAACTGGGGGGCAATCGACCAAGCATTACGAGGCGGCACCAGGGGCCTTCGTGGCGGTGCGTCGCTTTCGAGGCTACTCAGGCCACGATTATCAGGACGCAACTGAAGGTGTCGTCCGGGCCGAGGCATACTGCCGTCGAATCGCGCCGGTAACTACCGGATTCGATTTTTGCGACCCGCGCGAATACCGTGTTTTTCGGCACTTGTCGGAAACAGTTTGCAATCGTTCGCAGAGTCGCTAAAAGTTGATTTCATTCGGCAAAACAAGCCGAAAACACTTCCGGTCGGAAGGCCCTGAAAATCCGTGTGTCGCCGGTTCGATTCCGGCCCCGTCCACTTTCTATGAGGCGCCGCAGCGGCGGTTGCATTTACGAAAAAGGCGGGCGGTGTCGGATGACACCGCCCGCCTGATGCTTTCCAGGATCGGGGCAGCCGGTCGGCCGATCAGCCCGAAACCATGGCCTTGAGGTTCTTGAGGGCCCGGACGCGGACCTTCACGCTCGCCGGCTTGGCCGGGCGATCCTGCAGCTCGCCGGTGAAGGGGTTCTTCACGCCCTTCTGGGCCGGACGGGCCGGAACCTTGCGACGCTCGATCTTCACAAGGCCGGGGATCGAGAACACGCCGATGCCCGAACCCTTGAGCGCCCTGGTGATCTCGTGGGTCAGGGCCTCCATCACGGCCACGACGTCCTTCTTCTGCAGGCCGGTCGTCTCCGAGATGCTCCGCATGATCTCGGTCTTCGTCATGGGCTTGCTACCCGACTTCTTCGCCATCGCCGACTCCTCCAAAAACGGAAAGGAAAATTGTGTGCGGCAGGACCCCCGCCGCGCCTCGAAAACTCGGCTGAAAACGCCGAACGCGAGCGTGATTAGACTTTCGGAAAAAGAAAATGCAAGGCAAAAAGTTTGGTTTGCAGGCCGGAAACCGGCCTTTTTGCCGGCGGGACCCGGGGTTTTCGGCCCCTGGCCCGGTTTGTCGGCTGGCCGAGAGTCGCCGTAAGATGAGGTTCGGATGGCGAAATACGCAGCGTTCGCGGGGACGAATCGCCCGGCCCGGCGACGCGGGCGGGCTGCATCGCGGGCGTCCGCCGAGTCCGGAAACACTCCATGTCCGCACGCCATGCCGGGATGGGTTCGCGCATGAACAGCCTCGTCTGCAGACGGTCGCGGAGATGGCTGGCGCTGGGCATCGGCATGATCGCCCTCGTTCTCGTGGGGCTCGGTCAGCCAGCCGTCCGTGGCGCAGAGAACGGCGATTCAGCTCCTGATCAGGCCGACGGCGAGGAACTCGACAGAGGCGTCGATCTGCCGACCGATCGCCAGCAGGAGCGATTGCTCGACCGGGTCCGTCGCCTCGTGGCCGACGGTGGTTGGAGCGACGCCGCGACGTTGCTCGACGAGATTCTCGGCGCGGAACAGGATTTTTTCGTCCGGTCGCGCGAGCCGCGGGCCGGCGGCGCCTGGAGCAGCGTCAAGGCGGAGGCCACGCGGTTGATCCGGTCGCTGCCGCCGGCCGGCCGGACGGCCTATGAGCTTCAGTTCCGGGCCCGCGCGGACCGGCTGCTCGCGGACGCGATCGCGGCCGATGACTCCGCGGCGATCGTGGCCGTCGCACGCCGATGGTTCGCCACGCCGGCCGGGCAGCGGGCGGCGCTGGTGGCGGCGGTCGAAGCACTCGAGTCCGGCCAGCCACTGGCGGCCACAGCCTGGCTCGAACGGCTGGCCGACGGCGATGCCGCGACCGCGGCGTCCGTCGCCTTCATGCGGGCCCACGCGCGGGACCGCGCCGGCGATGCGACCGCTGCGGCGGCCATTCTGGAACGCGCGCGTGCCGGCGGACGTGGGACCACGCGGATCGCCGGCCGCGAGGTCGCGATTTCATTTCCTCAGGGGCGTGGCCTCGAGTGGCTGCGGGAACTCGGCGGCGTCGGCGGCCGGCCGATCGGCGAGGCGGAATGGCGCCAGCCCCGCGGCGATGCCGGCCGCAATGCCCTGGCGGTCGCCTCGCGGCCGTTGCTCGTGCCCCGGTTTCGGGTGCCGCTGACCCGACATCCCGAGGAGAGCCGGCGGCTCGATCGGATTCGTCGCGAGTTGGCCGAGCAGGGAACGGCCCAGTGGCCCGCGGCCGCGCCGCTGGCAGTCGGCGGGACGATCATCGCCCACGCGCCCCTCGGCCTGCTGGCCGTCGATTTTCTGACTGGAAAGCGAATCTGGCTCCAGGCGGGCCCGCGGGGTGGAGTCGATGTGACGGCGGGCGAGGGGCGTGAATCCCTCGGCCGCACCTTCGACGATTTCACCAGCGGCGGCATCTCCAGTGATGGACGGCTGGTGTTCGCCGTCGAGGTGTCTCCGGCGGCCTTCGCCGGCCAAGCGTCGCCCAGCGAGGCATTCATGGCCCCGCCTCGGGAACCCTCCTGGCGCGGAGGCAACACGCTGTCGGGGTACGAGATCGGCGCCGGCGGCAGGCTCGCCTGGCGGCTGCCCGCCCGCCACGGCGAAGGTGTTGGCCGCGCCGGCGGCCTGGCTGCCGGCGCGATCGATTCAGCGTCGTGGTTCGCTGGGCCGCCGCTCGTGGCCGGAGACCGACTGTACGTGCTCGTCGAGCAGGCTGCGGAACTGCGGCTCGACGTGCTCCAGGCGGCGGATGGGCGGTTGATCTGGTCGCAGCCGTTGGCGGCATTGGACGAGGAGCATGCGATCACAGGACGCGAGGCTGTCGGCCGGCGGCTCGGTGGGGCGACGCCGGCGCTCGGCGACGGCGTGCTCGTCTGTCCGCTCGGAGTGGGTGTGGTGGTCGCCGTCGACGTGTCGAACCGGACGTTGCTGTGGGCCTACGACTACGCCCGCAGTCCGGGAGAGGCCGATCAAGCGGCGGCCCTCAACGGCCGCCTGCGGGGATTTCCCGCAGGGCTGCGGGGAGGGGCGCTGGCCGATGGTCAGCCTCGCTGGCAGCGGGCCGGGTGGGTCGACGATGCGCCCATCATCGCGGCCGGTCGGGTGCTGCTCACGCCGCGCGACTCCGACGAATTGCACTGCCTCAATCTTCAGGATGGCGGGCTGTTGTGGAAGGCGCCACGGGCGAGCCGGCTCCAGGTGGCGGGCGTCGTCGATGGCCGGGTGTTCGTCGTGGACCGCAACAGCGTCGAGGCTCTGACCCTGGACGGGGGGCGGCCGGTGTGGCGGCGGCCGTTCGACCCGGGCGTCGCGCCGAGTGGCCGAGGCATCATCACGGCCGATCGCCTGTTCCTGCCCCTCGACGTGCCGGAGGTCGTGGAGATCGCCTTGGCCGACGGCACCATCCAGGGGCGGTCGCCGGCCCGCGGCGGCACCGTGCCCGGCAATCTCGTCGCCTATCGCGGGGAAGTGGTTTCGCTGGGCGTGGATGCGATCGACGTCTTCCATCAGGCCGCGGCGCTCGAGGCCCGGATCGAGACGGCCGCGCGGGAGGCGACACCGACGGCCCCCCAGGCGTTTTGGGAGGCACAGCTCCTGCTGGAGGCCGGCCACGTGCGGGCGGGACTCGAACGGCTGCGCGACATGGTGCGGGGCGATGGGCAGCGGCAGCCCCCTGATGCCTTGGCCGCGGCGCTCGCCTTCGCGCTGCAGCGTGATTTCGCGGCGGCGGCGCCCCTGTGGCGGGAATGTCTGCCGGCGGAAGGCCTGACGCCCGCGGCGCACGCCGCGCTCCGCGCGGTGATCGACGGCTGCCTCGACGCCGGCGATCTCCCCGAAGCCTGGGCCGCCTGGCGGGAGCTTTTCCGGCGCGGCGGTGACGCCGCGCCAGACCTCGCCGCCGATGGCGGTGACGCGCGGTGCATCGTGACGCAGCCGCGGTGGCTGCGGGGCAGGCTGGAACGCTTGTGGCGGCGGGCCGACGCTCCGCTCCGTGCCGCGATCGACGCCGCGTTGACCGCCGAACTGGCCGCCGCGACGGCAGCCGAGCGAACGCTGGAGCGGCTCGCCGCGGTGGCCGGACCGATGCCCGCCGGGATGGCGGCCCGCGAACGGCTCGTGGCCGTGCTGTCCGCGACCCTCGACGGGGCGGTCGAAAACGACGACGCATTGCGGACGATCGCGGTGCAACGCGATTTCCTCCTCATGGACCTCGCCCGGTGGGGTGATCAACGGCAGCAGGCCGCCGCCCACGATGCGATCGCCGTCCTGCGTCGCGGTCTGGCGCCCGATGACGACGCCCGATCGACCGCCGCGGCGGCCGCATGGCCGCTCGGCCGCGTGGCCGTGCGGCGTTCGGCCGCGGAGCGAACCGCGGCCGATGAAACCCGAGCACGGCTGGTGCCGATCCGCCTCGACGAGGTGACGGACTCGTTCGTGCCCGGGCTCGCGGCCGCGTGCGATGCCCAGCAGGGGCGGCTGCTGTTCGTCGATCGGTTCGGCAGGCGGCTCGGCGCCCCGGTGACCGTGAACGACAACGGAATGTTCGGGGTTCCGATCTTCGATCAGGCGGGCCTCGGAGCGACGGCGCTCGGCCGCGTGGTCTTCGTGCGGTCCGGCGGCTCCATCGCGGCGCTGGATCTGGCGGGACGCGGCAACCGCCGGCTGTGGACGACGGCCGATGCCGGCCGCATGGCCGCGCGGTTTCGGGGACCGGGGCCCGCCATCCCACGGAACGCCGCCGTGCCTCTGGGCATGCGGATCCTGGAGCCCGACGCCGCGGCGCCGACGGCGGCGGTCTGGGGCCGCCCGGTCACCGGCGGCCTGCCGGTGTTCGCGGGGCGTTCGCTCACCGTGCTCGACCCGGCCACCGGGGACGTGGTCTGGGAGCGGCACGGCCTGCCGGCCGCGACGGATCTGTTGAACGACGACGATGTGGTTTGTCTGGGCACGGTCGACGGCCGCCGTTCCCCCGTGCTGTCGCTCGTCGACGGCCGCCTCCTCCATCACGTCGATCTGCCCGACAGACGGCGGCGGCTGCTCGAGCACGGCCGCCGCGTGCTCGCCATCACCGCGAGCGACGATCCGGCTGCCGGGGGCGTCAGCGAGACGGTGCGGCTGGAAGTGCTCGACGTGGTGGACGGATCGACCGCGGTGCTCGGCGAGTTCGCCGGCGCGGCGCGGGCCTGCTCCTTCGGGCCGGGGCTGGTGGCGGTCGTCGACCCGAGCGGCGGACTGGCGGTGATCGACGTCGCCGCGCGGCGAATCGCATGCCGTTTGCAGCTCCCGGCCATGCCGCCGAGCATCGATCTCTTGGAGGTGCGGCCCTGGGAGGACCGGCTGCTGGTGTGTGTCGGCCGCCGCGCGGAGCAAGACGCCGACGACAACGATCGGCACGCGATCGCGCCGCTCCAGCAGACGCTGATCGCCGGCGTCGCGCACCAGCCGATGGACTTCAGCGTGTGGGCGGTCGACGGCGGGTCGGGCGCCGCGCTGTGGGCCGCGCCGGCGACGGTGGCGCGGCATTGCCTCCTGGCGGGCCAGCCTGCCGGCCTGCCGGTGCTCGTCTTCGCCCGGCAGATCCAGCGGCATCACGACCGGGAGAACACGTTCTTGAGCGTCCTCTGCCTCGACAAGCGGACCGGCCATGCGGTTCTCGAAGACGATCGGATTCCCGCGCAGCCGCATCTCCTCTTTGGCTGCGACGTGGTCGGCGACCCCGACCGGCACCGGATCACGGTCCGCGAGCATGGGGGCGATCCGCAGCGTGTGATGCTGGAGTTCACCGGCGGTCCGCTGCCGCCGCGACCGCCGCATCAGGGCATCGGGCGGCCGGTCAAGGCCCGCGGCTTGTTCGAAGACTGGGGCCGCTGGATCGAGCCCTGGCTGCCCGGGCGGGGATCCTGACGCCGTGCACAGCCCGCCTTCCTCATCGTGTCCGCCGGTCCACCGCGTCCCCCGCCGGCGGTGGTGCGTGGCCCTCATCGTGGCCCTCGCGGGGGGGCTGCCCGCCGCGGCAGCCGAGCCACGGGTCGAGCAGACGGTCACCAAGGGGCTCGATTGGCTGGCGGGCAGGCAGTCGCGGCGCGGGAACTGGGCGGCCAACGAGGGCCGCTATCCCACGGCGATGACGGCCCTGGCGGGCACCGCGCTGCTCATGGAGGGCTCGACGACGACCCAGGGTCGGTATGCGGAGCCGGTGCGGAACGCGGTGGACTACCTCGTGGCCCGGGCCCGGCCCAACGGCCTGATCGGCGACCCGAAGAACGACGACCGCTACACCTACGGCCATGGCTTCGCGATGCTCTTCCTCTCGCAGGTGCTGGGGGAGGAGGAGGACGAGCGGCGCCGCGAGGAATTGGTGCAGGTGCTGACCAAGGCGGTGGAGTTCTCCGGGCGGGCGCAGACGAAGGACGGGGGCTGGGGATACGTGAGCGCCAAGGACGGCCACGATTTCGACGAAGGTTCGACGACGATCACGCAGGTGCAGGGGCTGCGCGGCTGCCGCAACGCCGGGATTCCCGTGCCGCGGGAGATCATCGCCAAGGCGATCGCCTACATCCACGCCTGCACGCTGCCCGATGGCGGCGTGCAGTACAGCTCCAAGGGGGGCGGCGGGCGGCCGGCGATCTCGGCGGCCGCGATCGCCTGCCTGTTCAACGCGGGCGAGGAGGACGACACGCACGTCCCGCGGATGCTCGCGTACGCCGACCAGCACCTGGGGAACATCGCCAACAACAGTTTCGGCCACTGGCACTATGCCCACTTCTATTACGCCCAGGTCATGTATCGCGCTGGCGGGAGGAAGTGGGAGGCGTATCGCAGTCAGATGGAGAAACGGCTCCTGGCCGAAGCCCAGGCGGACCGCGGGGGAGTGTGCTGGCCGCAGGGCTACATCGGCCCCGTCTACACGACGGCCACGAACCTCACGATTCTCCAGCTCGACAAGGCCGCGCTTCCGATCTACCAGCGTTGATGCGACGATGTCCTCCCGGGGCAGATCCCTCGGTGCCCCCCCGAACAACCGTCTCCGGAGCCCCGCATGACGCATTCCTCCCTCCCGGCCGTCGAACGCCTGCCCGCCGCCCGCGACCGCATTCTCGAGCAGCTCTCGCGGGTGATCGTCGGGCAGGGAGCGGTGATCGAAGAGCTGCTGATCAGCCTGTTCAGCCGGGGGCACTGCCTGCTGGAGGGCGTGCCCGGGCTCGCCAAGACGCTCCTCATCAGCACGCTCGCCCGCAGCCTCGACCTGTCGTTCAGCCGCATCCAGTTCACGCCCGACCTGATGCCCGCGGACATCACCGGCACCGACGTCCTCGAGGAGGACAAGGCGACGGGCGGGCGGCAGGTGCGGTTCCTGGAGGGACCGCTGTTCGCCAACGTCGTGCTCGCCGACGAGATCAACCGCACGCCCCCCAAGACCCAGGCGGCGCTGCTGGAGGCGATGCAGGAGCGGCAGGTGAGCGTGGGCCGTGTGCGGCACCGGCTCGCCGACCCGTTCTTCGTGCTGGCCACGCAGAATCCCATCGAGCAGGAAGGCACCTACCCGCTGCCGGAGGCGCAGCAGGATCGCTTCATGTTCAAGGTGTTCGTCCGCTATCCGACGTTCGAAGAGGAGTTCGAGATCGCGCGGCGGACCACGGGGCTGCCCTCCGCCGACGCCGAGCCGGTGCTCGCCGCCGCCGACATCCTGGCGTTGCAGCGCAGCGTCCGCGAGGTGCCCGTCAGCGACCATCTCGTCCGCTACGCGCTGGCCCTCGTGCGGCAGACCCGGGCCGGGGAGCGGGGCGTGCCCGAGTTCGTGTCGGACCAGCTCACCTGGGGCGCCGGGCCGCGGGCCGTGCAGTTCCTCGTCCTCGGGGCGAAGGCCCGGGCCCTGCTCCAGGGCCGGAGCCACGTCGCCGTGGACGACATCCAGGCGCTGGCCGCACCGGTGCTGCGGCACCGGATCGTGGTCGGCTTCGCCGCGGAGAGCGCGGGCGTCACGCCCGACACGATCATCCAGCGGATCATCGAGAGCACCCCGGCCAGAGAGGACGAGCTGACGCGTGACCCGCGGTTCCAGACGATATTTGCGTCCTGACGCGATCGCCCGCATCGCCCGGCTCGAACTGCGCGCCCGGGCGGTCGTGGAGGGGGTGCTCGCCGGGCTGCACAAGAGCCCGTTCAAGGGGCAGAGCGTGGAGTTCCTCCAGCACCGGGAGTACGCCCGCGGCGACGACCTGCGCCGCGTGGACTGGAAGGTGTGGGGCCGACAGGACCGGCTCACGGTGAAGGAGTTCGAGGAGGAGACGAACCTCCGCCTCACGCTCCTCGTGGACTGTTCGGCGAGCATGGACTACGTGCCGGACCAGCCCGCCGCCGCCCGGCTCACGAAGTTCGACTGCGCCGCCACCCTGGCGGCGAGCCTCGCCTGGCTGGCGCTGTCGCACGGCGACGCCGTGGGCTGCGCCGTCTTCGACGACCAGGTGCGCGGGGCCGTGCCGGCGCGGACGGCGCGGTCGCACCTGGCGAGCATCGTCGAGGTGCTGGAGCGGCCGCGGGCCGGCCGGCCCACGGCCTTCGCGCCGGTCCTGCGGCAGGTCGCCGAGACGCTGCCGCCGCGGGGGCTGGTGGCGATCGTCACCGATCTGCTCGGGGATCGTGACGGCGTGTTCCAGGGTCTCCGGCTGCTGCGCAAGCGCGGGCACGACCTGATGCTGCTGCACGTCATGGATGACGACGAGCTCGACTTTCCCTTCGCGGGTCCGACCCGCTTCGAGGGGCTCGAGCTGCCCGACCACGTCGCCTGCAACCCGCGGGCTCTGCGGGCCGGCTACCTGGCGGAAGTGGATGCGTTTCTCGCCGCCGCCCGCCGGCGAGCCGCCACCGAGCGGTGCGACTACGCGCTGATTCGCACCGGCGAGCCGGTCGATGCCGCGCTCGTCAAGCTGCTCGCGCGGCGGGCGAGCATGGCGGTGTAGCCGAGGGCGCCGCGAGGCGATGGTTGCGATGCCGACGTTCGATTTTCAGCCGCTGCTCTGGTGGGGACTGCCGTTCGCTGCCGCGCCCGTCGTCATTCACCTCATCAACCTCCTCCGCCACCGCCGGGTGAAGTTCGCGGCGCTCGAGTTCCTGCTCGCCAGCCAGCGGAAGTATCGGACGCGGGTCCTGCTCAAGGAGATCCTCCTCCTGCTCCTGCGGACGGCCGTGATCGCCGCGATCGTGCTCGCCCTCGCCCAGCCCCGCTGGAAGCACGCCCTGGGCACGCTGCTCGGCGGCGGCCGGACGCTGCATGTGCTCCTCGTGGACGACAGCTATTCCATGACCGATGTGTCGGCGGCGGGACGGCTCGGCGCAGCCGCCGCCTTCGACCGGGCGCGGAGCGTCGCCGATCGGGTGCTGGCGGAACTGGCGGCGACCGGCGGCGAGCAGGAGTTCATGGTCGGCACGTTCTCGGCGCTGGCCTCCGGCACGACGGGGGCGTTCGGGATTCCCAGGCAGGCCGCGACGCCGGGGACGGTGGGGGCGGCGCGGGAGGAGGTGGCGCGGCTGGCGGCTGCGGCGCGGAGCGTCGGGCCACGCCAGGCCCTGGCGACGACGGCCGACATCCTGGCGGCGGAATCGGGCCCGGCCACGGTGGTGTGGCTGGTGAGCGACTTTCGCGCCCGCGACTGGCTGGCCGCCGAGGAGACCGTCGCCAGCCTGCGCCGGCTCGCCGCCGCCGGCGCCGCCCTGCGGCTGGTGGACTGCGCCGCGGATCCGGCTCCGAACCTGATCGTGGAGCGGCTCGCACCCGCCGCCGGCGCGGCGGCGGCGGGCGTGCTGCTGCCCTGGGACGTGACCGTCCGCAACGTCGGCGACGAGCCGGCCCACGACGTGCAGGTCGAGCTCCGTGAGGACGGCGCGGCGCGGCCGGGGCTGCGGTTGGCCGAGATTCCGCCGCAGTCGGCCGTGACCCGGCGGTTCGAGACGCGGTTCACCCGCGCCGGGAGCCACGCGGTGGACGCGCGGCTCCCCGGCGATGCGGTGGCGGCCGACAATCTGCGGACGGCCGCGATCGACGTCGCCGAACGCATCGACGTGCTCGTCATCGACGGTGCCCCGGCGCCCGCCGACCGGGCCGGCGACGCCTTCTACGTGGCCGCCGCCCTGGCGCCGGGGTCGGGGGCGCCGACCGGCCTGCGGCCCCGGGTCGAGCCGCCGCGGGCCCTCGCCACGCTCGACCTCGCCGCCTTCGACGCCGTCTGGCTGCTCGACGTGAACCGGCTCGACGCGCCGGAGATCACGGCCCTCGAGACCTACGCGCGGGCCGGCGGAGGCGTCGTGTTCTTCCTCGGTCCGCGGAGCGATGCCGAAACGATCAACCGCACGTTGCAGCGCGGCGGCGACGGGCTGTTCCCGGTGCCGCTCGCCGGGCCGGTGGACCTGCTGCCCGACACCGCCGTCAATCCTGCGCCCGACCTGGTCGTGGAGCAGCATCCTGTGGTCGCCGTCCTCGCGGGCCAGCGGAACCCGTTCCTCGACGCGGTGCGGGTCGGCCGGTTCATGGCGGTGGCCCGCGGGGGCGATGCCGGCGCGGGCGTGCGCCGGCTGCTGTCGCTGCGGACGGGAGTGCCGCTGGTGGTCGAGCGGCCGTACGGCGCGGGCATGGTCGTCGCCGTGCTGACGACGGCGGCGCCGACGTGGAACAACTGGGCCCGTGGCAATCCGAGCTGGGTCGTCGTGCTCTTGGAACTTGAGGGGCACGTCGCCCGCGGCCGGCATCGCGGCGTGGCGCCGACCGTCGGCGATCCGCTGGTGGTCGAACTGGATCGCAACGCCGACGAGCCGGAGGTCGATTTCGTGGTGCCGCCCACCGGGACGATCGTCCGCCAGGCGGCGGCCGCCACCGCGGATGGATTTGCCGCCCGGCTGCCGGCGACGGCGACGGCCGGCGCCTATTCCGCCCGCTGGCGCCGACTGGACGGCACTGAACGGGAGCGGATGCTCGCGGTGAACGTGGATCCGGAGGAGGGGCGGCTGGAGCGGATCGGCCGCCCGCGGCTCGATGCCGCCCTGGCCGGCATTCCGTTTCGCTACGATGCCGCCGACGCCCTGCAGCCGGCCACCGTATCGACGGCGGGCGAGCCGCTCGTCAAGCCGCTGCTCTACGGGCTCCTCGTGGCGCTCGTCGCCGAGCAGCTGCTGTCCTACGCCGCGAGTTACCACCCGCGGCGCCGCGCCGCCTGAAGCCCCATGCCCCACGCCTCGCCACCGCCGTGCCTGTTCGCCGCCGCCGAGAGCATCCGGCATGCGGTATCGAGCCGCCTGGTGGAAGGCTTTTCCGACTGGTGGGAGATGCCCGTCGCGGTGACGGTGGCCGGCCTCGGGGGGGCGTTCGCCGTGTGGATGGTGCGCCGCGATGCCGCCGAACTGCCGGCGGCCGTCCGCTGGCTGCTCGCGGCGCTGCGGCTCGCCGCGCTCGGGGCCGTGGCCGTCGCGGTGCTCGACTTCGAGCGGACCGCCGAGCACGAGATCGTGTCGCCGTCGCGGGTGGCCGTGCTGGTCGATACCAGCGCCAGCATGACGCTGGCCGCCGCGGCCGCAGGGCCGGCGGCCGTGAGCCGGGCCGACCGCGGCCAGGACCTGCTCGCCGCGGGGGGCCTGCTCGACGCGCTCGCCGCCCGGCACGAGGTGTCGCTGTGGCGTTTCGACGCCGACGCGGAGCGGCTGGTGACCCTGCCGCTGGCGGCGGCGGGAAGCGGCCCCCGTGACAGTCCGGCGGACTCCGAGCCGGCGTGGGCGGCCCAGCTCACGCCGCGCGGCTCCGAGACGCGGCTGGGCGAGGCTTTGGCTCGGGTCGTCGATCAGGAACCGGCGGGCGTGCTGGCGGGGGTGGTCGTGCTCACCGACGGCGGCAACAACGCGGGCGTGGATCCGGTCGCCGCGGCCGCCGGACTCGCGGATGCGGGCGTGGCCGTCCACGCGTTGGGCCTCGGGTCGGAGCGGCTGCCTGCCAACGTCCGCGTGGCCGATCTCATCGCGCCGGCGCGGGTCTTCCCCGGAGATCGGTTCGCGGTGACCGCCTACCTGCAGGCCCAAGGGTTGGCGGGCCAGACCGCGCGGGTCGAACTCGCCGCCGGGCCGGCGGCGGACGGCGCCGGCGGCACTGCGCGGCGGGCCGTCGATGCGACCGACGTCGTGCTCGGCGCCGACGGCGAGCTCGTCGCCGTGCGGTTCGACGTGCCGGGGCTGGCGGCGGCCGGCCGGCAGTCGCTCGTGGTGCGGGTCGCCGCTCCGCCCGCGGACCGAACGCCGACCGACGACGCCCAGGAAGTCGAGATCGAGGTCGTGGATCGCGTGACGCAGGTGCTGCTCATGGCCAGCGGCCCGAGCCGCGAGTATCAGTTCATGCGGAACATCCTCCAGCGCGACAAGAGCTTCGCCGTGGACGTGCTCCTTGGCACCGCGGTCGCCGGCATCTCGCAGGACGCGCGACGCATCCTCGACGCCTTTCCAGCGAGCGACGAAGCCCTCGCCGCGTACGATGCGATCGTGGCCTTCGACTACGACTGGCGGCTGCTCGATCCACCGGCCGTGGCCCGCCTCGACCGCTGGGTGGCCCGTGAATCGGGCGGCCTGCTCCTGTTCGCGGGCGGTCTGTTCACCGATGCCTGGCCGGCGGCGCCCCACACGGCGGCGATCCGCGGCCTCTATCCGGTGGAGCTGCGCCGCGGCCCCCGCCTCGGTGCGAGTGGGCCCACGTCCGCCGCGGCCATGCCCTTGCTGTTCACTCCCGAAGGTCGTGATGCCGAGTTCCTCTGGCTGGCGGCCAGCCGCGTCGCCAACCAGACGGTGTGGGCCGAGTTTCCGGGGGTGTATGCATGCCACGAGACCGGCGGCGCGAAGCCCGGCGCCACCGTCTACGCGCACGCGGCGGCCGGCCGCGGCACCGGGCAGCAGCCGGTCTATCTCGCCGGGCAGTTCTACGGTTCGGGCAGCGTGCTGTATGCCGGCAGTGGCGAACTGTGGCGGCTGCGGGCTCTCGACGATGCAGTGTACGACCGGCTCGCCGCGCAACTCGTGCGGCATGTGTCGCAGGGGCGGCTGCTGCGCGGCGGCCGCCGCGTCCGGCTGCTGGTGGATCGGGACCGATTTCCGGTCGGCGCGAACGTGACCGTGCGGGTCGTGCTGCCCGACGCCGCATCCTCCACCGGCGTCGACTGTCGGGTGGTGGGGCCGGACGGCGGCGCGGTGCCGGTGACGCTCGCCGCGGAGCCGGGGCGGCCCGGCTCCCTGCAGGGCGGGTTTGTCGCGTCCCGGGAGGGAGGCTGGCAGATCGAGGTCGAGGCTGCAGGGGACGAGAAACTCTCCAAACGCATCCAGGTGCAGCTGCCCGACCGCGAGCTGGCGAAGCCGAGCCTCGATCGCGGCCTTCTCGAGCAGGTGGCCGCCGCCACCGGCGGCACGCTGGCGACACCCGGGCCGGGGTGGACGGCGGCCGACGCCGCGCGGCTCGTGGCCACGATCCCCGACCGCTCGCGCCGCGAGTACGAGGCCGGCGCGGACGACGCCGACTTCAAGCGGCGGCTGAACACCGCCCTGCTCGGCCTCGGCGTCGGCTGCCTGTGCATCGAGTGGATCATCCGTCGCTGCGTGAAACTCGCCTGACCGGGCCGCCAGCGGCTCGCGCACCAACCGCCATGTCCTCCGCCACCATCCCCGCCGCGACCGTGACGCCCGCGAGCGGGCCGCTGCGGCACCTGCTTGCCGACGTCCGCCGGCGCGCCCGGAGGTGGATCTGGATCGAGTCGCTCGCCTGGCTCGCGCTCCTGGCCGGTGGCGGATTCTGGGCGTCGCTCGCCTTCGACTGGTGCGTGGAGCCGCCGCCGTGGGTCCGGGGGGCGCTGCTCGTGGCGACGGCGGCCTGCCTCCTGTGGGTGCTCGTGGGCCGGCTCGTCGTGCGGCTCGCGGTGCCGCTGCGTGATGACGCCCTGGCGGTGATCGTCGAGCGCAGCCATCCGGAGTTTCGCGACGGCCTGTCGACCGCGATCAGTCTGGCAGGGAAACGGCGTGAGGATGTCGATCCGACGCTCCTGGCCCGGACGACCGCCGCGGCCGAGGCGCTGGTCGGCCGCGTTGATCGGCGGCGGATCTTCCGCCACCGCAGCCTCTCGTTGCTGGCGGTCGCGGCGGTCGCGGCGGTCGCGACGATCGCCGGCTTCGTGGCGGTGCGGCCGGCGGTCGCCGGCGTGTGGGTGCGGAGGGCGCTGCTGCTGCGCGACGAGCCGTGGCCGCGGCGCACGGCCTTGGAGGTGGAAGGCTTCGTGGACGGCGTTCGCAAGGTGGCCCGCGGCGCCGACGTCGATCTCATTGTCCGGGCCCGCGGTGCGGGCGGGCCCCCCGCAGCGGTCGATCTGCGAATGCGGGGCCCGACCGGCTGGAAGACGGCGCGGATGGGAACCCGTGGCGGCGTCGACGGACAGAGCCAGACGTTCGGCCACGTGATCGAAGCCGTGGGCGAGGATCTGCGGCTGGAGATCCGCGGCGGCGATGCGCGGCTGCGCAACCTCCGGCTCCTGGTCGTCCCGCCGCCGGCGGCGGAGGCGATCGAGATTCGCGGCGTGCCGCCGGAGTACCTGGGTGGGCCGACCCGCACGCCGCCGGTGTCGCGGCTGGTGAGCCTGCCGCGCGGCTCGCGGGTGGCCATCGACTGCCGGGCGACGAAGCCGCTGGCCGCGGGGCGGATCACGGTGCGGCCCGTCGGCACGGTGCCGGGCGCGGATACCGTGCTCGTGGGGGAGGGGCCCGCCGGCCCGTCGGGAACCCTCGTCGCGGGCCTGGTCGACATCCTCGACCGCGACCTCGTCGTGACGCTCGAACTCGTCGACACCGATGGCCTGACGAACGGGGAGCCGATCACGTTCACGCTCCTGGCGGTGCCCGACGAGCAGCCGCGGGTGGCCGCCCGGTTGCGCGGCATCTCCACGGCGGTCACGCCCCGCGCCCGGCTGCCGCTGGAGGGGACGATCAGCGACGATCATGCGGTGGCGGCCGCCGAGGTGCGGCTGGCCGTGCAGCCGCCGGCCGCCGCTCCGGCCGGCCCGGAGCCCACGGGCCGGACCGTGGCGATCGCCACGGTCCGGGGCGGCCCGCCGCTCGTGGAGTTCTCCGCGGACGATCCGCCGGTGGACGTGGAGCCGTTGGGACTCGTGCCGGGCATGCGGCTGGAGGTGACGGTCGCCGCCAGCGACGCCTGCACGCTCGACGGCGGGCCGCAGATCGGCACGAGCGACACCTGGACGCTCGACGTGGTCACGCCCGAAGCCCTGCAGGCGATGCTCGAGGCCCGGGAGATCGTGCTGCGGCGCCGCTACGAGGCCGCGATCGAGGATCTCGCGCAGGGCCGGGCGCGGCTGACCCGCGACGACACTGCCGATGCCGGCGGCCGCTTCGGCGAGGCCGTCGCCCGGGCGGCCGGCGAGACGGCGGAAATCGCCGCGGCGTTCCGCGACATCCGCCTGGAGTTCGCCAACAACGCCCTGCTCACGGCCGAACTCGAAACGCGGCTCGTCACCCAGATCGCCGCACCGCTCACCGCGATTGCGACCACTGACCTGCCCGGGCTGGCCGCCGCCTGCCGGGCCACCCCGGCCGCGGCCGTCGAGCCGCTCGGCCGGCGGGCCGACGAGGTGCTCGCAAGGATGCGGGGGGTGCTGGCGCGGATGATGGAGTCGGAGTCGTTCAACGAGGTGATCGAGAGGCTGCGCAGCGTGCTGCGGACGCAGGAGGAGATCCGCGTCGAGACGCTGCGGCGGCAGAAGCAACGCGCCCGGGAGGCACTGGAGTGACCATGCGCGGCATCGTGGCCGGGAGGAAGGGGTGGATGGGCGGCGCGGCGGCGATCGGCCTGCTCGCCGCGGTGGCGGGCATGGCGGCCGCAGCGCCCGGCGATGCGCAGCCCGGACTGGTCGATCGCGAGCAGGAGGTGCTGCGGCAGTATCGCGATCTCGAGCGGTCGTTCCTCCGGCTCGCCGACCTGCTCGCCGCGAGCGACCCGCCGCGGGCGGCGTTGCTGCGCAGCGTGTTCGACAAGGCCCGCGCGGAGCAGGTGGGCGATCGGCTCGACACGATCGTCGATCTGCTGGAGAAGGGGCAGTTGCTCAAGGCCGGCACCAGCCAGGCCGGGGCGATCGAGCAGTTTCGGGCGCTGCTCGACCTGCTCGAGTCGGGCGACACGGATCGGCGGCAGGCCAGCACCAAGCAAGAGGTGCGGCAGTACGTGGCGCGGCTCGTCAAGGCACTCGCCCGCCAGCGGGACATCGAGGGCTCGACCGAGGCCGGCGGGCGGGAAGGGGAACTGGCCGAGCGGCAGCGGGCCTTGGCCGAGGAGACCCGGGCCCTCGCCGAAGACATCCAGGGCTTCGCGCGGCGGATGGATGCCCGCGCGGGGTCGGCACGCTTCGGTGCGGATCGGGAGCGGTCGGCGCCGGAGGAAGGCGATCCGTCCGCTGCGGGCGGAGCGGACGGCGGGAAGCGGCCGCCGGAGCAGGCCGCGGACGGCGGGGAGCCGGGGGCACCCGCCGCCGGTGACGTGGCCGCGGCCGCGGAGGAAGCTGAATCCCAGGGTGACGACGACGCCGCCCGCGCGCAGCGCACGCGGCAGCGGCTGGCGGCAGCCGAGAAGCGGATGCGGTCGGCCCGCGAGCGACTCGAGGAGGCCCGGCGAAAGGACGCCCGCCGCGAGCAGGAACAGGCGGTCGAGGAACTGGAGGCGGCCCGGGCCGAATTGGAGGAGATCCTGCGGCAGATGCGCGAGCAGGAGGTGGAGCGGCTGCTGGTGCAGTTGGAGACCCGCGTTCGCGAGATGCTCAAGGCCGAACGGCAGGTGCGGGCCGGTGTCGAAGGGGTGGCGGAGGGAGGCGCGGCCGGCCGCGAGCGAGAACTGGAGGCGGCGCGGCTCGGCCGCGAGCAGCAGGCGATCGCCGCGGAGGCCGCCCGGGCGCTCGTGCTCGTGCGCGACGACGGCTCGGCCGTGGCGATCCCGCAGGCGCTGGAGAGCATCCGCGACGACGCCGCCCAGGCTGCCGGTCGCCTGAGTCGCGGCGACGTGGGGGGCACCACCCGTGGCCTGCTCACCGACCTGGTGACGAACCTGGAAGAACTGCTGGCGGCGCTCGAGAAGTCGCAGCGCGACCAGGAGCAGCGGCAGGCCGGGGCCGGCGGCGGTCGGCCGCAGGAGCCGGGCGAGCAGCCGCTGGTGGACAAGCTGTCCGAGTTGAAGATGATCCGCAGCCTGCAAGTGCGGATCAATGCCCGCACGCAGCGGTTCGCCCAGCTGCTCGACGATGGGGCCGGTCGGGCGGAGACGCCGGAGCTCCGCACGGCGCTGGAGCGGCTCGCGGAGCGGCAACGGAAGATCGAGCGCGCCGCCCACGACATCGTCGCCGGCCGCACGGAGGATTGACACGGATGCGATGGTCGGAGCCGCCGTGTCCCCCGGCTTCCGCCGGGGGCTTTTTGTGGGTGTCCAAGAAGCCCCGGGTGGCAACCCGGGGACACCGGGTCTGAAAACCATCCCGC
>CAZJHQ010000053.1:0-21650 GCA_964545915.1 uncultured Candidatus Kuenenia sp. | reverse complement strand
CGCGGGCTCGTGTTCGACCCGGTGTCCCCCGGCTTCCGCCGGGGGCTTCTTGTGGCGCCGGGATTTGCACCCCCACGACGCAGCGGCTAGAATGTACGCCCGTTCACGCGTGCAGGGGATTTTTATGAATGCCGAAGCTCTGTACGACTTTGTGCGTCGCGTGCCGTTCGAACCGTTCGTGCTCCGCATGTCGAACGGTGAATCCCATGAGATTCGCCATCCGGAGTGCATCATGATCGGCAAGAACCGGGCGGTGGTCTATGTTCCGGAGCAAGACCGCTTCGTCTTTTGCGCGCTGATTCACATCAATACCGTCGAAGTTCTGCAGGCGACCTGAAGCCCCCGCGAGGGCAAACCCGCGCCGCGCCCGGGCGGGGCGCGCAGCACTCCGCCGGCAGGGCCCGGTCTGCTAGTCTCGGTCCATGCCCAGTCCCGCGCCCGAGCCCCTCGCCCCTCGGCCCCTCACCGTTTGGCTCGTCAATCCGTTCGACGACATCCCCGGCGAGGGCCTGCCGCCGCTGCGGTATTGGACGCTCGCCCGAATCCTCGCGGCCCGCGGCCACGACGTGACCTGGTGGAGCGGCACCTGGAGCCATCGCCGCAAGGCCGTGCGGATGGCGCCGCTGGGAATCCGCGAAGACGAGGGCTTCTCCGTGCGGCTGGTGGCCACGCCGCCGTACGCGAAGAACGTGTCGCTCGCCCGGCTCCGCAATCACCGCGAGTTTGGCAAGACCTTCGAGCGGCTGGCCAACGAGTCGGTCGCCTCGGGCCAGCTCGAGCGGCCCGACATCATCGTCGCCAGCCTGCCGCCGCTCGAGGGCCCCGAGGCTGCGCTGCGGCTGGCCCGGCGGATGGACGCGACGTGCGTGATCGACTTACAGGACCTGTGGCCGGAGACGTTTGAACGGCTCGTGCCCGGGCCCGCCTTCATCCGCAAGCCGCTCGCGCAACTCTTCTTCGGCGGCATGCACCGGCGGCGGCGGACACTCCTCGCCGCGGCGGATGGCGTTTCCGTAACGACGCACACGTATGCCGCGCAGGTGCTCGGCGACGCGGCGGCCGACCTCCCCCGGCACGTCTGCTACGTGGGCGCCTACTTGCAGGAGTTTCCGCCGCCGCCGCGGACGATCGACGCCGTGCCACTGCCCGATGAATCAGGGGCGGCCGCGGTGCCGGAGCCGCTGCAGTGCGTGTATGCCGGCTCACTCGGCTCCGGTCAGGATCTCGACGCGCTCATCGCCGCGGCCCGCGCGCTCTCGGCCGCCGGCACACGGGCCGTGCTCCACGTGGCCGGGACCGGCCCGCTCGAGCCAATGCTCCGCGCCGCTGCCGCCGCGCAGCGTGGGGCCTGCGAACTCCGCATCCACGGCCTGCTGCCGCGGGCCGATTATGTCCGCCTGCTCGGCAGTTGCGACGTGGGCCTCGTGCTCGTGAAGCCCGAGTCGCTCGTGGCGGTGCCCAACAAGGCCTGCGACTACGCCGCCGCGGGCCTGGCACTGGTCAATTCGCTGCCCGGCGAATTGGCCGGGCTG
This sequence comes from uncultured Candidatus Kuenenia sp., assembly GCA_964545915.1. Lineage (GTDB taxonomy): Bacteria > Planctomycetota > Planctomycetia > Pirellulales > UBA1268 > QWPN01. The sequence goes on along the minus strand of CAZJHQ010000053.1, from coordinate 20,118 downwards.
ATCGACGAGCATGCCGCGGGCATCGCCTATACCGCGGGCGACAGCGGGTCGCTCGCCCGCGCAATCACCGCACTGGCCACCGACCGCCGCACGCTCCTGGCCCTGCGGGCCGGCGCCCGCCGCCTCGCCGCCGCCGCGTTTGACCGCGAACGCACCTACCCCGCGTTCGTGGACTGGCTCGAAACGCTCTCCGGTTAGCGGCAGTCTCTGACCGTCGAATCCGTCCCGGTGGATCGTCACGCATTCCCTCAGCTTACGCTTCGGGCTTCCCAGCAACCGGGCACGACGGGCGGAGACCGGTGCTCCAGGGGGACCGGGCCCGTCAACGTTCCAAGAAGCCCCGGGTGGAAACCCGGGGACTCCGGGCATGAACACCACCCCGCCGTCCATGCCTCACGACCACACGTGACACCCCGCTTCGAACCCGCAATGCATGGCACGCGGGCTCGTGTTCGACCCGGTGTCCCCCGGCTCCCGCCGGGGGCTTCTTGTGTCGGTTACGCGCACGCCAATCCGAACGCCAAACTGGAAAACGCGCACCAGCAAACGAACGACGCGGCTTCCCAGCAACCGGGCACGCCGGTCGGAGAAGTGGACAAAGGCCATGGAGGACTTTGTCCACGGATAGCTAGACAGCGAGGCTGGCGGCGGGATACGATATGTGGACATGAGTTCATGCTCCGGAGAGAAGTTATGATTCGCATCATCGCCGACCCCGATGTTGAATCCGCACTGCTGGGCGTCATGGAGACGGCAGAGATCCGTGGTGCCAACGGCGAACTGCTGGGGTATTTCTGCCCTGCCAGCCCCGAGACCGCGCATGCGTATGTGGTCGCGGCAGCTGCCATGGACCCGAAGCAAATCGCCGAGCGAAAGGCATCCGGCGAACAGGCTGCCACGACCGCCGAAATGCTTGCGCTCCTGCAGTCGCACAAAGGCCGATGAGAAAGTTCACGGTCACTTGGCACAACGCAGCAATTGATGAGCTGGCTTCCGCATGGCTCGACTCAACGCAGCGCTCCGTTCTGGCCAAAGCAGTGACGGCCATCGACGACACCCTCGCTCATGATCCATCGACCAAAGGCATCGATTTCTACGGCGATCGTCTGCTCGTAATTCTTCCCTTGGCTGTTGTATTCGCGGTAAATCCCGAAGATCGACTTGTCCGCATACTTGCAGTATGGACACGGCAGCGTTACCAGAGTCCCGAGTAGTTTTCGTCCCGTTACGTTCGATCGCGAACGCACCTACCCCGCGTTCGTGGACTGGCTCGAAACGCTCTCCAGGTAGCGGCGGTCTCTGACCGGCGAATCCGGCCCGGTGGATCAACGCCCCGCATTCGCAAGCCTTGAGGCTTGCGCCACGGGAGCGGCCGATCCGGCGAGCAAACGCCCATGCCAGGAAGCCCGAGGCGCGAGCCGAGGGAATGCGGATAGGTTTTCGGTGGGCAACACGTATTCCCTCAGCTTACGCTTCGGGCTTCCCAGCAACCGGGCACGACGGTCGGAGACCGCCGCTACAGTAAAGGTCGAAGCCCAATGAAGAAGTTCCCCGTTACTTGCCACACCACGGCAATCGAAAAGGCGGCCTCGTCATGACGCATGCCCTCGTCACCGGAGCGCGGGGTTTTGTCGGCCGGGGGCTCGTGCCCTTCCTCGCGGCGCAGGGCATCGGCGGCACGGCGGTCGGCCGTGAACTCCCCACGGGGCTGCCGGCCGGCTGGCACGGACTGACGCGGGGCGATGTGCTGGCCGGGGCCGCGAAGATCGAGCCCGTCGATGCGGTCGTGCACTTGGAGGTGAAACAGCACGTGCCGCGGCCCACCGCCGCCGACGAGGCGGAGTTTCAGCGGGTGAACGTCGCCGGCACCGGCGCGTGGCTCGACTGGGCCACGCGGCAGGGCGTGCGGCGGTTTGTATTCGTGAGCACGATCAAGGCCGTGGCCTCCGCCGCCGCGCCGCAGACCGAGACGGCGCCACTGGCACCGAACACGCCCTACGGCCGCTCGAAGGCCGCCGCCGAACGGCTCGTGAGCGACTGGGCGGCCGCCGATCCCACGCGAACGGCCGTGATCCTTCGGCCCGCGCCGGTCTACGGCCCCGGCAACGAGGCCAACCTCGCCGCGTTTGTGCGCCAGATCATCGCCGGTAAGCCCTGCCTCATCGGCCGCGGCGAGACCCGCAAGTCGGTCGTGTCGCGGACGAATCTCGCCGCGGCGATCGCGTTTGCGACTACCCGCGACAATCCGGGCTGCGAGGTGTTCAACGTTTCCGACCGCGAGACGTTCTCGCTCGCTGAACTCGCGGCACTGATCGCCACACTCGCCTCGGCGCCGCCGCCGCGGTCGATTCCTGCGGCGCTCGCGACGCTCGCCGCGCCCGTGGGCGACCTGATCGAGACGCTTTCTGGCCGCGACTTTCCCCTCACCACCGCCCGCCTGCGGGCCATCCGAGAGACGAGCGTGTTTCCCTGCGACAAGCTCCTGGCCGCCGGCTTCGAGCATCCGCAAGCGACCCGCGACGGCCTCGCCGAGATGCTCGCCTGGCTCGCCGCTCACTGACCGCCGCTCCAGGGGGACCGGGCCCGTCAACGTTCCAAGAAGCCCCGGGTGGAAACCCGGGGACTCCGGGCATGAACACCACCCCGCCGTCCATGCCTCACGACCACACGTGACACCCCGCTTCGAACCCGCAATGCATGGCACGCGGGCTCGTGTTCGACCCGGTGTCCCCCGGCTCCCGCCGGGGGCTTCTTGTGTCGGTTACGCGCACGCCAATCCGAATGCCAAACTGGAAAACCCGCACCAGCAAACGAACGACGCGGCTTCCCGGCAACCGGGCACGACGGTCAGAGACCGGTGCGACAGGGGGACCGGGCCCGTCAACGTTCCAAGAAGCCCCGGGTGGAAACCCGGGGACTCCGGGCATGAACACCACCCCGCCGTCCATGCCTCACGACCACACGTGACACCCCGCTTCGAACCCGCAATGCATGGCACGCGGGCTCGTGTTCGACCCGGTGTCCCCCGGCTCCCGCCGGGGGCTTCTTGTGTCGGTTACGCGCACGCCAATCCGAATGCCAAACTGGAAAACCCGCACCAGCAAACGAACGACGCGGCTTCCCGGCAACCGGGCACGACGGTCAGAGACCGGTGCGACAGGGGGACCGGGCCCGTCAACGTTCCAAGAAGCCCCGGGTGGAAACCCGGGGACTCCGGGCATGAACACCACCCCGCCGTCCATGCCTCACGACCACACGTGACACCCCGCTTCGAACCCGCAATGCATGGCACGCGGGCTCGTGTTCGACCCGGTGTCCCCCGGCTCCCGCCGGGGGCTTCTTGTGTCGGTTACGCGCACGCCAATCCGAATGCAAACTGGAAAACCCGCACCAGCAAACGAACAACGCGGCTTCCAAGCAACCGGGCACGACGGTCGGAGACCGGTGCTCCAGGCGGCACGACGGTCAGAGACTGCCGCTCCAGGGGGCACGACGGTCGGAGACCGGCGAGCCAGCCCGACGCGACGGTCGCTCCGGCACCCAATCCAGGCGGCCCCACAGCACGCTGCGCCAGTTTTATGCGGACTTTCCGGGTTTTTTTGCCGTTGTGATCGCGGCCGCACCCCTTCATCATGGTTGGCCCCAGACCACGGACGTTCATGGCGCACCACGGCTCCGCACACGGCCACCCGCACAAAAGCCCCATGAGGCGGCTGGTGGATGCCCTGCGCTTCGAGCGGTCCGACATCGGGACCGTGATCACGTTCGCGATCGCGGTCGGTGTGCTCTCGATCGTCACGCCCGCCGCCATCGAAACCCTCGTCAACACCGTGGCCTTCGGCTACCAAACCTGGCCGGTGTTCGTGCTGGCGGCCGTGATGGGCGGATTTCTCGCCCTCTCCGCCGCCCTCCGCGCGATGCAGCTGTATGTCGTCGAATGCCTCCAGCGGCGGTTCTTCGTCCGCACGGCCGACGCCTTCGCCGATCACTTCGCCCGGGCGGAAATCGAGGCCTTCGACGGCCGCAATCCCACGGACATCGTCAACCGCTTCTTCGAGGTGGCGGCGGTGCAGAAGGCCTTGGCGACGCTGCTCGTGGACGGCATCGGCGTGGCCATGATCACGATCGTGGGCCTGATCGTGCTGGCCTTCTACCATCCCTACCTGCTCACGTTCGCCGCCGTCATGGTGGGGCTGATCATGTTTCTCATGTTCGGCCTCGGACTGGGGGGCGTGCGCACGAGCATCGCCGAGAGCTACGCGAAGTTCGACGTCGCGGCCTGGCTCGAGGAACTGGCCAAGTGCCCGCACACCTTCCGCTTCGGCCAGGGAGGCGAGCTCGCCTACCGGCGCGCGGACGAACTGGCCGACGCCTACGTAAACGCCCGGCGGCAGCACTTTCGCGTCGTCTGGCGGCAGACGCTCTTCGCCCTGCTCCTGGAGGCGGTGGCGATGACCGTGCTCCTCGGACTCGGCGGCTGGCTGGTGATTCAGCGGCAGCTCACCCTCGGCCAGCTCGTGGCCGGCGAACTGATCGTGGCCCTCGTGCTGGCCGCGCTCTCCAAGAGCGGCAAGTACATCGAAACCTTCTACGACCTGCAGGCCTCGCTCGACAAACTGGGCGTGATCGAGCAGCTGCCGCTCGAGCACGAAGGGGGCGAGGTTCTGCCGCACGGCGACCAGCCGATGCGTGTGACGGCGGAGCTGCGGGCCCGGCGGCCGGGTGTCGATGGCGGTGAGATGCGCCGGCTCGACATCCGCTCGGGCGAGCGGGTGGCGATCTCCGGGCCTTCGGGCAGTGGCAAGACATGGGTGCTGGAAACGCTGGCCCTGCTGCGGGTGCCGCCGGAGGGCTTGCTCGAGTTCGACGGCCTCGACGCCCGCTCGCTCGACCGGTCGCGGACGCGGCTCCAGCTGGCCTACGTGGGACAGGCCGAGACGTTCGCCGACACCGTGGCCGAGAACATCCGCGTCGGCCGCGGCGACCTCTCGGCGGCCGACGTCCGCCGGGCCCTGGAGATGGTCGGCCTGGCCGACACGGTGGCCCGCCTGCCCCAGGGCGTGGGCACGCCGCTGGCCTCCGACGGCATGCCGTTGTCGGCCAACGACATCTCGCGGCTGTCGATCGCGAGGGCCATCGCCGGGCGGCCGCGGCTGCTGCTCGTCAACGGCATGCTCGACCGGCTCGACCTGCGGACGTGCCCCGAGCTGCTCGATTCGCTGTTCGACCGCGCGGCCCCGTGGACGCTCGTGATCGTCACGGCCCGCGACGACATCAAGGCCCGGTGCGACCGGGCGGTGGAGTGGTCATGAGCGGACGACACGGAAATGAATCGCACTCCGGGGGCTCCAAGTCGGCCCTGGCGCGGGCCCAGACGCCCCGCGGTGTCCAATGGGCAGCCCGCCTGCTCGTCCTCACCTTCCTGGCCACGCCATTCCTCCTCGCCCTCGTCCCTTGGCAGCAGACCGTAATGTGCCGCGGCATGGTCACCGCATATGACCCCACCGAGCGCGTCCAGGTGCTCACGGCCCGCGTCTCGGGGCAGGTTCGCCGTTGGCACGTGGTCGAGGGAAGCCGCGTCAAGAAGGACGATCGTATCGTCGATATCGAAGATAACGATCCTGAGCTTGCCGGCCGGCTCGACGTCCAACGCGCCTTTCTCCTCGACCGTCTGGAGAAGGCCCGCGAGGAGGTCGGGGAACTCGAGGCGGCGGCCAAGGCCCAGGAATCGGCCCGAGACGCGGCCGTGAAGGCGGCGGAGGCGAATCGTGAAGCAGCCCGCAAGACCATCGAAGTCACGCAGCAGACGAAGGCGAACGCCCAGTTCGCCCAGGGCTTCGAGCGCGACCGGTTCGAGATCTTCGACGACCTGTTCGCCAATCCGCGGTTCGGCGGCCTGGAGAGCAAGCTCTCCCGCGACGAGGCCCGGATGCGTTCCGACCGCGCCCAGACCGACATCGACAAGGCCGATGCCGAGATCCAGCGGGCCCAGGCCGGCCTGCTCACGCAGGAGGCCCTCCTGCTGCAGGCCGAGGCGGCCGGACTGTCGGCCATTTCCGTGGCCCGCAGCAACCTGCGGAAGGCGGAGCAAAACCGCTTCTCGATCGAGCGCGAGATTCAGGACATCGACAACCGCATCGAGCGGTTCAAGGCGCGGTACATCGTCGCGCCCTGTGACGGGACGGTCTATCGCGTCGCTGCCAACGTCGGCAGCGGCGGCCAGTACGTGAAGGAAGGCGACGAACTGTGCACCATCGTTCCCGACACGAACGAGCGGGTCGTCGAACTCTTTCTCGACGGCGTCGACGCGCCGCTGGTGCTGGCCTATGCGGACCGCGCCAAACGGCAGCCCCACGTGCGGCTGCAGTTCGAGGGCTGGCCGGCGATCCAGTTCTCGGGCTGGCCGGAACTGGCGATCGGCACGTTCGGCGGCGTGGTGAAGCAGATCGACTCGGCCGCGAACATGGACGGCAAGTTTCGCGTGCTCGTGGCCCCGGAAGAGGAACTGACCGGGGACGAATGGCCGGCGCAGGATTTTCTCCGGCAGGGCAATCAGACCGTGGGCTGGGTGCTGCTCAATCGTGTGCCGCTGGGCTACGAGATCTGGCGCCGGCTCAACGGCTTCCCGCCAGTGCTGGCGCCCGAGTCCAAGGGCAAGGGCAAAGGCAAGGGCAAAGACGACGAGAAGGGCGCGAAGCCGCCCAAGATCAAGGTTTGAGCCGCGCCGCGGTCGTGCTCGCCGCCGCGCTGGCGATGGCCTGTTGGCTGCCGGCCGCCTCCGCCGAAGAGTTGGCCTTCGGCCCTGCCCCCCAGCCGTTCGCCCCGCCCGCCGTGCCGGGGGGGCTCGGTGCCGCACCGGAACAGCTACCGCCGCCGGCGGCCCAGCCGGCCCCGTTCGCGGCCGACATGGAGCCCCCCGTCGTCGCCAACGTGCAGACCGTGCCCGGGGCCGTGATCGACGAGCGGTCGGAGCCGCTGATGCTCGCGGAGGTGCTGCAGAGCGTGCTCACCCACTACCCGCTGCTCCAGGCCGTCGAGCGGGAGCGGGGCATCGCCGCCGGCCGCTTCACCACGGCCCAGGGCGCCTTCGACACCAACGTCGCCATGTCGGGCAACGCGCTGGCGCCCGGCACCTATGAAAACTACCGGTCGGATGTCGGGGTCACGCAGCAGTTCATGTTCGGCGGCATCAGCGCCTTCGGCGGCTACCGCACCGGCTTCGGCGACTTCCCCACCTACAACCTCGGCCAGAAGACCGCCGACGCGGGTGAGTTCCGCGGCGGCTTGAACGTGCCGCTGGCCCGTAACCGCGACATCGACCGGGCCCGGGCCACGCACGCCCAGGCCCGCATCGATATGGCTTTGGCCGAGCCGGCGATCGAACGCAGCCGCCTCGACTACATGCGGGCCGCCGCCCGGGCCTATTGGGCCTGGCAGGGCTCGGGCGAGCGATTCGGTGCCAGCGAGCGGGTGCTTCAGCTCGCACTCGACCGTGACGAGCAGTTGGAGCTGAAGGTCGATGCCGGTGCGGTCGCCAACATCGAGCGGGTGGACAACCAACAGAACATCGCCCAGCGAAACGGCATGCTCGTGCAGGCCGACCGCGCGGTGCAGCAGACGGCGATCGACCTCTCGCTCTTCCACCGCGACACATCCGGGCGGCCGCTGCTGGCCCGCCGGGCCCGCATGCGGACGGTGCCGAAGCCCGTCCAGCCCACGATCGCGGTCTACGAGCAGGCGCTTTCCCGGGCCCTCGGGGCGCGGCCCGAGTTCCAGCGGCTCGCGCTGCAAAAGGAGAAGCTGATCATCGAGCGGCGGCTGGCGGTCAACCAGACGCTGCCGGGCGTGGACGGCCAGATCTTCGGCAACCAGGACGCCGGCTACGGCAAGAGCGCCCTCTCCGGCCCCGAAGGCCTCGACCGCCAGGTGCTCCAGGCGGCGCTCGTGTTCCAGGTGCCCGCCCAGCGGCGCGACGCCCGCGGCAAGATGCAGACGCTCGACTCGCAGCTCATGCAGCTCGACCGGCAGCTGTCGTTCGCCCAGGACCAGGTGCGGGCCGAGGTGCAGGACGCCTACTCGATGCTGGAGCGGGCCTTCGAGTTCCACAAGCAGGCGGCGAAGCGGCTGGAACTGGCCCGCCTCGTCGCCGACGCCGAACGGGAGCAGCTCCGGCTCGGCCGTAGCGACGTACTGCGGGTCACGCTCCGCGAACAGCAGAAGTTCGAGGCCGACATCCTGGAGATCTCCGCCCGGCAGGAGTTCTGGCGGGCCGAGAGCGACCTCCGGGCCGCCGACACCTCGCTGGGCCCGGAGAGCCCCGGGCTGCTCAATGAGCTCGTCATCCCGGTGGTGCCGAACCTGGGACGGCAGCCGGTGGCGATCCCGCCCGTCATCCCGCAACCGCAGTGAGACCGGCTACGATGCCGCGATGACCGCCTCCCCTGCCACCGCCCCCCGTCCCGCCGTCCGCATCGGCTTCACGGGCTTCTGGGAAAACTTCGACCCGGCAGACAATTTCTTCACGCGGCTCCTCGCCCGCCGCTACGACGTCGTGGTCTGCGATGATCCCGACTTCCTCATCCACTCCTGCGTGGGCCGCCGCCGGCACGAGCACCGCCGCCACGATGGTGTGCGCATCTTCTTCAGCGGCGAGAACGTCGCCCCCGACTGGCACTCCACCGACTGGGCCTTCACCTTCGAGTACTCGGCCCACCCCCGGCACTTCCGCCTCCCCCTGTGGGTGCTGTATCTCGACCCGGCCAGCCTGATCAAGCCCGCCGCCTACGATCCCGCCGCCGGGCTCGCCGCCAAGACCCGGTTCTGCGGGTTCGTGGTCTCCAACCCGCTGTGCAAGGCCCGCAACGAGTTCTTCCGCCGGCTCTCCAAATACAAGCCGGTGGACTCGGGCGGAAAACTGTTCAACACCCTCGGCCACCGGGTCGCCGACAAGCGGGCCTTCCTCGCGGAGTGCAAGTTCACGATCGCCTTCGAGAATGAATCGCACCCCGGCTACACCACGGAAAAGCTCGCCGAAGCGATGCTCGCCGGATCGCTGCCGATCTACTGGGGAGACCCGCTCGTGGGTCGCGACTTCGACACCACCAGCTTCCTCTCGGCCCATGACACGCCCGGGCCGCGGATGCTCGACGACCTCGTGGAGCGGGTCGTGGCCCTCGACCGCGACGAGGCCCTTTTCCGCTCGGTGCTCGCGCGGCCGTGTTTGCGCGGCAACCGCGTGCCCGCGTGCGCCGACACCACGGCCATCCTCGACCGCTTCACCGCGATCTTCACGACGCCGATCGAGCCGGTGGCCCGTCGCCGCGACCCCGCCCGGCTCCTCGGCCTCGACCGCCTCCCCGACATGGCGGCCTCGGCCCGCCGCCGGATCGTCCGCCGCTATCGCAGACTCACCTGCACCGCGTAGGCTACTCCGCCACAGGAGCGCACTCATGGCAAACACCGCCGCCGAAGGCTACATCACCGACGTCGCGTACATTCCCGGCTTCTATCCCCACATGGCGCCGACGGCGATCCGCCACGTCGCCGCCCTCAACCGAGTCGCCCCGCCGCGGGTCGCCGGTGGCTTCCGCTACCTGGAACTCGGCTGCGGCCTCGGCCGTTCCCTGACGACGCTCGCCGCCGCCAACCCGCAGGGTGAGTTCATCGGCGTGGACGTGAATCCCGACCATACGGCGGTGGTCGCCCGCGAGATCGCCGCCGGCGGCCTGGCCAACGCCCGCGTGATCACCTCCGGCATCGGTGCTCTGCCCGCCGACCTCGGCACGTTCGAGTTCATCGCGCTGCATGGAGTCTTCAGCTGGGTGGCGCCGCACGTGCGCGACGAAATCCTCGCCCTCGCCCGCCGCCACCTCGCCCCCGGGGGCCTCTTGCTGGTGAGCTACAACGCGATGCCCGGCTGGGCCCACCTCCAGCCGATCCGCGGCATCCTCCGGCAGTACGCGGCGCTGCGGCAGGGGGACAACTTGCAGCGGATCCGCGACGCGCTGGCCTACCTCGTCTTCATTCGCGACAAGCACGCCAAGTATTTCGACGACAATCCGCGGGCGGCCGCCTACGTCGACGCCCTGCTCAAGCAGGACGCCCGGTATCTCGCGCACGAATACCTCAACGAGCACTGGACGAGTTTCTACTTCGCCGACGTGGCCGGGATGTTCGGCGCGGCCGGCATGGCATTCGTCGGCTCGCTGCCGGTGTTCACGAACTTCTGGGACCTGTGCGTGCGGCCGGAGTTTCAGGAACTCTTCCGCACCACGACCAACCGCCTGGTGACCGAGGCCCACAAGGACTTCTGCGCCAACACCGCCTTCCGCTGGGACGTCTACGCCCACGCGCCGCGGGCCATGCCCGAGGTGGCCGACCGGCTCCGCGAGACCGACGACCTCCACTTCCGCCTCACGCGGCCCGGCACCACGCTCCCCTACCAGGCCAACCTCGGCGTCGTCACGTCGACGGTGCAGGGGCCGCTGTATCAGGCGCTGCTCGACATCCTGGGCCCCAAGAGCCTGCGGCTTTCGGAACTCCTCGCCGACGCCCGGCTGGCCGGCACGCCGCCGGCCGACCTCGTGCGGGCCGTGGACGCGGGCGTGGCGATGGGGCTCTTCGAGGTGTCGGCCGGACCGATCCGAGAGGCCGCCGGCGACCGCGGCGGCGCGATCGTGATCCCGTCCGCCTTCAACCGCATGGTGCTGGCCAACGACGCCCTGGCCGGCCGCGTCGCGGCGTTGGCGAGCACCTCCAGCGGCACCGGCCACACGCTCGGCGATCTCGACGCCGCGATCCTCCATGAGCTCGCCACCAGCGGACCAGACGGCCTGGCCGAACGGATCGACGCCCGCCTGACCGCGTCGGGCCGCGCGGTGCAGAAGGACGGCAAGACGGTCACCGACCCGACGGAGCGGCTGGCGCTGGTGCGGACCGCCTGCGACGCCTTCCGCACCGTGAGCCTGCCGCAGCTCGAACGGCTGGGCGTCGTGACCTCGGCGTGAGCCGCTCCCGCCGGGGGCTTTCCTGTTTCCGTAGCGGCGGGCCTCCGCCCGCTTGGAATCAACCCGGCCCTCCAGGCCTGGCTCTCACACAAAAAGCCCCGGGTGGAAACCCGGGGACTCCGGGCACAACAACCACCCCACCGTCCATGCCGCACGACGGCCCCCGCCTTCCCTCAATGTGCGCTGCGGGCTTTCCGGCAACCGGAGCCGGCGGGCGGATGCACGATCTTCGCGGGCCGCGGGCCGCAAAACTGGCGTCGACTACGGGGGATCCGCAGGGGTAGGATTCCGCACGAAGCTGCCCTCTTTTTCGCGAAAGGATTCGCCATGCGACAGCCGTGCTGTCGATTTGTTCTCGTGCTCGCCGCGGCGGGCGTGGTCGGTGCCATCGGGCCGGCGGACGGTCAGGAGCCGCAGCAGCCGATCTATCTGCAGCAGGCGGCGCAGCAGCCGGGGCAGGGCGGGCAGGAGGTGCAGACGGTCGTCAGCTCGCGGCAGGCGCTCGACGAGTTCTGCCGCCTGCAGATCGAGTCGATCCCGCCGGCGATGCTCCAGTCGGCCGAGGGCGTGGCGATCTTCCCCAACATGATCAAGGGTGGGTTCATCCTCGGCGTGAACTACGGCCGGGGCGTGCTCATGGTCCGCAAGGCCGACCGCACCTGGTCGGCGCCGGTGATGGTGACGATGGGCGGCGGCAGCGTCGGCTTTCAGGCGGGCGTCCAGGCGGCCGACATCGTGCTCGTGTTCGCCACGCCGAAGAGCCTGCAGGGCATTCTCAACGGCCAGAAGGTGACGCTCGGGGCCGACGCCTCCGTGGCCCTGGGGCCGATCGGCCGGCAGGCCAACGCCGGCACCGACGCCCGCCTCGGCGCGGAGATCTATTCCTATGCCCGGAGCCGCGGTCTGTTCGCCGGCGTGTCGCTCGGTGGGGCCGACCTGTCGATCGACAACAACGCCAACTCCGTGCTCTACGGCCGCTTCGGCGTCACGCCGGCCGACGTCTTTAACGGCAACCAGCTCAACGTCCGACCGGAGGTGCAGCAGTTGATCGCCGATCTCGACGCCCGCACGCGGCCCCAGGCCGCCGCGGCGGTCGCCCAGCCGATGCCGGCCGCGCAGTCCGGCCAACAGCGTCTCGCCCCTCAACAGCCGCCGACGGCCGCGCCGCTCCAGCCGATCGCGCCGCCGCAGCAGGCCGTGCCACAGCCGGTGCCGAACTTTTCGCCGGCCGGCCCCGCCGCCAACGCTCCGCCGCTCGTGCCGATCCGGCAGTAGAGCGCATCCGGCCTGCGTCTGACGTCAACCTCGGAACGTCGGTTGCGGGGGACGTGGCTTGGGTGGCGCGATTCCGGGTTCGAACCGGGAAACCGCGTGCCGTCGTCCGGCATGGACGGCGGGATGGTTTTCGCACCCGGTGTTCCCGGGGTTCCACCCGGGGCTTCTTGGAACCGTGCCGAGACCGATTCACGATTCAACGGGTCGCCAGACCACGGTTCGCAACTGGATCCCTGCCGCGGCGGCCTCCGACCGTCGTGCCCGGTTGCCGGGAAGCCCGAAGCGCAAGCTGAGGGAATACGCGCCGCTTCACCCGCGGCCATCCACATTCCCTCGGCTCACGCCTCGGGCTTCAAGGGCAAGTGCCGTCATGACTATGTCCGGCTCCGACCCACGATCGGACGCCGGCCCGTCAGCCGCCGAGCCGGCCGTGCGCCTCGACGAGCAGGGCCTCCGTCTCGTCCCACCCGATGCACCCGTCGGTGATCGACACGCCGTAGGCCAATTGCGTGCGATCCCGCTGCACCGGCTGGCTGCCGGGATGCAGGTTGCTCTCGAGCATCATGCCCACGATCGAGCGGTCGCCGGCGATCCGCTGCTCGAGCACGTCGCGCCACACCACCGACTGCCGGCGGTGGTCCTTGCCCGAGTTGGCATGGCTGCAATCGACGACCACGCGGGCCGGCAGGCCGGCCGCCTCGAGGAGCCGCCGGGCCTCGTGGAGCACCTCGGGGGAATAGTTCGAGCCGCTGCGACCGCCGCGGAGCATGAGCACGCCCCACGGGTTGCCGGTGGTCGAGACGACGCACGTGCCGCCGTCGTTGTCGATGCCGAGGAAGCTGTGGGGCGTGCGGGCCGCCTGCATGGCGTCGATCGCCGCCTGGAGCGAGCCATCGGTCGAGTTCTTGAAGCCCACGGGCATGGAGAGGCCGCTGGCCATCTGCCGGTGGGTGGGGCTTTCGGTGGTCCGGGCGCCGATCGCCCCGAGCACGATCGTGTCGGCGATGTACTGCGGCGTGATCGGCTCCAGAAACTCCGTCGCCGTCGGCAGGCCGAGGCCGGCGATCTCGATGAGCAGCCCGCGGGCCAGCCGCAGGCCGGTGGCGACGTCGAAGGTGCCGTCGATGTGCGGGTCGTTGATCAGCCCCTTCCAGCCGACGGTGGTCCGCGGCTTCTCGAAATACACCCGCATGATCACCAGCAGGCGGTCGGCGAGGCGGTCGGCCAGGGTGCGGAGGCGGCCGGCATACTCGCGGGCGGCGTCGAGATCGTGGATCGAGCACGGGCCGACGACCGCCATGAGGCGGGCATCCTCGCCGGCGAGCACCCGCTCCACCGCCCGCCGCCCCTCCACGATCGTGCGCCGCGCGGCGTCGTCGATGGGCAGCAAGGCACACAGCCGGGCCGGGGGCACGAGCGGCTCGAGGCTGCGGATGCGGAGGTTGGCGGTGCCCGGCACGGAGGCCGACGGCGCGGCGGTGGGATGCATGAAGAAACTCTACACCACGGAACGCCGCCGCGGACGGCCGGGGTTTGACCGCCCCCGGAAACGCTGGTTCAATCCGGTTTTGGCCGCCGCCCGCGGCGGCCGCAGGCGACGGATGGAAGCCGTGGCGGACGGGAAGGAGCTCGCACCGTGACCAAGCATGTGTTCGTGACCGGCGGCGTGGTCAGCTCGCTCGGCAAGGGGCTCACATCCGCCTCGATCGGCATGCTCCTCGAGGCCCGCGGCCTGCGGGTGCGGATGCAGAAGCTCGATCCCTACCTCAACGTCGATCCGGGCACCATGAGCCCGTACCAGCACGGCGAGGTGTACGTGCTCGACGACGGCAGCGAGACCGATCTCGACCTCGGCCACTACGAGCGGTTCACCGCCACCCACCTCACCCGGCAGTGCAACTACACCACCGGCCAGATCTACCTGTCGGTGATCAACAAGGAGCGGCGCGGCGAGTTCCTCGGCAAGACCGTGCAGGTGATCCCCCACATCACCAACGAGATCAAGGACGTCGTCACCCAGCTGGCCAACGCCGACACCGACGTGGTGATCACGGAGATCGGCGGCACGGTCGGCGACATCGAGAGCCTCCCCTTCCTGGAGGCGATCCGGCAGATCCCGCTGGAAGTGGGCCGCGAGAACTGCATCTTCATCCACCTCACCCTCGTGCCCTACCTCAAGGCCGCCGGGGAGCTGAAGACGAAGCCCACCCAGCACTCCGTGGGCCTGCTGCGGCAGATCGGCATCCAGCCCGACATCCTCGTCTGCCGCACCGAGCGCGGCCTCGACGTCTCCGACCGGGAGAAGATCGCGCTGTTCTGCAACGTGCCGCTCGAGTCGGTGATCGAGGAACGCGACAAGGACTTCTCGATCTACGAGGTGCCGCTGTCGCTGCAGTCGAACCGCATCGACGAGATCATCCTCCGCCGGTTCGGCCTCCAGGCCCCCCCCGCCGCACTCGACGAATGGCACGACATCCTCCACCGGCTGCGGAACCCCGAGCACGAGGTTTCGATCGCCCTGGTGGGCAAGTACGCCGAGCACCGCGACGCCTACAAAAGCATCTACGAGGCCCTCGACCACGGCGGCATCGCCTGCCGGACGCAGGTGCGGGTGCAGCCGATCAAGAGCGAGGACATCGAGCGCGAGGGGGCCGAGCGGCTCCTGGCCGGCTTCGACGGCCTGCTCGTGCCGGGCGGGTTCGGCGAGCGGGGGATCGAGGGGAAGGTGGAGGCGATCCGCTTCGCCCGCGAGCGGCGGCTGCCCTTCCTGGGCATCTGCCTGGGCATGCAGTGCGCGGTGATCGACTTCGCCCGCAACGTGGCCGGCCTCGAGGGAGCCCACTCGACCGAGTTCGCCCGCAACACGCCCCACCCCGTGATCTGCCTGATGGACGAGCAGCACGCCGTGGTCGACAAGGGGGGCACGATGCGGCTCGGCGCCCAGCCGGCGGTGCTGGCCGAGGGCACGAAGGCGGCCGCCGCCTACGGCTCGACGCGGATCTCCGAGCGGCACCGCCACCGCTACGAGTTCAACTCGAAGTATCGCGCCCCCCTCGAGGAGGCCGGCCTGGTGATCGCCGGCACCAACCCCGCCGGCACGCTCGTGGAGATCGTGGAGCTCGCCGATCATCCGTGGTTCGTGGCGGTGCAGTTCCATCCCGAGTTCAAGAGCAAGCCGACCGCCGCCCATCCCCTGTTCGCCGGCCTCGTGGCCGCGGCGGTGGAACGGCATGCCGGCAGTGCCTGGGTCGCCGAATCCTGACCGCGGCACTCCGCCCCCTGGAGCAGACGCATGACCGACGAGATCACGGCCGCCGACGCCGCCGGCGGCCCGCCGACACCACCGGCCACGTTCGAGTTCCTGGTCCACACGCTGTTCACGCAGGCCCTCATGGCCCTGGGCCGGATCCCCAACCCGATCACGAAGCAGACGCTGAAGAACCTGCCCACGGCCCGCCACTTCATCGACACGCTCGCGATGCTCGAGGCCAAGACGCAGGGCAACCTCACGACCGACGAGCGCCGTCTGCTGGAGGAGATCCAGCACCAGGTGCGCACCATGTATGTCGAGGCCGGCAGATGATGCGAGCCCTTGGCTGGTGTGTCGCGCTGATCGCTCTCGGCGGGCCCGCCGCAGCCGCCGACGTGCATCTCGAGCGGGCCGCCGATCGCGTCGTCGTGACCGTGGACGGCCGGCCGTTCACCGCCTATGTGTTCGCCGGCCATCGCAAGCCGATCCTGTTTCCGGTGATCGGGCCGGGGGGCGCGGCGATGACGCGGTCTTGGCCGCTGGTCGAGGGCGTCGCCGGCGAACCCCAGGACCACCCGCACCACGAATCGATCTGGTTCACGCACGGGGCGGTCAACGGCGTCGACTTCTGGGCGTCCCATCCCCGGGGCCAGGCCCCGCAGCACCGGGCCGACAACCGCATCGAGCACGTGGAACTCGTCACCTGCGCCGGCGGCCCGGTGGCCCGGATCGAGACGCGGAATCGGTGGGTGAAGGCCGATGGCACGGTCGTGTGCACCGACTCCCGCACGGTGCTGTTCACCGCCGCCGCCGACGTCCGCACCATCGACTACGCCGTGACCATGCATGCCGACCACGGCCCCGTGGTCTTCGGCGACACCAAGGAGGGCACCTTCGGCGTGCGGGTGCCCGTGACGCTGCAGACGAAGGACGCGCACGGCTCCCGCGGGGCCGCCGGCCACATCGTCAACTCCGCGGGCCAGCGCGACGCCGACGCCTGGGGCAAGCCCGCCCGCTGGGTCTGCTACTGGGGGCCCGTGGACGGCCGGACGGTGGGCGTGGCGATCGGCGACCATCCGGCCAACCTCCGCCACCCCAGCCACTGGCACGCCCGCGACTACGGCCTGGTCGCAGCCAATCCGTTCGGTCTCCACGACTTCACCGGCGCCCCGCCGGGCAGCGGCGACTACACGCTCCCGGCCGGCGAGTCGCGGACCTTCCGATACCTCGTCGTGCTCCACGCAGGCGATGCGGAGACGGCCGGCATCGAAGCCCGCTGGCAACGCTGGGCCGAGGCCACGAAGGTGGAGCGTCCATGACGGCACAGTTGCTGGACGGACGGGCCCTCGCTCAGCGGATCGAAGCGACGCTCCGCGATGAAGTGCGGACCTTCGCCGAGATGTTCCAACGCCGGCCCCGGCTGGTGGTCGTGCTCGTCGGCGACCTGGCGGCCAGCGCCTCCTACGTGAAGAGCAAGGCGGCGGCCGCGGCCCGCGTGGGCATCGATGCGGAGGTGATTCCCGCGCCGGTGACCGCCGACACGGCCGCGCTCGTGGCCCTCGTGCAGGCGATCGCCCGCGACGAGCACGGCCCCGCCGACGGCATTCTCGTGCAACTGCCGCTGCCGCCCCACGTGGACACCGTGGCCGTGCTTGATGCGGTGCCGCCGGACCGCGACGTAGACGGCTTCCATCCGGAGAACGCCGGCCTGCTCTCGCAAGGGCGGCCACGGTTCATCCCCTGCACCGCCGCGGGCGTGCAGCGAATGCTGATCGACGCCGGCATCGAGACGGCGGGCCGGCATGCCGTGATCGTCGGCCGCAGCGACATCGTGGGCAAACCGCTGGCGCTGCTGCTGGCGGCCCGCTCGCCGGCGGGCACGAACGGCGGCGACGCGACGGTGACGATCTGCCACAGCCGGTCCAGCGACCTCGCGGCGATCACGCGGCAGGCCGACATCCTGGTGGCGGCCGTGGGGAGGCCGGGGCTGATCACGGCCGACATGGTGAAGCCGGGCGCGGCGGTCGTCGACGTGGGCATCAACCGCGTTGCTGGAAAACTCGTGGGGGACGTCGACTTCGAGGCCGTCCGCGCGGTCGCCGGCTGGATCTCACCCGTTCCCGGCGGCGTCGGCCCGCTCACGGTCGCGATGCTGCTGTGCAACACCGTGCTCGCCGCCGAGCTCCGCCTCGGCCGACGCTAGCGGGCGGTCAAGCGTGTCATCCGCCCCGCGGCCCCAGCGGCATGGATGGCGGGGAGGTTTTCATACCCGGTGTCCCCGGGTTGCCACCCGGGGCTTCTTGGGCGCACACACAACACGGCACGAAACGTCCCCGGGTTGCCACCCGGGGCTTCCTGGGCGCACGCACAACGCGGCACGAAACGTCCCCGGGTTGCCACCCGGGGCTTCCTCGGCGCACGCATCACCCCCACAAAAAGCCCCCGGCGGAAGCCGGGGGACTCCGGGTCGAACACGATCCCGCGTGCCATGCCATGCGTGCCCGAACCAACGAATCGCACCCACCCCTCCGGCATGGATGGCGGGAAGGCCTTCATACCCGGTGTCCCCGGGTTGCCACCCGGGGCTTCTTGGACGCACACACAACGCGGCACAAACCGTCCCCGGGTACCACCCGGGGCTTGTTGGGCTCGGCAGCAGGCTCTTGGGCCGAGCAACGGTCCCGTTCAGCGGCGGATCAGGCCGGGGTTGAGACCGATCACCAGCATGATGACGAACGACACACCGATGATCACGGCGGCCCAGATCGCCCGCTTCAGCCACGCCTGGGCCGCCCGCTCCTCCGCCTCGGCCCGCAGCTGCGCCTGATGCCGGCGAAACTCCACGCTGTCGGTGGCACGGAGCACGAAAAACGCGTTGCAATCCGGACAGCACACCTGCTCGCCGAGCATCTCCTCGCGGGCCTTGAGAACGTGCCCGTTGGGGCACGGGATGCGGTAGATCGTCGGCTCGGGGGGCCGCAGGGCGTCGTCGTCGAAATCGACGGCCGGCGCGGAGGAACCGGCGTCGGCCACCGGCCAGGCTCCACCGCGGACGCGGCCGCGGCAGATCGGGCAGACCTCGAACTCTCCCTCGGGAACGCTCGGACCACGATACCCGCAGATGCACTTGATCGTGTCGGCCATACGGCAGATTGTAGCACGCCGGCTCGCGCCCCCGCGACCGTCAGGCCGCCTGGTGCTGCCGGGCCGGCCGCTTCCGCACGGTGCCGTGCTCGACCTCGATGATGGCGTCGGCCAGGGCCAGGGTGCTCGCCCGGTGGGTGATCATGATCACGGTGCGGTTCTCCACGTAGCGGGCCAGGGCCTCGTGGATCAGCCGCTCGCTCTCCACGTCGATCTGGCTGGTGGCCTCGTCGAGGACCAGGATCTCGGCGTTGCGGAGGAAGGCACGGGCCAGCGAGATCCGCTGCCGCTGGCCGCCGGAAAGCCGGAAGCCGTTGGGGCCGACCATCGTCCGGTAGCCCTCGGGAAACTCGGAAATGAACTCGTGGGCGTGGGCCTTGCGGGCGGCCTCCTCGATCTCCTCGTCGGTGGCGTCCCAGCGACCGTAGCGGATGTTGTAGAGGATCGATTCGTTGAACAGCTCCGTCTGCTGGGTGACCAGCGCGATCCGGCGGCGCAGGTCGTGGAGGGCGATGTCGGTGAGCGGCGTGCCGTCGAGGAGCACGCGGCCCTTCGTCGGGTCGTAGAACCGGCAGATCAGATTGACGAGCGTGCTCTTGCCGCCGCCGTTGGGGCCCACGATCGCCACCCGTTCGCCGAAGGCGATCGACACGTCCACGTCCTTGAGCACCGTGTCGACGCCGTCGTAGCTGAAGCTCACCTTGTCGAGGCGGATCTCGCGGTGGGGCGAGGGCAGCGTGACCGGCTGGGCGGCCTCCTTGAGCTTCGACGGCGTGTCGAGCAGCGGATAGAGCCCCTGGGCCCCCACGATGCCCACGTTGAGGCCGGTGATCACGCCCGACAGCTTGCGGACGGGATCGCTGGCCCCGATCAGGAAGCCGAAGAAGATCATGATTCCCGGCACCGTCATCGGCTGGTCGGTCATCGTGATCCCGAAGATCCGCGTCTCCTGGTTGATGACCAGCCAGGCGCCGACGGCGATCGAGGTCGCCACCATGCCGATCCCGAGAATCTCGGTGATCGGATTGGCGAGGGCGAAGTAGAAGGTGTGCCACATCCCGGTCCGCATCATGTCGCTGGTGCAGGTGCGAAATCGCTGCCGCTCGAAATCCTCCATGGTGTAGGCCTGCACCGTGAGCACGTTGTTGAGCGCCTCGAGCAGGACGTGGTGGAAGCCGCGGGAACGGGCGAGGATGTTCTTGGAGATTCCGCGGATGCGGCGATTGAGCCACACCATCAGGAACCCGACCAGCGGCGCGAGCATCAGGCAGGCCAGCGTCAGCCGCCAGGAGATGCAGAACGCCCCTCCCAGGCAGGCCAGGATCTTGAGCGGCTCGGTGACGGCGCCGCCATAGACGCTCGTGATGCCGCTGGCCAGCATGTCGGAGGTGCTCGTCACCTGGGCCATGAAGCCCGCCGATCCCCAGCGCATGAACTGGGCCC
>CAZJHQ010000052.1:0-22998 GCA_964545915.1 uncultured Candidatus Kuenenia sp. | reverse complement strand
CCGGGCACGACGCCGCTGCCGTGGCGCAAACCTCAGCTCACGCTTCGGGCTTCCCAGCAAGCGGAGCGGCCGGCGGCCTCTCAGGCCCTCACCCGCCCCCCGCTTCCAGGGCCTCCCAGCGGGTGAAGGCGGCGGCGAGCCGCGCTTCGCAGTCCCGCAGGCGGGCCTGGTCGCGGGCGAGCACTTCGCCCGGCTGGCGGAAGTAGTCGGGCCCCGCCATCGCCGCGTGCAGCCCGGCGATCTCGGTCTCGAGGCTCTCGATCACCGCCGGCAGGGAGTCGAGCTCGCGCTGCTCCTTGAAGGATCGCTTCTGCTTCGTGGCTCCCGGCGCCGCCGCCGGCTGTGGCGCCGGGGCCACGCGCGGCCGGGCATCCGCGGCCGGCGGCGGGGCGGTTCGCTGCCGCAGCCAGTCGCTGAAGCCGCCGACGTATTCCTTGACGCGATACGCCGCGTCGCCTCCCGTCGGCTCGAACACGAGCGTGCTCGTCACCACATTGTCGAGAAACGAGCGGTCGTGGCTCACCACCAGCACGGTGCCGGCGAAATCGACGAGCCGCTCCTCGAGCATCTCCAGCGTTTCCGCGTCGAGATCGTTGGTGGGCTCGTCGAGCACGATCAGGTTGGCGGGCTTGGCGAACAGTCGGGCCAGCAGCACCCGGTTGCGCTCACCCCCCGAGAGAAACTTCACCGGCGTGCGGGTGCGTTCGGGCGTGAACAGGAAGTCCTGCAGGTAGCCGATCACGTGCCGCGGCTGGCCGCCGATCTGCACCGTCTCATAGCCGTCGGCCACGTTGTCGGCCACGGTCTTTTCGTCGTCCAACTGGTCGCGGAGCTGGTCGAAGAAGGCGATCCGCAGGTTGGTGCCGAGCCGCACGGAGCCCGTCGCGGCCGCGAGCTGGCCGAGCATGAGACGCAGGAGCGTGGTCTTGCCCGATCCGTTGGGGCCGATGATGCCGATGCGATCGCCGCGCATCACGGTGGTCGACAGATCGCGGATGATCGGCCGCGTGCCACGCAGGAACGACACCCCCTCGAGGGCCGCCACCAGCGCCCCGCTGCGCTCGGCCTCCTGGATTTCGAGTTTCACGCGGCCCACGGCGTCGCGCCGCTGGCCGCGCTGGCGGCGCATCGCCTCCAGGGCCCGCACCCGCCCCTCGTTGCGGGTCCGCCGGGCCTTGATGCCGGTGCGGATCCAGACCTCCTCCTGGGCGAGTTTCTTGTCGAACAGCGCGTTGTGCTTCTCCTCGGCGGCGAGCGCCTCCTCCTTGCGACCGAGAAACGTCTCGTAGTCGCACGACCAGTCGAAGATCCGCCCGCGGTCGATCTCGAGGATCCGGTCGGCCATGCGGCGGAGGAAGGTGCGGTCGTGGGTGACGAACATCAGCGTCCCCCGCCAGCGGCCCAGAAACTCCTCCAGCCACTCGACCGCCTCGATGTCGAGGTGGTTGGTCGGCTCGTCGAGCAACAGCAGGTCGGGCTGGCCGACGACCGCCCGCGCCAGCAGCACGCGCCGCTTCATGCCCGCCGACAGGGCCGCGAAGTCGGCGGCCCCGTCGAGCGCCATCCGGGAGATGGTCTGGACGACGGCCTGTTCCTGCTGCCAGGCAGCCTCGCCGGCCGCGGGCAGGCCCGCGGCGACGATGTCCTGCACGCTCCCGCCCAGGTCCTGTGGCACGTCCTGCTGCAGGAGGGCGACCGCCGCCCCCGGCGCGAAGACCACCTCCCCCGCATCAGGCTGGATCGCCCCGGCCAGCAGCCGCATGAGCGACGTCTTGCCGGCGCCATTGCGGCCGAGCAGGCCGATCCGCTGCCCGGCTTCGACATGGCAGGTCACGTCGTCGAGCAGCGGCGGGCCCCGAAACCGGAGCGTCAGGTTGCGAATGGTGACGAGCGGCATCCGTTGATTCCAGCGATCGGCTCGCGCCGTGGGGGTCCATCGTAGCGACCGCGGCCCGCGCGCGCGTGCCCAGCATCCGGCCGCCGAGCCGCGGGGCGGAAAACCCGTCCGGCTGCGGCTCTCCGTCCCTGCGGAGTGTCTCCGCGGTGTGAACCGCCGCTCGACCGGAGGCGACGCACGATTCGGGCCGGCGCCGGCGGCAGCCGTAAGGTTGAAACAGGCGGCGTCTTGGATCGCCGCCGCACAATCGGCTGCGGCCGTGCGCACACCATGCACCCGAATCACCACGACACGTCGGTCCCACGGAATGGCGAGGTGGCCGCCATGATCGACGCGGAAGTCAACGAGGGGGGGCCACCTTCCCCGATTCCCTGCGACACGCCGGCCATTGGCCCGGCGTGCCCGGAGGACCAGCCACCCATGCATGACGAACCGCCACCGATGGAAACCTGTCCGGCCTCCGACCGCATCCTCCACCTGCCCCTGGGAGCGGCGATCCCGGCCGCCGCGTCCCAGACGTTGCTGAAGGCGGCCGGGCTCGAACTGATCCGCCTCGTGATTCCCGCCGGCAAGGAGATTCCGCCCCACCGTGCGGCCGGTGAAATCACGGTGCAATGCATCGAAGGGCATGTCTCCGTCGATCACGACGGACATGCGCTCGACCTGCATGCCGGTGACCTGGTCTATCTCTGCCCGCATGAAACCCATGCGCTGAAGGGCATCACGGACTCCTCGGTGCTGGTGACCCGGCTGCGGCTCCACGCCGACGAGCTTCCCGAAACCTTTCCGGAGGTATCATGACCGCCGTCATGAAGAAGAGGCCCAAGAAGAACCGCCGCCCCGCGGGCCGGTCGCCGCACGCCGAGGCGACATACATCTGCGACTCGTGCGGCGAGGAAATCGTCGTGCCGGTGGACGTGTCGGCCGGAGCCCGGCAGGACTACGTCGAAGACTGCCCCGTCTGCTGCCACCCGATGACGCTGCACGTCGAGATCGACGATCACGGCGCAGCCCGCATCGAGGGCGAGCACGAGTAGGCGGCCCGGCCGAGCCTGCCGGCAAACTCCCGGGCCCGCGCCAGGTCACGGTCATCGGGATGCTTCCGGTTCAGGCCGCCGGCGAACCAGAGCGGCCCCCACGTATCGAATCCGCGGCAGGCGAACTCCCCCACGACGTCGAAGCCCTTGCAGGCCAGGAGTCGCTTCAGCGGCCGGTGCCAGAGCCCGGCCAGAAACGGCAGCCCCGACGTGGAGAACACGAACGCCGGCATGGTCGGCTCGGGGGCGTCGGGCAGCCCGCGAACCCACTCGTCAATCGCCGGATGCATCCGGCCGTAATAAACCCCGGAGCCAACCCCCAGGAGACCGTAGTCGCCGAGGCTCGTGTACGGAACCTCCTCTGGGGCGGCCGTGACGGAGGCTGCGCCGAGCCCATCGGCCATCGCCCGGGCCACCCGCGCGGTGTTCCCGTGGTGCACCGACTTGCAGAGGATCAAGCATTTCCAACCAGCCATGCTCGATTCTACGCGCCCGGGCGTGCGGCAGGGTGAATCCACGAACTCCGGCACAACGGAGACTGGCGATCGGATCGCAGCGACGTGCCGGCAAACACCACACCCCCGGAGCGGCGTCACCATGCCCGACAATGCACGCTATCGCCACAGGCGTTCAACGACGTGCTGGCGAAAACGATGCAGGCGCAAGTCCGCGCGGGTGGGCCGCCTCCGGCAATCCCGTGCGACATGCGCGGCGGGGTGATCTCGCAGATTCACGTCAACGGCCTGGGGGAATCAAATGGGCCGGCCGGGCCCGACCGCGTGAAAGCCAACCCGACAGCGGCATCGGAGCACTGAAACGCGACGAGTCCTGCACCCCCATGGCCTTCGCCTGGTTCGTCTTGATCGGACCTGCAGCCGGATGGCTCGCCGGGCGGATCATGGGTGCGGGTGATCACGGCCTGGCGGGTGACCTTGTTGTCGGCGTCATCGCCGCCCTGCTCGGCGGTTTTGGCTTCCGGACGGTGGAAATCGCGGTCGGCAGCGGGCTCCTCGGCAGTCTGATCGTTGCCACGGTCCCCCCGGCCCCAGCCCCAGCCCCAGCCCCAGCCCCAGCCCCAGCCCCAGCCCCGGCCACAGCCCCAGCCCCGGCCCCGGCCACAGCCCCAGCCCCAGCCCCAGCCCCAGCCCCGGCCCCGGCCCCGGCCCCGGCCCCGGCCCCGGCCCCGGCCCCCCGGTTTAAAAATTTTTTTCGGGATGCTTGACGATCCGGGCCACAGTCGCTTAGACTCGGTTTTGGATAGGGGGAATGGACTCCCAAACTGTCTCGCTTGCTCAGCAGCCCGTGTGATTGACAAGTTCGACACGCCCGCAAAAAGGGAAGTTTTGATCATGGCTTGTTCCACCAAATCTATGAACGCTGACGCGGCTCCTCGCCGGCGTGCGTTCCGCCGAGGCCTGGTGGTCGCTGGACAGGCTTTGGCCTGTTTCGCTCTGTTGTTTGCGTCCCCGCTGCCGGAGGCTCAGGCGCAGAGGCGTACCTGGAAGACAGACGTCTCCGCCGGCCTGTGGAGTGACACGGCCAATTGGGTGAGTGGCAACGTGCCGGTGGGCGGACAAGTCGCGGTCTTTGAGGGGTCTGGGCTGATGCTTTCGTCTACGGTCGCCACGGCCACCACGGTCGGGCAGTTGTATTTCGACAACTCCGGCACGACCTCGATCATTCTGCCCACTACAAGCGGAAGCTTGACTCTGAATTCAGTTTCCGGAACTGGCATCTTTGTCACGTCCAATTCGGGGCCGGTCAGCATCAGCTCTGACACTACCGCTTATCTCGTCATTGTTGGGGGCCAAACCTGGACAAACCTTTCGTCGTCGACTCTTTCTGTTATGAGTCAGAGGTCCATCGGGCTTCCTAACTCCACAACTCTGACGCTCGCGGGCACCGGCCCAATGTCGCTTGGTAGCTTTTTTAACAGTCAAGGTAACGGGAATCCAGGTAGCACGCTCGCTGTATCAGGCTCGAGTGTTTACACGTTTGGTTCCATTCCTAGAACCGGTATTACAAACTTGCTCTTAAATTCAGGAACCTCAATTTTCACAGCCGGCGCGGACGGGGAGGGACAGAGCATTCGCATTGGCCCCGCGACGCCCAACAACAGCGGCGCCGCCGTAGCGATCGGTTTCTCGTCATCTTCACAGGTCACCAATCTGCATTCCATCACCATGAACTCGAATTGGAATGTAGTCTCCGGAAGCGGTACTTGGCTTCTGAAGGACGTACAGAATGCGTTCACTGTCAACGTCACCAGTGGGACAGTGAATGTCAGTCCTGGTGCGTACTTAAATGTTAAAACCGGGTCAATGGGTGGCTCGGGCCAGCTTGTGAAAGATGGCCTCGGTATTCTGAGGATTACTACCGCAGTGCCTGGCTGGGGTAGGTCCACCCTTCCGGGCGGTTTTAGGTTGGCGGCCGGCGAACTTCAGATTGCTGGTCAGGGTAGTGGTGGTGGTGTCTCCTGGTTGTTCGGCACCGGCACATTCATCATCACTGGCGGAACGATCAGCAACATGGGGCCTGCTGGGCCCATTGATTTTACGGCGCCCCAGCGATGGGAAGGTCCGTTTACATTCGAAAAAAACATCCTTTGGGGTGGCGTCTCCGGGACCGTCACCCTTGTCAACAACCCCACGGTGACCGTCGCGACTTCCGCCACTGCCACCGTTCAGGGTACGATCACCGGCGCGTCGGGCTTCACGAAGTCGGGCGTTGGTGTGCTCTCGCTCACCAACGCGAACTCGTTCACGGGCCTCACGGCCGTCAATTCAGGCACGCTCTCCCTCGGCAACAATCTCGCCCTGCAGAACAGCCCGATCGATACGAATAGCACGAGCAGCGGCGGGCGGATCAACAACGCCTCTGCCTTGGCTCCGACAATCGGCGGCCTCACCGGCAACACGAACCTGGCGGCTACGCTGTTTACAAGCTGGGCCTCGACAACCGGGCTTACGCTCAACCCCCAGGCCGGCAATAGCTACACCTACTCCGGTGTCATCGCCAACGGTGCTGCCAACATGACGCTCACAAAGACGGGCGTCGGCACGCAGGTGCTCTCCGGCAACAACACATTCGCGGGCCCGACGACCATCGCCAACGGCGTGCTCGAGGTCGCCACGATCGGTAACGGCGGCGGCGCGAGTCCGCTCGGCCAAAACACCACGGTCAACTTTGGTGCCGCCTCGACCTCCGGCACGCTCCTCTACACCGGCGCCGGCGAGACGACCACTCGCACCTTTAATATGGTGGATGTCGCCAGTGGCGGCGGTGCGATCGTTGCCAACGGATCTGGTGCGCTTGTGATCAACAGCACGGTGACCGCCACCGGGCTAGCCGCGGGTCGCACGTTCACGCTCTCGGGCACAAGCACGGGGACGAACACCCTTCAGGGAATCAATTCGAGTTTGGTGTCGGTCATCAAAGATGGTCCTGGCCTGTGGCGGCTGACGGGCGCGAGCACCATGGCGTCGTTGACCGTCAGGGACGGTTCCCTCCGAGCGGTTTCGGGGGCTGTGCCCGCGACGATCGGCATCGGCAATACGGCATCTGGTGCGAGCGGCACGGCGGCGTTTCTCTACGAGACCGCTGCGAGCGTGAGCCCATCTTTCGACGTTCTTTCCTCGGCCGGGTCGCAGGCGGTGCTGATCGGTGGGGCGAACACCTCGGGCACTGTGGTGTTCACGAGCGGCGCGATCCGCATGAGTCGGGATATCGCGCTCGTGGCCGCCAACACTGGGGCCGTTGAGTTCCGCAGCGCGTGGAATGGAGCAACCCCCGGCAGCCAGGCCGATAGAAATGTGTCTATCGGGACGTCTGACTTCCGGGGCCGAGTGCTGCTCAATCGCGTCGGCACTTTTAGCACGACCGGGACCGTGTCGGTCAATTTTGGCACCGCCGTGATCGGGCCGGACTCGACGGTCACTTCCGCCGGGACTTTGAAAACGGCCTTGGATGCGACGCTCGCGGGCACGGGCTTCGTGACCAACGCGATCGGCGGTGCGGGCATCGTGTCGCCGGGCAACTCGCCTGGCATCCTCACGGCCGGCAGCCTCGATCCGTCTGAAGGAACCGATTTCATCTTCGAGATCTCAGGCACCGAACCTGACTTCAGCTCGAGCGGCAACAGCACCAACGACGTGCTCCGGCTGACTGACCCGACCACCCCGTTTGCGGCACCGCTCGGATTGAGCAACGTGGTGAATGTGCTCTTCAACTTTTCCGGCACGGAGTGGACTTCGGGCACGTACAGGGCTGGTTTCTTCACCGATCGCAACGTGAGCTTTGCATCCATGGTCGACAGTGGCTCGTTCGCCTCCTTCGCCTACTGGGTTTCGGGGAGCCACGGGGCGTCGGGCAACCAACAGCAGTTCGCCGTTGGGACCGATGGCTCGCTCATGACGTATACGCGACTCGGTGCATTTGACTCGAATCTGACGGTGACTCCGTCGGTGGTGTCGCAGACTGCGAACTTCGGTGAGGAAAACGTCGTAAACGGCCAGATCATGCAGTTCGTGGTGGTGCCCGAGCCCGCGACGCTGTTCCTCGCCGGCATCGGCACGGCCGTGGTCGCGTGGCGGTTGCGGCGGCGGCTTTTGGCCGCCTGAAGCGGCCGTCTGATGTCGTGAGCTGGCGGCTGCCTGCGCGGCCGCCTCATTTGGGGCGGTTCCCCCGCCCCGACGGTTTGGGTCACGCGTGCTACCGCAGCATCATTTGCGGGCGATACCGCACCATTTGGGGGCTCCTGAATACCGCCGTTGGATAAGTCTCGGACAAGCCCCTCGCGGTCGCCGCGACGTCGTGGTGACCGGGTTTGATTTCCTGTACCAGGCGATATGAGGGTTTAGGAACAGGGTGCCTCACCACAGGCCGCGTGTGCGGCTTGAGCCGAGGCCTTGGCCGAGGCGAAAGCCGCACACGCGGCGGCGAACCCGGCCGGAGTCTGGTAACCCAACGAGCTGTGTGGCCGCTGGGTGTTGTATTCGTCTCTCCAAGAGGCTGTGACGGCCCGGGCATTCCGGACGCCCTCGAAGATCTCCGTCGCCAGGAACTCATCGCGCAGCCGCCCGTGGAAGCTCTCGGCGTAGCCGTTCTCCCAAGGGCTCCCCGGCTCGATGTACAGCGTGCCAACGCCCACCTTTTTGAGCCCAGCGACGTAGGGTCTGACCGATAAACTCGGGCCCGTTGTCGCTGCGGATGTGCCGGGGAACGCCGCGCATGGCGAACAGCTCGGCCAAGGTATTGTGGCCTGCCTTGGAAATCCTGATCCGTCGATACCCATACCGAGGCTTTGCCCGTGACAGCTGAAGCATCCGCTTCACCAGCGGTGCTTCGTCCGTCCGGGGCTTGCCTTCGAAACGCTGACTACTCCGCGGCTGGCCAACCACCTTGCACGCCCTTCGCTCGGAAACGCGGAACTCCCGCTGGAGTTCCGCGACTGCCGCTCGCTTTCGGGAAGGGCTTACCAGTTTCCCTCCGAGAGATGCCGAAGCATCTGGTTGTCGAGGGAGAGATCCGCCACCAAAGTCTTCAGCCGCTTGTTCTCATCCTCAAGCTGCTTCAGCCTCTTGGCTTCCTCACACTTCATCCCGCCATACTGGGCTCGCCAGCGATCGAACGTCGACTCACTGACCTCCAAAGCCTGCAGCACCGCCGCAAGATCCTTACCTGCGTTCAGCATCGCTTCCGCATCACGCAGCTTCGCAACGATCTCCTCGGGACGGTGCTTCTTCCGTCGTCTCGTCGTCATCGAAAGTCTCCTTGCCCAATGGGCAGTAGACCTTCATATCGCCTGGATCAGGATTTCCAAGGCAGGCCAATATCGCCTGGTACAGGAAATCCAACCCGGTCACTTCGGCACAGACATCACCCACTGTCAAACGGGCACCGGGGAGGGTGCGCCCATTTGTTTCCGTCTACTCGGCTTCCTGGATCGTTTTGAAGGCGGGTTCCGCGGACCTCATGAACGAGCGGGTGCCTTTCCACTTGACCATGGCTCGTTCCAGGGCCGGCAGGGCCGGCTTCGCCCGGGCACCCATCGCCGCCAGACCGCGCACGACCCGAACGCCGCGCCGGGGGTCGTCGGCCTCGAGCACGCCGATGAAGATCCGCAACGCATCGTCATCGCCAAGGGCCCGGATCGCATCCACCGCCCGATAGGCCAGGGCCACGTCCTTGGATCCAGAGAGCAGCTCCACCAGGAGCGATTCGAGTTTCTTGGGCCGCGGCTGCGGCGGGACGTTGTTGGGCAGGATCCTCAGGAGCGCCATCATCGCCTGCCGGTCCACCGGCGGCGGGGAGGCATCGATCAACTTGACCAGCACCGGCTGGTAAAGATCCAGTTTGGTGGGCCGCTTGCCCAGACTGGTCAATGTCGCCTCCACAACGGCCGGGTCGCCGTCCTCGAGCGCCGCCAGCAGGACCTTGTCGATCCGCGGGTCGTCCACGCCGCCCATCTGACCGAGCGCTTCCACCACTGCGATCCGCACCAGGTCACGAGGGTGCCGGGACGATTCCACCAGGATCGGGACCGCGGCCTCGCCCAGTGCGGCCAGCGCCGGCGCCAGTTGCCGGCGCAGTTCCGGTTCGGTCTCGGCCATCAGCCGGACCAGCACGGGCAAGACCTCGGCCTGCCGGCTGTTGGCCTGGCCGGCGGCCACTCGCGCCGCCAGTTCACGCCCCGCAAACTCGCGGACCTGGACGTCGGTCTCCGTCGCCAGCGTCAACAGCCGGCTGACGACGGCGTCGGCATCGGCGCCCGCCGCGTGGATCGCCTGTTCCACCTCGAGCCGACCGGATGACTTCCGCAGGTCGTAGCAGTAGATGCCGTCGCCCAGCCGCAGGAAGATCCGGCCTTCCGCCACCGGATACATGACCGGCATGTGGTAACTGGTGGAATTGTAGAAGGGCGGGGCCCAGCCGGTGGAGTCCAGTGCCTTGGCCTGCCCCGCGGCGTCCACCTTGTAGGAGCCAAACACGTTGCGCCCATGCGTGCCATCCGGGCGCACCAGGACCAGATCCTCCATGCTCAGCACATAGCCCCCGTTGCCCGGCGCGATGCCGGTCACCGTCGAGGTCTGTTTGCCGGTCATGAGGTCCACGACCACGTGCGTGTGCTTGCCGGAATCGTTGCTGTTGGCGAGGAACACGTATTTGCCGGCGACCGGCATCGGCGGGTAGTACCCGAACCCATCCAAGTCAGGCACTTCCCAGAATTTCTCCGCGGATTTCGCGCTGAGCCTGTACGCCACCCCCACAGCCTTCCCGCCTTCGCCACCAGACCTGAATCCCAGCAGGATGTCGCCTTGAATCGCCACGCCCCCATGATGGGCGGTGGCCTCGAACGGCATCGACCAAAGATTGGTGCCGGTCTTCGTGTCGATGCAGACCAGATTACCGCCACGCAGAACACCGCCCTTGTCTGCTTTACCGCCCGCGTACCCCACCAGGTACTGGCGGCCGCCGTTCGGCCAGACCGACAGGCAGTACGAGACGATCGGCTCCGGGTGCTTCCACACCAGCTTGCCGGTGTTCAGATCGAATCCGGCCCAACACCCGTCCTTCGGCGCCACGACGATGCCCTCGGCGATGACGAGTTTCGTGCCATGGCTCACGCCCGCCGGCGCCTCCCACAGCGGTTTGCCGCTGGCGGCATCGAAACAGAACAGGGTGCCGTGCCTGCCGATTCCGACCACTTTCCCCTCTCCGGCCGCCGGGGTGCGGTCGAAGCCGCGGTCCTTGTGGTTCTGGTTGTTCTCCGCACGGCTCGCGATGACGGCCTTCCAGAGCGTCTTGCCGGTCCGCGCATCCATGGCCACCATCACCTCGTCCGCCGACTGCAGGATCTTCTCCTTGGCGAAGTCGGGCAACTCCGCGTAGCCCGCCTTCCTGGCCTCCTCCACCATGTTGTGGGGACCATGCCGGCCGTCGTCGAGGTAGTAGTCGTCGCCCCTCGGATACCGCAGGTGCACGAAGATCCGGCCATCCTCCAGGATGGGCGACGAACTGCCGGCGCTCGTGCGGATAGTCGATGCGTCGCCCCACTTGTACATGAAGCGAGTCAACGGCGCGAGCATCTGCCCGATCTGCTCCTCGCTCCGCCAGATCACCTTGGCCTCGCCGATGCCATCCACCAGGGCCGCGCCGGCCGGCTTGGCGGCCCGGCCGAAGCCGGCAGGACCGCCATAATTCGGCCACGACGCTTCCTTGCTCAGCGGGTTGATCTTCGCCAGCTCCGCCTCGCTCCGCCGCACCCCGGTCACCTTGCCGGTTTGCGGTGCGTCACCGGATGGCGGGGCGTCCCCGGATTGAGGTGTGGCAGTGCCCAGGGACTTCCGGCAGGAGACCGTGCCGGAAATGACGTCGCCGTCCAGCGTCGCGTCGACGCTGAACGCGAAGAACTGCCTGTTGATGCTGCGCACGAACGTGCCGGTGAGACGGTTCCCCTGGATGGTCAGCCAGCCCCCGGGCTCCCGCAGGCCGATGAGGTTGTCCATGCGGATCTTCCCGTCGCGGCAGGAGCCCAGGTAGGTCCACTTCACCGGGGCGTCGAACTCCAGGTGGACCATCTCGTAGACGCCGGCCGGGGCGGTCACGGTGCAGTCTTCGATCCCGGTCCGGGCCGCGGTCGGCCCCGTCTTGTGCTGGGATTTCCAGACCGGCACCTCGGCCGCCTCCGCTCCAACGGCGATCGCGATCGCGATCACGCCCGCCGACAGGCCGGCACTGGCCGCCCACCGCGCTGCCCGGGCCGAGGCCCGGGTCAGGAGCAGCACGGCCAGTGTTGGTTTGCTCGCTGCGTTCATCTGTTTCTCCGTGGGATTGAGGTGGCATCCTTGTTGGCACCGCGCAGACCCTGGAGGGCCGGGAGGTCGGGGTCTGCGTGAGGGTGCTCGAATAGTTCCCACCGCTGACGATGCCCGAGCCCGGCTGGATCCGCGGCGCGGCGAGAATCGGTGGAGCCAATCAGCCCGGTAAGTATATCGCCAGACCATGCGAGTGCTTCGGCAAGCTCGGCGGGCGATTCCTGCCGTTTGCGAATGCCGCCGCCCAGACTCCGTCGAGGGACAGGGAAAAAGGCCTCCGGCGGCCAGAACGCAAACGCTTCCGGTTTCTCAGGCGTGAGCACCGGAACCGCCCGCGACCTGAATGGCTGCGCGACGAGGGGGCTGCTGTGACGCGAGTCCGAATCAAAAGCCCCGCTCGCACGATACGTCGCGGATTGCCTGGGCCAAGCTGATGGCGAGGGGCGGGGAGGAGTTTCCGCTCGAGTGCCCGAACTGCGGCGGCGACATCCGGCTGATCGCGTTCAGCCTGTTTTACCAGTGCGAAACCATCCCTGGCCTTCGCACTGTTGGCAACCTCCGGTTGCTGCGGACATCCTGCCCGCGATCCGGGGCCGATCCGGAAAATCCTCGCGCCCGTGTTGCTTCATACAGAGTGGCGAACCGCTCGAGCCGCCACCGGTGTTGCCCGCTCGTGGCCCGCCCACCGACTGGGGCGAGCTCGTGCAGATCCATGACGATCGCGACGTCTTTCAAGCGACGGATAGACGAACTGCCCGCGATCGATATTCACAGCCTCTGAGCGGTGCCGGACGCGACCCACGACTGTCGGGAAACTGCGAACGGGGACGCGGTCTGCTAGAGACGCGAGAAAAACGCCACCGAAGCGGGTGCGGGGCGTTTCGAGAAACCCGCTCCGGACGCCCGGGCCGCTCCTCCCGAGGCTCACGAGTCGCTCATCGGCCGAAAGACCGTTGAGGAAGTGCCATTGACCGGGCTATCCTTCATTGACCGGGCTATCCTTTCGACTCTCGCCCGCCTCCGGCTCGATGCCCTGGATCGACCGCGCCGCTGACGATGAGCCTGGGGCGAGCGGTCCGGGGAGTGAGGCAAACCCCTGCCCACGGAGATTTCAGGTTCGCCGGGAGCAAGGCACAAGAGAGCGGACGAGCCGATAGTGTTTTGTGATCTGACCGTCCAGGAGAAACTCGCATGCAGGCTGTCGATACACGCGTCAGGCCCGGCTTCTCGGCATTCGGCCTGGCGCCTGCGGAAAAAACCGGCCCCTTCCTCATCGCGGGCGAGTCACCGATCGCCCGCCCCGGCCGAACCGTCCACAGGGCCGAAATACGCTCGCGTCGCCGGCCACGTTGGGGATCGGCGGCGGCGGTCCTCGTCGGCGTCTTGGTCTGTCTCTGGAGTCAGCCGCCCATTGCGGAAGACCGGGTGATGCCGACCCGCGCCGCCCTGCCTCCCCAGTTCATCCACGACGCCAAGACAAAACCGATCTGGCAGTCAGTGGACGGCCACTCCATCCGATATCTGGTGTCGTTGCCCAAAGATTGGTCACCCGATCGGAGATGGCCGGTGATTGTCGTGATCACCGGGTCGAGTTCCAATTTTCCGGTCATTGCCCAGGGATATCATGATGTTCGCGGCGACCGACCATTTATTTTGATCACGCCGGCCACCGTTTCTAGCGGCAGCAAGATCGACACGGACCTGTATCCGCACCTCTCTCAGGACGAACTCGCGCGTCTCGCCGCGGCTTCCGTTCGCGAGAAACTGGCATACGACATGGCCGGCCTGGAGCGGATCCTGGCGGAGGTCGGCGAGAAGTTCGCCGGCGACTCGAAGGCCTATCTCAGCGGGTTCTCCATGGGCGGCACGCTGGCGTGGCAGATGGCGCTGCTTCGTTCGGATCTGCTGCACATGGCCTTTCCAGTCTGCGCCATGTACAAGGAGGAGGCGAGCGGGCTGATCCCGGCGGGGCATAGGCCCGCCAACCCGGCGTTGCCGATCCGGGCGTTCCAGGGCGAAAAGGACCCCTGGTTGGATGGCTTCGACAAGCATTGGGAACGCGCGTCGGGGCTCGCAAAGCAGGCGGGCTTTCAGGACGTCACACGGACGGTCACCGGCCGCGGCCACAGTTGGTACTACGGGGAAATACTCGAACTCTGTGCCGAACATCATGCGGCACTGCACCGCGCCGCCCCGCCGCAGGCGGTTCCGACCGAGTCACGTCCGTAGGCGGAGACACGGGTTCGTCGTTTTCGCCACGGGAACTTCGGAGACGGTGGGGTTGGCATCGGTGGACCGCCCATCCGGAACGGAAGACGAGGCGTCACCCGCCCATCTCGCGCACCGCCGACAGCAAGGCTGTCATGGTGCGGCAACCACGGCAGCTTCGCAGACGCGGCGTGGAATGGAAACTTCTGGCGGTGAACATGGTGGGGGCGTAGGATGATCGGACTGCGCACGTTCACTCCTGCGGCGTGAGGCAGATGCGATCCGCTGCGACGTTGCCCAGGTCGGCCAGCCAAGCGGGTGCTTCGGCAAGCTCGGCGGGCGATTCCTGCCGTCCGCGAATGCCGCCGCCCGGACTCCGTCGAGGGACAGCGAAAAAGGCCTCCGGCGGCCAGAACGCCAACGCTTCCGGTTTCTCAGGCGTGCGCACCGGAACCGCCCGCGACCCGAATGGCTGCGCGACGAGGGGGCTGCTGTGACGCGAGTCCGAATCAAAAGCCCCGCTCGCACGACACGTCGCGGATTGCCTGGGCCAAGCTGATGGCGAGGGGCGGGGAGGAGTTTCGGCTCGAGTGCCGGGACGTATCGATCCACCGGATCGTCGATGGCGAGCAGGCCGTCGTCGATGAGCATCGCCACCGCAACGCCGGTGACGGGCTTGGTCATCGAGGCGATCCAGAAGACTGTGTCGGTCGCCATTGGATGCTGTGTAGCGAGATCCGCGAACCCGTGCGGTTCGAGGTGCACGATGCCGTCCGGCTTGACGACCACCGTCACCGCCCCGGCGATCTCCCCCGCCGCGATCAGACCAGCCTCCCATGGCATGCTCGACCGCCGCATGCCCGGCGACCGCATGCCCGCCCGTTCGCCCCAGGCCGCGTGGACTTTCGCGAGCGGCCCGGGCCGACCCAGTTGGCGGCCTGGCGGCGGAGAAGCACGTAGCGGACGCGGGCGATGCGACAGAAAAGCGTCACGCGTCACGGAAACAATAAGATTAGAATTGCGTCCTGCCTGAGGGCCGCAAGCGAGGTGACGTTCGGCACCGCCGCGGCAGCAGCCGCAAGGAGAAGCAGATGCTCGCAATCACGAGAACAACATCAGGAGCAATGGTCGCCGCCCTGGGCTTGGCGGTGACGGCCTGGCAGCCAACCGTCGGCGCGGCGGCGGACTCCGCGGCCCCGGCCGTCGCGGCCGCCAAGACCACCGCGCCCACCGGTCCCTATCACACGGGTTGCCTGAAGTTCACGGCCACCGGCAATCAGGCCGTGGAACTGTTCATCCAGTTCCGTGACGGCCGGGCACTGGCCAGTCACGTGCTGGTGAACGGCAAGCTCCATAGTCCCAGCGGCCCCAACGGGCACGGCGATGCCCCGAACGTGGCGTCGGACAACGTCGAGCAGCTGCGGTTCGACGGCACACAGCTTCAGGGCGATTGGAAATGGGTGGCGCGGGCCGCAGTCGAGACGGTGACCTTCGACGCCACGGTGCGCGATGGCATCGTGACCGGCAAGGCGGGGCAGGCCGAGTTGACCGGCTGGCTCCGGTCCGAGGAGCAGATGGCCCAGGTGAACGGCCTGGCGCCCGAACGCAACTGGCCGTCGCGAACCGGTCCGCGCGAGGATTGGTCGGGAATCGACACCGGCGCGACACTGACGACCGATTTCTCCAGGTCGCACATGGTCTGGTTCAGCGAAGCGGAGTTTGGCGGCGGGCGTGAGACCCGCCGGTGCCCACTTCGGTGGCTCAGCGGAAGCTGGTCGCCCATCGTCGGCGAGGGCCGGATCTTCTTCATCCATCAACAGCCGGCCGGCGAAGTCGTCGACGAAGCGACTCAGAAATACGCCCAGGGGCTGCTCGACAAGTTGCTGGCCCGGGACAACGTGCTGCTCGATCCGGCCGTGCGGCGGGCCAAGGAACGCGGCGCCGCGCACTTCGCGCGGGTCGATGCCGACGACGTGATCGTGTGCGTGGACGGCGCCAGCGGCAAGACGGTCTGGGAAACGGTGTTGCCCGGCCGCAGTTACCGTCCCGCGCCGTACAACAAGCACGCCGACCAGACGCGCACCGGCTGCTACGGCGACGGCAAGGTGTTCATGCTGGGCCGCACGTTCCGGCTGTATGCGTGCGACGCCAAGACCGGCAAGCTGTTGTGGGAATCCGCGTTGCCCGGCACTCACGAGGGACTCGAGGCGTTCAAGCAGAAGCGATTGGCCGAGCGCAAGGAGCTGGCAATGGAGTCGTGGTATCCGCCGTTGCATTTCGCCGACGGCGTGGTGTTCGCCGCGACGCTCGGGAGCAAGGCGGCGGGCGGCGACGCTGTGGCAGTCTTCGGGAGGAACGCCGCGCAGATCAAGGAACAGGTGGTGGCCTTCGATGCCGACACCGGCAAGCTGCTCTGGACGACTCCGGGGTCTACTCCGGGGCTGTGGAGGCACGACGGCGTCGCCCGCGTGCTGGTGACCCGTGGCGGAAGCAAGCCCGGCGACAGCGGCATTGCCTGCGTGGATCTCCGCACCGGCAAGGAGGCGTGGTCCGCGCAGGTCGAGGGCGACGCGGAAGGTCCGAGTCTTCAGTTGCGGCTGCTCGGATCGCACTTGGTGACCTCGCACAGGGGCAAGACCGATGCCCACTACCTGGTCGGCTACAAGGTCGAGCCAACCGGCCTGAAACAGCTCTGGAAACAGACCGATGAGACGTCGTACCTGCACGACGACAACCCGATGACCATGCACAAGGGCCTCTTGTACACGCGACTGAACGGCGCTGGAGACGCTCAATCAGCGCTCGTGGCGATGGAACCCGACACAGGCAAGATCGTCGCCCAGGCCGACGCGACCGGCGGCAGCGGCCGCAACGGCCCGATCATCGTCAACGACGGTCTTGTGATCGTGCAGCTCGATGGATCGCATCCCTCAGGCCAAGCGCCCGACAACTTGCGGGTGTACCGGTTGCCGGACTTGGAACGCGTGGGCGGGATTCTCCAGACGCACAACCTCACCAGCGGGTATGACACGCCGATGGCGTTTCAATACGTGGACGGCCGGCTGATCATCCGCGGCTGCAACCGCATCGCCTGTTACGACCTGCGGAAGTCACCTGGTCAGCTCGAGGCGGAACAGGCGATCCAAGCAGCGGGCGTTGATGCCGACGCCGTCATCAGCCGGCTGTTGACGCTGGCGACGGATACCGACGTCCACATCCGCGAGTTTGCGGGGCGCGAGCTGGCGGCGCGAGTGGCCGCCGGCCAGGCCAACAGCCGGCAGGCCGAGGTCTTGCCTGTGCTGGTCCGGTTGATGGCCGAGACCGACCCGAAACAGCGCCGACAACTGGCGCTCACGCTGGGCTCACTGGGCGAGGCCGCGCTCCCGTTCCTGGTGGAATCGTCCCGAAACCCGAATGTTCTGGTACGGATCGCAGTGGTGGAATTGCTCGGGCAGATGGGGGGCGTGGACGACCCGCGGATCGACAAGGTCCTGCTGGCAGCGCTCGACGACGGTGACCCGAACGTGCTGGAGGCAACATTGACCAGTCTGGGCAAGCGGACCACCAACCTGGATCTTTACCAGCCGGTTCTGGTCAAGCTGATCGATGCCGCCCAATCGCCCTTGGACCGGGAGGCGATGGGAGCGCTGTTGAGGATCCTGCCCAACAACGTTCCGCCCCAGCCGCGGCCCAAAAAACTCGAATCGCTCCTGGTGGATCTGCTCTCTGAAGATGCGGCCCTGGCCTATCGGGCGGTGGATGCGATCCGGGCCCTTGGCGATGACGATGCGTTGCGGATCTTCATCGGCGTGCTCGAGGCCGACGACCCCCGGCGCGGCGTTCGGGTCGTGCGCGGTCTGGCGGCGATGGGTGCCCGGGCGAAGCCGGCCCTGCCGGCCCTGGAACGAGCCATGGTCAAGTGGAAAGGCACCCGCTCGTTCATGAGGGCCGCGGAACCCGCCTCCAAAACGATCCAGGAAGCCGAGGAGTGACGGCCCGCCGGAGCTTGTGATTCGGCGCAAACACCCCTGGCTTGTTTCAAGACGGCAGGCGATGCCGGTGCTTGCACGGCGGCGGCACGAGATCGGCCGGCGCCAAGCCGTGGGCGAGCGGCGGCGGGGGCACTGGCGTCACTCGTCACGCCTGCGGCACCGCACAGCAGCCGCTCGATCTCCTCAATGACGATTCTCGTGAGAGCGGCGCAGGCCGCGGCCCGGGGCAGGCTACGCAAACCGCAGGCCGAGACACTCCTCTTCGGCTGATCCAAGCTGGGAAATCGGCTCTCGTCGCAGATGTCCAAAAACGACGCCGCGGGCGGCACCTTGCGATGCCGCCCGCGGTTGAGCGTTTGGGATTGGTCCAGGCTCGGCCGGCTCAGCAGGCGATCGCTGTGCTCGCCACCGACTTTCGGCGGAGCTTCCGCATCCGCCAGGCCCCGAAGGTCAGGCCAGCCCCAGCCAGCAGCATCATCTGCGGCGGCTCAGGGACCGAGTAAATCCTGATCGTGTCGGTCATAGCGCCGGTTTCCGGGTTATGCAAAGTCCAGGTTCCCTCAAGAACCGGATTCGTCCACGTGCCCGTGTACCCGAAATCGGCGAGAGTAACGCCGATCCACGTGGTCGTGTTCGACAACGGGGCTCCGGAGACATAATTCGAAGCTAAGCCAAGTGCTGCTACTCCCAGAGGAATGCCCTCGCCGTCTGCCCCGTCAGACCACAATTCCAGCCAGGCACCACTCGTCGGTAAGCCTGACCCTCCTGGAACTGCTGATGCTGGATTCCAAAACCACCCGGGCCCCTGAACAAGCGAAAAGGAGCCGCTAAACCACGCATTGCACAATTCGCTGACGGGTGGTGCGCCGACTGAAAAATTATCGTAGAAAACTCTACCGAGTGCCGAAGTGCCAGTTTCGATCACTTGAAAGGTTCCTAGCGCTTCTGTGTTGAAACTCCCCGTGCCGGTGACGACCACCGTGTTTGAGCCAGTCTGGTTGAAGTAAAAGGTGAAATCGGCCTTCGCGGGCTGAGCGGCGATGAACAGCACGCCAACGGAAATCACGGCAAGGGCGGAAGCAAACGGCCGCGTGATGCGCATAGAAAGGTTCTCTTCCTGAGAGTACAAAAAATTTCCTGAGAGTATAGCAACGCATCGGCAACAGCCGTGCCAAACCCAAAAGGTGCGGGTCTTTGGGCGGTCGTGGCCTCCGCCAGGACGAGGCAGATTGCCTGTTTTTCGGCATCGAACGCACGAACCGCGGTTCCGAAAAACATTCAATGGGCGACCAGAGCTCCCGGATATCGGGCCTGGTACCTGGAGCGATCAGTCTCGGTATCGACTGCGGTACCTGGAGCGATCAGTCTCAGTATCGACGGCGATACCTGTGGCGATTAGGCTCAGTATCGACGGCGGTACCTTGAGCGATCAGTCCTGGTATCGCATCCGGTAGCTGGCGTGATTCGCACAGGCTTGATTTTCCGAGATGCTTATCGTCGCCGGGGCCATGAGGGTAGAAAAGGTTGTGAAACTTGGGTGGGGCGGGATCGCCCACCCTTCAAGCTCCTCCCCCTGAAAGTGTGTCATTCGCCCATGATGCAGCAGGGATCGATCGCTTCGCGATCGGCGGAAGGATGTGTGTCGATGACGCCGTCAGTTTCTGAACTCCGCGGGCAGCTCGCCCGCATGCTCGAATCGCCGCTCTTCGCCTCGCGGCCGCGATCCGCGGAGTTGCTCGCCTACTTCGTGGAGCATTCGATCCGCAACGGGTTCGCGCCGATGAATCAGCAGGAGATCGCCATCCACGGGCTGGGCTTCGGACAGGATTTCAGCCCCGCCCGCAGTGCGGAGGTCCGCGTGAAGGTCGCGCGGCTTCGCAAGGCGCTCGATGGCTACTTCCGGGGCCCGGGCCGGGGCGATGAGCTGGTTCTCGGCATCTCCCCGGGGCCGTATCGCCTGCTGGCGACCAGGAATGGGGTGGTGGCGGAAAGGCAGGCGGGCAGCCAGGCCCGGCATGCCCGCCGCCGGCGGCCCACCCTGCTGGTCGTGGAGTCGCAGGTCAGCGGCAGGCCAGGGCACGACGGGCTCGGCCTGGACGCGAGCGCGCGGATCTGCAGCCTGCTCGTGGAGAACGTGCTCGTGACCGTCAGCGGTCCGCTGCGGCGTGCCAGCATCGCCGCCAATGGTGCCGATACGGCCGTGAGTCTCGCCGAGAAGCTCGGCTACGACTTCGTGCTGGATTCTGAGATCGACCTCCAGGAATCGCGGTGGCGGGCTCGAGCGACCATCACCGACACGAGGAACAGCGAACTCGCTGCCGACGTCAGGCACGCCTTCGATCCCCAGGCCACAGCCGTTCCCGTGGAAGAGTTCGCCACGTGGGTCTACCACCGGACCACGGCGACCTTCACCGCCCGCCGCTGAAGGCGGCCGTCCGGCCGGGCCCGGGCCGCAGCGGCCGAACCACGACCGCGGGCGGAGCGGCGGATGTGCCACTAACCGGGTTGGATTTCCTGTCCCAGGCGATATGAGGGTTTAGGCACAGGGCGCCTCACCACAGGCCGCGTGTGCGGCTTGAGCCGAGGCCTTGGCCGAGGAACGCCGCGCATGGCGAACAGCTCGGCCCAGGTATTGATGAGGATCGCTCGGTAAACGATACCCAGGCGTTAGACTGTCGAACCAATCACCTCCAAGATCAGGGCCTTTGTCATGAATGGTTTCCGCGATTTTCTCGCCGCGGTTTCCCAAACACTACCGGATGACGCCCCCCCCTGCGTCGCCCAGGCAAATTCGTTTCGCGAGGTCGTGTCGCTGCAGGCGCTCTTCGTGACGTTGACCGTGGGGCTTCTCGCGTATGTCA
Organism: uncultured Candidatus Kuenenia sp.; assembly: GCA_964545915.1. Lineage (GTDB taxonomy): Bacteria > Planctomycetota > Planctomycetia > Pirellulales > UBA1268 > QWPN01. Next base: position 2,187 of record CAZJHQ010000052.1, on the reverse strand, counting down.
GAAACTCACCAACGTTCGATGTGCGGGTGGATCTGCTCTTCGCCGTGCTGGCCGCCCTGCCCATGATGGGGCTCTACCATATCGTGACCAGTCGCGTGGGCACCGCATCGGGCGACGTATACGTGTGCACGAAGCCCATCCGCGCCTTCGCCCGACAGGCGATGATTTTCGACATCGCGATCGTGCTGGCGGTGTCGTTGCTCTATTGGGGACGGCAACTCCCCGGGCAGTGATACCGGGGCGGCAGGCCGCAGGGTTTGCCTGGCCTCGCCACTTGAACGCGGGCCGGCAAAAGCCCGGAGATTCCCCACATCCATCCGCACGCCCCTGCCGATGGTATCGCCGAAACCGAACAGCGGGGCTGGCGACGTGAAAAGGCGGCATCATGCCACCGGGCGGTTGATGCACTGGCTGGCCGCCGGGCTGTGCGGCTGGCTCACCGGCGTGGCCGTGGCCGCCGACCCGCCGCAGCCCTATGTGGAAGAGCCGGAGTACGAGATGGCTCCGCATCTTGTGGGCGGGAAGGACGGCTTTCGCAAGCGGCTGGCCGACGCCGGCGTGACGATCCTCGCCGACAACACCGGCTTTTTCATCGGCAACACGAACGGCGGTTTCGCCCAGGCCTTCGACTACGCCGGCCACGGCGACTACTGCGTGCTCGCCGACGGCGGCAAGCTCGGCGTGCACGACGGGCTCTATCTCAAGCTCCGGGCCGAGCACCGCTACGGAGAAACGATCGTCGGCAACGTGGGCTGCTTCATCTCGCCGACGCTGATCGCTGACCTGCCGGTCTACAACAGCGAGGAGGTGTATCTGACCAATGTCCTGCTCACGCAGGAACTCACCGACGCGTTCTCCATGTTCGCCGGCAAGATGGACACGCTCGACGGCGACATGAACGCCTTCGCCCACGGGCGGGGCAAGACGCAGTTTTCAAACATGGGATTCGTGTTCAACCCGATCGTGGGCGCGACGGTGCCTTATTCCACGCTGGGGGCTGGGTTCGTCTTCCATCCTGCGGATGGGCCGATGGCGATGGTGACCGTGCTCAACTCGACCGACACGACAGCCACGAGCGGCTTCGACACGCTCTTCAGCGACGGCATGCTCCTGTCGGTCGCGGTGCGCGTGCCCACGAGTTTTTTCGACCGCCCTGGGCACCAGCTGCTCGGCGGCACCTGGAACAGCCGCACCTACACGTCGATCGCCGAGGCCTACATTCCGTACCCGGACGTCGCGATCCCGACGATCCGCGGCTCGTGGTGCCTCTATTGGAACTTCGATCAGTTCCTGTTTGTCGATTCAGCCGATGCGACGCGGGGCTGGGGCCCGTTCGGCCGCGCCGGCATCGCGGATCCAAACACAAGCCCGATCGACGCGTTCCTGAGCTTCGGCGTTGGTGGCAACGTACTGGGCCGGATGCGACGCGACGACACGTTTGGTGTGGGCTGGTATTGGGCGTCCGCCAGCCCCCAGATCGGCACGCTGCTCACGTCGCAGTTCGGCCCTGTCGGCGCGGGCCAAGGCATCGAGTGCTTTTACAACTACGCCCTCACCCCTGCCGTCCGCATCACGCCCGACTTGCAATATGTCGTGCCCACGCTGCGGCTGGCGGAGCCGGCCCTGATCGCCGGTGTGCGGGCGCTCGTGAGCTTCTGACAGATTCAGTCGGAAGCCCAGCGGCGACTCGGCACGCTCTTCAACGCCAGTGGCGCTCGAGAGCGACACTCCGGTGCCATTGCCGTTGAGCAGGTTGCGGTCGACGACCGTCCCAGTGCAAGCCCCAGAGACGGCGATACCGACGTTACTGCCGCTGAGCATGTTCCCCATCGCTGCATCCGAGCCGCCAATGAGGCTATTTGCCGATGCGACGAGCGAGATCCCTGTCTTGTTTCCGGTGAGGGTGTTGGCCTGCACCGTCACTTTCGCATTCGTCGCCGCAATGCCGATGCCTTTGAATCCGCTGATCGTCAAGCCACCGACATAGCTGTCCGATGCCGCAGCGGCGAAGGCAAGGCCGGTGATGGCCGACGACACCCGCGAGCCGATGACCGACACGCCTGCCTGCGTCGAGCCATCGATGGCTACCACGCCGGTGATGGTCGGCAACGCGGACGATAGCGTGATCGCCTGTCGCGTGTCGTGGCGAAAGGCTGAGGTGAGCCGACGAGGTCGATCGACTGCACG
>CAZJHQ010000051.1:0-24269 GCA_964545915.1 uncultured Candidatus Kuenenia sp. | reverse complement strand
CCTTCATCGTCAGCTCCTCGTAGTAGTAGAGGATGATGATCAGCCGCTCGTTGCGATTGAGCCCCTTGGTGACGAGTCGCATGAGGTCCGCCTTCTGGATGCGGCGGGTGGGATCCTCGCCCTTTTTGTCCTCGAGGATGTCGATTTCGCGAACATCCTTGGAACTGTCGGTCTCGCACCACTTCTTGTTGAGGCTCACGAGGCTGACGGCATTGGCGTCGATGAGCAGCTTCTCGAACTCCTCGCGGGAGAGCTGCATGTGCTCGGCGACCTCGGCGTCGGCAGGTGCCCGGCCGAGCTTGGCCTCCAGCGTCTTCACCGCCTCGTTGAGCTTGCTGGCCTTCGAGCGGACGAGCCGCGGCACCCAGTCCATCGTGCGGAGCTCGTCGAGCATGGCCCCGCGGATCCGGGGCACGCAGTAGGTCTCGAACTTGACGCCCCGCGACATGTCGAAGGCGTCGATCGCGTCCATGAGGCCGAAGGTGCCGGCCGAGACGAGGTCGTCGAGCTCGACGCCGTCCGGCAGCCGCGACCAGATCCGCTCGCCGTTGTACTTCACCAACGGCAGGTAGATCTCGATGAGCCGGTTCCGCAGCTCCTCGTTCGATTGGTCGAGCTTGAACCGCTTCCAGAGGTCGAGAACCTCCTCGGCAGACGGCTGGGTCGTTTGCTGTGCCACGTCATCCTCCTTGATAGGGCCTTGCACACCGCGGTGACGGGGCATCGTCGCCCTGCCGTCGCGGTCCGGGGTCGCACCGTCCTGGTGCGACCGCCGTCGCCGCCGCGCATCCGATCTTCATCGGCAACGCCGCGGCCTCTTCATCAGATTTTTTCCCGGCGCCCCGGGCTCTTCACGAGTCTCTCCAGATTGCCACTTCCCGGTCTCCGGTCATGGGACGATTCCCGGCGCTCCCCGTCCTGTCAGGCGGCCCGAGCCGTCTCCTCGGCGCCGAGCGTCGCGAAGATCTCCAGCCTTGGCTCGTCGACCACCTCTTCCTCGGCGAGCACAATCACCTCGGGGAGGGTGCGGACGAGGGCGTCGCGCACGCCGCGTCTCACGGCGGCCGGCACGACGATCACGCCGGCGCCGCCGCGGTCCATGGCGGGCCGAGTCGCGCGGCGGATCTCCGCGACCAGCCGGGCCGCCGATCGGCCGCCGGACGAGCCGGCGGCGAGCGTGTCGGCCGCGGGGCCGGCGAGCCGCACCGCGGTGAGCCTGCCCTCCGGATCGCGGGCCCGGCGGCGGATGCTGCCCGCCATCCGGCGGCGGACGATCTCGGCGAGCTGCCGTGGTTCGGCCGCTGCGGCCGCGTGGTCCGACATGACCTCGATGATTTCGGCGAGCGGCCGCGCCGGCACCCCCTCCTGGAGCAGGCACTGGAGCGTGCGCTGGATCTTCGCCACTGTGAGCACGCCCGGCACCACCTGCTCGACGAGGGCCGGCTGGGTGGCGCGGAGCGATTCGACGAGACGGCTGGTGGCATCGCGGGAGAGCAGTCGATCGGCGTGCCGCCGAACCACGGCCTCCAGGCACCGCGACAAGCAGTCGACGTCTTCGAGCACCGTCGCCCCCCGGTCGCGGGCCGCGTCGGCCTGCGCGTGGCTCGCCCAGACGCCGCGCCGCCCGGTGAGCGGGTCGGTGGCGTCGAGCCCATCGATCATCTCGCCCGCGGTCGGCAGCACGAGGAGCCGGCCGACCGGCAGCTCGCCCTCGTGGACAACGTCGCCGGCGACGAGGATCGCGAAGCCGCGTGCGGGCAGCGTGGGATCGTCGCGGAACGACACCTGCGGGACCACGAGGCCGAGATCGGCGGCAATGGCCGTTCGCAGGGTCGCGGTCCGCTCGAGCAGCGGGGCGGCCGCGCCGGCGACCAGTCCCACCAGGCCGCCGCCTAGCCGGACCACGAGCTGCTCGTCGGCGATGACATCGGCCAGGGCGGCACGGGCCGCCCGCGGGGCGGCGGTCGTGTCGTCAAGCTCGTCGCGGCTCCCGTCCCTGCCCCGCCGGGCCGTGAAGAAGGCGGCCAGGAACGAGACGCCCGCCATCCCGGCCAGCGGCAGGAACGGCAGATCGGTGAGCGACAAGAGGGCCAGAAACACGCCCGTCATGGCGAGCACTTGCGGCCGCGCCGTGAACTGGCGGCCGAACTCACGGGACAGGTCGATGGCCTGGCTCGACCGCGAAATCAACAGGCCCGTGGCCACCGACACGAACAACGCGGGCACGGCGCTGGTCAGGCCGTCGCCGATCGTGAGCCGGGCGTACGTGTCGAGGGCCTTGTCCGCGGCCATGCCATGCTCGACGACGCCGATGGCCAGGCCGCCGATCAAGTTCACGAGCGTGATGATGACCCCGGCCTTCGCCTCACCCGCCACGAAGCGGCTGGCACCATCCATGCTGGCGAAGAAGTCGGCGTGCCGCTGCAGGTCGAGGCGGGCCCGCCGTCCCTCCTCGCGGGTCAGCGTGCCGGCCTGCACGTCGGTGTCGATCGCCATCTGCCGGCCCGGCAGGCCGTCAAGCGCGAAGCGGGCCGCCACCTCGCTGGTCCGCGTGGATCCCGCAGTGATCACCAGGAACTGCACGACGGCGATGATCGCGAACACGACCGCGCCGACGACGAGGTTGTTGGCGGCTACGAACTCACCGAATGCCTCGACGACGCGGCCCGCCGCCGCGGGGCCGTCGACGGCGGCACGGGAGAGGATGAGCCGGGTGGTGGCGATGTTGAGCACCAACCGCACGAGCGTGGCACCGAGGAGGAACGTGGGGAAGATGCTCATCTCGAGCGGGGTGCGGGCCGCGAGGGCCCCGAGCAGGGCGAGCACCGACACCGTGAGGTTGGCGGCGAGCAGCAGGTCCACGATCGCCGGCGGCACCGGCGCGAGCACGACCAGCACCGCCAGCAGGATCGCGGCCGGGATCGCGTAGTCGAGAACGGCGGCGGATGCGGGACGGCGCAGGGCCGCCGCGGAAGTTTGGGCCATGGGATGACGGGGGGCGGTCGGGTTGGACTCGTGACTCACGGGCGGCGGGGACGGTAGCGGAGGCCGGAGTGGCGGTCCAGACCGCTCGCCGCTCGTTTTGGCGGCTACAATCCCAGTGGTTTCGCCCCCCATTGCCCCGCCCACGGATCTTCCGCCCATGCGGTTCGACCGCCTTGGACTCACCTTCGATCATCCCGACAACTGGACCGTGGACGTCGACGACGCGAGCGGCTTGCGGGCCGCGGTCACCGCATACGCGCCCGATGGCGGATTCTGGTCGGTAAGTGCCCACGCGCCGGGAGGCCCGGCCGCGGAACTCGCGGCGGCCGTCGTGCAGGAGATGCGGTCACAGTATCAGGAACTCGACAGCGAGTCGGTCGAGGAACGAGTCGGGGGCCGCATTCTGCGCGGGTTCGACCTGAACTTCTACTGCCTCGACCTGACCAACACGGCCCAGGTGCGCACGCTGGAGACGCCGGACGCGGTGTATCTGCTGCTCTGCCAGGCCGAGGACCGCGAATGGGAAGAGACGGCCCCGGTGTTCGCGGCCATGACCGCGAGTTTCGTGGCGGCGTTGGGCCCCGTCGCCGACCGGGAAACCGCCCCTCCCGACGCCTCCTGACGCGAACGGCGCCGCCAAAAACCCAGTCCGCTGCTACCATGCTGCGGTTGCAAGCGACCCCGTCGGTCGCTCGTCCTTCCCCCCTGCAGGCCGCACGGTGCTCCTTCTCGCCGACCTCTCCACGGGCCCGACGATCCAGACGATCCATTGGCTGGCCTTCGCGGTCTTCGTGACCGTGATGCTCGTCCTGGACCTCGCCGTCTTCCACCGCAAGTCGCACGAGCCTTCGCTGCGTGAGAGCGCCTTTTGGACCTGCTTCTGGTCGGCACTCGCCCTGGCCTTCAACGTCCTGGTGTGGCGGTGGCTTGGGGGCAAGCCGGCGATCGAGTTTCTCACGGGCTACCTCGTCGAATGGTCGTTGTCGATGGACAACGTATTCGTGTTCGCGGTGGTGTTCGCCTACTTCGGCGTGCCGCTGAAGTACCAGTACCGCGTCCTCTTCTGGGGCATCCTCGGCGCGGTGATCATGCGGCTGACGTTCGTGCTCCTCGGGGCGGAACTCGTCGAGCGGTACAAGTGGATCCTCTGGGTGTTCGGCGCCTTCCTCGTCTACACGGGTGTGAAGCTGGCCTGGGGCGGCGGCGATCACGAGCCGGGAGAGAACGGGCTGATCAGGTTCTTCCGCCGGTTCATTCCCGTTTCCAGCCAGGCGGCCGGCGACCGGTTCTTCGTCCGCGAGCAGGGGAAATTGATGGCCACTCCCCTGTTCCTCGTGCTCCTCGTGGTCGAGAGCACGGACGTGCTGTTCGCGGTGGACAGCGTGCCGGCCATCCTCGGCGTGGTCACGCCGGGGACTCATTACATGCGGTTCATCGCCTTCACGTCGAACGTGTTCGCGATCCTCGGCCTGCGGGCCCTGTATTTCCTGCTCGCCGGCGTGATGGACCTGTTCCGGTTCCTCAACTACGGGCTGTCGGCGGTGCTCGTCTTCGTGGGCTGCAAGATGATCGCGGAGGCGGCGCGGCACAACGAGTGGCTGGCCGCCCAGGGGGGCTGGGACGCCCATGCCAAGGGGCATCTCGTCCATCCGGCTGTCTCGCTGGCGGTGATCGTCACCCTGATTGGCACGAGCGTGGCGGCGTCGCTGGCCTTTCCGGAACGGAAGCACGGCGGCACGTTGGCCGAAGACGGTCACGATGGTCCGGCGGCCGGGGCGTGACCGCGGGTGACGCGGCCGGCGGGCGATGCGGATCCTCGTCCATGAATGGTGCTGCTCGGGCGGATTGGCCGCGTGGCAGCACGGTCGGGGCGTCGAGGTGGCCGCCGACCTGCAGGCCGAGGGGCGGGCGATGTTTTTGGCCCTGCTTCGTGACGCGTGCCGCGACCCGGAACTCGAAGTGACGGCCCTCGTGGATGCGACCCGTCCCGTGCCGCTGCCCGCACAGGTGCGAATCCGCTCCGTGGCGGTCGGCGCCGAGGTGGACATGCTGGTTGCGGAAGCCCTCCGGGCGGACACGACGATCGTGGTCGCCCCGGAGACCGATGGGCTGCTCGCGAGCCGGGTGGCCGCGGTTCGGCAGGCCGGCGGGGCCGTGTTGGCGTCTGACGCCGCGTTCCTCGCCGTCGCGGCCGACAAGCAGGCCACCGTGCACGCGCTGGCCGCCGCGGGCGTGCCGGTGCCGGCGGGGCGGCTCTTGGCGGCCGGAGCCGAATGGCCGGCGGGGTTCTGCAGGCCCGCGGTCCGCAAGCGGCGGGACGGGGTCGGGGGAGAGGATCTGGTCGTCGTGCCGCCCGGTGCGCGGCCTCCGGCGCCGGTGCCCCGCGACGCGCGTCTGGAGGTCCTCGCGGAGGGCGTGCCCGTCGGTGTGGCGTGCCTGTGCGGTGACGGTCCGCCATTGCCGCTCGCGCCGCTGCGGCAGCGGTTTGCCGCCGGGCCAGGGTCGGCTTATGCCGGGGGTGAGCCGCTGGCGGACCGAGCCGCGCAGCGGCGCGCCACGGCGCTCGCCGTGCGGGCCATCGCCGCGGTGACACGGTCGGCCGGCGGCCGGGCACGCGGCTGGGTGGGAGTCGATATGATCCTCGGACCGCGGGCCGACGGCCGGGGTGATCGGGTGCTGGAGGTGAATCCGCGCCTGACGACCTCGTTCGTGGGCCACGCCACCACTGCCGCCACCAGCCTCGTACGGCAGTCGATCGACGTCGCCGCCGGCCGCACCGTGATGCCGGCGGCGAGTCCCGGGGCATTTCAGGTCGTGGCCAATGGTGACTGTTCTTTCTCCCGCGACTGACCTCGTCGCCCTCGACGTGGGGGGCGCGGCCATCAAGGCGGCCGACGGCCGGGGGTGGGCCCATGCCCTGCCCTTTCCGCTGTGGCGGGAGTGGCGGCGGCTGCCCGACGCGATCGCCGCGGTGATCGGGCCAGTGCGGCCCGACCGGATCGTGGCGACGATGACCGGCGAAATCGCCGACTGTTATCCGTCGCGGCCGGCCGGCGTGTCGGCGATCGTCGCCGCGGTCGAGACGGCGTCTCGCGCGGTCGGATGCCAGGTGCCCGTCGGCATCTATCTGCTCGATGGCCGGATCGTGTCCGCGACCGAGGCCACGCAGCAGCCGCTGGCGGCGGCGGCGGCCAATTGGCACGCTCTGGCGCGGCTCGCCGCGGCCGCCACGGGCGGGACTGCGGGCTTTCTCATCGACGTCGGATCGACCACGACCGACATCGTGCCGCTGAGAGCGGCGGGGCCGGCGCCGCTGGCGACTGACGATCCCGGCCGGATGCGGACCGGTGAACTCGTCTACACGGGCATCGAGCGGACGCCCCTCGCGACGCTCGTCCGCTCCCTGCCCCACGGCGGCCTGCGCCGGCCGGTGGCCAGCGAGCGATTCGCCGACTCTCGGGATGCCTGGCTGCTGCTCGGCGAGTTGCCGGAGGAGGAAGAAGCCTGCGACACGGCCGACGGCGGGCCGGCCACCCGCGCGGCGGCGAGGGTGCGGATGGCGCGTTCGATGCTGCTGGACCCGGCGGCACTCTCGCCCGACGAGGCCCGCGGAGCCGCGGAGCGGTGCGCCGCGACGCAGGCCCGGCTCGTGGCCCGGGCCCTGGGCCGGGTGGCGGCCGGCTGCGGCTGGCGGCCGCGCACGGTCGTGCTCTCGGGCCACGGCACGGCGCTGGCGCGACGGGCCCTCGACCGCACGGCCTGGCCGGTCGAGCGGGTCGCGCTGGCCGAGCAGCTCGGCGCGGAGGTCTCGCGGGTCGCCCCGGCCCATGCGCTGGCGCTGATCGCCCGGGGGGCCTTGCGATGAGCGACCGATGGCTGCACGGCATCCTCCGGGGCGGCGTGACGGATCGGTCTGCCGTCCCGCTCGTGGTGAAGGTCGGCGGCAGCCTGCTCGCCCGTCCACGCTGGGCGGCGCTGATCGCCGAGCTACTGGCCGCCGCGCCACGGCGCTGCACGGTCGTCGTCGGCGGCGGACCTGTCGTGGACGGCCTGCGGGCCATCGATGCCGCCGCGCCGCAGGCGGCCGAGGCGATGCATTGGCGGGCGATCGAGGCCCTGGGAATCACGGCCCGGGTCGTGGCCGAGGCGCTGTCGCTGCCGCTGGTCGATGCCCCCCAGGCCAGGCGGGGAGTGCTCGACGTTCCCGTTTGGATGCGGGGCGACGTGACCCTGCCCGCGGGCTGGCAGGTGACGAGCGACTCCATAGCCGCGGTCGTCGCCGGAGCCGCGGCCGCTGGACTGCTGCTCGCCAAGAGCGTGCCCCCGCCCGTCGGCGGCATGCCCGCAGTCGCGACTGCGGGCTGGGTCGATGCCCACTTCCCCGTCGCTGCCGCGCGCCTCGATCACATCGCGTGGGCCGCGCCGATCAGTCCCATGCCAGTGGGGCGGTTGCGGGACGGGCGGTGAGGGCCGCGGTCCGCGTGGCGGCCAGGTCTGCGGCGGCGGCGGAATTGGCCGCGAACGCCCAGGGCTGGAATTGAACGCCACCTGATGCGCTGAGGACCCACGTCGTGCCCTTCTTGATGCCCGATGCGACCGTGGGCACCGTGGCTGGCGCGTCGTAACGGGGCAGCGGCAGCTTGCCGGCATCCATCAGCGGGCCGAGGTCGAGGCCCGCCCGGCCGTCCAGTTGCCGGCCCTTGATGAGGGCCGCCACCACGGCCAGGTCGACGCAGTTGACGAGCTCGCCGAACACCGGCTGTTTGGTCGCCAGGCTGTCATAGTGTTTGGTCATCGCCGCGCACCACTTCTCCGCGACCGCGTCGGCGGCGCCGGCGCCACGTTGCATCCCGCCCCGGGCGGCCACGTCGGTCTCCGTGAGGCACTTCATGCGGCGTCCCGAGAGCCGCCAGGCGAGTTCGTCGGGATCGCGGGCGATCGGATCGTATTCGGCCTCGAGCCAGAACCGTGGCAGGGACGAGGCCCTGCCGCCGGCGGGCACCAGCGCCAGGTAGCTCGGCAATTCCTTGACGCCGGACGGCTCCAGGCCCATGCCGATCCGCTTCATGCGGTAGTCGGCTGCGACGAGCACGCGGGCGAAGCGGCTGTCGGAGGGCACGCCCCCCACGCGGACCTGCTGCGGACCGAGCGCCTCCTCCATGCCGCGAAACACGGCCTGAGGAGCGGGCCCCATCGTTTTGTGCGCCGCCAGAAAATTCTGCAGGCGGGCGATGCCCTCAGGCGTGGGATCGATCGAGCATTGGATGCCCCCCGCCCGCGCCTGCTCGATCGATCGCAGTGCCACGATCAGATCCTCCAGGAGCAGCAGCGGCCGGCCGCTGCCGGCGGCGACGAAGTTGCCCGCGGCATCGACGATCGGCTTGTCTCCGGGGCCGGCGAGCACGATGTCGTGGCCTTCGGGATCGACGAACACATGCGTGACTCGTTCCAGGCCGCCGAGCAGGAGCAGGTCGACCGGCAGTGGCTGGCTCTTCGCCGCTCTGTCGGCGACGGCGGTGATGATCTTGGCGAGCGACACCTTGCGCAATTCGCCGGGCTTCGCCGGCAGCGTCGCGTTCGCCAATGCGGCGCGGCGCTCCTTGGCCAGTGACTCGACGGCGCCGGCGTCCATGGAGCGGATGATGCCGTCGGTGTCGATCGAGATGCCGCCCACCGCTCCGAAGCCGAATCGACCGAAACCGCCGCCCATGCCGCCCATGCCGCCGATTTGTGCGTCGGCCCGACCGGCGACCATCCAGGTGATGAGAACCGCCATGCAGGCGAAGGCAACAACGCGGCGCAGGCCGAGCAGCCGGAGCCGCAGGGCGTGGGAAGTGGGCGTCATGGCGGGCTCTCCGAGTGCGGTCGCGGATCTGGATCTGGGAATCGAGTGTCGGCCCAACGGCCGAAATCATGGTAAGTCGGCCATGAATTTCCAGCAAACCCGGTTCGGAGCCCGATGTGGGTGTTTTTTCGGGCAATCCGGCCTATCGCCAAACCGGCTCGGCTGGTGCATGATCACGAACGGCGGTGCCGGCCGGGCGCCCGGCCGGCCGGGAGTCGTGGTGAACTTTGGCGAAGGGCCGAGCCATTTCTGCGTATTTGATCGTTCGGGACCCCGTCTCCGGTCGCAGCGTGACCAGGCTCGCGGCAGGTGTAACCGTCTCCCTGGGCCGGGCGACCGCCAACGGAATCGTCATCAACGACGAGCGGGCGAGTCGGATGCATGCCGAGATCGTCCCGACCGGCCAGGGGTGGTCGATCCGCGACCTGGGGAGCCGCAACGGCACGCTCGTGGGCGGGCACGTGATCACCGCGGAGCGGTTGCTGACGCCGGGAGACGTGATCGCCATCGGCCTCACGGAGGTGACGTATTGCGAGGGCGAACCACCCACCGACCCGAATCTGACGCTCGTCGGCACCGGTCCGGCGCCGCTGTCGGCCGAGATGCAGGCCTGGCAGGCGTCGATCACGCACCGGCGGGCCCGGAGCCGACTCCTGGAGAACATGCGCGAGGCGGCGGAGAGCGTGCCGCGGGTGGGACGGGCGGCGGCGGAGCTGTGCCGGCTGGCCTTCGCGCTCGGGCGGGCCGACGACCTCAAGGCGATGGCCAAGCTGGCGTTGGAATCCGCGGTTCAGGGGTGCGGCGCCGCCCGCGGCGTCGTGCTCCTGCCTCCGCACGTCGGCGACCTGTCGCATGCGCGGGGGCCGTCCGCCGGACCGGTGGATTCACTTGTGGCGCTGGCATCGGTTCCCGATCCCTGGCCGGTCGGCGGCACGCCCGCCGGCGTGGCGGCGGCCGTGATCGCGGCCGATGAGGCGCTGCTGGCCACGGCGAGCCCCGATGCGAAGCGGTCGCCAGACGATCCGTCGGGAACGATTTCGGCTCCGATTCGCGCGCGGGGCATTGTCGTCGGCGTGCTCCACCTCGAGGTGTTGGCCCGTGACCGCGAGTGCACGCCGGATGATCTCGAGTTCGTCATCGCCGTGTGCGACGCCCTCGGCGTGGCGCTGGAGAACTTTTCCGCTCGTGCGGCCCTGTCGACGAAGCTCGCCAACACCGCCGACGAGAACGAGCGGCTGCGGCGGCGGCTCGGCGAGGACACGCCCATGGTGGTGGCGAGCCCCGCCCTGCAGGCGATCGTGGAACAGCTGCGGCGGGTGGCCGCCACGAAGGCCACCGTGCTCATCCGCGGTGAGAGTGGCGTCGGCAAGGAGCTCGTCGCCCGGGCGATCCACGAGTCAAGTGACCGCCGTGGCGGTCCCTTCGTGTGCCTCAACTGCGCCGCCCTTTCGGAGACGCTCCTGGAGAGCGAACTCTTCGGCCACGAAAAGGGCGCCTTCACCGGGGCCACGGAACGAAAGCTCGGCAAGTTCGAGTCGGCCCACAAGGGCACGCTGATGCTCGACGAGATCGGCGAGATGAGCCCCAGCATCCAGGCCAAGTTTCTCCGCGTGCTCGAGGGGCATCCCTTCGAGCGGGTCGGCGGCAGCGCCCGTGTGCAGGTCGACGTGCGGGTCGTGGCGGCCACGAACCGCAATCTCGAGGATGCGGTGACGGCGGGCGAGTTTCGCCGTGACCTGTATTTTCGCCTCAAGGTCGTGGAGATCCTGGTGCCGCCGCTGCGGCGCCGGCCGGAGGACGTGGAGGCGATCGCGGAGCACTTCTTGCAGCGGTTCGCCGCCGAGACCGGCCGCCGGATCAGCGGCTTCACGCCCGCGGCCTTGCAGGCCATGCGGGCCTACCAGTGGCCGGGCAACATCCGCGAACTGCGCAACTGTGTCGAGCGGGCGGTGGTGCTGGCCCAGAGCGAATGGATCGACGTCCACGACATGGCGCTCAGCCATCTCGCCGTGCCGGGCGAGACCGGCCGGCAGTCGGTCGGCCGGGCCGCGGCCTTCGTGCCCGCCACGATCGACGAAGTGGAGCACCGCCACGTGCTGGCGACGCTGGAGGCCGTCGGCGGCAACAAGACGAAGGCCGCCGCGATGCTCGGGATCGAGCGGTCGACGCTCGACCGCAAACTGGCGAAGTGGGCCAAAGCCTGAGGCGGCCCCGGCACGCAGGCCGCCGCTCGCGCTAGCCCTTGTCGATCCATCGCGGCGGCGGGATCGCCGGGCTGCGGGCCATCAGCAGCAGAACGCCGGCGGCGAGCACCAGCAGCGGCACTTCGACCTCCGTGGTCAGCGTTCCCGTCTGTCGGAGGATGGAGAACAGGCTCGCCAATCCGAAGAAGCCGCTGACGACGAACGACACCTTGTCGAAGCCCGAGAGGATCACGGCGAGGACACCGATCATCGCCAGCCCGAGCGTCCACGCCCAGTCGACGGTCGGGATGAAGCCCAGGCTGCTGAGCAGCCAGCCTCCGCCGACGGCGACCAGCAGGATGCCCACAATCAACGAGGAACGATCCGTTTGCATCGCAGCCACCCTGGCACCTCCGGTCAGCGTTATTTCCCAGCATTCATACCCACCGGCACGGAAAATCCAACCCGAGCCGCGGCTTCAGAGGTCGAAATACCGCTTCCAAAACTCGGCGCCTTCCGGCCCGGGCTCCGGTGGCTTCGTGTCGCCCGCCCGCGGCGCGCGGCGGGCCGCCCGCGCCTCCGCCAGCCACTCGGCGCACGACACGGCCTTCGCCCGCCGCCGTCTCGCCGCCGCCTGCAGGCGACGGTCGTTCGACACCACCATCAGATGCGGCGACGTCGCGTCTTCCACCAGTTCCTCGATCAGCGAATCAGCGTCGGGATATTCGCGGGCGAACCAGACGCGGATGCCGCGATGCGTGGAGCGGCCCGGCAGGCCATCGGGAGCCCGGGCGGCGTCGAACACGACCACCGTGTTGGCGGCCTCGGCGCCCAGCAATTCGGCGAGCATGTCGAGCAGGGCCCGCCGCGACTGCTCGAAGCCGCCCGGGCCACGGGTGGCACCGAACACGCCGGATGCATGCAGCAGGTTGTAGCCGTCGATGATGAGCTTCATGGCCCGTGTCCGCCGCGGTCAGGGGGCCGCGTTGCGGGCGGCCGCGGTCAACCAACGAGCCGGTGCTTCACCCGGCCTCCCACGATCGTGGCCACCGCCCTGCCCTGGAGCGTCCAGCCGTCGAACGGCGAGTTCACGCTCTTGGAGTGAAACTGCCTCACGTCCACCCGCCAGGACAGGTTGGGGTCGATGAGCGTGATGTCGGCGGCCGCTCCCGGACGCAGCGTGCCTCGGCTCAGGCCCAGGATCCGCGCCGGCAGCGTGCTCAGCGCCTCGATGAGCCGCGGCCAGCCGATGCGGCCGGGGACGATGAGCCTCGTCACCGCCAGCCCCACCGCCGTCTCCAGGCCGAGAATCCCGAACGGCGCCCGGTCGAGTTCCAGCATCTTCTTCTCGCGGGCGTGGGGGGCGTGGTCGGTGGCGATGCAGTCGATCGTGCCGTCGACGAGGCCCGCGATGATCGCCTCGACGTCGGCTGCCGTCCGCAGCGGTGGGCTCATCTTGAAGTTGGCGTCGAAGCCGCGGAGGTTCTCGTCGGTGAGCGTGAAATGATGAGGGCAGGCCTCGGCCGTGACTCGGGCGCCGCGCCGCTTCGCCTCGCGAATCAACGCCACGCCGCCGGCGGTCGAGACGTGCATCACGTGCAGGCGGCCCCCCGTCACCTCCGAGAGGGCGATGTCGCGGCCGATCATCACCTCCTCGGCCGCCGCGGGCATGCCGGTGAGGCCGAGCACCAGCGACACCAGCCCCTCGTGCATCACGCCGCCGCGGGAGAGCTCCAGGACCTCCTCGTGGGCGAGCACGGGCTTGTCGAACATCCGGCAGTACTCGAAGCCGCGCCGCATGAGTTCCGCGTCATAGACCGGCGCTCCGTCGTCGCTGAACGCGACCGCTCCCGCTTCCACGAGCTGGCCGATATCCGCGAGTTCCTTCCCCTCGCGGCCGCGGCTCACGCAGGCCACGACGAAGACGTTGCAGTTGTCGGCCCGAGCCGCCTTCTGATGGATGAACTCGACCGCCGCCTGGGTGTCGATCGGGGGCTCGGTGTTCGGGATGCAGGCGACGCTCGTGAAGCCGCCGGCCACGGCGGCCCGCGTGCCCGTCTCGATCGTCTCGTCCTCCTCGCGGCCCGGCTCGCGGAGGTGCACGTGCATGTCGATCAGGCCCGGGGCGACGATCAGGCCGGTGGCGTCCATCGTCTCGTCGGGTCGGCCCAACGGCTGGCCGCCGGCATGGCCGACCGACACGATCAGGCCGTCGCGGACCAGCACGTCGTCGACCCGGTCGATGCCCTGGGCGGGATCGATCACGCGGCCGCCGCGAATGAGGAGCGTGGCCATCAGACGATGCTCGCGGGGGTGAAGGGAGCGGAACGATCCGTGCCGGCGGCCCGCCGCGGGCCGCACGTCAGCCAGAGCACGCCCATGCGCACCGCCAGGCCGTTGGTCACCTGGTCGAGGATCAGCGACTGCGGGCAGTCGGCGACGTCGGCGGTCACCTCCACGCCCCGGTTGATCGGGCCAGGGGCGAGGATCAGAAGGTCCTTCTTGGCTCGTTTCAGCCGCTCGCCCGTCATGGCGTAGAGGTGGGCGTATTCCCGCACCGACGGAAAGGGGCGGGTGTTCTGTCGCTCGAACTGGATCCGCAGCAGGTTGAGCACGTCGCACCGCGGCACGATCGCATCGAGATCGTGCGACACCTCCACGCCCAACTCCCGCCAGCGGTCCGAAACGAGCGTCGGCGGGCCGCAGAGGATGACCTTCGCGCCCAGCTTGACGAGCCCCCAGAGGTTGGACCGGGCGGTACGGCTGTGGGCGATGTCGCCAACGAGGCCCACCGTCACGCCGCTGAGATCGCCGCTGCCGCCGCCGGCGAGGTGGCCGAGCCGCTCGCGCATCGAGAAGATGTCGAGCAGGCCCTGGGTGGGGTGCTCGTGCGGACCGTCGCCGGCGTTGATCACGCCGACGGAGAGATGCTGGGCCAGCAGGTGCGGCGTGCCGGGAGTCGAGTGGCGGACCACGACCGCGTCCACGCCCATCGCCTCCAGATTCTTGGCGGTGTCGATGAACGACTCCCCCTTGGAGAGGCTGCTGGAAGAAGCAGCGAAGTCGACGACGTCCGCGCCCAGACGCCGCGCGGCCAGCGCGAAACTCGTCTTGGTGCGGGTGGAGTTCTCGAAGAACAGGTTGACGATCGTCGAGCCGGTGAGCACGGCGAGCTTACGCCGGCACCCGTCGGTGGCCTCCTTGAAGAGGGCAGCGGTGTCGAGGAGAAGGCGGATTTCCGCGGGAGTGAGCCGCTCGAGGTCGAGCAGATGGCGGTGCGACCATGTGGAGGGCACCGTCTCCTGATCGAAAGTGGCGGGGGGCATGAGGCGGAAATCCTCTGAAAAGTCGAACTTCCTGAACGCGGATGCGGATTCTAGCAGACCTGCGCAGTTTGCCAGCCCGGTCGACCGTGCCGGTTGACCTTGCCCCAGGCGTGTGTCGGCCCCTAACTTCCTGGCTCGATGGGGCCTCCCCGGCCGTCGGTGGAGGCCTCCTGCAGCGAGAGCGATCAACTTCATGCGCCACACCCGCATCGTGAACGCCGTCCGTCTGCTGGTCCTGGCAGCCGGCATCGTCTTCCAAGCCGGCTGCACGTCGGCACTCACCACCGCCTATCTGCGCGATGCGTTGTGGGACATGTCCGAGCATGCCGCGGAATCCGCGGCCGAGGTGCCCGCCGCTGCGGGGGCGGCCACGTCCGATCCCGCGGATCGAGTGGCCGACGATGTCGCGGTGGACAGGGCCGACGCGGAACGTCGGCAGGCGGCGATCGAGGAGGCGGTGGAGCGACTGGCACGGATCGGCACCCTCGACGCCGCAGCCCAGGCCGCGCTCGTCGAGACGCTGCAGGCGACGCAGCAGGAAGACTGGCCGGTCGTGATCGAGGCCTTCTCCGCCACACTGGCCGACAAGCCGGCCGCCGCAGTCGAGCGTCGGGCTGCGTCCGAGTCGGAGCCGATGCCCGAGCCGCACGTGGTCGCCAAGGCGCCCACCGAATCGGCCCCCGGAGAGGCGGCCGCCCCGCCTGCCGCGGCGCTCGCCGCCGTCGTCGCACCGGAGCCGCCAGCGGGGCCAGCCGCGCCACTGCCTCCCGGTGCCACACCCGCTCCGGCGACACCGCCTGATCCGCCGGCCGCCGTAGCCCGGCCGCCGCTGGTGGTGCGGAACGCCTGCTTCGCCTCGCGGGTCCGCGCCTGGGGCAACGTGGAGCGGTTTCCCGCGGATCGCTTCCAGCCCGGCCAGGAAGTGATCGTCTACTTCGAACTCGATGGGCTGTCGGCCGCGGAGTCGGCAGCGGGCTTCAGAACGGCGATCGACGCGAACCTGCGGCTGGTGGACGGTGAGGGCCGCGAAGTGCATGCCTGGAAATTCGAGCCGATCACCGAGACCTGTCCGGCCCGCCGCCAAGACTACTTCGCCCGCTACGTGGTGCGGCTGCCCGAATCGGCTGCCGGGGCGTGCCGCGTCGAGCTCGCCGTCAGCGACGCGATCGCGGGGGCATCCGCCACCGCGACGCTCCCCTGCATGGTCGAGTGAGGAATCGCGCGGCCGAGCGCGAGAAGGTGTCCTTCGCGGCCGCGGCCGCTGAATACCGGGCGGCGATTCATCGCGCGTGACGCGGCATGGGCCGCGGGGTATGGTTCGCCGACGCGGCCGGGATGCGGCGTCTCCTGTGACGAGGAGATGCGAGCCATGCAGACCGAACCCCAGGTGTCGTTCGACGACCTGCCCGTGGACGAGGCCGTCCGCGACGCCGCTCTCGAGCACGTCGCACAACTCGAGCGGCTCTACGACCGGATCACCGGCTGTCACGTGGTCGTCGCCCAGCCACACCGTCACCACCGCGAAGGCCGTCTCTACGCGGTGCGCGTCGATCTCGTCGTGCCCGGAGGCGAGATCGTCATCAACCGCGACCAGCACCTCGACCACGCCCACGAGGACGTGTTCGTGGCCCTCCGCGACGCGTTCCTGGCCGCACGGCGACGGCTGGAGGACCACGTCCGCCGCCTGAGGGGTGCCGAGAAGGCCCATACGCCGCGGGCCAGGGGGCGGATCACGCAGATCTTCCCGCTCCAAGGATACGGCTTCATCGCCACGCCCGACGGCCGCGAGATCTACTTCCACCGCCATGCGATCTCCGACCAAGACTTTCGCATGGCCGACGTGGGTAGCCCGGTGCTCTTCACCGAGGAGGAGGGGGACCAGGGTCCGCAGGCCGCCGCCGTCCACCTGGAGCGTCCGCACAACCACGCTCTGCATCGGGGCGGATCTTCCGCAGGAGCCGAATCATGACGCTCGTCCACGCGGTCGAATCGTTCGACGTGTCGATCCCGGCCACCGGTGCGAAGGGTGCGGCCCTCGCGTTGCCGGGCCGGCTCTGTCTGCCGGCGCCGCCGACGGGCCTCGTGCTCTTCGCGCACGGCAGCGGTTCGAGCCGCTCGAGCCCGCGAAACACGTTCGTCGCGTCGGTGCTCCACGAATCGTGGATCGGCACCCTGCTCTTCGACCTGCTCACGGAGCAGGAGGCCACCGACCGTGTCAACGTGTTCGACGTGGCCCTGCTCGCGGAACGACTCCTGGCGGCGGTGCGGTTCGTGGCGGGGCTCGAGCAGACGCGGCACCTGCCGCTCGGACTGTTTGGCGCCAGCACCGGGGCGGCGGCCGCGCTCGTGGCGGCCGCCCGCGAGCCGCGGGTGGCGGCGGTCGTCTCCCGCGGCGGGCGGCCCGACCTCGCCGGTCGCAAACTCGCCGCGGTCCACGTGCCCACGCTGCTCATCGTGGGCGAGGCCGACACTGAGGTGCTCGCGCTCAATGAGCGGGCCTACGCGCTGCTCGAGTGCGAGCGGCGTCTGGCCGTGGTGCCCGGGGCGACGCATCTCTTCGAGGAGCCGGGCACGCTCGGGGAGGCGGCCCGCCTGGCCGCCGAGTGGTTCGCCAAGCACCTGCACATGCAGGCCTGACATTTCCATCCGCAACGCGCGAGACCGACCATGAACCGCAATGCGATCACGTTTGCCGACCGCGAAGAGGCGGGCTGGATGCTGGTGGAACGGCTCCGCGGCGAGGCGCTCGAGAAGCCGCTCGTGCTGGCGATCCCGCGCGGAGGTGTGGAGATCGGTGCCGTCCTGGCCCGCGGGCTGGGCGCGGAACTCGACGTGGTGCTCTCACGGAAACTGCGGGCGCCGCACCAGCCGGAACTGGCGCTCGGCGCCGTGTCGGAGTCGGGCGAGGTGTACCTGAACCACTTTGCCAGCGCCATGACCGACGCCGGTGACGCCTACGTGGAAGCGGAACGCAAGCGGCAACTGGCCGAGATCGAGCGGCGGCGGGCACTCATCCGCGCGGTGCGGCCCCAGGCGTCGATCGCGGGACGCACGGTGATCGTCACCGACGACGGCGTGGCGACCGGGGCGACCATGATCGCGGCCCTGCACACCGTCCGGGCGGCGGGGGCCCGGCAGATCATCGTCGCCGTGCCCGTGGGCGCCCCGGACCGCATCGACGCCTTGCGGCCGCTCTGCGACCGCATCGTGTGCCTGCAGGAGCCCGAGGCCTTCTGGGCAATCGGGCAGTTCTACCGTGACTTCGCCCAGGTGGAGGACGAGCGGGTCCTGGAGCTGCTCCGCGACTTTGGCCGGCCGGAAACCAAGTGGGAGCGGGCCGCGGTGGAGCCGGTGCAGCGGTGACCGGGGGGCGGCGGAACGCGTCGATTGCATCGACCGCGTTGCTCCCGGACACCGTCAGCGGCGGTCGATAGTGGGCGCGTTGTCGACCGCGAGCAGCAGGTCGTGAACCTTGTCGGCGAGTTGGTCGATCTGCATCTGCAGAACGTCATTCGGCGATGCCAGGAAGGCCGGGTCGTCCCAGATTTCCGCCCGCAGCCGCGCCACTTCCAGCCGGATCTCGCGCATCCGCAGATCGAGCGGTCCGACGGCGTCGGCCTTGCGGCTGTTGACCGCATGCGCATCCGCAAGATCCACCTCGGCAAGCCGCACGGCCAGGCGGGCGGCCCGCCGCTGGGCGGCGAAGGTGTTGCCGTGGGGCTGCTCGCGCGTGGCGGCCACATCGTCCCGCAACAGCTCGATTCGGCCTCGCAACGCCCGCATGTCGGTTTCCGTGACGAGGCCCGGCGAGATCGCATTGAGTCGTTCGGCCTTTTGCAGTCGGGTCTCCGCGAACCGCAGCCGGGCTTCCGCGTAGCGGGCGTGGAGGTCGGCATGGCGTTCGGCCAGGGTGCCGGCGGAGGGTTCGCTCGGCGGTTGCGCCAAGGCCCAGCCGAGCGCGGAACCGACCGCCAGCAGGGCGATGACTCCCGTCACGAAACCGATCCGTCGCGATAGGGTGTTTTGCATGACAAGTCGACCTCTGAAAGGATGAGAAATCATACGCGGCAGACATGCACGCGGGCTCTGGGGCGTCGAGGCCGATGCGTCCTAGCAGGCTGTGGAATAAGCCTGCCCGAGCGGGATGCGAGGGTCATCGACCCAGGCAACCCTCGGCGTTGCCTGCGGTCGATCAAGTGGAAAAGGCCATGGAGGGCTTTTTCCAAGGGCAGCTAGCCCTTGATCACGCCCAAGGGCCGGAGGCGGGCCACCTTGGAAGACAATCCTGCTCGATGGACGACCTCCACCACGAGATCCACGTCCTTGTAGGCCGCCGGCTGCTCTTCCGCGAGGCCCTCGCGGCTGCGACTGCGGGCGACGACCCCCGCGCGGGCGAGTTCGTGTTGGATGTTGCGGCCGCGGGCGAGTTTCGTGGCCGCCGTGCGGGAGAGGCAGCGGCCGGCGCCGTGGCAGGTCGTGCCGAACGAGCGTTCCAGCGATCGCGGCCCGCCCACCAGCACCCAGCTCGCCCGCCCCATGTCGCCCGGGATGATCACGGGCTGGCCGATCGCGCGGTAGCGATCCGGCACATCGGGATGCCCCGCGGGAAAGGCCCGCGTCGCCCCCTTGCGGTGCACGCACACCGGCCGCCGGCCGCCGGCCACGTCGTGCTCCTCGATCTTCGCCATGTTGTGGGCCACGTCGTAGAGGAGCGTCATGCCGAGCGCCTCCCACGACTTTCCGAACACCCGCGCGAAGACGTCGCGAACCTGCCACATGAGCAGCTGCCGATTGCAGAAGGCGTAGTTGGCCGCGGCCCGCATCGCGCCGAGGTACTGGCGGCCCTCGGGGCTTTCGACGGGTGCGCAGACGAGCTGGCGATCCGGCAGCGACACCCCGTATTTCGCGGGCGCGTCCCGCAGCGCCCGCAGGGCGTCGTCGCACACCTGGTAGCCGAGGCCCCGGGAGCCGGAGTGGATGAGCACGCAGATCTGGCCTTCGTGGAGGCCGAAGGCGGCGGCGGCATGCTCGTCGGCCACGCGGTCCACGACCTGCACCTCGATGAAGTGGTTGCCGGCGCCGACGGTGCCGCACTGGTCGGCGCCACGGGCCAACGCCCGATCGCTCACCGAATCGGGCATCGCCCCGGGAATGCAGCCCTCGGCCTCCGCGCAGGCCACGTCGTCGGGGGTGGCCAGCCCGCGCCGCGCGAGGAACGGCACGCCTTCGGCCATGAGCGTGCGCAGTTCGGCGGGGGAGAACACGTAGCGGCCCCCCTGCCCCACCCCGACCGGCACGTCGCGAAGCAGTTGATTGACCAGTTGCATGATCAGCGGCTGCGCGTCGGCGAGCCGGAGGTTCGTGCGCACCAGCCGCACGCCGCAATTGATGTCGTAGCCCACGCCTCCGGGCGACACGACTCCGCCGGCGGCCGGATCGGTGGCGCACACGCCGCCGATGCAGAAGCCGTAGCCCCAGTGGATGTCGGGCATGGCGAGGCTCGCCCCCTGGATGCCCGGGAGGCAGGCAACGTTGGCCACCTGCTCGGCGGCACGGTCGCTGCGCAACTGTGGGAGCAGCCGCTCGTCGGTGAAGATCAGCCCGTCGGCCAGCATGCCCGGCTTGTAGGAGCGAGGAATCCGCCACGTGCAGTCGTCCACGCGCTCCAACGGCCCGGTGTAGGACCGGTCAGTCGTATCGCCGGTGTCGGGCATGGCGCGGCGGCTCCTCGCGGGTCAGATTGGGTCAGATGTCAACGATGAACTCCGCTTCCCAGCCGGCGGGCCCGTGACGGACATCGAGCAGGTGCTGTGTCACGGCCTTGATCTCGTGGGCCAGCGTGTGGCGGGACGGGTCGAACCTTTCGCCACGGGCGGTCGCCCGCAAGCCGGTGTCGTCCACCGTGACCGTGAACTCGCAAAGCAGGAGCCGCTCGATCTCGAAGACGGCGAGCAATTCGCTCATCCAATCGTGCAGCAGCCAGGTCGGGTCGGTGCCGGGCAGGGCGAACGGCCGCTCCTCGACGGCATCGATCTGCGCCAGGTCGCCGGCGATCACGGTGAACAGCCCGCGGGCGGCGTCGGCCATGAGGTCACCGAGCGTGGCCGCCTGCACACGGATTCCGAGGTCGGCGGTGTGCGCGAAGAGTTCATACACAGTGGCACCGGCGGGAAGCGTATGCCTCGTGGGCCACGGCGGGCAATGCGGCCCGCCACTGGTGGCCCGGGAGCGGCGGCCGTATCCTGCTCCCTATGAAACCGACTCTTCTCATTCTTGCCGCCGGCATGGGCAGCCGATACGGCGGCCTCAAGCAGCTCGACCCGATGGGGCCGGGGGGCGAAACCATCCTCGACTACTCGGTGTTCGATGCCATCCGCGCGGGCTTCGACCGGGTGGTGTTCGTGATTCGCCGCGACTTCGAACGGGAGTTCCGCGAGCGGATCGTGGCCCGGTTCGAGCGACATGTGGACGTCACGCTGGCGTTCCAGGCGATCGACGCGCTGCCAGCGGGGTTTGTCGTGCCGCCGGGCCGGGAGAAGCCTTGGGGCACGACCCACGCGATCCTCTGCGGTCGCGAGGCTGTTGCCGCACCGTTCGCCGCGATCAACGCGGACGACTTCTACGGTCACGAAGCCTTTGCCGTGCTCGGCAGGCGGCTGGCCGATTCGCCGGTCGACTCGACCGCCTATTGCATGGTCGGCTTCACCCTCGCGAACACGCTCTCCGAGCACGGCAGCGTGGCTCGCGGCGTGTGCCGCACCGACGCCCGCGGCTTCCTCACCGACATCCGCGAGTTGAAGCAGATCGCCCGCACGGCCGACGGCGTGGAGAATGTCGCCGACGGCGTGGTCGAGAAGCTGACGGGGCAGGAGCCCGTGTCGATGAACATGTGGGGCTTCACGCCCCGGATCTTCCCGCAGCTCGAAACGTCGTTTCGCGAGTTTCTCACCGCTCATGCCGCGGAGCCGAAGAGCGAGTGCTATATCCCGCTCACCGTGGGCGACCTCGTGAAAAGCGGTCAGGCGACTTGTGAAGTGCTGCCCACTGCCAGCCGCTGGTTCGGCGTGACGTATGTGGAGGACCGCCCCATCGTGCAGGCGAGCATCGCGAAATTGGTCGCCGCCGGCGCCTATCCCGCGAGGCTCTGGGGTTGATCGATGGCGCTGGGGGCATACGCCCCTTCGGTCTGCCCAGGCAGCTGGCCGACGGCGTCAAGCCGACCAGTGGCCCCGCGACGAGCGGCTGCGGAGCGGGGCGGTGTTGCGACGCGTTGAGGCTACCGCCCGTGGCCACAACCGCCATCCTGCCCCGCTCGGCGGGCATCGTCATAGGCGATCGAGAGGACTGACCACGCCGCACGCCGCGCGCTGGAGCACGTGCGTGTAGATCTGCGTCGTGGTCACGTCGGCGTGGCCGAGGAGGTCTTGCACCGTTCGGATGTCGGCACCCGATTCCAGGAGGTGCGTGGCAAAGCTGTGCCGAAAAGCGTGGCAGGCGATCTTCTTGCGGATGCCGGCCCGATTGGCCGCACGCCGCACCGCCTTTTGGAGCGATGATTCGTCGACGTGATGCCGCCGGCGGATGCCGTCCGGCGTCCTGGGGTCGAGGCTGAGCCGCACGGAGGGGAACACATACTGCCAGCAGAGTTCACGTGCCGCAATTGGGTATTTCGTGGCCAGCGCCGTCGGCATCCAAACACTTCCCAGGCCAGCCCCGACGTCCTCCCGATGCAACTGTGCGACGCGATGCACCTGCTCATGCAGTCGCCCATTGAGGCTGGCCGGCAGCGGAACCATCCGATCCTTGTTCCCCTTGCCCTCACGGACAGCGATCTGATGCCGGTCGAAGTCGAGATCCTTGATACGGAGCCGGCAGCACTCGAGGACTCGCATGCCGGTGCCGTAGAGCAATTCCACCATCAGGGCCATCGGGTCGCGCGGAAGGTGCGCAATCACCCTGCGGACTTCGGTGCGGCTCAAGACCACCGGCAGCCGCTCCGGCCGCTTTGCCCGCACGGCATTGAGCGGCGGCAGTTCGCGATCGAGGATGTGCTTGTAAAGAAACAGGATGGCCGCGAACGCCTGGTTTTGCGTGCTGGCGGCAACATGCCGTTTTGTCGCGAGGTGCGAAAGAAACCTCTCCACATCGGGCCCGCCTAGCGTGGACGGGTGTTGCATGTCATGGAAGCGGATGAAACGCACGAGCCAGCCAACATACGCCTCCTCGGTACGCTTCGAATAATGAAGCGTGCGGAGCCGCGTTCGCACGAGGTCAAGCAGCCGCGGGCTTTGGGGTTGGGCGGTTTGGGGCTGCGGTGTCGCGACGCCCGTTCGTGCGTGCGGAATGGCCAGGGAACTCATAAACGCGGCTCTCCTGCGGTTTTCCAAAAATATGAACACGCGTACACATGCCGTCAAGTGGTAGCACGTCTGTGGCCGGTCGGAGTGTTGTCCGCGTGGCGTTTCGTTCGTGTCCGCCCGAAACGCTCTACGAATGGCAGCCTAATACCGCCGGCTTCCATCCATCTCCACAGGACTCCTCGCGACCGAAGTCGTTGACAGCGCGAGACTTGCTGTGCTTTATTAGGACGGTAGGGTTTTCGCCACATCCGGGATTAGGCGGAATCCGTCGCCGTGTTATCCGGACTCGGCCCAGGATTATCCGGCCAGCAGGCCAGACTTAGGGCCGCCAGGATTCCGGCTAATAATTGTTCGCACGATTACCGCCGAGCCTGAGGAGTGTGCCTGTGAATCTCATCCTGCTGATTCTTGCGTTGCGTCTTGTTCCCGCCGATGTGACTTCAATCCGCATGCAATTCAACGACGCTCCCGTCATTGAAGCTACGAAGAACGCGGATGGTGGCTGGCGTGTTCCGTCGGCCGGCAAAAAGGAAGACGACATCTACATCGTTGACGGGCTTCAGGTGAAACTGAAGAGCGGCGGAAACGAGCAGACTTTTGATTTAGCTAAACTTGCGGATGTTGATGACAAGACGGATTGGGCTTCCTTGAAAGAGGCAAAGGCTTTGGGAACGGTCATCCAAGTCGAACGAGGCAAAGACACTCTGCTCTTGCAATGTGTAGCGCCTCAGGGAAATCTGACACAGAAGGTCGCCGTGAGCTGGAGTAGAGACCCAGGCTGAGAAGTCTGGCCAAGAAAAGGAAGTGCGAACAAAGCGATGCAGCGGACTCGCGATAAAATCCGGCGGTGTGGTTCGTCCAAGGCTGCGAGCCGCTGATCGCCGCCGTTAGCTGCACGATGACAGGTGTGCTCAATGAAGCCGCCCGAGGTGGATGAAGCCGAGACGCTTTACCGCGAGTTGACCAAATGGGAGCGACACGGATGCGGCCATTCGCCCGGCTATTTGAGCCTGTCCCGCGATACGCTCCGGTGGGAGCCGCACCGGATGTCCATTCTTGCGAAAGGGTTCGAACTCGCGATTGCAGACGTGATGAGGGTTGAGGAGAGCGATAACTGGTTGTGGCGTGGGGCGGTCAATATTGTTCTGAAGCAACCGTTTCGTCAGGCTGTGTCATTCCGCCTCGACCCAGACGCTCTGGTCGATGGAATGGAAGAGCATGTTTTTGATTCAGCGACCCTCCGCCTTTTTCTTGGCTTTCATCAGAAGAGGTTTCTGCGGCTGGTCGAGGAATGCGGTATCACTGTAGTACGCAGGGGCCGCTAACCACCCGATGCAATGGACTCGCGATGAAGCCCAGCGGTGTGGATAATCCTGTGGTCGCGAGCCATTGATCGCGGCCGTTAGGCCTCACACAGCGATCACTTATGGATCAGTTTCTCCGACCGACTGACGTGATCGACTGGCCCCATCCCGATGTGCGGGAGCGAGCCCGTTTGTTGGCGGATGGTTCAGAAGATCGCGTTGTCTGAGGTGGACCCCAATCTTTGGACAGTCGTGGGCCCTGTTTA
>CAZJHQ010000050.1:7263-24520 GCA_964545915.1 uncultured Candidatus Kuenenia sp. | reverse complement strand
GGGCCATCCGGGGAACCCTCGGCGTTCCCCGCGATGGCCCAAGGCGGCGGGGGCCTGATCAAGCGCCCCGGATTCCCTCAGCTTACGCTTCGGGCTTCCCAGCATCGGGGCAGCTGCGGATGACGCGCAACAGGCCACACCAGCGGCCGCCACGATGGCGGCCGGGCCATCCGGGGAACCCTCGGCGTTCCCCGCGATGGCCCAAGGCGGCGGGGGCCATGGATGGCCCCGCCGCCGTGAACTCAGAACCCGCGGAACGGATGCGCGGCCTTGTCCTTGCCGGCGATCATCTCGTCGGCCGACGGGCTGCCCTTCATCGCGTTGGCGATGGCGAGCTTCGTGGCCTCGTAGTTGTAGTCGTAGATCTTCTTGTCGTCGGCGGCGGCCGGATGGATGAACACGCCGCACACGATGACGAGGTTCTCGGCATCGCTCTTCGGGATCACGCCGGCGGCCACGCTGTCGGCGACCGCCTTCGCGACCGCGGCCTGCGCCGGGCCGAACATCTGCACGGCCTGCTTCATGCCCTTGATCGTCACCTTCGTGATCATCACCGTGGCCGGCTTGACGGCGAGGTTGGGGGTGAGCACGGCGAGCAGGTTGGTGTGTCCCTCGCTCTGCCGGGCGAGGGCGTTGGCGAAGGCCACGCCGACCGGGCCATCCTTGCTGCCGATCAGCAGGTCGATGTGGGCAATCTCATTCCCATCACCGCTCAACGCCTCACCAATGAACATCGACATGGGCAGAGTCTCCGTCGTGGACATGAAACAAGAACAGGCACGTTCCCAAGAACGCGTTTCGGGCCGACAGAATACCATGGTTGCCCATGGCGACAAGCCACTGCAGCCCGTCCGTGAGGCCCATGCACGACGCCACCACGCCGCTGGTGGTCATCGGCGGCTCCGCGCGGGCCTTCGCCGTCTCGGCCGTCCGCGCCGGCCGCCGGGTCTACGCGGCCGACCTGTTCGACGATCTCGACCTGCGGGCCGCCGCAACCGCGACCGCGTGCGTGCGCGACATGGCCGGCGGCTACCCGACGGGACTCGTGGCCGCGGCCCGATCGTTCCCGGCCGCGGCTTTCTGTTTCCTGGGCGGGCTGGAAAACCATCCCGACGTCATCCGCGCGATCGCCCGCGACCGCCCGCTCCTGGGCAGCCCGCCCGAGACGTTGGCCGCGGTCCGCGATCCATGGTCGCTCCGGCGACTGGTGCGGGCTGCGGGACTGGCATCCCCCGAGTGCCACGCCGATCCGCGCGGCCTGCCGTGCGACGGATCGTTCCTCGCGAAACCAGTGGCCGGTGCCGGCGGCCGGGGCATCGTTCCCTGGGAGCGGGCGACACTGCCGCCGCCGCACGCAACCGTCTGGCAGCGCCGGATCGTCGGCACCGATTGGTCGGCCTCCTACATCATCTCGGCGGCCGGCAGCCGGCTGCTCGGTGCGAGCCGGCAGCTGCTGGGCCTGCCGTGGTGCCATGCCCGCCCGTTCGCCTACTGCGGTTCGATCGACGAGCCGCTCGCCGGCGTGCCGGCCGCGGTGCGTCGCCAGTTCACGGCCCTCGGCGCCGCCTTGGCGGGCTGCGGACTGCGCGGCGCGGTCGGCGCCGATGCCGTCGTCGATGCGGCGGACGTCGTCTGGGTGGTGGAGGTCAATCCCCGGCCGTGCGCGTCGATGGAACTGATCGAACGCGCGACGGGCGCATCGATCGCCGCCGCCCACCTCGCGGCCTGTGGTGCCGGTCCCGTCCCGACCCTTACGGCATCGGCCGCCCCGCGGCGGTGGGCGAAGGCGGTGCTCTACGCTCCCCAGGATGTCGCCGTCGACGCGACCTGGCTCGCCCGCGTGGCAGCCTGGCAGGGGCTGTGGTCCGCCGCGGGCCATCCGGCGATCGCCGACATTCCGGCACCGGGCCGCACCATCCTGGCGGGCGGGCCGGTATGCACGCTGTTCGCGGCGGCAGACACCGCGGCGGCGGCGGTTGACCGGCTGCGCGACCGGGCCACGGCGGTGTCGGCTTCCATCAGCCGGCCAGGCGGCGCGGCACGGCCGCCGGCTGTGACTCGAAGCAGTATTCCATGAGGTACGCGTCCTCGGTGGTGTCCTGATAGAAGTCCTTGAGCACCGAGGTCGCGCGGAAGCCCAGCGAGCGGAAGAACAGCTGCGCGGGCAGGTTCGTCTCGCGAACCTCGAGCACCACGCGGCTGCGCCGGTCGGGCGTCAGCTTGCCGCATAACTTCTCCATCATGTGGGTGCCCACTCCCAGCCGGCGGTGCGTGCGGGCGACGGCGAAGTTGATCATGTGCAGCCGGGCTCGATGCAGCTCGTAGATCATGAAGGCCACGACGGAGTCGGCCACCTCCGCGACCATGCCGATGCAGTTGCGCTGCCGGAGGCAGCGGGTGAAGTCTTCGTCCGACCAGGGAAACTCGAACGCCTCGTGCTCGATCGCCAGCACCTCCGGCATGTCTCTGCGGATCATCCAGCGGACATGGATTCCAAGACCGTTCGCGTGCAGGGCCGTCACGTGCTGCGCTCCATGGGCGGGGAATGACGGTCGCGGGAAGCCGCGACCGCGGACATCGGGGGGCGGAAACTAGCACCGCGCGACCGCCGGGCCAAGCCGGTTCCGCCGCGGAAATGAACGCCCCGCACCATGCGAAACCCACGTTGACCCTGGCCGCGGCGCCGCCTACCTTCCCGGCCCGATTCCCGGCGTCCGGCCTCCCGCCGGCGCCGCGTTCTGTCCCGCCACGGACCGCCGCCCCATGCGCCCCGTCCGCACACCCGCCACACGGCTCGCACTCCTCTTCGCCTGCGCGACATCCACGCTGGCGGCCGGCTGCGCCGGCCCAGCCATCCGCAGCCAGAGCCCCGAGATCGAGGCCCTCGCCGACATGGAGGCCGACACCCGGCTCGTCGGAGACTACACCACTCCCTGGGGCCTCAACGCCCTGCGGATCGAGCGGGCCGCGCTGATCACCGGCCTCGCCGGCACCGGCAGCGATCCCGCTCCCGGGCCACAGCGGCAGATGCTGCTCACCGACATGCAGGAGCGCGGCGTGGTCGATCCGAACACGTTGCTGGCATCCCCCGCGACGTCACTGGCCTGGGTGCATGCCTCCCTTCCACCCGGCATCCGCAAGGGCGACCGCTTCGACATCCACGTGGAGGTGCCCGCCGAAAGCGAGACCACGAGCCTGACCGGGGGCTGGCTGATGGAGACCCGGCTCACCGAGATGGCCGTCCTGGGCAACGCGGTGCGTGAGGGACGCATGCTGGGCATCGCGGAGGGCCCGCTCCTCGTCGATCCGGTCACCAACGGCACCCTCGACTCCGTCTCTCGGCTCCGGGCCCGCGTACCCGGGGGGGGTGTCTCCACGACGACACGCAATATCGGGCTGATCCTCGCGGCCGAGCACCGGTCGGTCGCGATGTCGAAGCGGCTGGGCGACTGCATCAATCGGCGGTTCCACGCCGTGGTGCGCGGCAGCAAGCGCGGGGCGGCGAACCCGAAGACCGACCGCTACATCGAACTGCAGATCCCGACGGTCTACCGCCACAACCTGGCCCGCTACGTGAAGGTCGTCCGTTGCGTGGCGGTGATCGAACCGCCCGGCGGCCGCCACGCCCGGCTGGAACTGCTCGCCCGCCAGCTCGCCGACCCGGTCACCGCCCCCGCCGCGGCCCTGCGGCTCGAGGCGATCGGCAAGGAGGCGATTCCCACGCTTCGCAAGGCGCTCGAGGCGAAGGACGCCGAAATCCGCTTTGCCGCCGCGGAGGCGCTCGCCTACCTCGACGAATCCGTGGCCGCCCCGCACCTCGCCGCCGCGGCCGCGGAGATGCGCAGCGCCCGCCCCGCGGCCCTGGCCGCCCTGGCCGTGCTCGACGACGCCAACGGCATCGACGCGCTGCAGTCGTTGCTCGCCAGCCCGAGCGCCGAGACCCGCTACGGCGCCTTCCGGGCGCTGTGGAGGATGGATCGCGACATGCCGCTGGTGAAGGGGGAGCGGCTCGGCGACGCCTGCTCGCTTCACATCCTCGACGTCAAGGGTCCGCCGCTGGTCCACGCCACCCGGAGCACGCGGCCCGAGATCGTGCTCTTCGGCACGGAACACCCGCTCGCCGACGGCCTGCGGGCCGAGGCGGGCAGCTCGATCGTGGTCGTCGTGGAGGGCACGACGGCGATCGTCAGCCGGTTCATACCCGGCCAGTCCGACCAGCAGGCCGAGGTCCGGGCGGCGACCGACGCGGTGCTCCGCACGATCTTCGAACTGGGCGGCACCTACCCCGACGCCGTGCAGTTCCTCCAGCAGGCCAGCGCCGGCCGCGCACTCCGCAGCCGCCTGGCCTTCGACGCCCTGCCCGACGAGTTCGACGGCCGGCAGTCCATCCATGAGGAGGCCTCGAGCCGCGACCGTGACATCTCCCCGGAGGCGGACGACCCGACCGCGCCGTCCGCCGCGGAACCGCGGCCGGACGAGGCGCCATGACCAGGCTCAAGGCACTGGAGCTCTTCGGCTTCAAGAGCTTCGCCGACCGGACGCGGTTCGAGTTTCCCGACGGGATCACCGTCGTCGTGGGGCCGAACGGCTCCGGCAAATCGAACGTCGTCGATGCCATCAAGTGGGTGCTCGGCGAGCAGTCGGCCCGCAGCCTGCGGGGCAAGGAGATGACCGACGTCATCTTCGCCGGCTCCACGGCCCGCAAGCCGCTCAATGCCGCCGAAGTCGCGCTCGTCTTCGACAACGCCGCCCGGCTCCTGCCCGTCGATGCCGCCGAGGTGCAGATCATGCGCCGCGTTTACCGCAGCGGCGAAAGCGAGTATCTCGTCAACGGCGAGCCGTCGCGACTGCGGGACATCCGCGAACTGTTCTCGGGCACCGGCGCGGCCACGGAAGCCTACAGTGTGATCGAGCAGGGGCGGGTCGATGCCCTGCTGGTGGCGTCGGGCCGCGACCGGCGGGCCGTGTTTGAGGAGGCGGCGGGAATCACCCGCTTCCGTGCCCGCCGTGCCGAGTCGCTGCGGCGACTGGAGCGGGCCGAGCAGAATCGCCAGCGGCTGGCCGACATCGTCGGCGAGGTCTCCAGCCGTCTCGAAACCGTCCGCCACCAGGCCGCCAAGGCCCGCCGCTGGCGGCTGATGACCGAGCGGCTCCGGGCCCTGCGGCTCGCCGCGGCAGGCCGCGATCTCTCCGCGGTGGACGAGGCCGTGGCGCTCGTCGAGGAGGCCGCCGCCACGACCCGCGCCGCGGTCGCCGCGACCGATGCCCGCATCACGGCGACCGCGGAAGAAGCGGCCGCGCTGGAGGCGGGGATCCTGGCGGCGGAGCCGGGGATCGCCGCGGCCCGCTCGGCGCTGGCCGCCGCGACGCAGCGGGCGGCCGCCGCCGCGGCCACGCTCGCCATGCAGCGCACGCGAAGCATCGACATCGAGACCGAGGTCGGCGAGGCGGAGCGCGGCCTGCGGGCTGCCCGGCAGGCCGCCCGGGTCGCTGCCGCGACGGTCGCGGAGGCCGAGGCGGAGGCGCGGCAGCTGGAGGGCGTGGTCCAGCGACTGGCGACGCGGCTGCAGGTCTGCGAGGCCGCCGCCGCCGGCTCCCACCACGATGCCGCGGCGGCCCGCGACCGGCTCGACGCCGCCGTGGCCGCCGTCGATGAACGGCGTCGCGAGCGGCTGCGACTCGACGTGGACGGCGAACGGGCGGCGGGCCGCGCGGCGGAAGCCCGGCTGGCGACCGAGGCCGCGCGGGCCGCGGTGGAAGCAGCGCGGCTGGAAGTGACGCGCCTGGCGGAATCTCGGGCCGCGTGGGAGGGCAACCTCGATTCGCTGCTCTCCGGCCTCGAGGCAGCGGGACGCGACCTCGAGGGGCTGGAGGCGGCCCTGCGCGACAACGAACAGGCCGTCGACTCCGCGTGGCACGAGCTCGCCGGCTGGAAGTCACGCCTGGAGGCCTGCCGCGAGCGCCGCACGCTGCTCCGCGAACTGGTCACCCGCCAGGACGGCGTGTCCGAGGCGGCACGCCGCCTGCTCGCCGGCGGCACCGACGTTCCCGGCCTGACCGGCATCGTGGCCGATCTCGTCGTCGCCAGCGTCGCCTGGGCCCCGCTGGTGGACGTGGCCTTGGGCGGGATCGGCCAGAGCCTCGTCGTCGAGTCGTTGGCCGACCTGATCCGCTGGCACACCGACTGGTCTGAGTCGGAGGCCGCCGCGGCCGTTCTCGCCGCCGGCGGTCGCGTCGGCTTCGTGACCGTGGCCGACGCCCGCGGCCCCGCCGTCTTCGAACCGCCGGAGCATCCGGGAATCATCGGTCGTCTCGACCGCCTCGTGGCTGCCGACGCACCGGCCGAATCCCGGCCGGACACCGCCGCCCCCCTGCTCGAAAAGCTCCTCGGCCACGTGTGGGTGGTGGAGCGGGTGGAGCATGCGTTGCCGCTCCTCCCGACGGCTCCCGCGGGCACCTGCTTCATGACCCGCGACGGCCGCTGCCTGTCGGCCGCCGGCACGCTCGACATCGGCACGCCCACGGCGACCGCCGGTCTCGTGGCCAGACGGAGCGAACTGCGGGCCCTCGAGCGCCGCCACGAGGAACTCGAGCGGGTCACCGCGACGGCTACGGCCGCGATCGCCGCGCTCCAGGCGGAGGCCGCCGCTCTCAACGAGCGGCTGCGGCAGGCCCGCCTCCGCCGGCAGCAGGCGGCCGACGAGCATGCCGCCTCACGGGCCGAAGTGGATCGCCTCGATCGGGAACGACGGTCGGCCGAGGCCCGCGTCGGCAACGCCGAAAAGAATCTCCGCGTTGCCGAGGAGCGGGCCGCGACGGCGGTCGCCGCCGAGCACGCGGCAGCCGATGCCGCCGCGGCCGCGGCCGGCGCCGAGACGGCAGCCACGCTGGAAATGGAAGCCGCAAAGGCCGCCGTCGCGGGCCTCGAGCGAAGCCGCGGCGCGGCGATCGACGAGATCCAGTCGCTGCGGATCGAGCAGGCCACCGTCACCGAAAAGCTCGCCCGCAGCCGCGATGCCGTCGCTGTCGCCGCCGCCGCCACCGCTGCATGTGACCGCGAGATCGCCGCGGCGGACGCCCGCGAACGGCTGGCCACCGCCCGGCTCGAGGCCCATCTTCTGGAGCTGCTGGCGGCCGGCGCCGAGCATGCCGAGGCCGTCCGCGCCGCCGAGCAGGCCGCCGCGACCCTGGCGACGGCCGTCGATGCCCTGGCCGCCACCGATGCCCGCCGCCGGGCGACGGTGACCGCGCTCGACGAGGCCCGCGCCGAGGCCGTCCGGCTCGCGGCCGAGGCCCACACCCGCGAACTCGAGGCGGGGGAGGTCCGTCATCGCCGCGCCCGGATCGTGGACCGGATCCGCGACGAGTACGACATCGATCTCGACGCGGCGCCGGCCACGATTCCGGAGACGGCGACCACGGGCGAGCCGATCGACGTGCCGGACGACCGCGACGCGCTCGACACCGAGATCGAACAGCTGCGCCGCAAGCTGGCGACGATGACGTCGGTGAACATGGAGGCGCTTGCCGAGGCCGATGAACTCGCCGCACGACTCGCGAGCCTGGAGGGGCAGCTCACCGACGTGACATCCGCCAAGGAGGCGATCGAGCAGCTCATCGCCCGGATCGACGAGGAGAGCCGGCGACTGCTCGGCGCGACGATCGAGACCGTCCGCGGCCACTTCCGCGAGCTCTTCGAGCGGGTGTTCGGCGGCGGCCAGGCCGACATCGTCCTCGAGCCGGGCGTCGATCTGCTGGAAACGGCCGTCGAGATCGTCGCCCGCCCCCCGGGCAAGGAGCCGCGCAGCATCTCGCTTCTGTCCGGCGGCGAGAAGACGATGACCTGCGTGGCCCTGCTCTTGGCGATCTTCCGCTCCCGTCCCAGCCCGTTCTGCGTGCTCGACGAGGTCGACGCCGCACTCGACGAGGCGAACGTCGACCGATTCGTGAACGTGCTCCGCGACTTTCTCGCCTCGACCCAGTGCATCGTCGTGACGCACTCGAAGAAGACGATGGCGGCGGCGACCACACTGTACGGCGTGACGATGGAGGAGTCGGGCGTCTCGAAGCGGGTCAGCGTGCGGTTCGAAGCGACGGCTGCGGCGGCGAAGGCTGCCTGACAGGCCCGAAGAATCACCGCGAAAAAGCCTTCCCGGCGCTTCGCCACGGACATCCGGCACAGGCGGGGCATGCGGTGCCACCGCTCCCGTCGGGAAGAACGGCTCAAGTCTCACGACGCAATCTTTCGATCTACCCTCCTGGACGGTCATGCCACGGACGTGTCCGGGAGCGATCCCGCGGGCGGTCGTGGTGTGGCGCAGGGGGGGATACCTGCGAGTCGTGACGTCCGCCGCAAGGCCGGCCCTCGTGCCGCGCCACCGCCGGCGGTCGTCTTTCTCGAGCCCCTCCGCGCCCGTTGGCCGGCCATCGTGGGGCACGACGACGCGGACGTCCCCATGCCAGCGCATCCGCGTCAAAGGGGGGCTGGGTTCCGACACTCGGAAGGGTTGCGGACTGGCCAGGACGTTTCCGGACACGAATGATCCACATGGAGTCCACGAGATGAAGGTTTTCACGACGGGCCAGGTCGCCAAAATCTGTAAAGTCGCTCCCCGCACGGTGAGCAAATGGTTCGACTCCGGTCGCCTCAAGGGCTACCGCATCCCGGGAAGCCAGGATCGCCGCATCCCGCGGGAGTACCTGATCAAGTTCCTCAAGGAGCACGGCATGCCGCTGGGCGACCTGGAGGACGAGGCGATGGCGAAGGTCCTGCTCGTCGGCCAGGACCAGGTCCTGATCGAAAACCTGAAGCGGCACCTGCCCCTCGAGCGGTCGTTCAAGATCCAGGTCGCCGCCAGCGGTTTCGAGGCCGGCATCCAGGCCGAGAGCTTCCACCCCGACTGCATCGTGGTGGACTACTCGATCGGCCGGATCGACGCCCAGCAGATCTGCCAGAACCTGCGGCGGAATCCCGAGTACGCCGACACCATCGTGATCGCCCTGCTGCCCGACGACGGCTCGCAGATCACGATCGACCGGGCGCACGTCAACGAGAGCTTCAAGAAGCCGTTTGACGCCGCCCTCCTGGCCGAGCGGCTGCGGACGCTGATCGGCGCCCGCAAGGAACTGGTGTGAGCCGAGCGGAACGTCCGGCCCCAAGCGACTCCACCCGTCGGCCGGTCCGCGCCCAGCGGACCGGCCGACGGCCGTTTCCCAGGTTATGCTGCCAGGCATGAGCGACCAGCACGGCATCCGCATGATCGACGTGGGCGGCAAGCCGGTCACCCTGCGGACCGCGCGGGCCTCGGCCCGGCTCCGGACCCGGCCGGAGACCGTCGCCCGGATCCGCGCCGGCAGCCTCGACAAGGGCGACGCCGTCGCCACCGCCCGGCTGGCCGCCATCATGGCGGCGAAACGGACGAGCGACCTCATTCCGCTCTGCCATCCGCTGCCCCTGGATGCGGTCGCCTGCGCGATCGGCTTCGAGGACGACGCGCTGCTGGTCGAGACCACCGTGCGGGCGACGGCCCGCACCGGCGTGGAGATGGAGGCCCTCGTCGCCGCCACCGCCGCGGCCCTGGCCGTCTACGACATGTGCAAGTCGATCGATCCGGGCATGACCCTCGAGCAGGTCCGCCTGGAGGAGAAGACCGGCGGCACCCGCGGCGACTGGCGGCGGCCGTGAGCCGTTGCCGGCGGCCGCTCGTCGAGCCGAACGTCAGGAGAGGCTTTGGCCGCGGACGGCGAGGATCGGCTCCAGTTCCTCGACGAAATCCCGCACGTCCTTGAACTCTCGATACACGCTGGCGAACCGCACGTAGGCCACCTGGTCGAGCGCCTTCAGCAGTTCCATGAGCCGCTCACCCAGCACGCGACTGGGCAGCTCGCTCTCGTAGGTGCCGTACAGCTCGGCCTCGAGGGCCGCCACGACGCCCTCGATGTCCTCCTCCGTCACCGGCCGCTTCCAGCAGGCCTTCGCCAGGCCGCGCTTGATCTTGTCGCGGTCGAAGGGCTCGCGGACGCCCCCTTTCTTCACGACCGTGAGCAGCTGCCGCTCGACACGCTCGTAGGTCGTGAACCGCCGGCGGCAGGCGAGGCACTCGCGGCGGCGGCGGATCGTCGTTCCGTCGTCGCCCGCCCGGGAGTCGATGACGCGGTCGTTGTCGAGCCGGCAGAACGGGCAGCGCATGAGAGCCTCGGGGGAACGTGAGCCGCATCCTAGGCCGCCGTCCGCAAAAGCGGCAAGTCGGCCGGCGTCACTCCTCGTCCGGATCCGCCGCGTCGGCGTCGGGAGCGAGGGCCGCGCCCGGCTCGGGCTTCACGGTCCGGGCCAGTTTCCAGTCGCGACGCTGCCGCGAACTCGGGATCTTCATCGCCTTGCGATACTTGGTGACGGTCCGCCGGGCCACGGTAATTCCCCGCTTGCCCAATTCCAAGACGAGGTCGTCGTCGCTGTACGGGGCGTCCTTGGGCTCCGCCTGGATGATCTCCTGGAGCTTGAGCCGGACGGCGTCCCAGGCCACCTCCTCGCCGTCGGCGCTCACGGTCCCCCCGACGAAGAACCGCCGCAGCGGCTGCAGCCCGCGGGGCGTCTGCAGCCACTTGTCGTCTACCGCCCGGCTCACCGTGGTCACGTGCATGCCGATTCGGTCGGCGATCTGCTGCATCTTCAGCGGCTCGATCGCCTCCGGCCCCTCGGTCAGGAACCGCGTCTGATGATCGACGATCGCCTGGGCGGTCTTGAGCAGCGTGCTGCGCCGCTGCTCGATCGCCTCGATCAGCCACTGGGCGGCGTTGATCTTGCGCTTGATGTATTCGCGGGTCGCCGGGTCGGTGTCCGGGGAGAGGAGCATCTGCCGATAGGTGGGGCTGATTCGCAGGTTCGGCAGGTCGATGTCCTCGAGCCGCACCTTCCAGGTGCCGTCGAGCATCTGATCGACGTACACGTCGGGCTTCACCGGCGGCACGATCGGCGCCAGGAACACCGCCCCCGGCTTGGGCCGCAGGTCGTGCAGCTGCTCCCGGAGCCGCTCGATCTGCTCGATCGAAAAGCCGGTCTTCCGCTCGATGAGCGGCAGCCGATTGCCCGCCAGGTCTTCGAGGTGGTCGGCCACGAGCCGGCGGAGCTGCCCCGCATGCGGCGTGTCGGAGCCGATCTGCAGGAGCAGGCATTCGCGCAGGTCGCGGGCCCCGACGCCCGGCGGATCCATCGTCTGCACCACGGCCAGGGCCTTCTCGAGCAGGGCGAGCTGGCCGGCCGGCCCCTCCGGATCGACCAGTTCCTCCAGCGGCATCGGCAGGTAGCCGTTGGCATCGAGGTTGTAGATCACCTTGTCGGCGGCCTGCCGCTCGGCGTCCGTGAGCTCGTAGTTCGTGAGCTGGTCGTGAAGGTGGTTGGAGAGCGTCTCGGGCCGCTCCACCATATTGGCCATCACGTCGAGGTAGCGGTCGCCCGCGTCGTCCACCTGGGAGGCCGAGGGCCGACTGCGGTCGTCGTCGCTGTCGGGATACTCGCTGGCCCAGTCGTACGTCCGCTCGAAGTCGGCCTGGTTGGCGTGCTCCTGATCGACGATCAGCGGCCGCTCATCCACGGTCCGCTCCGGCGGCGGCTCGGGGCCGTCGGCGACCGTCACCACCGGCTCGGCGGCGGCCGCGACGTCACCGGCCTCCTCCACTTCGAGCGTCTCGTTGTTCTGGATTTCCTGCTCGATCCGCTCCTCGAGCGCCATCACGGGCAGTTGCAGGATCTCCATCGACTGGATCATGCGCGGCGCGAGCATCTGCTTCTGCGCCATCCGCATTTCCTGGCCGAACGACATCCGCATGACGAGTTCTCTGGTTGTGGAGTCACGAGCGAGCGGATCTTTCCGCCCGCCCCCCGACAGAATACCCCATTTGGCGACGCGAAAGCAGCCGCGGCACGCGACTTGCAGAAGGCTCACGGTGCCGAGATGGGTGCGGCCCCAAAAACCGCCGTCCGAAACCCGCGTCTCGGTCAGCGGAGCGGCTGCCGGCCCGCCAAGGCGTCGGCGAGCATGTCGCGGTTCGCCTGCTCGAGCGAGGCCCCGACCGTCAGGCCGCGGGCCAGCCGCGTGACCGCGACCGGCAGCCCCGCGAGCCGCTGGGCGACCACCAGCGCCGTGCCGTCCCCTTCGACGTTCGGCGTGGTGCCCATGATCACCTCGCGGAAACCACCCTCACGGACCCGGGCCACCAAGGCGTCGAGCGTGAGCCGTTCCGGTCCCGCGTTCTCCAGCGGTGCCACGCGGCCCTGGAGCACGTGATAGAGCCCGCGGTAGGTGCCGGCCTGCTCGAG
This sequence comes from uncultured Candidatus Kuenenia sp., assembly GCA_964545915.1. Taxonomy (GTDB): domain Bacteria; phylum Planctomycetota; class Planctomycetia; order Pirellulales; family UBA1268; genus QWPN01. The sequence continues at coordinate 12,204 of CAZJHQ010000050.1, read as the reverse complement.
CGCGAGCAGGTCCCGCACCTGCTCGACGACGCACAGCAGCGTGCGGTCGCGGCGCGGGTCGCGGCACACGGCGCACAGATCGTCCTCGGCGAGGTTGAAGCACACGCGGCACGGATGGAGCTTCTCCTTGACCGCGCGAATCGCCTCGGCGAACGCGATCGCCTCGGCGTGGGGCATCCGCAGCACGTGATGTGCCAGCCGCTCGGCCGACTTGCGGCCGACTCCGGGCAGTTCGGCAAAGCAGTCCACGAGCGCCGCCACGACGCCCTTGCGCTCACTCATGACCGCCCCCCGATGCTTCGTCGTCGGCCGCTGCGGCCTCCTCGGCCACGGCCCCCACGGTCAGTACCGGCTGCGGCGGCCGCGTCGGCTCCCGGGGCCGCGGCGGATCGACCTTGCGGATCGCCGCATCGAACAGCGTGCGGGCGCGGGCGACCAGCGGATGCTCGGCGGCCTCGCGGAGCAGCGTCGCCTGCGACACCGCCGGGGTCGGCCGGGACGTTTGGGGGGCGGCCGGGCCCGCCGGCGCAGCCGCGACGACGAGCGTGAACCGCACGGGGCGTCCTGCCAGTGCCGACAGCGCCTTGCCGATGCCGGCCGCCACCTCCGGCCGCCGCAGGTAGGCCGCGGCCGTGCCCGCCGCGCTGGGCATCGTCACCTCGAGCAAGTCGTCGCGCCAGGCGACGCTGGTCGCTGCCTCGGCCAGATCGGCCGCCAGGCCGCCGAACGCCTCCGTGCCCGCCCGCCAGGCGGCCACCGCATCCGCCGGAAGCCCCGCGGCCGGGGCGGCAGGCTCGGCCGCCGAAACCGCGGGTGGCCGTTCAGGGGCGGGGGGCTCGACCGCCGGCTCGGCCCGGTCGGTTGTTTTTTTTTCGCGCTCGGTGCCGGCCGTCGGCTGCGGTGCCGGCGTCGGCGTCGCCGGCGTCGCAACCGCAGCCGGACGCGCCGGTACGGGGCGGGGTTCGGCCGCGGGGACCGGCCCCCCCGCGGCAATCTTGTCGACGACCGCGGCCAGGCTCTCCAGATCCTCGAGCCGCGCGAGCCGCACCACCGCCATCTCGGCGAGCACGGCGGGATGGCCGCTGGTCCGCATCCGCGCCAAGGCCTGATCGAGGATCTGCAGCATGGCCAGGACGGTGGCGGTCCCGAGCTGGCGGCCGACCGCCGGCAGGTCGACGCCCAGGCCTTCTCCCTGCGTCATCAGCTCCGGCGCCGCACCGACGCTCGCCAGCAGGCAGTCGCGCAGGGCCGCGACGAGCTGATCGAGCACACCGCCGGCGTCGGCGCCCCCCGCGAGCGCCTCGTCGAGCGCCGCCAGGGCCGCGGCCGCGTCGCGGGCGGCCACCGCGGCCACGACCGCCCCGATCCGCTCCTCGCGCCCCGTGCCGATCACCGCATGGACGTCGTCCACGCCGATCGGTCCGGCGGCCGCGCCGAGCAGCTGCTCGAGAAGCGATTGACTGTCGCGCATGCTGCCCGCCGCCCGTCGGGCGATGAGGTGCAATGCTTCCGCCGACACGTCGGCCCCCTCCGCTTCCACGATCTGCGCGAGCCGCCGGGCGATGGCGGCGGTCTCGACGGTCGTGAAGTCGAACCGCTGGCAGCGGGAGAGGATCGTGATCGGCAGCTTCTCCGGCTCCGTCGTGCAGAGCACGAACTTCACGTGTGCCGGCGGCTCCTCCAGCGTCTTCAGCAGGGCGTTGAAGGCCTCCCGCGTGAGCATGTGGACTTCGTCGATGATGTAGATCTTGAACCGGCCGCGGGCCGGACGGACGGCGACGTTCTGCCGCAGTTGCCGCATCTCGTCGATGCCGCGGTTGCTGGCGGCGTCGATCTCGACGACGTCCACGTCCTGCCCCGCCGCGATCGCCCGGCAGGCGTCGCAATCGTTGCAGGGCTCGCCGGCCGGGCCCCGGGCGCACTCCAGGGCCTTGGCGAAGATCCGTGCGGCACTGGTCTTTCCCGTGCCGCGGGCGCCGGTGAAGAGATAGGCGTGGCCGATCCGCCCCGACTCGATCGCCCCGGAAAGCCCGCGGGCGACATGCTCCTGGCCGACGAGTTCGGCGAACCGCTGCGGCCGATACCGCCGGGCGACGACCTGATAGGCGGTATCAGCCATGGACGGGTTCATTCCCGGTCGGCGCGGCAGCCGGAAGCCGATGAGAGGCCCACCGCACAAAGGGACGGCTGCTTATGGCTGCTGCGGTTAGGCCCTGACCAGGTTCACAGATCCCCATCGCAGGGGCCTCTCATCGGCGTCCGCACGAGATGTTTTGTACGCCCCCCGCCGGCCGCGGTCAAAGGCTGCTACATTTCCGGCCATGGCGTCTCCCATGATGCAGCAGTTCGCGGCGGCGAAGGCCCGGTGCCCGGGCGGGCTGGTCCTGTTCCGGATGGGGGACTTCTACGAACTCTTCGGTGACGACGCCCGCGAGGCGGCACGGCTCCTCGACCTCACGCTCACCAGCCGCGACAAGGGCCCCGACGCGGTGCCCATGGCGGGCTTCCCGCACCATCAGCTCGACGCCCAGCTCGTGCGGCTCGTGGCCGCCGGCCGCCACGTGGCGATCTGCGAACAGATCGACGGGCCGGCTTCGACGGATGGCAAACCTTCCAAGGGCCTGCTGCGGCGCGAGGTGACACGGATCGTCACCCCCGGGATCGCCGCCGACGAGTCGCTCCTCGACCCCGTCCGCCGCAACTGGCTCGTCGCCCTGCTGCCCCGGGCCCTCGCCGGCCGCGACGACGGCACCGTGGCGGTGGGCATCGCTTGGCTCGACGTCGCCGCCGGCCGCTTCGAGGCCGCGGTCGTGGATCGGGAGGACGTGGCCGATCATCTCCTGCGGCTCGAGCCGGCCGAAGTGCTGTGCGCCGAGAAGGACCGCGACGTGGTCGCGAGGCTGGTGCAGGCGGCGGGCCGGTCGTGCGCCGTCACCGCGCGGCCCGATTGGTGGTTCGAGGCCGCCACGGCCGACGCCGCCCTCGCCCGCGGCCTCGGCGGCCGGCGGCTGGAGGGGCTGGGGTTCGAATTGCCGGTCGACCGGCAGGCCCTCGACGTCGCCGGTGCGACCATCGCATATCTCGAGGAGAACGAGCCCGCCGCCGTGGCCCGCATCGAGACGCTCGCCGCCTGGCGGCCCGGCCACCGCATGGAGATCGACGAGGCCTCGCGCCGCAGCCTGGAGCTCGTGCGGGCCCTCGGCACCGGCCGCCGCGAGGGCGCGCTCGCAGGCGTCCTCGACCAGACGAAAACCCCGATGGGCGGCCGGCGGCTCGGCGAATGGCTGGCGGCGCCCCTGGTGGACAAGGCGGCGATCGACGAGCGGCTCGACGCCGTGGCCGCGCTCGTGGCCGAGCCGCTGGCGGCGGCGCGGCTGGTGGAACTGCTCACGGGCATCGGCGACATCGAGCGGCTCACGGGCCGCGTCGTCACCGGCCGGGCAGGCCCCCGCGACCTGGAGCGGATCGGCCATGCCACGACGATCCTGCCCGACGTCGTCGCGGTGCTCGCCGGCCGCGGCGGCCTGCTCGGGCTGTTGCGGGATGCCCTCGACCCGTGCGCCGACATCGCGGCCCGCGTCACGGCCACGCTCCGCGCGGGCTGCCCGATGTTCGCCCGCGACGGCGGCTTCATCCGCCCCGGCTTCGACGCCCGCCTCGACGAGCTGCTGGAGCTGGCCAGCGGCGGCAAGGCCTGGATCACCCGCTATCAGGCCGAGCAGATCGAGCGCACCGGCATCGCCTCGCTGAAGGTGGGCTACAACCGCGTGTTCGGCTTCTTCCTGGAGGTGGGGCGGTCGCACGCCGACAAGGTGCCGGCCGATTTCGTCCGCAAGCAGACGGTGAAGAACGCCGAGCGGTACACGACGCCCGAGCTCGACGAGCGGCAGCGGCAGGTGCTGGGCGCGGAGGAGGAGGCGATCCGCCGCGAGGTCGGCCTGCTCGACGACCTGCGCGACTTCGTGGCGGGCGAGCGCCGCCGGCTCGACCGGGCCGCCGACATCCTGGCCACGCTCGACGTGCTCGCCTCGTTGGCCGCGGTGGCCCGCTCGCGCGGCTGGGTGCGGCCGGAGGTGACGACCGGTGGCGACCTGCTGGTCGAGGCCGGCCGCCACCCGGTGCTCGAAGAGCTCCTCCCCGCCGGCACCCTCGTGGCCAACGACCTGGCGCTGGCCGCCCTCGAGGCCGGCCACGCCGGCGCGGCGCCGGCGATCCTCCTGGTCACCGGGCCGAACATGGGGGGCAAGAGCACGTTCATCCGTCAGGCGGCCCTCGTGGCCGTGCTCGCCCAGGCGGGGAGCTTCGTGCCGGCCCGACGGGCCCGCGTGGGCATCGTCGATCGGCTCTTCGCCCGGATCGGCGCCGGCGACGATTTGGCCCGGGGGGCGAGCACGTTCCTGGTCGAGATGGCGCAGACGGCGCGGATCCTCAACCGGGCCACGCCGCGGAGCCTCGTGATCCTCGACGAGGTCGGCCGCGGCACCAGCACCTTCGACGGCCTGGCCATCGCCCAGGCCGTGATCGAGCACCTCCAGGCGCGGGTCGGCTGTCGGACGCTGTTCGCCACGCACTATCTGCAGCTCGCCGCGCTCGACCGGTTGCCGGGGGTCGCCAACGCGCAGGTGCTGGTGCGGCAGCACCAGGAGCAGCTCGTGTTTCTCCACCAGGTGGCTCCTGGCGCCGCCGACAAGAGCTGGGGCGTGCACGTGGCGCGGCTGGCCGGCGTGCCCGGCACGGTCATCGAGCGGGCCCGCGATCTCCTGCTCGGCTTCGAGTCCGACGCCGCGGGCCCGGCGCCGAAGCCGCGCCGCAAGGCGGCCCCCGCCGAGCAGCGGTCGCTCTTCGAGTGACGCGGCGGTGGCAAGGGGTTGCATTTGACCTCTGTGGCTCCACGGCCCAAGAAGCCCCGGGTGGAAACCCGGGGACACCGGTCATGAAAAC
>CAZJHQ010000050.1:0-7163 GCA_964545915.1 uncultured Candidatus Kuenenia sp. | reverse complement strand
CACCCCGCCGTCCATGCCGCACGACGGCACATGGTTCCCCGGTTCGAACCCGCACCGCATGGCATCTGGGAAGGCATGCCACCCGGAGTCCCCGGGCTCCCGCCCGGGGCTTTTTGGGTGAGGAACGCGCGCGGCCCAAGAAGCCCCGGGTGGAAACCCGGGGACACCGGTCATGAAAACCACCCCGCCGTCCATGCCGCACGACGGCACATGGTTCCCCGGTTCGAACCCGCACTCACCCGCACTGGTTCATCCTGTCGCGGGGCGTGCCCGCGGCCACGAGCTCGGGCTGCAGCCGGGCCGGTGCCGGGCCGACGTCGTCGGGGGCGAGCGTGACGGCGATGCTCTTGTAGGCCGGTGTCCGCGACAGCGGGTCGGCCGCCTTCGGCACCAGCACGTTGCTCTCGGGGTAATACATCGCCACACATCCCGGCCGAATCTGGTCGAAGGCCGACACGACCTGCCCGCGCATCTCCCCCGCGCTGCTCGTGATCCGGCACCGCCCCCCGGCCCGCAGGCCGAAGCGGGCGATGTCGTCGGGATGGATCATCACGATGTCGCGTCGGGTCTGGTTGCGGTACAGGTCCTCCTCTTCGTAGACGACCGTGTTGAACTGCCCCTCGCTGCGGATCGTCATCAGCTGCACGCCATCCGGCGGCTCCGGCAGGTCGTGCACGCAGAGGTGGGCGCGGCCGTCGGCCGTGGCGAACGCCGGCCTGTCGATGGCCCGTCCCGGAATCGAGAACTCCCGCTTCGTCTTTTCGATCTCCACGATCTGCTCGAGCCCGGGCACGATCGCTGCGATCGCCTGGCGAATCGTGCTCGTGTGGCTCATGTCCTGCCAGTTCACGGGACCGCCCGCGCCGAGCACGCGGCGGGCGATGTCGGCGATGATCTCCACCTCGGCCCGGGGGCCGACGTGCCGCGGGGTGCCGCCGTCGGAAAGGCGGACGTAGCTGAACATGCTCTCCTGCGTGGAAGGCTCCGGCTCTTCGTCCCGCGCGAGGACGGGCAGGATGATCGTCTCCTCGGCGCCGGTGCCCCATGCGTGGCCGGTGTTGAGCGACGTGTTCATGTAGACGACGGTGTCGATCCGCTCCATCGCCCGCTTCGCGTAGGTCGCATCGGGGCTGGCTCCCCAGAGGTTGCCGCCCAGGCAGAAGGCGAACCGCATCTTGCCCGCCTCGGCCGCGTCGAGGCATTCGAGCGTGTCGAACCCCTTGGTCGTGGGCAGCGTGACGCCGTAATGGCTCTCCAGCCTGGCGAAGATCGCCTGCTTGAGCGTGGGCGTGACGCCCACGGTGCCCATGCCCTGGATGTTGGAGTGGCCACGGATCGGCTGCAGGCCGGCGCCCGGCCGGCCCACCATCCGCCGCATCAGGGCCAGGGCGGCGATCGCCTGCACCGTGGCCGCGCCGTGGAGATGGTGCGTGACGCCCATCGTCCAGGCGAACACGGTCCGCTGCGACGCCGCGTACTGGGCGGCCATGTCGTCGATCTCGCGGCGCGATACGCCCGCCTTCCGCACGATCTCGTCCCAGGAGAGGGCGTCGAGTCGGGCGGCCAGTTCCGGCCAGCCGGTGCAGTGCCGGGTCAAGAACTCCTCGTCGATGATCGGCTCGCCCGCCGCGTTTCGCGGCTGGACGGCATGCATCTCCCGGAGCCGCTTCATGATCCCGTAGACGACCGCCAGGTCGCCCCCCACGTAGGGCTGCACGTAGGTGCTGGCGATCTCGGCGCCGAAGAGCAGCGCCCACGGGTCGCTGGGCACGGAGAAGTTGACCATCCCCGTCTCGACGATGGGGTTGACGACGATCACCTTGCCGCCAGCGCGGCGAACCATCATCAGCGTCCGCATCATCCGCGGGTGGTTGCTGGCCGGATTGCCCCCGATGAGAAACACGCAATCGGCCCGCTCCATGTCGTCGAGCTTCACGGTGCCGGCGCCGGTGCCGATCACGCTCGCCAGCCCCACGCCGCTGGCCTGGTGGCAGTAGTAGGAGCAGTTGTTGACGTGGTTGGTGCCGTAGAGCCGGGCGAAGAGCTGGAGCAGGAACCCGGCCTCGTTGCTGGAGCGACCGCTGAAATAAAAGAACGACTCCTCCGGCCGCGTCGCCCGCAGCTTGGCCGCGATCCGCTCCATGGCGTCGGCCCACTCGATGGGCCGGTAGTGCTGGGAGCCCTTCTCCAGGATCACCGGCTGCACGAGCCGGCCGGCGTGCTCCATCTGGTAGGGCGTGAAGGCCCGCAACTGCGGGACGGAATACGTCTCGAAGAACGTCGGCTTCACCGCCCCCTGCATGTCGGCGACCATCGCCTGGAACGACTTCTTGCAGACCTCGGGGAAATGGCCGGCCTCGTTGACCATCCCGCCGGCCTGGCCTCCCATGCCCAGGGCGCAGGTCTTGCATGCGTTCTTGGAACGCATGGCCTTCCAAAACTTCCACAGGCCGCCCGCCTCACGGGCCTTCTTGAACGTGTACAAGACCGCGCGAAACCCGCCGCCGGTCGTCACCTTCCCGAAGAATCTGCCCATGAAGGACCTCCTGCACGAAATCGGCGATCGGAGACCGCCGACATGCCTCAATCCAAACTCACGGTGACGGTCTTCGTCTCCAGATACGGGTCGAGGCCGCGCTCGCCCAGCTCCCGCCCGAAGCCCGACTGCTTGAAGCCGCCGAAGGGCGCGGCCGCGTCGAACACGTCGTAGCAGTTCACCCACACCGTGCCGGCCCGCAGCCGCCCGGCCACCTCGTGGGCCCGGGCCACGTCGCGGGTCCAGACCGCGGCCGCGAGCCCGAAGGGTGTGGCGTTGGCCCGGCGGATGAGCTCGTCGAGGTCGGAGAACTTCAGCACCGAGAGCACCGGCCCGAAAATCTCGTCGCGGGCGATCGCCATCTCGTCCTTGACGTTCGTGAACACCGTCGGCTCGATGAAGAAGCCCGTGTCGCCCACCCGCTTGCCGCCGGTGGCACAGGTCGCCCCTTCCCGCTTCCCCGCCTCGATGTAGCCCATGATCTTGTCGAACTGCGCCCTGTCGACCTGCGGCCCCTGCTGCGTGTCCGGATCGAAGGGGTCGCCCACCTTCCGCTGCCGGCTCATGGCGACCACCCGCTCGACGAACGCGTCATGAATCGTGTCCTCCACGAAGAGCCGTGAGCCGGCGCAGCAGCACTGCCCCTGGTTGAGATAGATGCCCAGGTGCGCCCCCGCGGCGGCGGCGTCGAGATCGGCGTCGGCGAAGACGATGTTCGGGCTCTTGCCGCCGAGCTCGAAGGTCAGCCGCTTCAGCTGGTCGGCCGCCTGCCGCATGATGATCTGCGCCGTCTCGCCCGAACCCGTGAAGGCCACCTTGTCGATGCCCGGATGCCGGACGATCGCGGCTCCGGCGGTCGGCCCAAAGCCCGGCACCACGTTGATCACGCCGTCGGGGATCCCGGCCTTCTGGGCGAGCCGGGCGAGCCGCAGGCACGTGAGCGGCGTCTGCTCGGCCGGCTTCATCACCACCGTGCAGCCCGCGGCCAACGCCGGCCCCCACTTCCAGGCCACCATCAGGATGGGGAAGTTCCAGGGAATGACCTGGCCCGCCACGCCCACGGGCTCGCGGCGGGTGTAGCAGAAGTAGTTGCCGTTGATGGGGATCGTCTGGCCGTGGATCTTGTCGGCCCAGCCGGCGTAGTAGCGGAGGCAGTCGAGGGCCAGCGGGATGTCGCCGGTCCGGGCGTCGCGGACCGGCTTGCCGTTGTCGAGCGACTCGAGCGCGGCGAGTTCGTCGATCTCGGCCTCGATCAGGTCGGCGAGCTTCAGCATCAGCCTGCCCCGCTCGCGGGCGTTCATCCGCGGCCACGGCCCCTCGTCGAAGGCTTTGCGGGCCGCCCGCACGGCGGCGTCCACGTCGGCGGCGTCCCCCTCGGCGACCTGCGCGATCACCTCCTCGGTGGCCGGATTGATCGTGGCGAAGGTCTTGCCGCTCCGGGCAGGCGTCCACTGCCCGTCGATGAACAGCTGGGTCTGCCGGATCTGCGGCGCGGCCGCGCGGCGCGAAGTCGTGGCTGTGGCCATGCAAGCGGTCCGAGATTCGAGAAAATTGAAATCCCGAGGCGCCGGCCGCGGGAAAAGTTGTCTAGCGGATCGTACCTGCGGTAGGCTGTCCTCAGCAAGTTTAACGACGGTGCCCAGTCGCACCGTCCGGCCTGCGTTCTCGACGTTTCACGGAGGTTACGAAATGCGTTTCGCATGTGCGATGGCGGCGGTGGTGTTCGGGGCGGCCGTGGCGGTCGCGGAAGTGACCAGTGGCCCGCAGGTAGGCGAGATCGTCGGTGCCTTCACCGTGACGAAGGTCGCGGGAAATCCCGAAGACGGCGTCGCGGACGGTCGCAACCTCTGTTACCGCTGCAAGATGGGCCAGCGGCCGGTGGTGATGGTGTTCGCCCGGTCGGCCGACGAGAAGCTCGCGAAGCTCCTCAAGAAGATCGAGGAGGAGGTCGAGGAGCACCAGACCGAGAAACTCGCGAGCTTCGTCAACATGATCGGCACCGATGCCGAGAGCCTGAAGAAGGCGGCGGCGGAGTTCGCCACCAAGCACGGCATCAAGCGGATCGCGTTCGTCGTTCCCGACGACGCGAAGAACGGCCCGCCGGAGCTCAAGATCGCCCCCGACGCGGAAGTCACCGTGGTCTGCTACAAGGGGGGCAAGGTGCAGGCCAACCACGCCTTCGCCAAGGGAGCGCTGTCGGATGAAAAGATCGACGCCGTGGTCAAGGCCTCCTGCAAGCTGGTCGATTGACCTCCCGGTCGCCGTGCCGGCGATGACGAGTCCATGCGGCGGCCCGGGGCGGAATCCCCGGGCCGCCGTCGTTTCCAGGGGGGCGGCGACGCCCGATGACTCCGGATGCTGAACGTCCTTCGTTCCCTCGCCGACCGGATCGTGCGGTGCGCGATCACGGCGTACCGGCCGGACGCCGCCTTCACCGGCTACCTGGAGCGGGCGAGCACCCAGGAAGACCCGCGGGCCCGTGTCACCGTCGCCGTGCTCGCGCCCGCGGAGAGCCGCCGGCTGTTTGGCGTGGACGTGGGCCGCCGCGGCATCCAGCCGGTGTTCCTGCGGATCGAGAACCGCGCGGCCCGCAGCCTGCGACTGCAGGCGGTGACGATCGACCCGCGCTACTTCACGCCGCTCGAGGCGGCGGCCGCGAACCACTTCTCGATCACCCGCCGCCTTTCCGCCTTCGGCGCCCTGGGCTGGCTCTTCTTCCCGCTCGTGCTCCTGGCACCGCTCAAGCTGGTCACGGCCTGGCTGGCCAACCGGCGGATGGACGCGGTCTTTCGCCGGCACGGCTTCCGGCTCGTGCCGATTCAGCCGGGGGCGACGGCCGAGGGCTTCGTGTTCACGACCGTCGATCTGGGCACGAAGGTCGTCCATGTGCGGCTCATGCCGCTGGAGCCGCTGCGGGCGAGCATCGTCCGGATGCTGGCCCACAGCCCGCCGGACGATCCCGCGGCCAACCCGATCGATCTGGTGTTCACGGTGCCGGTGCCGGGCATCGCGGCCGACTATCTCGACCGCGACTTCCAGGCCCTGCGGCCCGCCCATGCGGTGGAGCCGTGCACGGTCGACGACCTCGTGGCCCGGCTCGAGGCCCTGCCCGCCGCCACGACCAACGCGGCCGGCACCCGGGCCGGCGACCCGGTGAACCTCGTGGTGATCGGCGACTTCGAGACGATCCTCGGCGGCTTCGCGGCCCGCTGGGACGAGAGCGAAACGATCTCGCTGGCCACCTGCTGGAAAACCGTGAAGGCGTTTTTGCTCGGGGCGAACTACCGCTATTCGCCGGTCAGCCCGCTCCACCTCTTCGGTCGCGACCAAGACATCGCCCTGCAGCGGACCCGCGGCTCGATCAACGAGCGGCTCCACCTCCGGCTCTGGCTCACGCCGCTGGCCTTCGCGGAGCAGCCGGTGTGGGTGGGGCAGGTGAGCCGCGACATCGGCGTGCGGTTCACGACGAGGGCCTGGAACCTGACGACGCACCGCATCGACCCCGACGTCGACGAGTCGCGGGATTACGTGATCGAGGACCTCGCGGCGGCGGGCCGCGTGCGGGCGGCCGGCTACGTGGGGGGCGTCGGCGAGTGTTCCCCCGCCGCCCCGCGGCGGAATCTGACCGGCGATCCCTACTTCACCGACGGCAAGCGGGCCGTGATCCTCCTGGCGGAGAGCCGCGGGTCCTGATGAGGAAATCGCCCCGGCTATGATGAGGTTCGTATGGTCGCATTCGATGAATTGGCGATGGTTCTCGTCGCAGAACTCACAGCCGCGTTCCCGCAACGTCGCGGTGCATGAGTATCGGCGGCCCGATCCAGCCGTGGTCCGCACGGTGGTCGGGCATCGACTCGGCGACTTCGAGGGCCTGTGCAAGGAACTCGTGTCCGCTTCTTGAACGCACCGCACCCACCGGGACGCATGCAATGAACCCCGACATGGACCACTTCACCCTCCTCCGCGGCCTGCTCGTCGGCCGCGGTGTGGCGGCCCTGGCGACGCTGCACGACGGCCGGCCGTTCGCTTCGATGGTGCCGTTTGCCGCGACGATTGTCGGCGGCCGGCTGCGGCTGGTCGTGCACGTCAGCGGCCTCGCCTCCCACACCCGCGACATGCGGGCCAATCCCGAGGTCTGCCTGCTGATCACGGCGGCAGAATCGGGGGGCATGCCGCCGCAGGCGCTGCCGCGGGTTTCGATCCCGGCCGTGGCGGAGTTTGTGCCGGCCGATGGGCCGGATCACGCGGCCCTAAAGGGGGCGTACCTCGAAAAGTTTCCGGAGGCGGAACCACTGTTCGGCTTCGCCGACTTCGCGGTCGTGGCGCTGGTGCCGACGTCGGCACGGTTCGTGGCCGGCTTCGCCCGGGCCGCGACGCTCTCGGTCGAGGCGCTGCAGGCGGCGGTGGCCAACGCGGGCGACGCCACGTAGCTGGTCCATTGCCATGCTCGGCGTCACGGACGACGGCTTGGAGCCATGGCTCGCGCGGAATGCTCCCCGGCAGCCCTGTCCCTCGTTAACCCGCGGCGCGAGTGGGTGCCTACTGACTCACGACGGGCGGGAGGCTATATTTTCGGTCGTAGGGCGGCGTAGCTCAGTTGGTTAGAGCACCGGCTTCATAAGCCGGG
>CAZJHQ010000049.1:0-25079 GCA_964545915.1 uncultured Candidatus Kuenenia sp. | reverse complement strand
GCCGGCCGCCCCGCCGGAAGACGTGGTGCTGCTCCGCGAGATCCGCGACGCCCTCACCCGCCGGTAGGACCCACGGCCGCCCGCCGCGGCCGGCTGACGGGGCACGGGCAACGCCTGCCGTGCGGCGTCAGTCGTCCTCGCGGGCCGGCCGGGGCTGGCCGGCGGCGTCGAGGACCACGGCGTGGGTCTCGCACTCGACCGGCTTGCCCTGGGCGAACGTGAGCCGCGCCACCCAGCCGGTCCATTCGGGCGGATCGACCGGATAGTAGTCGAAGGCGAAGTTGCCCAGGCTGTAGACGATCGGCGCCCCACGGTGCACGTCGACCGTCTGCGTGACGTGCGGGTGCCCGCCGATCACGGCGGCCGCACCGGCCGCGATCATCTTCCGGGCCAGGGTCCGGTCGGCCGCTCGCGGCTGGGCGACGAGTTCCGGCCCCCAGTGCACGAACGGCACCACGAAATCGGCCACCTTCCCCGCGGCGGCGATGTCGGCGAGCAGTGCCGCCTCGTCGAGGGGCGCGACGCCCGGCGTGGTCGCGGTCGCGGCCGACTTCGCGGCCTGGAAGCCGTTGGCAGCGACGATCGCCACCTTGATGCCGTGCTGCTCGAGCACCAGCGGCCGCCGGGCCGCCGCGAGATCCGCGCCGCCGCCCACCTGCGGGATGCCCTCGGCCGCCAGGATCCGCAGGCACTCGACGAGCCCGTCGGGCCCGAAGTCCATGGCGTGGTTGTTGGCGACGGAGACGGCGGAGAAGTACCGCTTCAGAGAGCGGGGCGAATCGCTGGCGGCGCGGAACGTGTATTCCTTGAGGACCTGCTTTCCCCCCTTCCCGAGCACGCACTCCAGATTGCCCACGGTGAAGTCGGCGTCGAGGAGCAGTTCCGCACAGGCCGCGAACGGGTCGCGGCCGGAGGCGATCGCATGCCCGGGCCCGTTGTCGAGCATGATGTCGCCGACGAACGCGATCGCCACGCTCCCCGGCGGCGACGCCTTGCGAATCGGTACCGCAGGTTCATCCCCCACTGCGACCAATGCGGCACCCAGCACCACCATCGTCATCAGCCATGTGTTCAAGGACATGCAGAACCTGCAACGTTCGGGAAAAGGATTACGGCGCTATCGCTCGGCATCGGCGGTCAGAGACCGCCGCTCCGGATAGTGTCACCGGCGGCGATGACCGCCGGTGACAGCCTTCGCATCATAAACAGCCCCTCCAGGCTGCCGCACCCCGTCTGCGGCATCCCGGGAGGGGTTGCCCCTGCCCCAGGAGCCGGCGTAGGTGCCCAGCGCAGGCAGGATGCCGAAGCGCCCGGCACCTCCGAGTGAGCGCAGGCCCGGAGGGCCGCAGCGAACGTCCGGCGATGGGGCAGGGGCAACCCCGGCCCGCCCCGCTACTCCGCTGCAGCCCCGCGCGCGTCGGCCGCCCGATACCAGTCGCCCCGCAGCCAGTCGGCGAGGATCTCGATCTGCTCCCGGGGCATGGCCTTGGAAAACGCCGGCATCCGGTCGTTGGAATCGCCGTAGAACCGCTCATGGGTCGGGTCGGCGATGATCCCCACCAGCCAGTCGCGGCCGGCCCAGCCGGTGAGGTCGGGCGCCGCCCCCAGCCCCGTGCCGTTGCCGCCGAACTCGTGGCAGGCGCCGCACCGGTCACCGGCGGCGATCAGGGCCCGGCCCCGCTCCACCTGGGCCGCCGTGGCGGACGGATCGGGCAGCCCTGCCTCGGCGGCGAGCGCCACCGTCACCGCCGCGATCTCGTCGGGCTTCCACTTCTCACGGTCGGTCATCTCGTCGCGGACGTAGGCCACCATGTCGCCGTCCTTGTGGGCCGTGTTGCCGAAGTACTCCGGCCCCGCCACCCGCGCCGGGTCGAAGAGCCCGCGGACCCAGGCGGCGGTGCCGAAGCCGTGGAGGTTCGCGGCGGAGGCGGCGGCAAACTTCGCGGCCGCGTCGGCCGCCGCGGGATCGACGTGGGCGTGGCAGCTCGCGCAGTCTTTGCCGTCGAGGAGGCCGAAGAGCTTCGGGCCGCGGAGCAGCGGGTCGCGGCGGACGAGGTCGAGGCCGCCCGTGGGCGGGATCCGCTCCGGCCGGCCGGCAAGCTCCACGGCCCGCTCGGCCTCGAACTTCGCGCGGCGGGAGGCGGCGAGGAAGGCGCTGGAGTTGCGCCAGGCCTCGAGCTTGGCGAGCTGCTTCCGCATGGCCGCGATCTTCGCCGGGTCGTTGCCGAGCGCCGCGGCGATCTTCCGCTCGTCGCCCCCCGTCTCGTCGTGGAGCTTCTCCGCGTCGGCGAGCGTCGCCTTGTCGATCCACAGCGAGCAGTAGTCCTCGTTCAGGGCGAGCGCCGTGAGCAGGCCGGCCCCCGCCAGGATCGCCAGCGTGAAGGCGACGTTGAAGCGGTGGCCGAGCCGCCAGTTGCCGATGATCGGCATCAGGAACATCACGGCCATGATCAGGCCCGGGACGACGATCGCCCCCAGAAACTCGCCCGTCGCCCCCCAGCCCTCGAAGACCTTGAGGAACTGGAAGAGGAAGAGAAAGTACCACTCCGGCCGGGCGGCGGCGTACGACTCGGCGGGATCGGCCGGGGCGCCGAGTTCGGCGCCCACATGGCCCCAGTCCACTTCGCCGCCGGCGAGCATCGTCCGCACCGCCGGCACGAGGATCACGCCGAGCACCACGGCCATCACCGCCAGCATCGCCACGGCGTCCTTGAGCACCTGGTCGGGCCAGAACATCGCGTCGGGCCGCGTGATCGGCTGCTTCGCATGCAGGCCGTGCTTGCGGAACAGGGCCAGGTGGACGACGAGAAACAGCACGAGCGTCGCCGGGAGGAACCCGGCATGCAGGGCGAAGAACCGCGTCAGCGTGTGGTGGCCGTAATCGCTGCCCCCCACGATCAACTGCTGGAGCGACGGCCCCACGAAGGGCACGATCCCGGCAAGGTTCGTGGCCACGATCGTGGCCCAATAGCCCTTTTGATCCCAGGGCAGCAGGTAGCCGGTGAGCGCCATGCCGAGCACGAGGATCATGAGCACCAGCCCGAGCCAGAAGTTGACCTCACGGGGCGCCTTGTAGGCGCCGTCGATCACCACCTGGAGCAGATGCAGGGCCAGCAGCACCACCATCGCCTGGGCCATGAAGTGGTGGATGCCGCGGAGCAGCCAGCCGCCGGTCATCTCGTGCTGGATGTAATAGACGCTCTCCCAGGCGGTCTGGGCGCTGGGGGCGTAGCTCGCCCAGAGGAACAGGCCCGTGATCACCTGCGTCATGAAGGCGAACACGAGCGTGCTGCCCCACACGTACCGCCACCGGGCCCCGCCCGGCACCCGCTCGAAGAGCGCCTCGTGGACGAGCCCACGCCAGCCGGTACGGTCGTCGAGGAAGTCGGCCAGCCGGCCGAGCGGCCCGCGGCGGGAAGGAGTGCCGGGCTTCATTGCTTGGCCACCTTGGCGGCGATGCCCGCCAGAAAAGCCTGCCATTGCACGGCGACGGCGCCCCCCTTTTCGACCCGGCAGTCGAGCTCGTCCATGGGCCGCGGGCTCGGGCTCGGCTCGACGATGCTGCCGCCAAACGTGAACTCGCTGTTGTGGCACGGGCAACGGAAGCAGGTGCCGCCGGCGGCCATCTCCACCGCGCAGCCCGCGTGCGGGCAGGTGGCCGAGAGTGCCTGCACGACGTCGCTGCCCGGCTCGCGCCGCAGCCACACGGCGCCCACGGGCTCCGCGGCGTAGCCGGTCCAGGCGTCCTTGCGATCCGTGACCACCGGAAACCGGCGCGGCACGCCGTCGGCGGGAATGGCCGCCAGGTCCGCCACGGGCACGAACCGGGCCGCGGCGGACCGGCGGCCCAGCGGATGGACGAACGCCCACAGCCCGGCGGCCAGGGGCGTGAGCGTGGCCAGGCCGCCGCAGGCGATCGCCGCCAGCTTGGCGAGGAACCCGCGCCGCGGGTCGCCGCCGGGAGCGGGACGATCGGACGACGGTCGAATCATGGTTGCATGCTCCGAAAACCCGCTTTGATCAGCTGCCCTCCGTCAGGCGGCCGCCTGGAGCGCGAGCCAGGCCTCATCCACCGCAGCCACCACCCGCTCGTGGGCGGCCTCGAACGGCCCGTTCACGATCGTGCCCGCCGCGGCCTTGTGGCCGCCGCCGCCGAACCGGGCGGCCAGGGCGTTGCAGTCGAGCCGGCCGCGGCTGCGGAAGCTGACCTTGATCCGGCCGTCGGGCTGCTCGATGAGGATCACGGCCACCTCGGTCCCCTTGACGGCGAGGGTCAGGTTCACGAGGTCCTCGGTGTCCGCGGGCTGCGCCTTGACCTCCTTGATGTCCTTCTGCCGCACCGTCGAGACGATCACCCGGCCATCGTGGGAGGTGACCGCGCCGGCGATCGTGCGGCCCACGAGGTGGAGCCGGGCGAGCGAATCCTGCTCGAACAGCTCGCGGTAGATCGCGGTCGGGTTCGCGCCCGCGTCCACCAGCCGGCCGGCGATCCGAAAGCTCTCGCCGCTCACGCTTGGGAAGCGGAAGCCACCGGTGTCGGTGGACAGGCCGGCGTAGAGCGGCGTGGCGATCCGTTCCGTGAGCGGCACCCGGAGCCGGAGGCCGATCTCGTAGACGATGCGGGCGGTCGCCTCGGCCGCCGTGTCCTTGAACCAGCGGTCCGAGAGGTCGTCTTCGCTGACATGATGGTCGATGACGAGCACGCGGTCGCGCATCGACTTGGCTACGTCCCCCATCGCCCCCAGCTGCGCCCAGGCGCTGGTGTCGAGAACGATGAACAGGTCGCGGTCGGCAAGGTCGGCCGGCTTCACGCCCTCCGCCAGCGACTCGATCCGCCGGTCGGGATCGATCCACTTCAGGTTCGCGGGCGTGGCCTGGGCGTTGACGATCCGCACGTCCTTGCCGAGGGCCGCGAGGATCCCGTGGAGGCCGAGCTCGCTGCCCAGCGCGTCGCAGTCGGGCCGCACGTGGCTGGTGAGCACCACCCGCTGGCATGACCGCAGGACTTCCAGCAGGCTCGCCCAGTCAAGTCGCATGGTCACTCCGTGGTGCAGGGCCCGTGGCCGGCGGCGCCGCAATCCGCGCGGCGGCCTCGACGTCGGACCGCATCTGGGCGACCAGATCGTCGATCGCGTCGAAGCGACGAGTGTCACGGAGCCGCGCGAGGAAGTCAACGTCGAGCCGCCTGCCGTAGAGATCGCCGGTGAAGCCGACGAGGTGCGCCTCCACCGACAGCGCCGTCTCTCCGAACGACGCATTGGGGCCGATGTGGACCGCGGCGGCATGCACGCGACCGTCGGGCAGCACGGCGCGGGCGGCATACACGCCGGCCGCCGGGAGGAGGGTGGCGATGGCGGTGAGGTTCGCCGTCGGGAACCCGAGCGCCGCGCCACGGTGCGCCCCGTGCCCGACCTCTCCGGTGACGCGAAACGGCCCCGTCAGCAAACGATTCGCCGCGGTGATGTCGCCGGCAGCCACGAGATCGCGAACGCGGGAGCTCGAGACGGCCGCCCCGGCGGCGGCGACCGGGGCGACGATTTCCACCGGGACATCGTCGGCAGCGGCCAGCGCGGCGAGCAGCCCCACGTCGCCACGCCGGCCGCGGCCGAAGTGGAAGTCGGCCCCCTCGACGACCGCCCGAACCCGGAGCCGGCTACGGAGCAGGTCGTGGTAGAAGGCTTCGGCCTCCAGGGCCACGAACCGCCGATCCACCGGCTGCACGAGGACCGCGTCGAGGCCCAACGCCAGCAGGAGCTCGGCCCGCCGCGCGGGCGTCGTCAACGGCGCGGGGGCGGCGCCGGGCCGGACGATGGTGGCCGGATGCGGGTCGAAGGTGAGCACGGCCGCCGGCACGCCGAGGCGGTCCGCCGTCGCCCGCAGCCGGCGGACGATTTCCGCGTGGCCGAGGTGCACGCCGTCGAAGTTGCCCACGGTCAGCGCCAGGCCCGTCGTGGGCGACCAGCCGTTCACCCGCGGGTACACGACGGGCGGGGGGGGCGATGACGCGGAATCGAGATCCATGTGTTGAACGAGCCGGTGCGCGAGCGAAAAAGGCCCCGGATGGCTTTTTCCACACCCCGAACAGTGTAGTGAATGGAGGGTATGATTTCGGTCGCGTCCTTCAAGGAATTCGGCATGGACCACCCGGTCGAGGAAAAGCAGATCTACCTGTCGGCCGAGATGGCCTCCCGGCTCGCGGCCATCGACATCGGCTCCAACAGCGTCCGGCTGCTGGTCGCCGAGGCGCTCCGGGGGGGCAACTATCGGATCCTCGACGAGGAGCGGGAGCCCACCCGGCTGGGGCGGAGCGTGTCCTCACAGGGCCGCCTCGACGAGGAGGCGATGGACCGCACCGTCGCGGCCCTGCGAACCTTCAAGGAGATCGCCTCCGGCTACCAGGTGAGCAGCCTGCGGACGATCGCCACCTGCGCCGTCCGCGAGTCGCGGAACGGCCCGGAGTTCTGCCGCCGGGTCCGCGAGCAGGTGGGGCTCGACGTGGAGGTGATCTCCGGCGAACGCGAGGCCCGCCTGGCCTTCGCCAGCGTCCAGCACGCCTTCGACCTCGCCGGCAAAAACGTGATCGTGGCCGACATCGGCGGCGGCAGCACGGAGCTCGTGTTCGCCACCGGCAACCTCATCGAGTCGATCTTCTCCACGCCCCTGGGAGCGGTGCGGCTCACGGAGCAGTTCGGCCTGGGCGAAGGCTTCGAGGGGGCCGCCTTCCAGGAGGGCGTCGACCGCCTGGAAGCCGACATTGCCGCCACGCTCAAGAAGCGGACCACGCGGCCGCTGTTCGCGCCGCACTTCCTCGTGGGCTGCGGCGGGACGTTCACGACGCTGGCCGAGCTCGTGATGGCCGGCAAGCGGCAGGTCGACGTGCCCGTGGCGGGCTACAAGGTGTCACAGGCCGAGGTCCGGCACCTGCTCGACCGCCTCCGCAAGATGCCGCTGCGGGCCCGGCGCGGCATGGCGGGGATGACGCCCGACCGGGCCGACATCATCGTCGCCGGCCTGTCGATCGTCGACGCATTGCTCAAGCGGTTTCGCGTCAACACGCTCGTGATCCACACCCGCGGCGTCCGCGACGGCCTGATCCGCGAGATGCTCGACGAGGCGGCGCTCGGTGGCGCGGCCGCCGACGACCCCGCGCTGCGCGAGGAGGCGATCGAGCGGCTGGCCGCGGCCTGCTCGGGCGAGCTGGAGCACGGCCGGAAGGTGGCGGCCCTCGCCGGACGGATGTTCGAGCAGCTCGCCGGCCCGCTCGACCTCCCGGCCGGCGACCGGCTGCTGCTCGAGTGCGCGGCCCGCCTGCAGGACGTGGGCTACGTCATCAACTACGATCAGCATC
The DNA here is from genome assembly GCA_964545915.1 of uncultured Candidatus Kuenenia sp. GTDB lineage: Bacteria > Planctomycetota > Planctomycetia > Pirellulales > UBA1268 > QWPN01. The sequence continues at coordinate 17,731 of CAZJHQ010000049.1, read as the reverse complement.
ACAAGCACAGTTATCACCTGATCCGCAACAGCCGCCTGCCCGGCGTGCGGCCCCACGACCTGGAGCTGATCGCCAACGTGGCCCGGTACCACCGCGGCGCCCATCCCAAGCGGAAGCACGAGAACCTGGCGCGGCTGTCGGCCGACGACCAGCGGCGGGTGCAGCGGCTGGCCGCGATCCTCCGTCTCGCCGGCGGGCTCGACCGCAGCCGCTCGCAGCAGGTGAGCGACGTGCGGGCATGGGTCGCAGACGGCCGCGTGGTGATCGAGGCGGTGGCGGAGGTGGAGCCACAGGTCGATCTGTGGGGCGCCGAACGGCGGACCGAGCTGTTCGAGAAGGTGTTCGGCCTGCCGCTGGACATCCGCTGGGCCGGCGCGCGGGACCGCAACGGCCGCTCGAACCACAAGCCGGCCAAGCCCGCGAAGCCGGCCCGTGGCAAGACGATCCCCGGCAAGACGGCCGATCCGGGCTGACCGTCGGCGTGCATGGCCCTCCACGGCCGTTCGGGCTCGCGCGCATGGCCCCCGGGAAGGCATGCCACCCGGAGTCCCCCGGCTTCCGCCGGAGGCTTCTTGTGCCGAACCCGAGAAGCCCCGGGTGGTAACCCGGGGACACCGGCCACGAACACCACCCCACCATCCATGCCGCATGGCGGCACGTGACTCCCCAGTTCAGACTCCCCAGTTCAGCCCCACATCGCATGGCCCCCGGGAAGGTTTGCCACCCGGAGTCCCCCGGCTTCCGCCGGGGGCTTCTTGTGGGAAGCGCGCCAAGAAGCCCCGGGTGGCAACCCGGGGACACCGGGCGCGACAACCACCCCACCGTCCATGCCGCACGGTTCCACGCGCTTCCCCCAGTTCAAACCCACATCGCATGGCACCGGGCAACGCTTGCCGCCGGGAGTTGCATGTCCCGCCCCGCCCGCCCCGCCCGTCCCTACGACCGGCGCCATCGGCGCCGCTCGCGCCCGTGCCGATCGGGCAAAGTTGACCGGCTGCTTCTGACGATGCCCTGATGACCTCACCCTCGTGCGGAGTAGCCCCGATGCCGCGCCACTCGTCCCGTCCGCTCCGCAGCCTGCTGTGCGGCGCCATCCTGGCAACCCTGATCCCCGGCACGGCCGCCCACGCCGCCGGCCGCTGGTTCTCGGGGCCCCGCTCTCCCATGTCGCTCGGCACCCCGCAGCGACAGGCTCCCTTCGCGCCCGGCGCCTCGCCCTACGTCACCGGCCACGGCACGCGGCCCAAGTATTTCGTGCCCCCCACGAATCCCCGCACGCCCACCTGGAAAATGTATGGCACGCCCCCGGGGGTCGCCCCGGGCGACTGGCCGCGGTACGCTCCCTTGGGGTTCGGTGGGTATCGCTTTCCGGCCGCCGGCAATCAGGCGTATCGGTAGGCCGCTCACGTTTTCGCGCCGGCCGCGCCCAACCCGGCTCGGGTGCGGCATGAGTTGCGTCGCTGGCGAAGGTCCGCCACGCTCCGCATCCTCACGCCGACACCCGCGCCTGCCACTGCTGGTTTAGGTGGTGGCCCATCCGCGAACACTCCGGCAGTTTTAGGAGCGACGGGCGAAAAGCCGGTGCATGGAGGGTGAGTTGCCGGATCTGCTCGAGGTGACCGAGTCGGGGCTCTACTGCCCACGAGGCGACTTCTACGTCGACCCGTGGCGGCGGGTGCCGCGGGCCGTCATCACCCACGCCCACGCCGACCACGCCCGAAGCGGCTGCGATCGTTACCTGTGTGCGGCGCCGGGCAAGACCGTGCTCCGCACGCGGCTCGGCGGCGCGGCCACGATCGACACGCTCCGCTACGGTGAGTCGCTGTCCATCAACGGCGTGCGCGTTTCGCTCCATCCGGCCGGCCACGTGCTCGGCTCGGCGCAGGTGCGGATCGAGCACGGGGGCGTCACGTGGGTCGTCACCGGCGACTACAAGCTCCAGCCCGACCCGACCTGCGCGGCCTTCGAGCCGGTCCGCTGCGACGTGTTCGTCACCGAGTCGACCTTCGGCCTGCCGGTCTACCGCTGGCAGGAGCCGGCGGGCGTCGCCGCGGAGATCGACGCCTGGTGGCGGATCAACCGCGACGCGGGCCGCACGAGCGTGATCCTCGCCTACGCGTTGGGCAAGGCGCAGCGGATCGCGGCCCTGGTCGACCCGGCGATCGGCCCGATCGTGGCTCACGGGTCGGTGATGAAGCTGGTCGAGGCTTATCGCGCCAGCGGCGTGCGGCTGCCGTCGATCGACCGCGTGCCGCCACGGGCCCGGCGCGTCGGGGGCGGACGGGCGCTGGTGATCGCGCCGCCGAGCGTGCTCGGCAGCCCGTGGCTCAAGCTGTTCGGGGAATCGAGCGTGGCCATGGCATCGGGCTGGATGCTGCTGCGCGGCGTGCGCCGGCGGCGCGGCTTCGACCGGGGATTCGTCGTCTCCGACCACGCCGATTTCCCGGGCCTGCTCGCCGCCGTGGAGGCTTCAGGAGCCCGCCGCGTGCTCGCGACCCACGGCTTCGCCGATGCCTTTTCCCGCCTGCTCCGCGACCGCGGTCTCGACGCCGCCGTGCTGCCGACGCGGTTCGTGGGCGAGTCGGCACCCGATCCGGCCGCCGCAGACGAAGAGACCGCGGACGAGTCGGCCGCGCCCGACGCCGCCACCGATGAACCGTGATCGCAGTCGCTACTCGAGGGGCATGCGCGGTACCGGCGTTTAGGGCGGGCCGGAACCGCGGGCCACCGGCCGCGACAGGCCGACAGGCGGCCGAGGAAACGTGCCGGTGACCGCGGCTCCGCCCTTCGGCCCCCGGCGGAACGACGTCACGACCTTCACCGGATCACCCGACCGCAGCACGACGTAGAAACGATCCTCCTTGCCGTCCACGAGCGTCACCACCTCGACCTCCGTCGGATCGCCGCCGCCCCAGTCGCGGTAGTGGTGGACAGCCACCGTGTAACGGCCCACCGGGGCCGCCCCCCGGCCCCAGAACACGTTCTCCACGGGAGTCCGCGTCGTCGGCTGCACGTTGCGGTCCACGTCGAGGCAGCCGCCGGCGATGCCCACGCGATTCGTGAAGTTGATGATCGAGTTGCCGGCCCGCGGATCGAGCGGCTCCACCAGGACGTGGAGATCGATGTCGTTGACATTGCTCCATGCGATCGAGACCTGCACGTCGCCGGTCCCCGCGCCGGCGGCCTTGAGACGGCGACCGATCTCACCGCCGATCGCCGAGCCGGCCCCCGCCCCGCGGCCCGCCCCCCCCGCCGCGTTGCCGGCCGGCAGCGGCACGTCCGCAAGCAACGCCGTTGCATCGGGGCCGGCCGGCTGGTCGTCGATCGAGAACACCGCGGGCTCGACCGCACCGACTGCGACGGGCTCCAGCTCCGCGACGGCGAGTTCCGGTTTCGGAACGGGCGCGGCATCCTCCACGACCTCCAGTTCCGCCGGCTCGAAGACGGGCAGTTCCAGCGTCGCGACGTCGGGCTCCAGCTCCGGCCCGGCCGCCACGAACTCGAGGGCCATGGCCGGCGGCCGCGGCAGGTCGGGCCGGACGACGATCACCGCCAGCAGGAGCAGCACCGCCACGTGCACGATCAGGCTGTGCACGAAGCCGGTGCGGTAGATCGTGAACACGAACTCGTCGACGGCATCGACGAGCTGTCGCGGCACGCCGCGGTCGATGGACTCGGCAGCCCGCGGCAGGCGGGCCGGCGGAACGGGGGGCGGCTGGATCGCGGACATGATCGTCTCTGAGCCTCGGCCCCCACGGAGGGAAGTCCTACCCCGTCATTCGACCCTGTCGCCGCGCCGCCGTCCAGTTGTTCGTAGCCAGCCCCTGCATGCCCTCGTCCACGCGGCCGAAAGGCCGTGGACTTTGTGCCACACCCAGCCGGATGGCATGATGCGAGCGGCGGAACCTGGCCTCCGGTCCGCGCCGATGAAACACTTCACCGAACTGTACTGGCGGCTCGACGCCACCTCCCGCACCACCGAAAAAGTCGACGCGCTGCGGGAGTACTTCGCGTCGGCTCCGCCGGAAGACGCGGCCTGCGCCCTGGCGGTGCTGTCCGGCGGCCGGCAGCTGCGGGCCGTCTCCACGACCCATTTGCGGGCCTGGGCGGGCGAGGCAAGCGGCCTGCCGCCGTGGCTCGTGGAGGAGTGCTACGCCCACGTCGGCGACCTCGCCGAGACGCTGGCCCTCCTGCTGCCCGATCCACCGGCCACGGCGAACGACGCTGCGGCCCGCGCCGCAGCGGAAGACGCGGGCCTCGCGGAGATCATGCGGACCACGATCCACGGGCTCCGGTCGGCCGACGAGGCGCACAAGAAAGAAGTCGTGTTCGCGGTCTGGCAACGGCTCGCCCCGCGGGAGCGGATCGTGTGGCACAAGCTGCTCACCGGCGGCTGTCGCGTCGGCGTGTCGCGCACGCTCGTCGCCCGGGCGCTCGCCGAGGTGGCGGGCGTCGAGCCGGCCGTGATGGCCCATCGACTGATGGGGGACGCCGTGGCCGATGGCGCCGCCTTCATCCGGCTACTGGCCGCCGAGCCGGGGCCGGCCGACGCCCGGCGGCCTTATCCCTTCTTCCTCGCGTCGGCCCTCGATCGCACGGCGCCGCCGGAGGTGGCCGCGGACCTTGGCCCCGTGGAGGCATGGCAGGCCGAGTGGAAGTGGGACGGCATGCGGGCGCAGCTGGTGTGCCGCGGCACCGACGTCACGGTCTGGAGCCGCGGCGAGGAGCCCGTCAACGAGGCCTTCCCCGAGGTGGTGCGGGCTGGAGCGACGCTCCCGCCCGGGACCGTGCTCGATGGCGAGCTCCTCGCCGTGCGCGACCGGAAGCTGCTCGGCTTCACCGCGCTCTCGAAGCGGGCCGGCCGGCGCCGGGTGACCAAGAGCATCCTCGCCGACATGCCGTGCGCGTTCGTCGCCTACGACGTGCTGGAGGCCGACGGCACCGACCTGCGACCGCGGCTGCTCGCCGAGCGGCGGGCGGTGCTCGAAGGGCTCGTGCCCCACTGCTTCGCGGAACTGCTGGCCGGCGGCACGACGGCGGCCGAAGGCGCGGGCATCTTCCGGTCGCCGGTGGTGAGCGGGGCATCGTGGGAGGCGCTCGCCACCCGCCGGGCCGAGTCGCGCGACCGCGGCGTGGAGGGGCTGATGCTCAAGCGGCTCGCCAGCGGCTACGGCGTGGGCCGCGTTCGCGGCGACTGGTGGAAGTGGAAGATCGAGCCGCTGGAGATCGACGCCGTGCTCCTCTACGCCCAAGCCGGCCACGGTCGCCGGGCCGGCCTGCACAGCGACTACACCCTCGGCGTCTGGCACGAAGGCAGGCTGGTCACCATCGCCAAGGCCTATTCGGGCCTCTCCGACGCGGAGATCGTCGAGGTGGACCGCATCGTCCGGGCGACCACCGTGGAAAAGCACGGCCCCGTGCGCATCTGCACGCCCACGCTGGTGTTTCAACTGGCCTTCGAGGGCGTAGCCGCCTCCACGCGACACAAGTCGGGCGTGGCGGTCCGCTTCCCCCGGATCGTCCGCTGGCGGAAGGACAAGGAACCCGCCGCCGCCGGCCACCTCGCCGACCTGAAGGCCATGATCGACGCCGGCCAGGCGCCGTGATCCCGGCCGGCCGGCCGCAGCCGGCCTTGCGCATCTTGCCCCGCCCGCCGGGCCGAATGCACGGATCGCAACGATTCTCATTCCCCGTGCCGGATGTGCCGAATGATTCGGGGGACGACCGCTCGTGGAGCGGGCTGCCGGGATGGGGGGGACTGGAATCCATGCTTCGCAACGCCCGTGCTCTCACAGCGATCCTGGTCGGCACCGCGTTGGCGGTGAACGCATCCCTGCCGGCCGCCGAGCCGGAGGCCTATGCGATCGCAGACGTGCTCTTCCTCCAGCGTGACAACCAGTCCACCGACCAGCCGCTCGCGGCGAGCGCCGGCAACGCGATCCTCACGACGAGTCAGTTGCAGTTCCCCACCCAGCCGGGACTGCGGCTGTTCTACGGCAGCGTCAACGACGACGACGCGGGCTGGGAGGTGGGCTACCTGGGCGTGTGGAACATGTTCGCCTCACGGTCCGCCGGCGGCCCCGACGACGTGCAGGCGCAGGATCCGCTCGCCCTGCTCGTGCCCGAGTTCAACGGCCGCAGCCTGGCCCGGGCGACCTACGCCGCGACGCTCAACTCGATCGAAACGAACGTCTTCGCACGGGCCGATGACGGCGGCTACCGCCGTGACGCGGCCGAGCCGTGGCGGCGGTGCGACGGGTACTGCCGCGGCACGTTCGACTGGCTGGCGGGTTTCCGCTGGGCCGGGCTCGACGAGTCGGCCGGCCTCACGCTCACCGGCGGCGGCAACCCGCTGCCGGGAGTCTATTCCTTGCGCAGTTCTTCAAACCTGTTCGGCGGCCAGCTCGGCGGCCGCGGCCGGATGGAGTGGGAGCGGTGGGCGGTCGAGGGCTGGGCCAAGGCGGCGCTGTGCGGCACGGCGCTGTCCCAGTCCCAGAATCCGATCGTCGACGCGGCCGTGCCCGCCCCGCCGATCCGCCCGGCCCGGTCGGCCACGGAGGGAGGCGTGGGCTTCATCGGCGACATCAACGCCACGCTCGTCTATCGCCTCACCGAAACCTGGGGCCTGCGGGCCGGCTACAACCTGCTCTGGCTGTCGGGCGTGGCGCTGGCGCCAAACCAGTTCGATTTCGGCGCGTCGAGCACAAGTGGCAGCGGCCTCAACGGCGGCGCGGGGCTGTTCCTCCACGGCGCCAGCCTCGGCCTCGAGGCCCGCTGGTAGCGGTTCTGCAAAAGCGCGTCGGTCCCCGGGTTTGCACCCGGGGCTTCCCGACGCACCGTCCACAAAAAGCCCCCGGCGGAAGCCGGGGAGCATGATTCACGCGAACCCGCGGCATCGTGCCGCGGTTCGCTTGGCGGGCCGCCGCCCGCTACCGGGCAAACCGGCCCTCCGGGCCTGACGCTTACACAAAAAGCCCCCGGCGGAAGCCGGGGGACTCCGCGTCGCAGCTCTTCCCATCTGCCATGCCATATGGGTTCGAACCGGGAAAGCGCCCCCGGTCGTGCGGCATGGACAGCGGGGTGGGTTTCGTACCCGGTGTCCCCGGGTTTCCACCCGGGGCTTCCCGACGCACCGTCCCCAAAAAGCCCCCGGCGGGAGCCGGGGAGCACGGTCAGAGACCGCCGCTACAAGGGGCATACCGACCCGCCCGCGAAGGCGTCAGGTCGTCGCCAGGAGTGTCACGTCGAAGACGAGCGTGGCATTCGGCGGGATGTTCGGCGGGCTGCCCGCCGCGCCGTAGGCAAGGTTCGCCGGGATGATGAGCTGCCGGCGACCGCCCACCCGCATCGACGCCAAGCCCTCGGTCCAGCCGGCGATCACCTGATTGAGCCTGAACTGCGTGCCGTTGTTGCCGTCGAACCGCGTGCCATTCAGGAGCCTGCCCTCGTAGTTGACCGTCACCTGTGCGGTCGATGATGACGGCCGGGCGCCCGTGCCGACCACGAGGTCGCGGTACTGGAGTCCGGTGGCTGTGGTGACGATGGCCGGGTTCGACACCGCGCCGGCGGCGTCCACGCGGCCCGCCAGCGGCGTCAGGGTGCCGAGCGCGAGCCCCGCGGCCGAGAACCGGCGCACGGCCTCGCCGGCCTGGGCGACGAGGAACTCGTCGGCGCGACCGTCGCCATCGGTATCGGTGGCCGTGGTGACCGTCGGCTCGGTGCCACGACCCGCGAATGCGGTGAATGCGGCGAGGCGGGCGTTCGCCGCGGAACCGACCCGGCCGTCATACACCTCCACCAGTCCGCCGCCCCGCCGGCCGGCCGAGACGATGACGTCCGGCACCGAGTCGAGGTTCACACGGGCCGCCGCCACGGACACGCCGCCGAGCGCCGTCGGCGTGAACGGCCGGATCGTGTCGATCACGGGCGCCGCCGGGGCGGAAAGATCACGCACCTGCACCTGCGGTGCCAACGTCGGCCCGCTGCCGATCAGCAACTCCGCCCGGCCGTCGGGCACCGCGGCATCGACCGTCGCGCCGCCGGCGAACGTGCCCAGGTCGGCGAAGGCGACGGTCGCGCCCCCGAGATAGGTCGCCGCGAACGGCTGGATCACGCGATACGGGGCGTTCGCCACCCGATCAGCGCCGGCCTGCCCGCGGAACACGCGAACCTCGCCGTCGCCGCTGGCCTTAGCCGCCACGAAGTCGAGCCTGCCGTCTCCGTCCGCGTCGCCGACGTCGATGTTCAAGCCGCCCCGCCAGGCGGCGCCGAAGGGCAGCGAACGGTACTGCGGCAACTCGGCGCCATCGAGGGTGAAGACGCGAATCTCGCCGGCGCGGCCCCGGCCCGGCGCCGTCACGATCTCGGGCCGACCGTTGGCATCCACGTCGGCCAGCACCGTCTGCACGCCGCCGCGGAAGCCGGGCTCGTAGGCGAAGAACCGCGCCCGCTCCACCCCGGATGCCGGATCGACCACGCGCACCGCCGAGGTGCTCGCCGCACCGACGTCGTCGGTCACGACCAACGGCCGGGCGACGAACTGAAGCGTCTCGCTGGCGGCGTTGTTGGCGGTGTTGGTGTCGCCGGCCACGGATACGCTCGCGGTCGACGTGAGCGGGCCGCTCGCGGCGGGGCCGATCGTCGACACGACGGTGAACGTGGCGGTTCCGCCGGCGGGCAGCGTGACGGTGCCCGCGACGTTGCCGGCGCCGACTGCGGGCCCGGAACCGCCGGCCGAGTAGGCGGCCGTCCACGTGCTTCGCGTGATCTGGCTGGCGAGCGTGGTGGACACGGCCGCCCCCGTCGCCGTCGAGCTGCCGGCATTGCTCACCGTCACCGTGTAGGTGACCTGGCTGCCGGGCATGTACCACACGTGCGCGGAGTCGATGGCGACACCGAGATCGGCCGCCATCAGCGCGCGGATTTCGAGCGGCTCATGCCCCGCCCCCAGGCCCAATCGCTCCCACGACCCGAGGGCACGCCCGCGCCGCGGCGGCTTTCTGCCACGGCGAAACGGCCTGGGATGGGAGTCTGACGGCTGGGCAAAAGGCATCGCGGGTCGCTCCGGGGGACGGAGGCTATACGATCTACGGTAGTTCGCGGTTCGCAGCAGGTCCATTTTTCGGCTGAAAACGTGCCGGCGGTGCAGGGAAACGTGGTCGCCCCCGTCCAGCCGGCCGTGCAGGGAGAGCCCTGGTGACGAGCAAGGCCAAAACCCGCACGCGGCGGCCGCCAGCGACCCCGGCGGGCCACACGCCGGCAGACCCTCCGGCTCCGGACCGCTTCCGGGCGTGGTTCGCCGCCCGGGGCTGGGAGGTGTTTCCGTTTCAGGAGCAGGTGTGGCGGGAAGCCGCCGCCGGCACCAGCGGCGTCCTCCACGCGCCGACCGGCACGGGCAAGACGCTCGCCGCCTGGCTCGGCGCGGTAGCCCGGGCGGAGTCGGTGGCCGCTCCCGCGGATCCGCGGCGTGGTCCGCTGGTGGTGTGGGTCACGCCGCTCAAGGCTCTCGCCGCCGACACGGCGTTGGCCCTCGAGGAGCCGCTCCGCGGCGTGGGCCGCGTGGTGCAGGGCTGGAGCGTGGGAGTGCGCACCGGCGACTCGTCGGCGGCCGACCGGCGCCGGCTGCGGGCCCAATGGCCCACGGCGCTCGTCACCACGCCCGAGTCGCTCTCGATCCTGCTCTCGCTCGACGACGCCCACGAGATCTTCGCCGACTTGCAGACGGTGGTCGTCGACGAGTGGCACGAACTCCTCTCCACGAAGCGCGGTGTGCAGACGGAACTCGCGCTGGCCCGGCTGCGGTCGCTGCGGCCGGAGATGGTGTCGTGGGGCCTGTCGGCCACGCTCGCCAATCTCGACGATGCCGTCGCGGCCCTCGTCGGCCCGCCCCGCGCGGCCGCCGCCCGCCTCGTCTCGGCCCACGTGCCGCGGCCCCTGGAGATCGAGACGCTGATTCCCGATCGCATGGAGCGGTTCCCGTGGGCCGGCCACATGGGGATGCGGCTCCTGCCGCAGGTCGTGGCGACCGTCGAGCGGGCCGCAACCACGCTCGTGTTCACGAACACCCGCTCGCAGGCCGAGCGCTGGTTCGAGGCGATCGCGACGGCCCGGCCCGACTGGCGGAAATCGATCGCCCTGCACCATGGCTCGGTGGACCGCGACCTGCGGACCAAGGCCGAGGCGGGCCTCCGCGCCGGAAAACTGAAATGCGTCGTCGCCACGTCGAGCCTCGACCTCGGCGTGGACTTCGGCCCGGTCGAGCAGGTGCTGCAGATCGGCAGCCCGAAGGGCATCGCCCGCCTCCTGCAGCGGGCCGGCCGCAGCGGCCATGCGCCCGGCGCCGTCGGCCGGCTGGTGTGCGTGCCGACGCATGCGCTCGAACTCATCGAGTGTGCCGCCGCGCGGCGGGCCGCCGAGGCGGGCACGGTCGAGGCCCGCCCGCCGCTCACCGCCGCGCTCGACTGCCTCGCCCAGCACATCGTCACGGTGGCCTGCAGCGGCGGCTTCCGTGAGGCCGAGCTCCGCGCGGAGGTCCAGGGCACGCGGGCCTTCGCCGACCTCGACGACGCCTCCTGGCGGTGGGCGCTGGACTTCGCGGCCCGCGGCGGGCCGGCCCTGGCCGCCTATCCCGATTACGCCCGGATCAAGGACCGCTTCGGCCGCTGGTACGTCGCCAGCCAGGCGATCGCCCGGCGGCATCGGATGGCGATCGGCACGATCGCCGGCGACGCGACGGTGGAGGTGAAGTGGGTTCGCGGCGGTCGGCTCGGCACCGTGGAGGAGTCGTTCGTCTCGCGGCTCAAGGCAGGGGATCGCTTTCTGTTCGCCGGCCGCCCGCTGGTGCTGTTTCGGTTCGACGGCCTCACCGCCTGGGTGAAGCGGGCGCGGACCACCGCGCCCCTGCAGGTGCCGCGCTGGAACGGCGGGCGGATGCCGCTCTCCACGCTGCTCTCGTCGGCGGTGCTCGACCTCGTGGCCGGCGCCACCTCCCCCGGCGGCGAGCGGCACGCGCCGCGGGAAGTGGCCGCCGTGCTGCCGCTGCTCGCCGTGCAGTCGAAGTGGAGCCGGCTGCCCGACGCCGACACGCTGCTGGTGGAGAAGTGGCAGGGGCGTGACGGGCCGCACTTTTTTCTCTTTCCGTTCGCGGGGCGGCTCGTGCACGAGGGGCTCGCGGCGCTCGTCGCCTGGCGGATCGCCCGCAGCAAGCCGGCCACGCTGACGATGGCCGTCAACGACTGGGGCTTCGAACTGGCGGGCCGCGACGCGTTCGCGGCCGACCCGCGGGCCTGGCGGCGGCTGCTCTCCCCGGCGAACCTGCTCGACGACCTGCTCGCCTGCATGAACGGCACGGAGATGGCGCGGCGGCACTTCCGCGAGATCGCCCGCGTGGCCGGGCTCGTGCCCGGCGGCCGGCGCAGCGACCGGCAGACGCAGGCCTCGGCCGGGCTGATCTTCGACGTGCTCGCCGAGCACGACGCCGACAACATGCTCCTCGCCCAGGCCCGCCGCGAGGTGCTGGAGCGGCAGTTCGAGTTTCGCCGGCTGCACGATACGCTGGAGGCCCTGGCGACGCGGGACATCCGCATCGTGGAGACGCCCCGGCTCTCGCCGCTGGCGTTCCCGATCTGGGCGGAGTTCGTCCAGTCGCGGCTGACGACGAAGGACTGGCTCGCCCAGATCGCCGACATGGCCCGCGACCTGGAGCAGGCGGCGGACGGCTGACCGCGGCAGCTTCACGGAGGATTCCCATGCAGATCGCCGTCGCCACGCCGCCGGACGCCGGCCGCACGGATGCCGACGTCGTGCTGCTGCCGGGCCGCGCCGCCTTGCTGCCGGCGTCCGCCACGCTCCTCGTCGCCGACCTGCACCTCGGCAAGGCGGCGACCTTTCGCAAGGCCGGCATCCCCGTGCCCGAGGGCTCGGCCCAGGCCGACCTCGCCCGCCTGTCACAACTCGTCCGCGACACCTCGGCCCGTAGGCTCGTGATCGTGGGCGATCTGTTCCACGCGAAGAGCGGCTGCACGGATCGCGTGTTCGCCGAGTTCACCGCGACGCGGCGGCAGTTCACCGCGACGGAGGTGCTGCTCGTGATCGGCAACCACGACCGCACGCTCGGGAAGGTGCCGGCGACGCTCGGCATCGACGCCTGCCTGCCGCATCTGGCGGATGGCGAGTGGCACTTCGTGCACGAGCCGTCCGCGCCGCTCACCTGCTCCGACCACGCCGGCTTCACGATCTCGGGGCATCTGCACCCCACGGTCTCGATCCGCTCACCCGGCGGCGACCAGATCGCCGATCGCTGCTTCGTGGCCGAAGCCACCACGCTCGTGCTGCCCGCCTTCGGGTCGTTCACCGGCGGCCACCGCGTGACGCCCGCCACGGGCCTGCGGCTGTGGATCGCCCGCGACGACGGCGTCGTCGAGGTCACCCGCCTCGCCGCGCTGGCGCGGCGAAGCTGAACCGCTGGCCGGTGGTGCGGGCCGCTGCCATCCGACTGGGGACCGTGGTCTGGCGACCCGTTGAAAGGTGAATCGGTTTCGCCACGTTCCAAGAAGCCCCGGGTGGAAACCCGGGGACTCCGGGCACGAAAACCACCCCGCCATGCGGCACGGCGGCCGGCGCTTTCCCGGTTCAACCCCATATGGCATGGCATCCGGGAAGAGATGCGACGCGGAGTCCCCCGGCTTCCGCCGGGGGCTTTTTGTGTGAGCGTCAGGCCTGGAGGGCCGGGTTGCCCGGTAGCGGGCGGAGGCCCGCCAAGCGAACCGCGGCACGATGCCGCGGGTTCGCGTGAATCATCCTCCCCGGCTTCCGCCGGGGGCTTTTTGGGTGAGCGTCAGGCCTGGAGGGCCGGCTCGGCCGCGCGAAAGCCGACGTGCAGCCGATCGAGAAGGTCGCGGGCCGTCATCGAGATCTCGCCCAGGTCGGCCGCCGCGGCGTCGCCCGCCAGACCGTGCACCCACGCGCCGAGCCGGGCCGCGTCGAACGGAGCGAGCCCCTGGCCGAGGATCGCCGCGATCACGCCCGCGAGCACGTCGCCCGTGCCGGCGGTGGCCATGCCAGGGTTGCCCGTGTCGTTGCGGGCCTGCCGATGCGGGGCGGCAACGAGCGTGCCCGCTCCCTTGAAGACGACGACGGCGTCGATCTCCGCGGCCAGCGTGGCCGCGGCCTCCGCGAGCGCCGGACGATCCGCGTCGGTCACGGCCGCCGGGTCGCGGCCGAGCAGCCGCGCGAGTTCCCCGGCGTGCGGTGTGAGTACCCGCGGGCCCGCGTGGTCGCGAAGGAGGCCGCGGTCGGCGGGGGACAACGCCCACAGCGCGTCGGCGTCGAAGACGACGGGTGCGGAGACGTCGCGCCACAGCCGCCGCACGATGTCGCGAACCGCGGCGGTCCGGCCGATGCCCGGCCCGACGACGCCCGCATCGGCGGCTGTGAGCCGCGCGACGAGGGTGTCCTCGGCCGCGGCGGCGACCCCCCCCTCGGCCTCCGCCGGCAATCCCCGCGTCATCACGCAGGGATCGAACGCCGCCGCGATCGCCGCGACCGAGTCAGGCACCAGCAGTTCGACGAGTCCGGCTCCGCTCTTGAGCGCCGCCATCGCGGCCAGCGCCGGCGCGCCGGCCATGCCCGGCGCCCCGCCGGCCACGGCCACGCGGCCATGGTCGCGCTTGCTGGCCTGCCGGTCGCGCGGCGGCAGCCTGACGAGGTCTTCGGGTGGGGCGGCGGTCGGCATGGTCAGGCTTCCGGCCCCACAAAAAAGGGGAGCGTTCGCGCAGGGAGCCGCGGGCACCGGTGCCGTGCGCCCCACGATGAAACCGGAGTTTACCTTGACTGAAACCGCGCCAGCGGGCTACCTTCCCGCGACTCGGCCGGCACCCGGCCACGGGTCAGGAGACCAATCGTACCGCCATGTGTGCTGCCCAAAATCCCGGCGACATCTTCGACGTCAAGAAGGTGCGGCGCCTGATCGAGCTCATGAAGGAGCACGATCTCTCGGAACTCGACCTCAAGCAGGCCGACAACCGCGTGCGGATCCGCCGTGGTGGCGAGGTCGTGGCCTACTCCGCCCCCGCCCCGGTTGCCCCGCGGCCGGCCGCCGGGGCCGCCGAGCCTGCCCCGGCCAAGGAGTCCGCCGCCGACGCCCGGATGCTCGTCATCAAGAGCCCGATGGTGGGCACGTTCTATCGGGCCTCGGGCCCCGACGCAGCCCCGTTCGTGAAGGTCGGCGACCGGATCGGCCCGGAGAAGACGGTCTGCATCGTGGAGGCCATGAAGGTGTTCAACGAGATCCCCGCCGGTCTGTCGGGCCAGGTGGTGGCGATCCTCGTCGAGAACGGGGCGCCGGTCGAGTTCGGCCAGCCCCTGATCAAGGTCGATCCCGAAGGCTGACCACACAGCGGCATCCATGTTCAAACGGATCCTGATCGCCAATCGCGGTGAGATCGCCCTGCGCGTGATCCGCGCCTGCCGCGAGCTCGGCGTCGAAACGGTGGCCATCTACAGCGAGGCCGACCGGGGTGCGCCGTATTTGGAACTTGCCGACGAGGCGATCTGCGTCGGTCCGGCACGGGCCGCCGACAGCTACCTGCGGATCGACCGGGTGATCAGCGCGGCCGAGATCGGCAACGTGCAGGCGATCCACCCGGGTTACGGCTTTCTCTCCGAAAACGCGCACTTCGCCGAGGTCTGCCGCTCCTGCGACATCGGCTTCATCGGCCCCACGCCCGAGGCGATGGAGCGGGTGGGCGACAAGAACTCGGCCCGGGCGCTGGCCCGCGAGGCGGGCGTGCCCACGGTGCCCGGCAGCGAGGGACTGATCGCCAACGAGCAGGAGGCGGTGCGGATCGCCAAGGAGATCGGCTTCCCCGTGCTCCTCAAGGCCACGGCCGGCGGCGGCGGCAAGGGCATGCGGGTGGCGGCCAACGACCTGGCCCTGGCGAGCGCCTGGCAGCAGGCCTCGGCCGAGGCCCAGGCGGCCTTCGGCAACCCCGGCATCTACATCGAGAAATACATCGAGCGGCCGCGGCACGTCGAAATCCAGATCCTCGGCGACCAGCACGGCAACGTGTTCCACCTCTGGGAGCGCGACTGCTCGACCCAGCGCCGGCATCAGAAACTGATCGAGGAGAGCCCCTCGCCCCGGCTGCCCCAAGCGATCCGCCAAAAGATGGCGGAGGCCGCGGTGCGGCTCGCCAAGACGGCCAACTATTTCTCCGCCGGCACGGTCGAGTTCATCGTCGACCAGCAGGACAACTTCTACTTCATCGAGGTCAACGCCCGGATCCAGGTGGAGCATCCCGTGAGCGAAATGGTCACGGGCATCGACCTCCTCAAGGCGCAGATCCGGGTGGCGGCCGGGGAGAAGCTCGATCTGAAGCAGGCCGACATCGTGCCCCGCGGCCATGCGATCGAGTGCCGGATCAACGCCGAGGACCCCGACGCGAACTTCCGCCCCTGCCCGGGCCGGATCGAGCGGATCATCGCCCCCGGCGGGTTCGGCGTCCGCTGGGACTCCCACGCCACCACCGGCTACGTCGTCCCGCCCCATTACGACTCGCTCGTCGGCAAGCTGATCGTCCATCAGCACACCCGCAAGGACGCGATCGACACCATGATCCGCGCCCTCAAGGAGCTGCGGATCGAGGGCATCAAGACCACCGTCCCGCTGCACCTCAAGGTGCTCTCCAACACCGCCTTCCACGAGGCCCAGGTCGACACCACCTTCGTGGAACGGATGCTGGCGGGGTAGGCGCGTGAAGCACGGTAGCGACACCGGCACGTCCGCCACGGCTCGGGGACGGCATGAGTTGGCTCGCTGACGGAGGACCGCCACGCTCGCCATCCTCACGCCGATCCCCTCGCCTGCCCCCACTGTTCCGCAGACGTCATCCCCACGATTCACCAACCCACCCTCGCCGCCAGGAGATAGAGAGACCCATGCCCGAATCGCTGTCCCGCCCCCCGAAGGCCGCCCACCACTTCCGCCGCGTCGCCATCCTCTTCGCCGGCGGCCCCGCCCCCGGGGCCAACGCCGTGATCTCCACCGCCGCCACCTCCTTCATGCGTGAGGGAACCGAGGTGATCGGCATGAAGCACGGCTACTCGTCGCTCGCCGACTACTCCCCGGCGAAGCCCCTGGCCGAGGGCCGCGACTACATCAAGATCACGCCGGATTTCCTCAAGCGCACGCGGAGCGGCCAGGGGATCATGATCGGCACGGCCCGCACGAACCCCGGCAAGCACGTCTCCCATCCCAGCCATTTCGACGACGCGGAGCGGGTCGGGCCGCTGAAGAACGTCTACGAGGGCCTGCGGTCACTCGGTGTCGAGGCCCTGATCTCGATCGGCGGCGACGACACGCTGAAGACGGCCAACAAGTTCAAGCTCTACCAGGACCGGCTGCCGGAAGGGAGCAAGCGGATCCCCGTCGTCCACCTGCCGAAGACGATCGACAACGACTACATGGGGATCGACTTCACGTTCGGCTACTTCACCGCGGTGGACACGCTCGGCGGCGAGATCCGCAACCTCCTCTACGACGCGGAGGCGAGCCGGGCCTACTTCCTCTGCGAGACGATGGGCCGCAGCGCCGGCTGGCTGTCATACGGCGCCGCGATCGCCGGCGAGGCGAGCCTGGTGATCAGCGTCGAGGACATCCACGGCAAGTACCGCGGCGAGGAGACGGTCACCGGCCCGAACGGCGAGACGCGGGTCAAGCCGGTGATGAACATCGACGAGGTCGTGGCCCGGATCGTGAAGACGATGCGGGTCCGCGAGGAGCAGGAGGGCAAGCAGTACGGCGTGATCGTGATGGCCGAGGGGCTGGCCGAGTACCTGCCCGCCAAGGCCCTGGAGGGCATCCCGCGGGACGACCACGGCCACATCTCGATCTCGCACGTCCAGCTCGGCCGGATGTTCGCCAAGCTCGTGAGCGACGAGTTCAAGAAGCAGACGGGCCGGTCACGGAAGGTGGTGGGCCTGCAGCTCGGTTACGAGGCCCGCTGCGCCAAGCCCCACGCCTTCGACGTCATGCTCGGCAGCCAGCTGGGCGTGGGCGGCTACCGGGCGCTCGCCGAGCGCGGTCTCGACGGCGTGATGGTGAGCGTGTCGGGCCAGCTCGACCTCAACTACGTGCCCTTCGAGGAACTCGTCGATCCCAACACGCTGGTGACGGTGGTGCGGTACGTGGAGCGCGGCAGCGACTTCCACAGCCTCGCCCGGTTCCTCGAGACGTACGTCAACGAGTAGCGGACCGGGCGGCTTTCTTCGCTCAACACGCCCAACCCGGCTCGGGGTTGCCGGCACCCCATCGCCGGACGCTCGCCGCGGCCCTCCAGGCCGCTGCTCGCTCGGATGCCGACGGCGCTTCGCCATCCCTGGCTGCGCTTGTCGGCATACGCCGGCTCCTGGGGTACCGACGACCCCGAGCCTGCCTCCTTTCGAGAGTGTGAGGCGCGGGGTTGCCTATGCCCTAGAGACGGCGTAGACGGCCAGCGCAGCCAGGATGGCGGAGCGCAGGCGTCTTCGAGTGAGCGGAGGGCATGATGCCCGAAGCGAACGTCCGGCGAGGGGGCGTAGGCGACCCCGCGCCGGGTTGGGCCCGTTGAGCCTGGGATTCATCCCTGGCACGCTCACTTGCTCGTGAGCGTGCGCTGACTCCACGCCGGCAAAGCCATTCTGGCCTTTGCCGGCTGGGCCGGTCGCGGGCAACGCCAAGGGTTGCCCGGTCCGG
>CAZJHQ010000048.1:23908-25583 GCA_964545915.1 uncultured Candidatus Kuenenia sp. | reverse complement strand
CCCCGGGTTTCCACCCGGGGCTTCTTGGGTTATTCGCTGTCGCACCGTTTTGGGGCATGCGTGACCGCATCCCAAAAAGCCCCCGGCGGGAGCCGGGGGATCCGTCAGGCCCGGACGGCGTGGCGGACGATGCCGGCGAGCATGCGGCGGAAGACGAGTTCGTGCAGCGGCCAGATCGCGTACCAGTAGGCCAGGCCACCGAGCCCCTTGGGATCGAAGACGGCGGTCTGGTGGATGGTGACGTCGCCGTCGCGGGGCACCACCTCGAACTCCAGCCAGCCACGGCCGGGGATCTTCATCTCGGCCGCCAGCCGCAGCCGCCGCGGCGGCTCGCAGGCCTCCACCCGCCAGCAGTCGAGCGTGTCGCCGGTGACGAGCCGCTCCGGATCGCGCCGCCCGCGGGACATGCCGGGGCCGCCGATCATCCGGTCCATCCAGCCCCGCAGTTGCCACAGCCAGTTGCAGGCGTACCAGCCGTTGGGGCCGCCGATCCGCTCGATGGCGGCGAAGGCCCGCTCGGGCGCGACGGCCACGACCGCGTGGCGGTGGTCCACCAGCCGGCTGCCCTCCGTCTTGCCGCCGTAGCGCCGCGGCAGATCCTCCACGTCGGCGAGGTCGGCCCAGCGCTTGCCGGCGAACTCCGTGTCTTCGCTCGTGATCGCGTCGCGGACCGCCGTGCGCAGGTCGCGCGGCCGGATCGGAAACTCGCGGCGGGCGGCGTCGCTCGTGACCACCGTGGGATTTTTGAGTCCGTCGATCAACTTCCGGCCCACCTTTGAATACCGCGGTGTCACCAGCTTCAGCCACAAACTCGAGAGCCGTGGCGTGAGCACCGGCACGGGGATCATCAGCCGCCGCAGGCCCCGCTGCCGGGCGTACTCCTGCATGATAGCGCCGTACGACACCTTGTCCGGCCCGCCGATCTCGAAGATCCGCGGCGGACCCGCCGGCAGGTCGATCGCGGCCGCGAGATAGGCCACGACGTCGCCGATCGCGATCGGCTGCGTGGGCGTGGCCAGCCACGCGGGGCAGATCATCACCGGCAGCCGCTCGACGAGCGTGCGCACCAGGTCGAAGGAGAAGCTGCCCGCGCCGATGATGATCGACGCCCGGAACTCGACGACGTCGCCGCCGTCGGCCCGCAGGATGGCGCCCACCTCGTGGCGGCTGCGGAGGTGGGCCGAGAGGCGGTCGTCGTCGGCCCCGAGGCCACCGAGATAGATCAGCCGCTGCACGCCCGCCGCACGCGCCGCCGCGGCGAACCGCTCCGCGGCCAGGCGGTCGGCCCGCTCGAAGTCGACGCCGCCCTCCATCGAGTGGACGAGCCAGTAGGCGACGTCCACTCCCGCGCAGGCCCGGGCCAGGTCGTCCGGGTTGGAGGCGTCGCCGGCCATGACCTCGGTCGTGGCGGTCGTCCGACCGGATAGTTTTTCAGGCCGCCGGGCCAGGCAGCGCACGACCTGGCCCCGACGCTGGAGCTCACTCAGCAGCACGCCGCCCACGTAGCCCGTCGCGCCGGTCAGGAGGATTCGCATGCGGGAAGTGTAGGGGTGTCGCCCGGATTTCGCGCGGCCCGTGGGGTGCAGCGCATGGAAACCGGGAAGGCATGGCACGTGGGATTGCATGCCACCCGGAGTCCCCCGGCTTCCGCCGGGGGCTTTTTGTGGGGAGGGCG
>CAZJHQ010000048.1:12906-23808 GCA_964545915.1 uncultured Candidatus Kuenenia sp. | reverse complement strand
TGCGTCCCAAGAAGCCCCGGGCGGGAGCCCGGGGACTCCGGGCATGAAGGCCGCCCCGCGGTCCATGCTGGATGATTTCAGGTGATGCCCCGGTTCAAGCCCGCATCGCATAGCAAGCGGGAAGAGATGCGACCCGGAGTCCCCCGGCTTCCGCCGGGGGCTTTTTGTGGGGAGGGCGTGCGTCCCAAGAAGCCCCGGGCGGGAGCCCGGGGACTCCGGGCATGAAGGCCGCCCCGCGGTCCATGTCACCGGCTCACGCCGGGAAGATGAAGACGTTGCCGCCGTTGATCTGCCGGCGGACGTTGCGGAACCAGGTCGTGTATGTCACGCCCGTGCCCGTGTTGACCCCCGACGTGAACAGGCCGACCTGGTTGTATTGCACCAGATTGCCGACCGCCGGGTTGTAGAGGAAGCCGACGAACAGGTTGCGGGCGCTGTCGAGCACGATGCCGTACTGGCTGGCGGTGATGTTGTTGCGGTACACGCGGGTGCCGTTGCACAGGCCGGTGGCGTACAGGCCGTTGCCCAGGCCCGCCGTGAGGATGTTGCCGTCACCGGCGTTGAATCCCCCGAGCGTGAGGGCCACCGCGTTGACCAGCGCGGCCCCGTTGCCGCCGGCCGCCGTGGCCCTGAAGAGGTTGCCGGCGACGAACGTGTTGGTCAGGTCGCCGCGGGCGTGCAGGCCGAGCGTCGTGGCCGTGACGTTGTTGCCCACGCCGGTGCCGGCGGCCGTGGTGGTCGTGCCGACCCGGAACGGGGCCGACGAAGCGGAGCCGCGCGCGTCCACCAGCAGAATGCCGGTGCCCGTGCCGCTGACCGTGTTGCCCAGCACCTGGCTGTTGTCGAGCACGCCGCGGGCGAAGATCCCGCGGCTGCCGCCGGTGATCCGGTTGCCCACGCCCGTGTTGCCGAAGGTGAACCCGGTCGCGTTCTGCAACTCCACGCCGGTGACGTTGTTGGTGAGGACATTGAACGACGCGGCCGCCTTCGTCAGCGTGCCGGTGGCGAACAGGCCCTGGGTCGTGGCCCCGGTGACGGTGTTGCCGAGGTCGGACGTGGCGCCGCCGATGGTGATCTCCTGGGCGCCGGTCAGCGAGACGCCCACCGCGCTGCCACTGATCTGGTTGCCCTGCACGAGCGTGCCGGTATAGGTGCCGGCCTCGGCCACCACGCCGCCGGCCGTGTTGCCCACGAGCGTGTTGCCGAGCGGGGTCTTCGTGGTGCCGCCGACGGTCAGGCCCACCAGGCTCCCGCCGCCGGGCGCCAGCCGCACGCCGGCCCCGGTGTTCGACGAGATCGTATTGGCCTGCACGGCGGTGGACGTGAACGTGCCCGGCGCTGCGTTGACGCCGTCGCCGGAGTTGCCGGTGATCGTGTTGGCGGCCGACGTCCCGCCGCCGATCGTCAGCGCCGCGATCGTGCCCGCCGCCGCCGCCAGGCTCACGCCGTGGCTGCCGTTGGACTGGATCGTGTTGCCCTGCACGAGCGTGCTCGTGTAGGTGCCCGGGCCGACGAGCAGGCCGACGGCGTCGTTGGCCTCGATCTCGTTGCCGGTGCCGGCGGCCGTGCCGCCGATCGTGAGGCCGGAGACGGTGCCGGCGGCCGCGGGCGCCAGCGACACGCCCGCGGTCGTGTTGCCCGTGATCGAGTTGCCCTGCACGACGGTGCCGGTGTAGGTGCCGGCGGAGACGAGCAGGCCGGCGGTGCCGTTGCCGCTGATCTCGTTGCCGGCCCCCGCCGCGGGGCCGCCGATCGTGAGGCCCGTGGCCGATCCGCCCGCGACGGCGAAGTTGATCCCCGCCGCCTCGTTGAGCGAGATCGTGTTGCCCTGGATCGTGGTGCCCGTGTAGCTGCCGGGGCCGAGCTGGATGCCGCTGGCGGTGTTGATGGCGATCGTGTTGGCGGCCGTCGCCGTGGTGCCGCCGATGGTGAGGCCGGAGATGCCGCCGGCGGTGGCGATGCCGCACTGGTCGTTGTCCACGATCCGGTTGCCGACGATCGCGGAGCCGGTGTAGGCCCCGCCCGCCAGCTCGATGCCGTGCGTGCCGTTGCCGTAGATGTTGTTGCCCTGGTTGGCGAGCGTGCCGCCGATGGTCAGGCCGGTGGCGGCCGCGGCGGTGACGATGCCGGCCCGGCCGTTGTCGCTGATCTGCGTGTTGCGGACGGTCGTGCCGGAGTAATTGCCACCGGCGAACTGGATGCCGTTGAAGCCGTTGAGCCGCAGCGCGATGCCGTCGATCGTCGTGCCCGTCGAGCTGCCCGCGAACGAGAGGCCGTTCTCGGCGAAGTTCTGGATGGTGAGCACGATGCCGCTCAAGCCGATCGTGTTGACGCCCGAGCCGATGATCAGGCCGTCACCGCCGGCGCCCGCGCCGGAGCCGTCGAGCGTGATGGCCGTCGTGGTGCCGGAGAACTGGAAGCTGGTGCCGGAGACGGCGAGCGTGGGGAGGGTCGAGAGGGCGTAGATCGTGCCGGCGGAGAGGTTCTTGAACACGATCGTGTCGGCCTTGCCGGCCGAGTTCACCGCCGCGATCGCGGCGCGGAGCGAACCGGCGCCGGAGTCGGCGAGCGTCGTGACGTCGATGGCCAGCAGCTGCCGGGGCTCGAGCCGCTCCAGGCCCACGTTGAACCGGGGCCGGGAAACGCTGCCGCGACGGCGAGCCGTCGGCCGGGCGGGGCGGAAGATGCGGACCATGGGAGGACTTCTCCGGTGAGCCGGTTTGGGGGACTGAACGGTCGTGGCAAGGTAGGCGACCGGGCGGCGGGTTGTAAACGCGAGTTTCGCCCGGCCAAAAGCCCCCAATGCCGCAACGGCCGGGCCGTTTCGCATTCCCGGTGGGCTGGTAGACTGTCAGGCTTCGTTTTTGCATCGCCCCCCGCCGGAGCACCGTTCGCGACGTGCCCAGTTCTTCCTCCGTCAGCAAGGCCCAGCAGAAGGCCATCCAAAAGGCCGACACGCTCATCGAGGCCCTCGGCTGGATCCGCAAGTTCCGTGACACGACCACCGTCATCAAGCTCGGCGGCAGCGTCGTCGAACACCCCGACTCGCTCCGTCACCTGCTGATCGACATCGTGTTCCTGTCGACGCTCGGCATGCGGATCGTCGTCGTGCACGGCGGCGGCAAGGCGATCAGTCGCGCCATGGACGCGGCGGGCATCGTGCCGCGGTTCGTGCAGGGGCGACGGTTCACCGACGCGGCGACGCTCGCGATCGTGGAGCAGGTGCTCGCCACGGAGCTCAACCACGAGCTCGTGGCCCGGATCGAGGAGTACGGCGGGCGGGCCATGTCGCTCAACTTCCTCTCCACCAACGTGCTGTTCGGCGAGAAGCTCGTGCTCGACGGCCCCGACGGCCCCGTCGATCTCGGCAACGTGGGCGAGGTGACCCGGGTGGACCGGCTGACGATCGACAATCTCACCTACGCCGGCCAGGTGCCCGTCATTCCCTCGATGGCCATGACCGACGCGGGGGAGAAGCTCAACGTCAACGCCGACACCGCCGCCACCGCCGTGGCCGCGGCGATCGGCGCGGAAAAGCTGGTGGTCTTGAGCGACATCCCCGGCGTGCTCCGCGACGTCAACGACCCCGAGAGCCTGATCCACTCGCTGACCGCCGCCGAGGCCCGGCGGCTGATCGCCGACGGCACGATTTCTGCCGGCATGATCCCCAAGATCGAAGGCTGCCTGGCGACGCTCGAGCAGGGCGTGAAGAAGATCCACATCATCGACGGCCGCCTGCGGCACTCGCTCCTCCTCGAGATCTACACGACCAGCGGCGTGGGCACGGAGCTCGTGCGCGACGACGCCGTCTCCTTATCCGCCCGGGCCGTCGCCCCGGCGGCCGCCGGCCGCTGACCCACCGGCATCGCACGCCCCCCGGGAGCCTCGTTCATGGCCACCATCGATTCCGCGTCGCCCGCCGTCGGCGCCAAGACGCAGGCCGTCATCGACACCTTCAGCCGCTACGTCGTGCCCAACTACCGGCGGTTTCCCGTCTGCCTGGTCCGCGGCGCCGGCTCGCTCGTCTGGGACGCCGAGGGCAACGAATACCTCGACCTCTTCCCCGGCTGGGGCTGCAACCTGCTCGGCCACTGTCCCGAGCCGGTGGTCCGCGCCGTGCAGGAGCAGGTGGCGAAGCTGATCCACGTGCCCAACACCTGGTACACCGAACCGCAGGGGGAGTGGGCCCGGCTGCTCTCCGAGCGGTCGTTCGGCGGCCAGGCCTTCTTCTGCAACTCCGGCACCGAGGCCAACGAGGCGGCGATCAAGCTCGTGCGGCTGCGGACCGACGGCCGCAAGTACAAGATCGTCACCTTCCGCGGCGGCTTCCACGGCCGCACGATGGGGAGCGTGACGGCCACCGCCCAGCCGAAGTATCACGAGGGGCTGGGGCCGATGCTGGCCGGCTTTCAGTACGCGCCGCACGGCGACCTCGAGGCGGTCGAGAAGATCATCGACGATCAGACCGGCGGGATCCTCGTGGAGCCGATCCTCGGCGAGGGGGGCGTGGTGCCGGCGCCGGCCGGCTTCCTCGAAGGGCTGCGGCGGATCTGCGACGAACGCGACCTGCTGCTGGTGTTCGACGAGGTGCAGTGCGGCTGCGGCCGGACCGGCAAGTGGTTCGGCTACCAGCACTTCGGGGTCGTGCCCGACGTGATCACCCTCGCCAAGAGCCTGTGCGCGGGCGTGGCCGGCGGGGCGATGCTGACGACCGTGGAGCTGGCGAAGCATCTGCGGCCGGGCATGCACGCGGCCACGTTCGGCGGCAATCCGCTCGCCGCCGCGGCCGGGATCGCCGCCATCGAGATGATCGAGGCCCAGGGGCTGCTGGCCCACGTCGAGGCGGTGGCGGCCCGGTTCCGCGAGCGGCTCACCGCCTTCCAGGCCGGCTGCGACGTCGTCCGCGACGTGCGCGTGATCGGCATGATGATCGGCGTGGAACTCTCGATCGATGGCGCCGCGGTCGTCCAGGCCGCCCTGGAGCGAAACCTGCTCGTCAACGCCACGCAGGGGCGGGTGATCCGCCTCCTCCCGGCGATGACGATCTCCGCGGCGGAGGTGGACGAGGGCTGCGACCGGCTGTGCGCGGCGATCACCGAGGTGGCGGGGCGGAGCTGAACATGATGCGGCACGTCATCGTCCCCGAGGATCTGGCTGCGTCGGAAGTCGAGGCGGTGTTCGCGATCTCGCGCGACCTCCAGGAAAAGCACGATGCGGGCCGCCGCGACGCGCTCCTGCCCGGCCGCGTGCTGGCCCTGGTCTTCGAAAAGCCGAGCCTGCGGACGCGGGTCAGCTTTCAGGCGGCGATGGCCCATCTCGGCGGCACGAGCCTGTTCATGGGGGCCGATACGGGCTTCGCCTCGTCACGCGAGAGCATCGCCGACTTCGGCCGCGTGCTCAGCGAGTATGTCGATGCGATCGTCTGCCGCTCGAAGGCCCACGACACGATCGCGCAACTGGCCGCCGTGTCGAGCGTGCCGGTGATCAACGGGCTTTCCGACTACTGCCATCCCTGCCAGGCCCTGGCCGACATCTACACGCTCCGGCAGCGGGTGGGCCGCGTGGCCGGGCTGACGCTGGCCTTCGTGGGCGACGGCAACAACGTGGCCCGCTCGCTGGCGGTGCTGTGCGGGCAACTGGGGATGCGGTTCGTGCTCGCCGCGCCGGCGGCCTACCAGTTCGACGCCGCCTTCCGCGACCACCTGCGCACGCTGCTTCCCGGCGCGGAAGTGGTGGAGACCGAAGACCCTGTGGCCGCAGTCAAGGGCGCGGCCGTCGTCTACACCGACGTCTGGGCGAGCATGGGCCAGGAGCAGGAGCGGGCGACGCGGCTGCGGGCCTTCGCGCCCTACCAGGTGAACGCCGCGCTGATGCGGCACTGTCCCGATGCCCTGTTCATGCACTGCCTCCCGGCCCGCCGCGGCGAGGAGGTCACCGACGAGGTCATCGACGGCCCGCAGAGCGTGGTCGTGGAGGAGGCCGCCAACCGGATGCACGTGCAGAAGGGCCTGCTCGCCTGGCTCCTCGGCCACCGGTAAGCAACCGGGCACGACGGTCAGAGACCGTTGCCCCAGCGGGCGCGATGGTCGGTGCTTGGAAGCCCGAGGCGCAAGCCGAGGGAATACGGATCGGTTTCCCGTGGATCGACGCGCATTCCCTCATCTTACGATTCGGGCTTCACGGCAATCGGGCACGACGGACTTACAGCGTCGCTTTAGAAAGACGCGCATTCCCTTATCTTGCGATTCGGGCTTCACGGCAACCGGGCACGACGGACAGAGACCGCCGCTCCAGTGGTCAGGCCGGGATGGCTGGGTTGGTTCCAATGTGCCGTCAGCCGGCCGACTCCACGACCTCGCAGGCCCCGCCGGTGAGGGCCCGGGCGAAGCGGATGTCGAGCGTCCGCAGGTGGGTGTGCAGGCCGGCGTCCTGAATGGGGAGGATGTGGGCCGGATGCCCCGACTCGTTGTGGTGGGAATGCCACAGCCCGGGCGGGGTCACGAACACCGAGTGCGGCTTCCAGTCGAACCGCTGCCCGTCCTTGATCCGTCCCTCCTTGTCGAGCGTGCGGCCCACCATCGTGTAGCAGCCGGGGCGGGCATCGACGACGAGATCGACCGCCACCGACTGATGGCGGTGTGGCGCCTGCACGGCGTCCACCGGGAGAAGACCGAACATCGCCCAGACGACGTGCGTGATGGTCAGCGTCCGCGGAAACATCCGGTTGCCGAGGAGCACGCTGAGCCGATTGGCGGCGGCGCTCGACGGATCGCGGATCACGGCGTCGAGCGCCTCCATGATCGCCTCGCGCCGGTAGTGCGTGGGAGAGAACTGACGCTGGCTGGCCTCGACGCCGAGGTAGCGGAGCAGCGGCTCGTCGTGGACCCAGTACAGGCCCGCGTCATCCGTCGCCACGTGCGTCGCCCGCGACCGGGCCGGCAGCGTGAACAGGTCGCCCGCCTTCCAGCTCACATCCGTGCCGTCGTCGAGCCGGGTCGCACCTGCCCCGCGCATCACGAAGAACAACTGGCTCGTGGCGTTGGCGTCGGTGATCAGGCCGTCGCCCGGGCAGACATGGATGAAGTTCGCACACAGGCCGGGCGTGGTCGCCGGCCCCGGGCAGCCGAGCTGACCGCTCGTGTCGAGCGGCAGGGTCTGCGTCGGCCCGCGCTCGTGGAGATCGGCGGGCCACTGGGCGGCCGGGATCGGCGGCAGCGTGCCGTCGGCCAGCGGGTTCGAGGCATAGCGGTAGTCGTGGAACCGGGCGGAGTCGGTGAGGCTGGCGGCGGCCCGATCGGCGGCGGATGCGGTCATCGACATGGTCTCCTCGGTCGGCGGCCGGCCGCAGGGCGGGTTCCGGACGCCTCCGGCGATTCTACGGCAGACGCCGCTCGGACAGCATGGCGGCAGCCACCTTCGCGGCGGTGGCGCACGGGTTGATGGTGCGCGGTCTCTCCTATTTTCGGTTGGATGGAGCCGCGCGACCGATCCAAGAAGCCCCGGGTGGCAACCTGGGGACACCGGGTTTGAAAACCAACCTGGCGTCCATGTCGCATGAGGGCACATGATTTCCCGGTTCGAAACCGTGGTGCATGGTGAGCGGGGAGGTAGGTGACCCGGAGTCCCCCGGCTTCCGCCGGGGGCTTTTTGGGGACAGCGCGGCAAGAAGCCCCGGGGGGCAACCCGGGGACACCGCGCACGACGGACGGTGCTTGGAAGCCCGAGGCGCGAGCCGAGGGAATGCGGATCGGTTTCCCGTGGATCGGCGCGTATTCCGCTCATCTGACGATTCGGGCTTCCAGGCAACCGGGCATGACGGCAGGTGACGCGGCCCCAGTCGGCCAGTCCGGATGTCGCAAGTGACTGACGCTTCTGGCTTTACGGCGATTTTTACGGGGTTTGGAGCAGGCTTCCGGAGCCGTTGTGGTAGAATCGTCCGTGACGACTTTCGGGCACGGCAGCCCGTGGTCACACGCCCTTCCGCATGCACGTGAACGCTCCGGCTGGACACGCCTTCGATCGGGTTAACGCAACGCTGGAGGCCCACGGTCCCGTGGTGCTGCCCGCCCTGCTGCTGTGCGATTTTGGCCACCTCACCCGGGAGGTGGAGCGGCTCGAGGCGGCCGGAGCGGCTGCCTTGCACCTCGACGTCATGGACGGCCGGTTCGTGCCCCAGCTCACCTACGGCCAGGTGGTTGTCGAGGCCGTCCGCCGCGCCGCCAAGGTGCCGATCGAGGTGCATCTGATGGTCGAGGAGCCGGAGCGGTCGCTGGCCGACTACGTCAAGCTCGGGGCCGACATCGTGACCGTCCACGTGGAGGGCCTGGCCGACCCCCGGCAGGCCTTGGAGGCGATCTCGTCCCTCGGCGCCCGGGCGCACCTGGCCATCAGCCCCGAGACCCCCGTCGAGCGGATCGAGCCCCATCTCGACGCCTGCGACGGCGTGCTCGTGATGAGCGTCGAGCCGGGCTATGGCGGGCAGCGGTTCAATCCGGTGGCTGTCGAAAAGTTGGCCCGGCTGGCGGAGATCCGCAGCCGCATGGGTGCCGCCTTCCGCCTCGGCGTCGACGGGGGCATCGCGGCCGACACCGTCGGGGCCGTGGCCGAAGCCGGTGCCGAATTGATCGTCGCCGGCAGTTCCATCATTCGTTCTCGTGACTACGCCCGCGCCATCGCCGAACTCGAGGCGATCGCGCGAAACGCCGCCTGATCGGGCCGCGTCGATTCCTCCTGGAGACCTTCACTTCCCGTGCCCGACCACCTGATCGTGATCCGCTCCGGTGCCACCGACTACGACCTCCAGGGGCGGATTCGCGGCACCCTCGACATCCCGCTGTGCGACGCCGGCCGCCTCGACGCGGCGCGAGCCGCGGAACTGCTCGCGGCAGCCGCTCCCGACGCCATCTACGCATCGGGCAGTGCCTGTGCCATCGAGACCAGCCGGATCGTCGGTGCCGCCTGCGGCCTGCGGCCGCGCCGGCTCGCCGACCTGCACAACCTCGACCAGGGGCTCTGGCAGGGCATGCTCGTCGATGAGATCCGCCGGAAGCAGCCGCGGCTGCATCGGCAGTGGCAGGACAATCCCTGGGCGGTGGCGCCGCCGGAGGGGGAACTTCTCGAGGAGGCTTGTGAGCGGGTGGAGCACGCGCTGGAAAAACTGGTGCGGCGGCATCCCTCCGGGCGGGTGGCCCTGGTCGTGCCGCAGCCGCTCGATCGGGTCGTGCGCTGGCTCGTGTCGGGCGAGTCGATGGGGGACCTGTGGCATCACGAGGCCGAGCGGCCCCCTGTCACCGTGCTCCCCGTCGCGGCCCAATGGAGTCCCTCCCACCGCCGGCGGATGCAAACGGCAGCCGGCTGACGGAGCCTGAACCAGGTCATGGACGACTTTGTCCGCGGACAGCCGGCGCAGCGTCGATGGCCGCCCGCGGGCTACACTGCGACGCCAGCCCCGGGGTGATCGAGGCCCCGATCCGGAAGAGCAAGCATGGAACGCCGCCGCCCCACAGTCAGCCCTGCCGAAGTGATCGGACCCGCCGTCCGCGACAAGGCTCCCGCCCCCGATCGGGAGGCCGCCCCCCGCGACGAGCGCGGGCCCGGTGCGGCCCGTGGGCCGCGCGAGAAGCGCGGCGTGCCGGAGGGACTGTGGATCAAGTGCGGCGGCTGCGGGGCCACGATCTACCGCAAGGAAGCCGAGGAATTGCTCAACGTCTGCCCGCAGTGCGGGTTTCACTGGTACGTGTCGGCCAAGGAGCGGATCGCGCAGCTCCTCGACGCCGGCACGTTCGAGGAGTGGGACGCGAACCTGCGGCCGACCGATCCGCTCGGGTTCCGCGACAAGAAGCCCTACGCCGAGCGAATCGTGGCCGAGCAGAAGCGGACGGGGCTCTCCGACGCCGCCCTCACCGGCAGTGGCATGATCCGCGCCCGTCGCGTGGCCTGCGGTGTGACCGACTCCTCGTTCATCATGGGCAGCATGGGGAGCGTGGTGGGGGAACGGCTGGCGCGGCTCGTCGAACGGGCCACCGTCGAGAAGCTGCCGCTGATCATCATCAGTGCATCCGGAGGCGGCGCGCGAATGCACGAGGGCATCCTCTCGCTGATGCAGATGGCGAAGGTGTCGGCGGCCCTGGCCCGCTACTCGCAGGCCGGCGGCCTGTTCATCTCCGTGCTCACGAATCCGACGATGGGGGGCGTGGCGGCCAGCTTCGCGTCGCTCGGTGACCTGTGCTTCGCCGAGCCGCGGGCCCTGATCGGCTTCGCCGGCCCGCGGACGATCAAGGCCACGATCCGCGTGGAATTGCCGAAGGGCTTTCAGACGAGCGAGTTTCTCCTCGAGCACGGCTTCATCGACCGGATCGTGGACCGCAAGGATCTCAAGAGCGAGATCGCCCGGGCGATCGACTATTGCGGCGGCTGACCCGCCGCATGCCCCCAGGACGCCGGCTGGGACCGTGGCAGGATGGCGATTGTGATCGCCGGGGCCGTCAGGCCGGGGCGACCTGATCGATCTTGGCGGCGAGGATGAAGTCGTTCTCGGACAGGCCGCCGATGGCGTGGGTGAAGATTTCGATCCACACGTTGCGGTAGCCCTCGATATGCAGATCGGGATGGTGCTGTTCCCGCTCGGCGAGGGCGGCGACGTTGTTGACCAGTTTCACGGCCTCGCGGAAGTTTTTCAGGCGGATGTCGCGGCGGATTCGCGTGCCATCGTGGGTGAGCCGCCAGGCGGGGAGCTGCGCGATCTGTGCCTCGGCCTCGGCGGCGGAGTAGCGGGGCACGCCTCCTTCGCAGGGCACGCACTTCTTGCCGGTCAGGTCGCAGGCTGGCTGGGGAGTGTTCATGACCCAATCCTAGCCACCGGATCGCGGCGGGAAAGGGGCCGTGGTGGGTGTTTGTGGGTTG
>CAZJHQ010000048.1:11918-12806 GCA_964545915.1 uncultured Candidatus Kuenenia sp. | reverse complement strand
GCGTGCCGGTGCCCTTGAAGCCCGAGGCGTGAGCCGAGGGAATGCGGGAGGATTCAAGAGAGGTGGCGCGGATTCCCTCACCTTACGGTTCGGGCTTCCCAGCAGCGGCGGGCGGTGTGTGGTGCGGTGGATGGCGGTTCGAGGGGAGCGGAGGCGTGGTGGGTGTTTGTGGGTTGGCGTGCCGGTGCCCTTGAAGCCCGAGGCGTGAGCCGAGGGAATGCGGGAGGATTCGGGGAAGGCGGCGCGGTACCCTTAATTCTTCCGGTTCGTTGCTCCTCGTGTGCAAGTCATGCCCGACGTCGGCTCCATCGCCCAGCCTGGACCACTGGCCTACTTTCTGACGTGGACGACCTACGGCTCCTGGCTGCCGGGCGATGAGCGTGGCTGGGTCGACGGCCTGGGCGCCATGCATCTCGCTGAACCTTCGCGGGCGGCCGTAGCCCGACGAAGCATGAAGGAGCCCGCAGTGCGCCTCGCGGTCCCGCAGCGGGTCGTGGTCGAACGAGCAGTCACTGCCCACTGCGGCACGCGGGGCTGGCATCTGCATGCCGTGCAGTGCCGCAGCCAGCATGTGCATGTCGTCGTGACGGCCGTGAAGGCGAGTCCGGACGAGGTGCTGCGGCAACTGAAGGCATGGTGCACGCGTGCGCTCAGGCGGATGGAGGGCGAACGCAGCGCGGATTCGGCCCGCCGCCGCTGGTGGACCGAGGGCGGGAGTCGGCGGCAGGTGTTTCGCGAGGGGGATCTCGCGTCGGTGATTGCCTACGTCACGGAATGCCAGGGCATCCCCACACGCCGCCCGCCGCCGGTGTGAGCGTGAGGGGTCGATGCTGTGCTGGTGCCCGTGAAGCCCGAGGCGTGAGCCGAGGGAGTGCGGGCGGCTTCAAG
>CAZJHQ010000048.1:2298-11818 GCA_964545915.1 uncultured Candidatus Kuenenia sp. | reverse complement strand
TTCCCTCACCTTACGGTTCGGGCTTCCCAGCAGCGGCGGGTGACGGCGGTGTGCGCGTGGCGCGATTCGACGCCGGCGGCGGGCCGGCCGTGCGTGGGGCGGCACGTGAGGCAGCGGTGAGATGCAGTTCGTGCCGCGCGGAGGCGGTGGCTGCCGTTTGCGTGGTGGCATGCTGGTGCCCGTGAAGCCCGAGGCGTGAGCCGAGGGAGTGCGGGCGGCTTCAAGAGAAGCGACGCGGATTCCCTCACCTTACGGTTCGGGCTTCCCAGCAGCGGCGGGTGACGGCGGTGTGCGTGGGGGGGCACGTGAGGTGGCGGTGGACAACGTGCGTGAGGTGGCGTGTGCGGGGTGGCGTGTGCGGGGTGGCGTGTGCGGGGTGGCGTGTGCGGGGTGGCGTGCGGGGTGGCGTGCGGGGTGGCACGTAAGGCAGCGCTGGGCCGGCATGTGTGGGGCAGCGCGTGAGTCGATGGCACGCAGCGGCTGCAGGCCGCGCCGCGTGCCCGCCTTGGCTCAGACGGATCGCCGTCGCGGCGAGCCGCTGAGCCGCCGCCGCTCCGCGGCGGCCACGGCCGCCCGGAGGTGCGGCCGCTCGCCCGGCTGGTCGCACCTCGGCTGCGACCACGCCGGGCCAAGGCTGTCGGGGCCATGGATGGCCCGACAGCCGTGAATTCAGTATCGGCCCTCGAAGCCGGCGAAGCCGCCGTGGATGATCGTGCTCGACGTGGCGCCGAGGCCCGGGAGCGTGCCCGGGGCGGCGAGCAGCGTCGGCCACTGATAGTCCGCCTGGGCGACGTTGCCCACGCCCACCACGCGGTAGCCGATGGAGAGCGTCCAGTGGTCGGTCACGTCCCAGGCCAGGCCCGTGTCCACCGAGCCGAGCCAGGAGAACACGCCGAGCGTCTGGTGCACGCTCACCGGCGCGCCGGACGCGAAGCGGGCGGGATTGCCCGCCGCGGTGTCGAGCGCCGTGGTGTTCGTCACCGCGTTGCCGCCGATCATGAACTTCGGCACGACGTTGAACCGCAGCCCCGGCAGGAACAGCCAGTCGAACTTGGCTCCGACCTGCGCGCCGTAGATGTTGTTGGCCGTCGCCACCGACAGGGCCGGCGGTGCGAGGCCGGGAGTGCCCGGCGTGGTCGTGAGCGTGAGCGTGTCGCCCAGGCCGAAGTAGCGGAAGCCGGCCAGCCACATGAGGTTCACCCGCCGGTCCCGCGGCAGGAACTCCGGCCGCTCCCAGAGGGAGTACACCCAGTTGATCTCGACGTCATTGACCACATCGGCCCGGCCGATCGTCTCGCCGGCGGCGTTCTGCAGGTACGAGGCGGCCGGCAGGCCGGCGATGGTCACGCCGGGCGTGTGCGGGATCGTATCGAGGACCGGAGGGCTGGCGGCCACGCCGGCCGACGTGCCCAGGCCGTACACGCCCCAGTAGATGAGTTCGATCGCGTGCTGCTGCCGGTCACCGAACCAGCGGCCGACATGGAGGTCGACGCCGCCGGGCCAGCTGGCCGCGGCGTCCGCCGTGGTGAGCTGCGTGCCCCCCACCGGCTCCATCACGGCCGTGCCGCCGGGAAGCGTGCGGGTCATGATCAGCCCGCTGGCACCCGCGAACCAGCGCGGCCAGTCCGGCAGGTTCTCGGCAGCGATCGACGGGGGCATGCCGGCCATGCCGCCCGGCGCGGCCGGGTCCGGGATGTACATCGGCGGCATCGGCAGGGCCTGCGGGACCGGCTCCTGGCCGCGGGCGTGGAGCGCGAGCAGCAGCACGAGCGCCGTCAAGGCGGTGCAGGCAGGACGCGGTCGGGAGCGGAAGGTTGGCATGGTCTGCGGAGAGTCCGGAAACCCGAGCGGGGGGTCAAGGCCGCTTTGGATCGCAGGCCTCGGGCCGCCGCATCCACCGCGGATAGACTGGAGGCGAAGCCTGCGAGTCGATGCGGCGCGGAGCCTGCGACCGAAGGCCCGGGAGCCTGCACAAGATGGGAAGGCGACGAAGCGGCGAGCGGCGGGAGGCTGCGCGACGGCCCGGAAGCGATCGTGCGGCCGCGATTGCCTGGCTCGACCAACGCATCAACTTCGAACGGACGCCTCCCGGTTCGGCCGCGGCGGCCCCTTTCGGCCTGGCCCGCATGCGGCGGCTGCTGGCGGCGGTCGGGGCCCCACACGAGCGGCTGCCGGTCGTGCACGTGGCCGGCACCAAGGGCAAAGGATCGACCGTGGCGATGATCGCGTCGATCCTCGAGGATTCCGGTCATCGCGTCGGCCGCTACATGTCGCCCCACGTGCATGCGTTGGAGGAGCGGATCTGCGTGGCCGGCCGGCCGATCCCGGCGGTGGATCTCGTCGCCGCGGTCGACGCCGTGATCCCGGCCGTGGAGCGGCTCGACGCGGCGGCCGCCCGCCGGGGCACCCGCGGGCCGACCTGGTTCGAGGTCGTGACCGCGGTGGCGCTCGTGCACTTCGCGCGGGCGGGCGTTGACATTGCCGTGCTGGAGACGGGGCTCGGCGGCCGGCTCGACGCCACGAACGTGTCGCGGCCGCTGGTCTCCGTGATCACGAGCATCAGCCTCGATCACATGGCCCTGCTCGGCCCGACGATCGGTCGGATCGCCGGCGAGAAGGCGGGCATCATCAAGCGGGGCTGTCCGGTCGTGTCGGGGGCCACGCATCCCGCCGCCCGCCGCGTGATCGTCGCCACCGCGGCGCGACGCCGTTCCCGGCTGCTCCAGCTCGGCCGCGACTTCACGGCCACCCACGTGGCCGATGATCCGGCGGGGGGCACGACGGTAGAGGTGCGGACGGCCGAGCGGGAGGCAACGCGGTATCGCGTGGCCATGGCGGGACGGCATCAGGCGGAGAACGCGGCGCTGGCGGTCGTCGCCGCGCGGCTGCTCGCCGCCCGAGGATGGCAGGTGACCGAGCGGGCGATCGCCAGCGGCCTGGCCCGCACGACACTGCCCGCCCGCATCGAGCAGGTGGCGTCACGCCCGCTGACGGTGGTCGATGCGGCGCACAACGTGGCTTCGATGCAGGCGCTCGTCGCCACCCTCGCGCCGGCGCTCGACCGCCTCCGACCGCGGGTGCTCGTGTTCGCCGCCAGCGCCGACAAGCAGCTCGAGGAGATGCTCGCCGCGGCCACCGGCCGCTTCGATCATGTGATCGTCACGCGGTATGCCACGAATCCGCGGGCCGCGCCGGTGGAGCGGCTCGTGGCCGCGTGTCGGCTCGCCGGGCTGCCGCCCGCGCGGGTCGCGGCCACGCCGCGGGAGGCGGTCACGCTCGCCCGGTCACTCGCTACTGGCCGCGGGCTGGTGTGCGTGGCCGGCAGTTTTTTCCTCGCCTCCGAGCTCGGTGGCCGGGGGTGAGAAGAGCCGCAGCGCGGTCGCGAGCACCGGGTCGGCGCTCCGGGGCGCGGCAGACGCCGCCGGCCCCCGGTCGCCCAAATCCCGGGCCCGCCTCCAGCCGCGGGTGCGTTCGAGGGTCGCCGCCGGCGGCGTGATCTCGAATCCGGCGTCGGGCGTCACGCCCCACACGGCATCGTCGCCGTCACCCGGGCGGCGGTGGATGTTGGCACGGGAGGGGCGCAGGTATTCCGAGGTGGTGAGCTTCAGCAGGCTCTCCCCGTCGGACAGCGGCACGATCGACTGCACGGTTCCCTTGCCGTAGGTGCGGCTGCCCACCACCGTCGCCCGCCGGTTGTCCTGCAGGCAGGCCGCCACGATCTCCGCGGCGCTCGCCGTGAGCCCGTCCACGAGCACGGCCAGGGGCACGCCCGCCAGCGCGGCTCCCGGCCCGGCGCGGCGGGTGACGCCCGCCTCGGCCGCGCCGGATCGCCGGCCCGCCGTCGACACGATCACGCCCTCGTCGAGAAAACGGTCGCAGGTGTCGACGGCGGCGCCGAGCAGGCCGCCCGGGTTGCCGCGGAGGTCGAGCACCAGACCGCGCAGCCGGTCCGCGGCCTCGCGGTCGATCGTCGCCAGCGCGGCGTCCAAGTCGGCGGCGGTGTGCTCGCCGAACGACACGATCCGCACCAGCGCGATGCCGGGCTCGTCTTCGAGCAGCCATTGCCACGAGCCGTCCGGGCGCCGGCGGTCGCCGAGGACGCTCTCGACCTTCACGGTCTCCCGCACGACAGCGACCTCGCGGCTGGAACTCGTGGGAGCGGAGCCCGGATCGAGCGTGTCGCTCGTTGCCTTGGAGACCACGCGGAGCCGCACCGACTCCCCGGGGCGGCCCCGCAGTCGTCCGATCACCGCCCGCAGCGGGAGACCACTGGTCGCGGTGCCGTCGATCGCCTCGATCACGTCGCCGGCGACGATCCCAGCCCGCCAGGCGGGCCCGCCTGGCAGCGGCGCGAGCACCGTCACCGCCCGCGTGCGGTCGTCGATGCCCAGTTCCAGGCCCACGCCGCCGAACTGCTGGTCGAGCAGCGACTCGAGATCGTCGCGGTCGGCGCCCCGGAGAAAGGCCGAGTGCTCGTCGAGCTTGGCGACCGTGGCTTCGACCGCAGTGGCGAACAGGGACTCGCCATCGACCGGCTCGAGGTAGGCGCGATCGATGTGGCCCAGGACCTCGCCGAACCGCCGGCCCCGGGCATCCCGCTCGCGGGCCGCCCAGGATGCCAGGCAGACGATCGCGGCGACGGCGAGGAAGACGAGGTTGCGGATCGGCATGGCGGAACGCGCGGCCGGCGGGTCAGCCGGCGGGGGTGGGGACCAGATTCGACTCGAAGCAGAAGCCCTTGGGAACGACCGTCACTCCCTCGGCCGAAACCGCCAGCCCACGGGCGGCGTCTTCCTCGGGATCGACGCCCACGGCGGTGCCGGGGGGCACGTGCACCCCCTTGTCGATGATCGCGCGGCGGACGACCGCGTGCCGGCCGACGTCCACGCCCTCGAAGAGGATGCTCTCCTCGACCCGGGCGAAGCTGTTGACGCGGACGCCCGGCCCGATGATCGAGCGGGTGACGCGGCCGCCGGACACGATGGCACCGGGGCAGACGAGGCTGTCGGTCGCCTCGCCGCGGCGGGCGTCGGGGCCCTCGCCGGCGAACACGAACTTCGGCGGCGGATAGGCGGGATGGTGGGTGCGGATCGGCCAGTGCTCGTCATAGAGGTTGAGCTGCGGGTCGACGTCGACGAGGTCCATGTTGGCCTCGTAATAGGCGTCGATCGTGCCGACGTCGCGCCAGTAGGCGTCGCGCTTGCGGTTCTCGTCGCGGAACGGGAAGGCATGGACGGCATGCGTGCCGATCACGGCCGGGAGGATGTCGTGGCCGAAGTCGTGGCGGCTGAGCGGATCGGCCGCGTCGCGGCGAAGCTGTTCGAGGAGGAAGTCGGCGGAGAAGCAATAGATGCCCATCGACGCCAGCGCCAGGTGCGGCGCGCCGGGCATTGGCGGCGGGTCGGCCACCTTCTCGCGAAACTCGCGGACCCGACCGGAGGCATCGACCTCCATCGTGCCGAACTCGGCGGCCGCCGCCCGCGGCACCGGCAGCGCGCCGATCGTGACGTCGGCCCCACTCGCCTCGTGGGCATCGACGAGCGATTGATAGTTCATCTTGTAGATGTGGTCGCCGGCGAGGACGACGACCAGCCGCGGCGCCGCCATCTCCAAGGAATAGATGTTCTGGTAGACCGCGTCGGCGGTGCCCTGGTACCAGTGCTCATCCACCCGCTGCTGCGGCGGGAGCACGTCGAGGAACTCGCCGAGTTCCCGGCAGAAGAACCGATGCCAGCCGAGGTTGAGGTGGCGGTCGAGGCTGCTGGCCTTGTACTGCGTGAGCAGGAGGATCCGGCGCAGGCCGCTGTTGAGACAGTTGGAGAGGGCGAAGTCCACGATCCGGTAGATGCCGCCGAAGGGCACGGCCGGCTTGGCCCGGTCGCGGGTCAGCGGATCGAGTCGCGAGCCCTTGCCGCCCGCGAGCACGACGGCGACCACGTCACGAACCCGACCTGAATCAACGTCTTGCGAACGCATGGACCGAATCTCCTCGCGGTGGCTCTTGCATCCGCGGCCCTGCGGGACGATTTCGCTTCCGGCGACGACGCCATGAATATACGCGGTCTCCATGGGCCGCGGCGATCCGCCGGGTGCTGGCGCTGCCGGCGCGGGCCGGTCGCGCACCAGCCCAATGCGACAGCCCGGGGCCTCTTTTCCGCGGGGGAAGCGGTCTGGCTCCGGTCTGGGGCGGCCGGTACGATCCCCGCCCCCTCCTCCAGGAAAGCCGGGTCTATGGCCACGCGGTCAAAGTCGTCCAGCCGTCGCGAACAGGAATCCGATTCCATGGAAGCGATCAAGCCGCTGGTGGTGCTGGTCCTCTTCGGCACCATCCTGTATGGCGCCTACTCGGTCGTGCAGAAAGGCCCCACCGCGGCCGTCGAGGGAACGGCAGCCAGCGAGGCTCCGCCTTTCGCCGCCGCGCCGGCGGCGGCTCCGCAGGTCGAACTGCCCGCCCCCCCGCCCCCGTTCGAGCCGGCGCCGGTCGTCGCGGCTCCGCCGGTCGCCGCCACCGTCGCTCCCGCTGTGCCTGCCGTCGCACCGCCCCAAGTCCCCCCGCCACCATTTGCCGCGCAGGTGCCCGCCGCGCCTCCGGCTGCCGCCGGTTCCCCACCGTCGGCGGCCATCGCGGGCCCCGCAGCGGCAGCGGTAGCGGCCACGGCCGCCGCCAGCGCCACCGTGGCCGCCGTGGCCGATCAGCCGCCCACCTACCTGAATCCGCAATCGTCCACGCCGCCGGCCGCCGACGATGTGGCTGCCGCGGTCGCTCCGGCCGCGCGGCCGGACCGCTACGCCACGCTGCCCATGCCTGGCCTGCCCGCCACGGTGCCGCCACCGGCGACCGTGCCGGCCCCCGCGCCGCGGAGCGGGTCGGCCTCTTCGGCAGCCTTTGCCTCCGCCTGGACCGATGCCCATCAAAAGCTCACCGCCGGCCGCTATGCCGAGGCCCTGGCGGGGCTCTCGGTGTGGTACGACGACCCGTCGCTCGGCCTGGAGGAGAGCCAGCGGCTCGAAGACCTGCTCGGGCAACTGGCCGGCACGGTGATCTACTCCCAGCAGGACCTGCTGCTGCCGCCGCACGTCGTGGCTCCTGAGGAGACGCTGGCCACGATCGCGGCGCCGCTGGGCGTGGCGCCGCAGTTGCTGGCCAAGATCAACGGCATCGACGATCCGCTGCGGCTCGTGCCCGGGGAGCACCTCAAGGTGATTCGCGGTCCGTTCGACGCCGTGGTGAGCATCTCGCGGCGGCGGTTGAGCCTGCAGCTCGGCGGCAACTACGCCGGCAGTTTTCCGGTGCTCGTCGGTCGCCAATATCTCGCCCACGTGGGGGGCGCGCTCCCCGTGGCCGATGTCAGCCGCACCGCGGCCGCTCCGGCCGGCACGGCCACCCTGCGGCGATCGATCGTGCTCGGCGAAGGGCTGGTGATCGAGGCGGTGGACGACCCGACTGCGGTGAGCGACAACGTGCCGCAGTCGAGCCTGATCGTGTCGGCCCGCGACCTCGACGAACTGATCGACATCCTCGGTCCCGGCTCCCGCGTCCTCGTGCGGCAGTAGCCGGGCGGCGCCGGCTTTGAAAAGCCTGCGGGCCCGGGGCGGTTGTCCGCCACGGGCCCGCGTCTGGTTCTCGCACCGGCCGACTTCAGGGCACGGTGCGTTTGCTTCCGGCGGCCTCCGCCGCCGCCGGAAGCGGGTGTTGCGAAGCGGGTTGGTTGGCAGTCTGTGGAACAAGTCTGCCCGAGCAGGATGTGAGGGATGCCGACCGGGGAAACCCGCGGCGTTTCCACCGGTCGGCCAAGTGGACAAAGGCCATGGAGGGCTTTGCCCACGGACAGTTACCGCACCGCCTCCTGCAGCATCTTCGCGTTCGGGATCGAGTGCCGCGAGACGAGGCCACCCGCGCGGGTTTCGATGATCGTGGCCACCGGGCCCACCTCGCGGACCGTGCCCTCGAACCCGGCCACGCTCACCGTGTCTCCCGCCTGGAGACGCTGGCGGACGTAGTAGCCCGAGAGGATGCCCGCCATCACGTCGCGGCCACCGAGCCCGAAGGCCAGGGCGAAGCCCGCCGCCAGGCCGGCCGATCCGATGAGGATCAGCTTCTCGAGCAGCGCGAACTGGATGCCGAGCTGGTTGAAGGCGGCGATGAAGGTCAGGATCGAGAGCACCCAGTAGCAGCCACCGGCCAGGTACTCGGCGTACGACAGCCCGACGCGGTCGGCGCTGGTCGCCACCACGCCGCGGACGAACGTCGCCGCCAGCAGGCCGACCACCACCACCACCGTCGCCACGAGCACCTTCGGGATGTAGTTCACGACCTCCTTCATGGCCAGGGAGACGCTCTCCAGGCCGAGGATGCTGAAGGCCGCCATCACGAACACGCTCATCAGCAGCCAGAAGACGATGCCGCCGACGATGGCCGGCACCGGCCGGCGGATGCCGACGTCGTGCATGCTCTGGGCCAGACCGCTCTTCTCGGCGGCCGTCTGCAGGCCGAGCTTCTCGGTGACGACGGCGATCAGGCCGCCGAACCACCGGGCCAGCACGTAGCCGACCACGAGCACAGAGATCATCGCCACCATCTTCGGGGCGAGCAGGATCACCTGGCTCCAAGCCTGGGTGAAACTGTCGACCAGCGCCTGCCGTGAGGCGTTCACCGTTTCCCGAGCCGTCTCGGCAGCCGTCTGCGCGAGCACCGCGAAGTTCGCCATTGCCATCTCCTTCGTCGCCCGGCCGTCCTTCGTGAACCGCCGGGCCCCTCCGCTGCGGGAATTGTGCTGGTTGGCCCGCAACCCAACCTGCCGTCGGCAGCCGTGCCGACGCGTGAATCGTCGTGTGTCGTCAGTTCGCCAGGGGCGGCAGCCGCTTCACCGCACGGGGCCATGACCCCGTCACCGTGAACACCACCGCCGCGAACAATGCCACCAGCATGTGCCTCGCCCCCCAGACGGTCGCGCCGAGCGCGAACTCCGCGACGTGCAGGGCCAGCAGCCGGGGGTGCAGCTTCCGCCGCACGCCCGCCGTGAACTCCCGGGCGGCCGGCACTTCCGGCACCGCCACGTCGCCGAGCTGCTCGAGCAGATCCATCCGCGTCTCGAACCCTCGTTCCCCGGACCGCCGCAGCCGCCGCTCGGCCGCGTCCCGTCCGTCACAGGGTGTGTTGCCGGCCGCGGCGGCCGCGTCACAAAAAATTTTTCGGCGTCCGGTTCAGCCGTGCGTCCGGGGGCGTTCTCCGTGGGCGTGATCGTGCCTGCGCCCAAGAAGCCCCGGGCGGGAGCCCGGGGACTCCGGGTATGAACACCATCCCGCCGTCCATGCCGGATGAAGGCACGTGATTCCGCGGTTCGAAACCGTGGCGCATGGTGAGCGGGGAGGGAGGCGACCCGGAGTCCCCCGGCTTCCGCCGGGGGCTTTTTGTGTCGGTGGAGCAGGCGTAATCCGTGGGCGTAATCCGTGGGCGTAATCCGTGGGCGTTGTCCGTGGGCGTTGTCCGTGGGCGTTGTCCGTGGGCGTTGTCCGTGGG
>CAZJHQ010000048.1:0-2198 GCA_964545915.1 uncultured Candidatus Kuenenia sp. | reverse complement strand
GGGCGTTGTCCGTGGGCGTTGTCCGTGGGCGTTGTCCGTGGGCGTTGTCCGTGGGCGTTGTCCGTGGGTGTTGTCCGTGGGTGTTGTCCGTGGGTGTTGTCCGTGGGTGTTGTCCGTGGGCGTAATCCTGGTCGTTGATCGTTCCTGCGGCCAAGAAGCCCCGGGCGGGAGCCCGGGGACTCCGGGTATGAACACCATCCCGCCGTCCATGCCGGATGAAGGCACGTGATTCCGCGGTTCGAAACCGTGGCGCATGGTGAGCGGGGAGGGAGGCGACCCGGAGTCCCCCGGCTTCCGCCGGGGGCTTTTTGTGTCGGTGGAGCAGGCGTTCTCCGTGGGCGTGATCGTGCCTGCGGCCTACCCTCCCGCCAGCCGCTCGCGGATCCGGGCCACACGCATCCGCAGCGCGCCGGCCGAGGTGCCGAACATCTCGGCCAGCGCGTCGTACTCGTGGCCTTCGGCAAACTTCATCAGCACCAGCGCCCGATCCTCCTCGTCGAGGCCCTCCAGGAGCCGGGCGACGTCGTGCGCGGCGTCCACCGTCTGGGCCGCGGTGGCGCGGCTGTCAGCCTGGGCCTGCACGGGCCGGGACTCGTCGCCCGCGGCCGACTCCGGCGTTTCACGCCGCCGCCGCCGCGACCGCGACCGGCGCAGCGTCAGGCAGGTGCGGATCGCCACGCCGTGGAGCCAGGTCGAGTAGCGGCTCCGCCCGGCGAACTTCCCACGATCGAAGAACAGGCGGACGAAGACCTCCTGCGCGGCATCCTGGGCGTCGTGTTCGTTGCCCATCAGCCGCCAGCACACCCGCCACACCCGCTCCCGAAATCGCTCGACGAGCGCCGTGAACGCCACGCCGTCGGAGCCCTCGCGGGCCGCCAACGCCGCGAGCTCCTCGTCGCTCGCCGTCGCCACATCGGGGTCGCCGGCCGATTCGGACACGCACCTCTCTCCGTGCCGAGAGAATACGGGGGGAGGCCAGTTCCGCCCAGCGGAAGCCGGCGGCGGCCCCGGGCATCCGGCAGCCGGCCGGGGCGATCTCAGCCGCTGCCGCCGTCGCCTGGCAGGATCGGCACGGGGGGCGCGCGGAGGATCAGCCGGTAGAGGGCCGGAAGGATGAACAGCGTGAACAGCGTGCTGGTGATCACGCCCCCGATCACGACCGTGGCCAACGGCCGCTGCACCTCCGCGCCCGTGCCCTCCGAGATGGCCATCGGAATGAAGCCCAGGCTGGCCACCAGGGCGGTCATGATGATCGTCCGCAGTGAGCCGCACGAGGTCTCCTCGATCGCCACATCGCGGGCCGTGCCCCGGGCCAGCCGCTCCCGCAGGGCACTGGCGACCACCATCCCGCTGAGCACCGACACACCGGAGAGCGTGATGAAGCCCACCGCCGCCGAAATCGAGAGCGGCATGCCGCGCCAGGCGAGGGCCCAGATGCCCCCCACGCAGGCGAAGGGCACGCTGATGAACAGGAGGGCCGTGTCGGCGACGCTGCGGTAGGTGAGGTACAGCAGGGCGATGATCAGCAGCAGCGCCAGCGGCACCACGATCATGAGCCGCTTCTGGGCCCGCTGCATGTTCTCGAACTGCCCGCCCCACTCGAGGCGAAACTGCCCCTGCGGCAGGTCCACCTGCTGGTCGATCCGGGCCTGGGCGTCGGCCACGAAGCCCCCCACGTCGCGGCCCCGGACGTTGCACTGCACGACCACGCGGCGCTCGCTCCACTCGCGGGTCACGAACTTGGGG
The DNA here is from genome assembly GCA_964545915.1 of uncultured Candidatus Kuenenia sp. Classification (GTDB taxonomy): domain Bacteria; phylum Planctomycetota; class Planctomycetia; order Pirellulales; family UBA1268; genus QWPN01. Next base: position 452 of record CAZJHQ010000048.1, on the reverse strand, counting down.
CCGAGCACGGTCTCGATCGCGGCGATCCGCTCGAGCGGCACGCTCTCCCCCGCCGGCCCGCGGATGGGGATCGCGGCCAGCGACTCAGGGCCCGCCCGCAACGACTCCGGCAGCCGAACCACGATCGGAAACCGCAGTTGCCCCTCCACGATCTGCCCGACGGCCTTGCCGCCGACGCTTTCCACCACGTCGAGCACCGCCTCGGCAGAGATGCCGTAGCGGGCGATCTCTTCCTGCTTGACGGCGATCTTGAGGATCGGCTGGCCCGCCACCTGCTCGACGGCCACGTCGGCGCCCCCCGGCACGCTCCGGAGGATGGCCGCCACCTCGTTGGCCTTCTGCACCAGGGCGTCGAGGTCCGTCCCGAACACCTTCACGGCGATGTCGGCCCGCACGCCCGACACCATCTCGTTGATCCGCTGCTCGATCGGCTGCGTGAACCAGATGATCTG
>CAZJHQ010000047.1:0-25745 GCA_964545915.1 uncultured Candidatus Kuenenia sp. | reverse complement strand
CGGGGGAAGGCATGCGACCCGGAGTCCCCCGGCTCCCGCCGGGGGCTTTTTGTGGGACGGTCGCGCCCAAGAAGCCCCGGGTGGAAACCCGGGGACTCCGGGCATGAAAACCATCCCGCCATCCATGCTGTCCGACTGGACGCATTCCCGCGGTTCGAATCCGCTTCGCATGGCACGGGGGAAGGCATGCGACCCGGAGTCCCCCGGCTCCCGCCGGGGGCTTTTTGTGGATGCGGCGCGCGACAAGAAGCCCCGGGTGGAAACCCGGGGACTCCGGGCATGAAAACCATCCCGCGATCCATGCCAAAACGCTCGTCGCGACGCTACTCAGCCGCCGGCACGGCGGTGCCGGTCGGGTCGGTCATGCGGCCGAGGAACAGGAGCGTGCCCGTCTTCACGTCGCGGATCGCGAACAGGAACGGCCGGTCGGCACGGATGGCGGGGGTGAAGGGGGGCGGGCCGCCCATAGGCACGCCGACAAACGTCGCCGCCGCCGCCTCAGTCCCCTTCTCCGTCACCTCCACGAACGCCTTGTGAAGGACGTCGGAGATGAAGACATGCGCCGATCCCGCGGCCACGAGGCCGTCGAAGTTGGCTTGCCGGGCATCGAACGCCAGCCGCATGCCCAAGGCCTTGAGCGGATCGTTCATCCGGTAATCCGTCTCGATCCGGAACTTCGGCATCGCCACGTCCATGTCGCGGGACTCGAGTTTCCCCAGCCAGGCCTGCAGGTTCGCGGTCGTGAGCTGCTTCTCGACCGCAGCCAGGCCGTCGGCATCCTGCGGCACGATGAGCACCATCGCGAGGTCCTTGCCCTTGTAGGGCAGTTCCGCGACCTGAAAGCCACCGCGAACGGGATAGAACTTCGCCTGCTTTGTGCGATGCTGCGGCGTCGGGAACGGCGTGCCGTCAGCATTGAAGGCGGCATACTTGCCCCCGCTGAGGTTCGCGTTGTGCATCATCTGGACGGCGATCTTCGTGCCACCAGCTGCCTGAAAGTCTTCCTCTTTCGTCCGCATGGCGTCGAACGGCACCGACCAGTCTCCCTTGAAATAGATCGCGTTCAGGAGGGCGAGCCGTGTGAGCGGTGTCACCGCCCCCGGTGGCACGAGGTCCTTGATCCGGCCGCGTGTCTTCTCCTCGGCCCAGGCATTGATCAGCAGTCGGGACGGCTCGGGCAGGTTCTTGAAGTCCACCGGCACGACGGCGCCGGTGCCGTAGAACTTGCCGATCGTCGCCACGTAGTCGGGCGAAAACGGATACGTCTTCTCGCCGTAGAGCGCGTTGGCCACGCTGATCTCGTAGGGCGTGTCGGCCTTCGACTGGAAGCGTTCGTTGAGCTTCGCCATCCCGGTGTGGATCAGGCTCGTGTTCCACGGCAGCAGCTGCGGGTCGTCGCCGATCCGCCGGGCGGCTTCGGGAAAACGGAGCACCTTCCCCATTTCGGCCGCCGTCTCGCCCCGCGCGCCCTCGGCCGTCATCGCTAGGGCAGACGCCATCGAGTAGGGGGAGAAGAACAGGTTCTTTCCGTCGTTCTCCTTGGCCAACTGGCCGTAGAGATCGAGGGCGAAGTCGCCGCTCGCCGCCACGGCGTGCCGCTCCGGCGCCCCGCCGTCCTTGGCCACGAGCAGGTCGTCGGCCCGGCCCGTCGCCTCACCATGCACGTTCGCCAGCGTCGCCACGCCCGCCAGCACCAGCACCCGCGTCAGCATCGTCGTCTTCATCGATCGTTCCTTTCCACGTCCAGGGTTTTTTTCATCTCGGTCAATTCGGTCAGCGTCGTCGGCATGGCAGCCGACGTAGAAACTCGCGGCCTGGCCCGTCACCCGGCCGGTCGGCGTCTCGATCGTGAGCGGCTCGGCCGCGGGCATTTCGCCCGCGGGCTCCACGGAGAGCTCGCCCCGCTCCAGACCGCGGACGGCGGGTCGAGCCGGCCGAAGACGTCCTCCAATCCCTCGATGATCCGGCTGTCGGCCACCACCCGGCCGCGACCGGCGGCCCGATGGGCCTCGAGTGCCTTGTTGCGGGCGATGCCCCGCAGCCAGCGGCCGAAATGCCCGTCGTTCTCGGCGCGAAACTCAGCCAGTCGCCGGCAGGCCACGAGCAGCGTCTCCTGGACGACGTCCTCCGCCGCGTGGCCGTCGCCGTAGCACAGCGCCCGCGCGTAGGCGAGGAGCATCGGCCGGTGCTCGGCGGCGAGGATGGCGAAGGCGTGATCCATGGCTGGCCCGGAGTGTGTCCGGGGAATAGTGACGCACGCCGCCGAAAGTTGACACGCCCGCCCCCGGACCGTGGGCGCGGCGGGCGGAGTCGCGTACATTTTGGGCCGCATTCCGTCCGCACCGCCGAGGGCCCACCCCCATGTCGCTCGTTGAACCGCTCGCCCCCGCCTCCCGCTGGCACGCCCTGGCTGACCGCGTCCTCGCCGGCGGCGAGATCGACCGGGCCGAGGCCCGCGGGATCCTCGAGTCATCCGACGTGGAACTGCTCGACCTGCTTGCCGCCGCCTGGCGGGTGCGGCACCGCCACTTCGGCACCACCGTGCAGCTGTTCTTCCTCATGAACGCCAAAAGCGGCCTCTGCCCTGAGGACTGCGGCTACTGCTCGCAGTCGAAGGTCTCCGACGCCGAGATCCCGAAATACAACCTGCTCTCCGCGCCGAAACTGCTCGAGGCGGCGGAGCTCGCGGCCGAGCGGCAGTCGAAGACGTTCTGCATCGTGATCTCGGCCCGGGCCCCGACCCAGCGGGAGGTCGACTTCGTCTGCCAGATCACGCCCGAGATCAAACGCCGCCACGGTCTCAACATCTGCGCCTGCCTCGGCCTGCTCACCCCCGATCAGGCCCGGCAGCTGGCCGCGGCCGGCGTCGACAAGGTGAACCACAACCTCAACACGAGCGAGCGGTACTACGGCGAGGTCTGCACGACGCACACCTACGCCGATCGCGTGGCGACGCTCGAGGCCTGCCGGGCCGCCGGACTGTCGCTGTGCAGCGGCGGCATCATGGGGATGGGGGAGACGCACGACGACTTGATCGACATGGCCTTCGATCTGCGGGCCATGCGGGTGGAGTCGATCCCGCTCAACTTCCTCAACGCCATCGACGGCACGCCGCTGGAGGACACCAGCCGGCTCACGCCCCGCGACTGCCTCCGCGGCCTGGCCCTGATGCGGCTGGTGAATCCGGCCTCCGAGATCCGCATCGCCGGCGGCCGCGAGCTCCACCTCCGCAGCCTGCAGCCGCTGGGGCTGTACGCCGCCAACTCGATCTTCGTCGGCGACTACCTGACCACGAAGGGGCAGCTGCCGGAGGAGGATTACCGCATGATCTCCGACATGGGGTTCACGATCACCCGCGGCGCCGAGGCGGCGGAGCCGCTGCCGGCGCTGGGCGAGCGGTGACCCCCACCGGCCCCAGCCGTTGCGGAGGCGGCACTGCAGACGCTGGCGGTCGAGCAGCGGCAGCAGGTTGTGGTCGTGGCTGCCGACATGCCAGCGCCTGGTTGAGCTCCTTTCGGCACCGGATCACCAACGCCACCAGCGCGGGCTTCAACAGCGTCAATCACGCGTTGAAACGCATGGCTCGCAGCTTCCGGTTCGTGCGGAACTACGGAACGCGAATCCTGTTCTTTTGTGGGAAGCTTGGCCTTGGGCTGCGGCTACCCTGCCACTGAAATCCCCAAAGAACCAAAAAGTTCCTGGATGGAATTTTCCACAGGCAGCCAGGCAGAGCCTGCAGACTGTGGAACAAGTCTGCTCGAGCAGGATGTGAGGAATGCCGACCGTGGAAACCCTCGGCGTTTCCCCCGGTCGGCCCAGTGGACAAAAGCCATGGAGAGCTTTGTCCACGGACAGCTAGTCCGGCAATTTCTTGATAAAAATGTTCTTGTAGTACACGGGCGTGCCGTGATTCTGGAAGCCGATGGGCCCTGCCGTGGCCTTTTTCCATTCTTTTTTGAACGCATCGACGGTTTTCTCGCCGTTGAGAAACACCGTGATGACCCCGTTCTCGACACGAATCTCATAATGATTCCATTCACCCGCAGGCTTCATGGCATGCTTGATCGGCGGCTTGTCCGGATACAGACCGCCTGACGTGCCGTTCCATGTCGGCTTGGTGGGATCGCCGTCGTTGATCTCGACCTGGGTGGCCCCGCCGCGAAGAAAAACCCCGCTGTTGCCCTTCTGGGGAATCTTCCAGTCCAAGAGCAGGACGAAGTTGGAGAATTTCTCCGTGTGGAACAGAGGGCCTCCCTTGCCGCTGAAGGCAAGCACGCCATCTTCGACCGTCCACGTCGTGGGCGGCTTGTGATCCTGAAGCCATCCGGTCAGATTCTCGCCGTTGAACAGGGCGGTGAATCCCTCGGGCGCGACGTTGGGCTTCGCGGGGGATGATGCGACTGCAACCCCTGCGACGAACACCGCAGCGGCGAAGAAGGCAAAGCAGAAACGAACCACAGTTTCTCCTTTCGAGGACCGCACGATCGATCTGATTAAATTACGATGTGACCGCAGCGGTCACAAGCGGCGAATGGTCGAGGGATTGCCGGTCGCTGCCGGTCCTCGATCCAAGCCACATGCCCGCAGGACACACACTGAGGATCTTCCCATGAACGCCATGCACAAAGCAGGTGCCGCAGCCATCCTTTTCCTGCTCGTTACGGCTCTCACGGCCGAATCCGTCGAGCCGCAGGCGGATGCCACGCCCGACCTGACAAAACTCGCCGGCCAGCCGGTGGACATGGCGTCATGGGCATACGCTTGGCGGGCGGACCGCGACGTGCAGGAGAAGCCGGAGGCCTCCTTCATCCCGCGGCGGCTGAAGCGGCTTGACGAGGTCTACCGCACCGTCGCATCGCAGTCGCCGGAGACGGAGCAGGACAAGAAGCGAATCGAAGGGTTCAAAAAACTCGGTCTGCTTCCGGCCCCCAAAGGCCGGCTTTTTTCGGCCTTGCTCTGGCTGGCACCGGTGCCGACGCAGCGGATCGAACTGCGTTGGCCCGCGACGGACGCCGTGCCGCCCGTCGAGGCGATCGAGGTCCGCGTCTATCCGGCGAAGGTCGGCTGGTTCGGGGTGGTCCGCGACGAAGTGCTCGCCGCGCCGGCGATCTCGACGGACGGTCACACGCTGACCTACCTCAACGAGCAGCCGGAGGGCGCCACGAAAGGAAAACCGATCTTCGAGCCTACCGACATGGTGGCCGTGTTCTTCGACCCCGACAAGGCTCCGGCCGGGGCGAAGTACGGCTGCCCGTCGATCCATCTCTATCCGCCACCGAGGACGTGGAGCACGCTCGACCTGGAGATCGAGTGGGGCTGCACGGGAGACTCCGAGCAGAAGGTGTTCGACGGCCGGATCGAGGCCTATGGCGGCTACGTGACATCGGTCAAACCGTTGCCGGAGGACAAGGGCACGACGATGACGGGCCCGGAGGCGTGGCAGTCCGCGGCCGCGGCGGGAAGCCCGCGGCGTGGCATCGCCGTCTCGGTGCTCCATCCCGGCCGTTTTGGAAGTCGCGGCCGCGGGGAGAAGGCACGGATCTCCCCCTTGGACACGCGGATCACGCTCTGGACCAAGGGGGGCAACCTGACCTTCCTGCCCGACGACGTGAACCACGGGCCGATCCTCGTGCCCGAGCACGGCGTGTTCATCACCAAGGCCGGCAGCGGGAAGACCGGACGGGCGTTCGCGGCGGAACTGGCGGCCACGGGCCCGCGGAGCGTTCTGGATGTGATCCGGCGGCACAAGGAGATCGCCTCGTGCGAGGAGGCCCTCCGGCAGATCAAGCTGCCGGGCTGCAAGGAAGGCACGGATCTCTGGGAGCTCGTGCCTTTCGCGGAGCCGCCGGCGGGGGCCATGCTCGTGCAGGTACCCGACGAGCGCTGGACCGACGCCTGGCGACGGGCGACCCATCAGCTCCGCGTGCACAAGGGCGGCTATCAGCAGCTCTCGTTCGAGGCCGCCCCGATGCTCTATGCCGCCGACCTCGTCGGTGCGCACGAGACGACGGCCAAGCGGTTCGACTACTGGCTCAACTGCCCCGGCACCGTCAAGCCCGACGGCGACTTCGTCGATGGCGATGGCAGCTTCGAGTATGGCAAGACGATGCGGTACGACATCGGCTGGTACCACGACGGCACGCACACCGGCACCTGGCTGATGCTGCGGACGATGGCCGATCGCTGCCTGCTCACCGGCGACACGGCATGGCTGGAAAAAAACCTGCCCCGGATGCAAAAGGCGGCCGACTGGATCATCCGCCAGCGGCGGCAATACATGGCGGACGTGCCCGGTCGCGACCGGCTCTGGGCGGCGGGCCTGCTGCCGCCGCTGGTCCTCGGCGACACCTACCTGGGCAGGTGTCTGTGGCTGTGGTACATCAACTCCGACGCGCACGCGGTCCAGGCCCTGCAGCGGTTCGCCGAAGCGGTCGATGCGGTCGATCCGGCCTTGGCGAAACGCTACCGCGAGGAGGCCGAGGCGTATCGACAGGATCTCCTGCGGGCCGTCGAGCGGGAGCTGGCGCTGTCGCCGGTGCGGCTGACGCGAGACGGCACGTATCGCAGCTATATGCCGATGAGCATGTATCGCCGGGGTTCGATGCAGGGGGAGAGTTTCGGCATCTATGGGGAGGCGGATTACGGCCATGGGGCCCTGCCGCTGTTCCTCGGGGGCGGCCTGCTGCCCGCCGACGACCCCCGACTGAACGGGCACCTGGAGATCGTCGAGGAGGCGCACCTCAACAAGGCCGTGACGAAAACGCGGAAAGACCGCGGCCTGGCCGAGGAAGATGACGTCTTCTTCAACGGCATCGCCGGCTTGCCCAAGGCGTCGCTGGTGGCACAGACCCATTTTCGCCGGGACGACATCGGGCCGTTCCTGCGGTATTGGATGGTCAACTACGCGGCGTTCGTGCAGCCCGGCGGCGGCCTGACCGAAGGCTTCCAGCACGGCAGCGGCTGCGGCGGCACGGCGAACAACGGGCCTGGCGGCGACCTGGGCTCGACGGCGTGGTTCATCGAGCAGTTCCGCAACCTGCTGGTGTGGGAGGACGGGGGCACGCTCTGGCTGGGCCGCGGCACGCCGCGGGCGTGGCTGGAGCAGGGCAAGAAGATCAGCGTCAAGGACGCCCCCACGCGGTTCGGCGCGGTCGCCTATGAAATCGTCTCCGACGCCGACAAGGGCTCGATCAGCGCGACGATCCAGATGCCCTCCCGCAAGCCACCGCAGGAGGTGGTGCTGCGGTTCCGGCATCCGACGTCCGCGCCGATCAAGGGCGTCACGGTCAACGGCCAGCCGTGGACCGGGTTCAACAAGGAGAAGGAGACCATCACCCTCAAGGGGCTGACCGGCAGCGTGGCGGTGACGGCCCTGTATTAAGCCAGCGGCCCTGGATTACGGGCCGTGCTCTACGCGGATTCCGCGGCCCGGGGAAGCGTTCGCCTTTCGGATGCGCAGTTCCCACACTGACTCACTTCACGCTCACGGAGTAGAGGGAGTCCCAGGTGGTGAAGAAGAGCGTGTCGGCCAGCGGTGAATTGGGCGGTCCAAAGCAGAGGTTGGTGCCGGTGCCCTTGGGAACCGTCACGTGCCCGCGGGATCGGCCATGGATGTCGAAGCCCTCGACCTTCCCCTCCGTGGTCAGGAACACCTCACCGTTGTGCCGTAAGGCGATGCCGTCGGCCTTCACGGGCACCCAGGCCGTCTGCCCGCCCTTCTCCAGATCGATCGTTCCGTCGGGGCGGATCGGGAAGCAGTAGACGCCGGCGCGGCCCGGATTCTTGTAGCTCGAAACCCCCACGAAGAGAAAGCGTTCCGCCGCGTCGAGCGCGATGCCGTTGGGATTGCAAAGTTTTTCTTCCTGCTCCCCGTCGAACAACACCGTCACCTTGCCCGTCCGCGGATCGAAGGCCGAGAGGCGGCCCTTCTCCGGATCCTTGAGCGTCGTGAAGTAGACGACGCCCCGCGACGAGACGGCCAGGTCGTTGATCGAAAAATCCCGGTCGTTGGCAGACTTCTCGCAGAGGATCACCGGCTTGGAATCCTTGGAGAGCAGGTCCCACGAGGCGAGCTTGCCGCCGTACAGGCCGTAGAACCTGCGGCCGTCGGGACCGATGCGACCCCGGCCGGCCTCCGACGAGAACAGTTCCGCCGTGGCCCCCTCGGCGCCGACGGGGTAGCGGAAGAGCTGGTTCTTCTTCGCCTCGGCGAACACCACCGTCGGCTCCTTTCGACCCGCGAACCCCAAGAGCACCGCGGGCGTGTCGGCCTGCTGATACCCGGAGGCGAGCAGCTTCACCTCGCCGAACGTCACCGGCTTGACGGGCCGCGCCTTCTCCACCGGAAACGCCTCGGCCACGGAGACGATGCGAAACTCCCCGGCCTTCCGCACGGGGTCGAGGCTCGGAACATAATTTTCGATCCAATCCTTGCTGGCCTTCGGCAACGCGTCGGCGCCGATGAACGGCCGCACCGGGATCTTCTCCGGGTCGGTGATCTCCTCATCGGGGCCGAAGATCCGGCCGTCGGTGAGCGACACCCGCACGACCCGCGGCTTGACCGCCGGATTCCGGGACGCGACCGGCTGGAACTCCAGCACCGTGTAATCGGGACTGACGCGGTAGAACGCATACTGCGTGCGGCATATTTCCTTCCGCTTCAGGCCTTCGTATTCCCGCAGCCAGCTCGTCACGGTGAAGTTCGCCGTCGCCGCCTTCCACTCCTCGTCGGTGAGAAAGTCGGCCACCCCGAACTCCTTCACGATCGAGCCGTCCTTGCGGTAGATGATCAGCCGTTTCTTGTGGATGTCGAGCCCGCGAAACTTCTCCTCCTCGCCCGGCTTCTCCTGGTAGGGCAGCTCGTCGTGCGAATGCATCTTCGACTTTTCGGGCCAATACTGGATGACGTGGTTCCAGAGGGCGAATGTCTCGCCGTCGGGCGCGATGAACAGTTGGGCGCGGATCAGCCCCCCCTGAATGCCCTGGGCCGCCATGCGGTGGGTCGCGCCGGTCTGGGTGTCCTTCCAGATGAACTCCCACGTGTGCGGGCCGTGGACGGAAGAAGCCCGGACCTTCGCCTCGGCGACGACCTCGTAGCGGCCGTCGGCCGATCGGCACCCGTCGATGTAGACGGGCTGTTCATAGCCGGCGAGGGCCGCTCGTGCGACCCAGGCGACGACGACACCGAGAACCCCGGCCCGCCCGGCCGGCACACATGACATCATGATTCAACTCCGAAGTGCTTTAGAACGCCGAAAAACGTCTGTTCTCGAATGATTCTGCCTCGAAACCGGAGGGCATTCCGTCCCGTCCGAGGGCTGTCCGGAGGCAATTCTGTTGATCTCCGGACCGATAAACTATACTTCTTGTGGTACTCTGCTGGTGACGGGACGTGGCGCCGCACCGTCCGTCTGAGTCTTACCTAAACGACGGTATCGCAGGGTGGCTCGATGCACGCAATTGTGGACGTCGCCGTAACGGTACGTTTTGCAAGCCACTTCGCTTGTGGGCGGAGGGCTTTCTGGCTGGCTGCCATCGCACTTTCGGCCGTGGCGACGTCGGCGGGCATCGCCGCCGCCCAGGATCGCACGGCGTTTCTGGTCGGGACGACCACCTCCGGCGGCCAGGTAATCCCGAGCGTCGAAAAGGATCTGGCGACCGTCGCCGATGCACTCACGAACCGTGGCTACCGGGTGACGGTGAAGAAGGATCTCGATAACAAAGGGTTCGATGCGGCCCTGAACGGATTCCTGTCGGAAACGGTCACCAACGGATTGGCCATTTTTTATTACGCCGGTCCGGCGGATCAAACGCCCGCTCCCTCGCCCCCGAGCGGTACCAGCACTTCCCTGCGGCTCGCGGACAAGTCGGTGGCGGTGGCTGCGGTGCTCAAAAATCTTCGCGACCGCGGCGGCGCCGGGGCGCATCTGGTCGTGCTCGACACCGGCTACGAAGACCCGGCGGCGAAGCCCGGACAGGCGGCGGGACTGGCGGAGTTTCGCGATGCCGATCTGGCCGATGACACGCTCGTCATCGCGGCCCCATCCCCGGAAGGGGGCGGTCCGTCGTCGTTGGCGGCGGCGTTCGCGAAGTCCGTGGCGGCTGAAAACGACACGCTCGGCCAACTGGTGGACGCCGTCGGGGAGCACGTCACCCAGATCTCGAAAGGGAAGCAGAAACCGGTTATCGCCGGCGCGACCCCGCGGCTCCGTCGACTCCCGGTCGTCACGGGCGAAGAGTTCATCCAGTCGCCGGAGCCGCCCGTGGGCACGCGGGCCGGCCAGCAGTGGGTCAACGGACTGGGGATGGTGTTTTGCTGGTGCCCCCCCGGGACCTTCACGATGGGGCTTCCCGCCAGCGATACCTCCCCGGACGCAGCGGATGCCCGGCCGGTGCAGGTCACCATCAGCAAAGGCTTTTGGATCGGCAAATACGAGGTCACGGAACGGCAGTTTAATGGCCGGCACGGAGCCAAGGGCCGTAACCTGCCGTGCGTGACGAACAGCTGCGAGAAGTTTCTGGGTGCCGTCAACCAGAGCGAGCGGAAGGCGGGCCGGCTGCCCGCGACTTGGAAATACGTCCTCCCCACCGAGGCCCAGTGGGAATATGCCGCCCGCGCCGGCCGGAATACGCAATTCTGCTTCGGCGACGAGGTTTCCGACTTGCCCCGCTATGCCAATTTTGCCGATGAAACCCTGGGGAAGGAGGATCTGGGCAAGTTCTTCTACGCTTCTGCCAGACTCAACGATGGCGTGGGACAGGGCCCGACGGTCGTGGGCAGTTATCTGGCGAACGCTTGGGGGCTTCACGACGTCCACGGGAATCTCGCGGAGTGGTGCCGCGACACGTTTTCCGGGCGGCCGCTGCCCCCGCTTGGCGGCGGAACGGACCCTTTGCACAAAGCGTCCAAGGAGGCTCAAGGTTCAGCGCTCCGGGGAGGCAGTTGGTGCAGCCTGGCCGACTACTGCCGGTGCGGTTTTCGCAACTCCCGCAGACGCGAAATCCACGCCCCAGGCATGTCCTACACGGGGCTGCGGCTGGTGCTCGAAATGTCGGAGGAATCGAAGTGAACTCGACCGCAGCGATCGCCCGCACCGTCCTGTCGGCGGCAATCTGGATGGCGGTGGTCTGGATTGGTGCGACGGACCTGGTGCATGCCGCCGAAACCGACCTCGCCGCCTATCGCAAGTCGGTACAGCCACTGTTGGCCCGGTATTGCTTCGACTGCCACGGTGCCGGCCAGCAGGAGGCGAACCTCGCGATCGACACGCTCGACGCCAATCTGGCCGGTGGCAACGCCGCCACGGTCTGGAGTCGGATCGCCGACAAGCTGAGCCTCCGTCTCATGCCGCCGGAAGACGCCACTCAGCCGAGCGACGCGGAGCGACAGGCGATCGTCGACTGGGTGAAGAGCGAGATGGCTCGCGGTGGCCTGCATTACGATGACAAGCTGCTCATGCCGGCGTACGGCAATTTCGTGCCGCACGAGCAGCTCTTCGGCCGCCCGCCGGCCGGGCCCTCGTGGTCGCCGCCGCGATACTGGCGGATCCGGCCGGCCGCGTACGACCGTCTGGTCGGGAGCCTGAAGCAGCGGGTGAGCATCACCAACCCCTTCACGCTGTCGGGCGAAGGAGGGTTCGCGGACTATGCGAAGTCCTACAAGATCGACGCCCCCGGCGTGGAAATTCTTCTCGCCAATGCCAATGCCGTCGCCGCGTCGATGGTTCGAAACAAGGTTGAGAACGGCCAGCCGAATCCCCAAGCGTGGGAAGCTCCGCCGGCGCTGTTGCCCCTGTGCACGGCGGGCCCGGAGCAGCCGACCGACCAGCAGGTGCGGTCCGCGATCGTCTGGCTCTACGGGTCGATCCTGGCACGCGATCCGACGGCCGACGAACTGCGGGAACGGGAGACGTTTTTTCGCGCGGGGGCGAAGACGCTGGGGCCGGGTGCGGCCACACGCAACCTCGTGGCCTCGGTGTGCCTCATTCCCGAGGCGGTCTATCGGTACGAGTTCGGGGCCGGTTCGCCCGACGAGCATGGAAGGGTGCGGCTGTCGCCTCGGGAGATCGCCTTCGCGCTGGCGTTCGCATTCTCCGACCAGCCGCCCGACCCGCAGCTGCGGACCGCGGCGGAGAAGGGCACGCTCCAGACCCGCGATGATGTCGAGCGGGAGGTGCGGCGCATGCTGGCGGACGCCAAGGTCCCGAAGCCGCGAATCCTGAACTTCTTCCGTGAGTATTTCGGCTACGCGGACGCCGAGCTCGTGTTCAAGGACAAGGCGTTGAACGGCAACCACATGCCGCAGTATCTCGTCCAGGACACGGACCGGCTCGTGGAACTGATCCTTTCGGAAGACAAGAACGTGCTCGAGGAACTGCTGACGACCACGCGTAGCTTCGTCAACGTCGTCGGCTGGGGGAAACAGGAGCCCCACGATTCCTACAGCGTGCCGCCGGACTGGAAATGGTCCGCCGGCCCCGTGGAACTGCCGGCCAGCCAGCGGGCCGGGATCCTCACGCAGCCTTCATGGCTGGTAGCGCGGAGCGGCAACTTCGACAACGACATCGTGAAGCGTGGCAAGTGGGTGCGGCAGAAACTGCTCGGCGGCACGATTCCCGACCTGCCGATCACGGTCAACGCGCAGGTTCCCGACGAGCCGCACAACTCGCTGCGGGAACGGATGCGGGTCACGCAGGAGGAATACTGCTGGAAGTGCCACCGCCAGATGAATCCGCTGGGAGTCGCGTTCGAGGACTTCGACCACTTCGGCCGCTTCCGCGTGCGGGAGCAGGTGCAGGATCCCGAGAAGACGGCGAAAAACGTCGATGCCAAGGGCAAGCCGCTGGGGCCGGTGATGCGGGATCTTCCGGTGGATGCCTCCGGCGTGATCGAAGGCTCCGGCGAGCCGGCGATCGACGGCCCGGTGTCGGGGTCGGCGGAGATGATCCGGCGGCTGGCGAAGTCGGAGCGGGTGCGGCAGGTGTTCGTGCGGCACGCCTTCCGCTACTGGATGGGCCGCAACGAAACGCCGGTCGATGCGGCGACGCTCCAGGCGGCCGATGCCGCGTATGTCCGCAGCGGCGGCAGCATGCGTGAGCTGATCGTGTCGCTGCTGACGAGCGACTCGTTCCTCTACCGCAAGCACGCCGAGCAGACCACACGGATCGAAAGTTCACAGTTCGAAAACGTCGCTTCTCACCCCACGAAACGGGAGCCATGACCATGACGATCAACCGCCGAGAGATTCTCAAGGGCGTCACGCTGGGCGCGGGAGGCGCGCTGCTGTCGCCGCTCCTGTCGCGGATCGAGGCGGAGGCCGCCGGCCGGGACACGCGGCCGACGCGGTTCGTGTTCGTCGTCGAGGGCAACGGACTGCGTCCGTACCATGTGGTGCCCGAAGGGATCCAGTTCAAGCCGCAGAAGAACCGTGAGCAGTTCGAGGAGTTTCCGCTCGCGGGCACGAAACTGCCGCTCGGCCTGGAGCCGGTTGCCGAGTTTCAGGACAAGATGACGATCGTCCAGGGGCTGTCGGGAAAGATCTGCGGCGGTGGCCATTCCAACAATTTTGGCGCCCTGGGCGCCTTCAACGGCCGCGGTGGCGTCGGGAACAGCGGCAGCGCGTTCGCGGAGACGATCGATGCGGCCCTGGCGAAGCACGTGGGCGGTGTGCTTCCAGTCGTCGGGCTGGGGATCGCCGACCGCCCCGAACACACCGTGATCTACAACTGCTCCGCGTGGGGGGCCGGCCAAAAGCTGCCCACGATCTGCCGCCCTGATCTGGCGTACAAGTCGATCTTTGGCGTTGTCGCCGGCGGTGAGGGGCTGAGGACGTTCCAGGCCAACCAGGACCTGCTCGACTTCATGACCTCTGACATTCGCCGGGTGCAGAAGTCGCTCGGGGCCGATGATCGCGAGAAGCTGGATTCCTACCTCGGTGGCTACGAACTGCTGCGGGATCGCCAAAAGCGGATCGTCGAGGTGCGTGATTCGCTCGATAAGGCCAAGCCCGTGCCGAACGACAAGTATGCCTCGGACGTGGAGACCGATCGGCTCGACGCCCAGTTCGACCTCGCGGCCGCGGCCCTGATCGGCGGTGCCACGAACGTCGTGACGCTCGCCTCCGGCGTTGGCGACCCCTTCTTCGCGATCACGTTCACCGGCCTGGGAATCCAGCTTGACAAGCACGGAATCGGCCACGGCGGCGGCTCCGGTCCGCTCACCTGGGAGGACGTATCGCATAAGATCCGCAACTTCCACTTCAAGCTCATCGCCCAGCTCATGAAGCGTCTCCAGGCCGTGCCCGAGGGCGACGGCACCATGCTCGACAACACGCTCATCGTGTACTTGAGCGACGCCGCCGAGGGGCATCACAGTCGGTGCGGGGAATGGCCGTTCGTGCTCATCGGCGACCTGGGCGGCCGGCTCAAGGCCGGCCGGTACCTCAGCTACCCGGATTACGCCAAGCCGGGGCACCGCACCATCAACGGCCTGTACACGAGCCTCCTGCACGCCGCCGGCAAGCCGGTGAAGACGTTCGGCGATCCCGATCCGATGCTCCGCGACTTCGACCAGAACGGCCCGCTCCCCGAACTCTTCGCCTGAATCTGCCGCGGGTCGTGGACGCGGACGATTGCCGGCGGTCGTTCTGGCTGCCGTCGTGCCCGTAACCGCGCCGATCCCATCGGCTGACGACCGGGGGGCGGCGCGCTTCGTGAGGGCAATGTCTTGCAGTCGAGCCGCAGGACCTATTCGCCCGCGGCGCCGAGGCTCATCAGCAGCTCCGACATCTCGGCCGCGGCGTGGGATGCGCCCGCGGCGCGGGCGGCTTCGATGCCCTCGCGGAGGGCGCGGCGGGCGTCGGTGACGCGATCCCGCTGGATCAGGCTCCGGGCCGCCATGTGGAAGGCGGGCACGTACGGCGGCGTCGCCCGCGCCAGATCCTCGAGGATTTCCAGACCGGCCTCCCAGTCGGGAGTGGACTCCAGCTCGAGCGCCAGGCTGTAGCGGAGAAACACGTCGTCGGGATCGTCCTTCAGCAGGGCTTCGATCTTCTCGCGTCGGGATGCCGTCATGGGGGCGCTCCTGGGCCGGTGGCCGCCGCGGGCTGCTGGCGGGGAATCAGGTCGAGCCGCACGAGCGTGCGGCCAGCGCCGCCGTGGGCCACGACCACGGCGGTGTTCGAGATGCAGGCGACCGCCTGCGGGTCGGCGAGGCGGGCGATGCACACCGGCCGCACGATCTGCCGGCCGCCGTCCAACGCCGCATCGAGCCGCCACAGGCCAACCGGCCGGTCGGCGGAGCCGTCGCCGCCGATCACCCACAGCGTGCCGTCGGCCGGCGAACAGGCGGCATCGCGGATCGCCGGCAGCGTGCTGTCGAGGTCGAGCAGCGTGCGGCCGGAGAGGTCGTGGAACGACAGCCGGGCGGGCCGGTCGTCGCGGACGGTGAACAGCATGGTCTCGTCGAGCCGGTTTGCCGCGACGGCGGCCACCCGACCTTCCTCCACCGGCGGCGGGCAGCCCCGGTCGGTGACCTTGCCGATCCGGGCGCCGGCGATCGGACCGCGAAGCAGCGGCGGCAGCGGCGCCGGCAGGCCCGCGATCAGCAGCCAGTCGCGCGACGGGCCGACGACCAGCCGTGGCGGGAAGGCCGACTCCGCAGCAGCCCCGAGTGCCATCTCCTGGAGCGGCGCGGAAAACTCGACCGCGGCGTCGGGCTGGAGCCGCCAGGTGCGGAGCGACCATGCGTCGCCGCTCCGGCAGACGGCCGCCAGCGTGTTGGAATCGATGCAGGCGATGGCCAGCGGTCGCGGGCCGTCGGCCGGCGCCGGTCCGATCACGGTTCGGCGCTTGGCGGCGGCATGCGAATCGACGGCCACCACCGCGCCGGTCCGCGGGTCGAGGCAGTAGACCGTCTGGCCGTTGGCCGGGCAGACGAGGTCGCTGGCGGCGAACTCGGCGTCGGCGAGCGTGACCAGCGGAGCGTCGTTCGCCGCCGCCGGCGCGGCGGCGAGGAACAGAAGCCACGCCAGGCTGCGGAGCATCGAGCGGAACCCGCGCGGCCGCTCCATGGCGGTCATCCGGCCACCGGCGGCAGTCCGTGAGCCTGCTCCCAGGCGCCGATCGCATCGACCTGGCGGAGCGTGAGCCCGATGTCGTCGAGCCCCTCGAGCAGGCACTGGCGACGGAACGGATCGACCGCGAACGACTTGCGGAAGCCGGCGTCGTCGCTGACCTCGCATGCCCGCAGATCGACGTGCAGCCGGTACTGGCCGCCGGCCGCGGCGGCCGCCGCGGTCCGCCGGAAGAGTTCGTCCACGTCGGCCTCGTCGAGGCGGATCGGCAGCATGCCGTTCTGGAAGCAGTTGTTGAAGAATATGTCGGCGAACGTCGGCGCGATCACCGCCCGGAAGCCGTAGTCGGCCAGGGCCCAGGGGGCGTGCTCGCGGCTGGAGCCGCAGCCGAAGTTGCGGCGGGCGAGGAGGATGCTCGCGCCGGCCGCGGCCGGGCGATTGAGCTCGAACTCGGGGTTCAGGGACCCGTCGGGCAGGAACCGCCAGTCGCAGAACAGGAACTGGCCGAAGCCGGTCCGCTCGATCCGCTTCAGGAACTGCTTGGGGATGATCTGGTCGGTGTCGACGTTGGCCCGGTCGAGGGCAGCGACGACGCCGGTGTGCGTGGTGAACGGCTGCATCACTTGTACTCCCACTTCCGAATGTCGACGAAGTGCCCGGCCACGGCGGCGGCGGCGGCCATCGCCGGCGATACGAGGTGGGTGCGGCCCCCCTTCCCCTGCCGGCCTTCGAAGTTGCGGTTGCTCGTCGAGGCGCACCGCTGGCCCGGCGTGAGGATATCGGGGTTCATGCCCAGGCACATGCTGCAGCCGGCCTCCCGCCAGTCGAAGCCGGCGTCGCGGAACACGCGGTCGAGCCCCTCCTGCTCCGCCTGCCGCTTCACGCGGCCGCTGCCTGGCACCACCATGGCGCTGACCCGCGGCGCGACCCGGTGCCCCCGCACGACGCGGGCCGCGGCCCGCAGATCCTCGATGCGGCTGTTGGTGCACGACCCGATGAACACGCGGTCGAGCGGGATGTCGGCGATCTTCGTGCCCCCGGCGAGCCCCATGTATTCCAGGGCCCGGGCGGCGCTCGAGCGGTCGTTCGGGTCGGTGAAGGAATCCGGATCGGGCACGGCGGCGTCGATGCCGGTGACCTGCGCCGGATTCGTGCCCCATGTGACCTGCGGCACCACGTCGGCACCCGTGTAGATCTCCACCCGGTCGTAGCGGGCCCCCGCGTCGGTCGGCAACTGCTCCCAGGCGGCCACCGCCCGATCGAAGTCGCGGGGGGCGAGGTCGCGGCCGCGGAGGTAGTCGAAGGTGGTCGCGTCCGGGGCGATCATGCCGGCCCGAGCGCCGGCCTCGATCGACATGTTGCAGACCGTCATCCGCTCCTCCATGCCGAGGCGGCGGATGCACGGACCGGTGTACTCGATCACGTATCCCGTGCCCCCTTCGGTCGACAGCCGGCCGATGAGGTAGAGCACCAGATCCTTGGCCGTCACGCCGTGGGCGAGTTCGCCATCCACCCGGACCTCGAACGATTTGGGCTTCGCCTGCCGCAGTGTCTGCGTGGCGAGCACGTGCTCCACCTCGCTGGTGCCGATGCCGAAGGCGAGCGCCCCGAGGGCGCCGTGGGTGGCCGTGTGGCTGTCGCCGCAGACGATCGTCATGCCCGGCTGGGTGATGCCCAGTTCGGGGCCGATGACGTGCACGATGCCCTGGTCGGCGTCGTCGAGGTCGAAGAGCCGCACGCCGAACTCACGGCAGTTGGCCCGCAGCGTGTCGATCTGCTGCTTCGAGATCGGATCGGCGATCGGCAGCCGCCGGTCGCTCGTGGGCACGTTGTGGTCGGGGGTGGCGAAGGTGGCCTCCGGACGGCGGACACGGCGGCCGGCGAGCCGCAGCCCTTCGAAGGCCTGGGGGCTGGTCACCTCGTGGACGAGGTGGCGGTCGATGTACAGGACGGGAAGCTCGCCGGCGGGCGTGCAGACGACGTGGTCGTCCCAGATCTTGTCGAGCAGCGTGCGGGGGCCTGGCATGGGATGGGATGATCTACGGGGAGGATCGCGGATGGCGGATCCTCCAATGTAGTCCCGGCCGATCGACACCGCCACCGGCGGCCGTGCGCCGCCTTACCCGGCGCGGCGGAGGACGGTTTGGGCCGCCAGTTCGTCGACCCGCGCCTTCGGCAGCGTCGTCCAGCGCGAACCGCCGGCCGTGCGGGACTCGAGAAACACCGTCGTGCCGGCGGTCGTGATCCGCTGGAGGAAGAACCAGCAGCGTTCCAGGTGCCGCTCGTCGGTGTCGGCCGCGATCAGCACCAAATCGAAGACGCCCAGGTGGTTGCACAGCCGGGCCAGCGACGTGTCGACGTTGCCGGGAACGAGTTGCACGCGGGCGAGCTTGGTGAGCCGCTGGTGCGCCTCCTTGAGCGTCACGCCCGGCGGGTCCGCGGGCGTCCGGCCCTCGAACCGGTCGAGGCCCACGTAGTGCACCGGTTCGGCCGCGGGCACGGTCTGGAGCAGCCGCTCCGTGCGGCCGAGCAGCCCCAGGCCCAGTTCGATGATCCGCCGCGGGGGCGACTGCAGGACGTGCCGGTAAATGACCCGCTCGGCCGCCGGCTTCGACAGCCGCGTCAGCCAAAGCCTGCGGAACAGCCCCATCCGCGTCATGATGCCACCCGCTCCCCTGAAACCCGGGGGCTGCGGCTCGGCCCCACCGGAAGCCGGCGGCGCAGGTCACCCCCGGGGGAGAGAATCGGATCGGCGGCCGGGGTGAATGCAGCGGCAGCGATGCCGGCGTCAGACCTTGCCGGACCGGCTCACGGCCGAATCTTTTTCGCGGCCTCGGCGGCCGCCCGCCGCACGTCCTTCACGGGATCGTCCTCGGCCACGAGCTCCAAAATCGGGATCGCCGATCCCGCCGCCGGGCCGATGTCGCCGAGCGCGACCGCCGCCTCGAGCCGCACCACGTCGCGGTCGGCCCGCAGCGCCCGCCGCAGCAGTGGGATCGCCCGCTCGAACAACGACTTGTCGTCGGGGGCGACCTTCAGGGCCGCCCAGACCGCGACGGTCGCCATCAAGTCGTCTTCGGACTCGGTCAGCGCCCGCAGGTTGGCCGCGCATTCTTTGGCGGCCGGGCCGATGCGGCCGAGGGCGTAGGCGGCCGAGTACCTGAGGCCAGGCGTTGCCTTGGTGTCGGCGACCAGCCGCTGGAGGGCGGGTATGGCGGCCGCCGCCTCCGGGCCGATGGCGGCGATTGCCACGGCGGCCTCGCTGGCATGCTCTGCATCGGTATCGCCAAGCTCCTGCACGAGGTCGTCGAGCGCCGGCTTCGCCGCCGGGCCGATGCCGGCGAGGATCTCCAGGATGTTGGTCCGCATCGCCGGATCGGCCAACTTGCCGCGCAGGGTGTCCACGCACACGCCACCCAAGCGGATGAGCGCGGCTCCGGCGGCCCGCCCGACCTCGGGGTCGGCGTCGGTCAGGAGCCCCGTGAACGTGGCGGCCAGTTTCTTCTTCTCTTCGTCGTCGAGCTGAGCGGCCAGGTCGGAGAGGCCGGCGACCGCCCCCTCACGCACGGCCGGCTCGGCAGCGGTGAGAGCCTTCCGGAGCCGCACTTCAGCGGCAGCCGCGAACGGCTTTTCGCCCCGGTGAATCTGGGCCAAGGCCCACGCCGCCGTCGCGGCCAGCACTTCGTCCTCGTCGGCCACGACCTTCTCCAGCGCCGCGTCCGCGTCGGCCGCCCGCACCTTGCCCAGGGCGAACGCGGCCGGGAACCGCAGCGACTTGTCGGGCGACTGCACCGCGGCGATCAGGGCCGGCCCCGCGGCCGCGGCCTTCTCGCCGATCGCGGCCAACGCCAGGATCGCCTGGAGCCGCTCGTGCACCTCCCCCTCGGCGGCGATCTGCGCCAGCGCCGCGGTGGCGGGGGCGGCCTCCGCCCCGATCTCGGCCAAAGCGATCGTCGCCCAGTAGCGGGACTGCGGAGCCTTCAATGCTTCCATCAGGACCGGCACCGACACGTCTTCCATGTCGGCCAGCGTGTGCAACGCCGGCAGCACCACGGACGGGTCGGCATCGCCGAGCTGCTTGGCGAACAGGGGCGCGAGCACCGTCGGCGCCGGGTCGAAGTGACGGATCGCGCGGATCGCGGCCCGCCGCACCCGCGGGTCGGGATGCACGATCGCCTTGGCGACGGCTTCCTGGCCGGCCGCGTACCGGGTGGCGTCGTCGGCGGTGATCGTGTCGTCATCCTCGTCGGCGCGAATGTGGCCGATCGCCGCGGCAGCCTGGGCGGCCACGATCGGATCGGGGTCGGCGAGCAGTTTCACCAGCACGGGGACGGCGGAAGCAGCATCTTCACCGATCAGGCCGATGGCGCGGGCCGCGTGCCAGCGGACCCGCACGTCCGGATCCTGCGTCGCCGTGACGAGCGCCTCGAGGGCGGGCTTGGCGTTCTGGCCGAGGTCCGCGATCGCGTCGATCGTCACGACGCGAGTGCGGCTGTCGGCGGTGGTCGTGAGCGTCTTCACGAGGGCATCCAGGCCCGGCTCCTCGGCGGCGGCGGTCTGTGCCGCGGCTGCGGGGGCCGGCTGCGGGGCGGCCTTGGCCGGTGCGGCTGCGGGGGCCGCTGCCGAACGCGCAGGTTCCGGCGGCCGGGAGCAGCCCATGGACACGACCGCGACCGCGAGACAGACCCCGGACGAGATCAACGTGCGACGCATGACTGAATCCTTGGACAAACGAAATTCAACCGGCGGCGATGTTGCCGGTTCGAGGCGTTTTTCGCGGCAAACTTCCGTCGCCCCGAATCGATGCCGAGAGTATACTCCGCCGGGTGTTCAGGCCCATACGAGATGTTCGGTCCCGCGGGGCACTGCCGCCCCGATGTCGAGTGGAGGTTTCGTCCATGCCGAGTCACTTGGCAACCGTTTTCGGACCGCGTCGATGCGCCGCGGTCTCGTCCGTCGCCGTGTTGGCCGGCCTCGTTGCAGCATGGCCCGTGGCGGCCCAGTGGGGGGGCGGCTTCGGCTACAACCGCGGCGGATATGCATCGACCGCCGCACAGGCGGCCGACTACGGCATGTCGGAGATGATGCGGGCCCAGGGCTACCAGAACCTGCAAAACTCCGAAGCGGCCAAGAACTGGGAAGAGGCCAAGACGCTGGAGATCCAAAATCGCCTCCGCTGGACCGAGACCTACTTCGAGATGCGGAAGGTGAACCGCGAGGCGAAGGCCGCCGAGCAGGGGCCGCCGGTCACGCAGGAGCAGGCCATCCGGATGGCGAAGATGGCGGCGCCTCCGCGGCTCGGCTCGACGCAGCTCGATCCGGTGACGGGCCATGTCGAGTACCCGCCGGTGCTCATGGACGACATCTACGCCGACTACCGCAAGCGGCTCGACCAGTTCTTCGCCGATCGGGCCGCCTCGGGCGGCAGCGTTCAATACGGCGAGATGCGGGAGTTTCAGAGCAACGTCTCCAAGTTCATCGACGTGCTCAAGCAGAACGTGAAGAACTATCCGGCGGGCGACTACGGCAGGGCTCGCACCTTCCTCGACAGTCTGGCCCACGAGGCCCGGATGCCGTCCGGCTGACCGCCGCCGCCGGATCGCGAGCCCGCGCGGACGGCGGGCCTTCGGGTACACTGCCGGGGACGTGGTCGAGCGCCGTTGAGGGCGCCGTGGTGTGCCCCGCTCCGCCGCGAGTCCCCGCCTGACACACTCGCGTGGCTGAAGCTGCTTCCGCCCTCGACGTTCTCAAGGCGGGCGCATCGTGGCCGCTCGGTTCGCCTTCCCTGGTCGTCGTGCACGGTGCCGACACGTTCCTCGCCGGGCATGTGCTCGGGTTGCTTCGCGAGCGGCTCTGCCCCGACGAGGCCGATCGGTCGTGGGCCTGGCGCGAGTTCGCGGGGGACGAGCAGCCCGACCCGCGGGACGTGTTCGACGAGGCGGCGACGGTGCCGATGTTCGCGACTGCGACGCGGGCTGCCGTCGTGCGGAATGCCGACGCCTTCGTGTCGGACGCGCGGGAGCGGCTCGAGACGCTGGCCAACGCGCCACGGGGGGGCCGCGGTCTCGTCGTTCTCGAGGTCAGGGCGTTTCCTGGCAACACGCGGCTTGCCAAGGCCGTGGCCGCCCATGGCCTGGCGATCGACACCTCCATCCCGGCCCGTTACGACCTTGCGGCCTGGGTGCGGCACTGGGCGCAGTCCCGGCACGGCGTCCAACTCGCCGCGGCGACGGCGGCGCGGCTGCTGGAGCGGCTCGGCGGCGACCTCGGCCAGGTGGATCAGGCGATCGCCCGCCTCGCCGCGGGCTGCGCTCCCGCCGACCGCGGCAGGCCGATTCCGCCCGATGCGGTGGACGCGTTCGCCGGCTCGCCGCAGGAGCGCACGGCCTGGGGCATGATCGACGCGGCCGCCGGCGGTGACACCAAGCGGGCGGTCCAGGAGCTCGCCGACCTGCTCGATGCGGGTGAGAATCCGATCGGCGTCGCGGCGCAGATCGCCTCGGTGCTGCGGCGGCTGTCGACGGCCGCGCGGCTCCTGGCCCTGCCGGCCGGCGGCGGCCGGCCTGCCGGGGTGGAGCAGGCGCTGCGCGAGGCGGGCGTGGCCGCCTGGCCCAAGGCGATGGCGCAGGCAAAGGAGTCGCTCGGACAGCTCGGGCCCCGCCGCGCCCGCCAGTTGCCGATCTGGCTTCTCGACCTCGACCGGGCCCTGAAGGGCGACGCCTCCCGGGGGCTGCGGGCACGTCTGGCCTTGGAGCGGCTGTTCTGCAAGATGGCGCGTCGGGACGACTCGTCCCGATCGACTCGTCCAGGAGCCCGCCGATGAATCCGCAGCACCCGCTCGATCCCCGCGACGTCTGGGACAACCCGCTGGCCACGAGGTATGCCTCCGCCGAGATGACCCGGCTGTGGAGCGACAACCACCGCTACCGGCTGTGGCGGGAGACGTGGCTCGCCCTCGCCGAGGCGGAGGCGGAACTGGGGCTGCCGATCTCGGCCGAGCAGCTGGCGCAGATGCGGGCGAATCTCGAGCCGATCGATTTCGCCAAGGCGGCGGAGTACGAGCGGCGGATGCGGCACGACGTCTTCGCCCACCTCCATGCGTTCGCCGATGCCTGTCCGGCGGCCCGGCCCATCATCCACCTCGGCGCCACCAGCGCGTTCGTCACCGACAACGTCGACCTCGTCTTGATGCGCGAGTCGCTCGACCTCGTGGCTGCCCGGCTCGCGACGGTGATCGAGCGGCTCGCCGCGAAGGCCCTGGAGACGAAGGACCTCGTCTGCCTGGGCCGCACGCACCTCCAGCCGGCCCAGCCGACGACCATCGGCAAGCGGATCTGCCTGTGGATCCACGACCTGCTCCTCGACCTGGAGGAAGTCACCCACCGTCGCAAGCTGCTCCGGGCCCGGGGCGTGAAGGGCACCACCGGCACGCAGGCGAGCTTCCTGGAACTGTTCGGTGGCGATCATGCCAAGGTGCGGCGGCTCGACGAGCTCGTCGCCGCGAAGCTCGGCTTCCATTCGTCCTACGAGGTGACCGGCCAGACCTACACCCGGAAGGTCGACTCGCAGGTCTGCGCGGCGCTCGCCGGCGTGTCGGAATCGACGCACAAGGCCGGCAACGACCTGCGGCTGGCCGCCGCCTGGGGCGAGCTGGAGGAGCCGTTCGAGCAGGAGCAGGTCGGGTCGTCGGCGATGCCCTACAAGCGCAACCCGATGCGGGCGGAACGGATGTGCGGGCTGGGCCGGTTCGTGATGGGGCTGGCCGCAACCGCCGGACAGACGGCGGCCGTGCAGTGGATGGAGCGGACGCTCGACGATTCGGCTCCCCGGCGGCTCGTGCTGCCCCAGGCGTTCCTGGCCACCGATGCCCAGCTCGTGATCTACGCCAACATCGCCGGCGGGCTCGTGGTGCTGCCGGGGGGCATTCGCCGCAACCTGGAGGCCCACCTGCCCTTCCTGGCCAGCGAGCGGCTCCTCATGGCCGGCACGACCGCCGGCGGCGATCGGCAGGAGTTGCACGAGGCGATCCGCACCCACAGCCACGCGGCGACGGCCCGGATTCGCGCCGGTCACGACAACGATCTCGTCGCCCGGCTGGCCGCCGATCCGCTGTTCGCGGGCGTCGATCTGGAGGCGGCGATGGACACCCGGGGCCTGGCCGGAAGGGCTTCGGCTCAGGTCGAGGAGTTCATCGCCGGCGCCGTGCGTGCCGCCCTCGAGGACTGCCCCGTCCGCGGCCCGGAGGCGGCGCTCAAGGTGTGAGCGACTCGTCCCCGCTCGTCACACGCGGTCCTGGTGCCGGGATCGGCTGCGGTTGGAGCGGCAGTCGAAGCACAGCCCGGAGATGATGAGCCGGTGACTCTCGGCACGGAATCGGTGTTGGGCCGCCACGGCGTCCCGGATTCGCGTCAGCTCGGCGCTGGAAAACTCGATCAGCTGGTGGCAGCCGGTGCAATACAGGTGGTCGTGCTGGGGGTAGCCGTAGTCGTGCTCGTACACGGCGCGGCCACCGAGCACCATCTTGCGGAGCAGTCCCGCGTCCACCATCTCGGCGAGCGTGCGGTAGACCGTGGGCCGGCTCGCCCGGGCACCGGCCGGCGTCCGGCGCAGCCCCTCGAGCAGCTGCTCCGCGTCGAAGTGCTCGTGGTGGCCGCAGACGTGGTCCACGATGGCCCGACGCTGCTTCGTGATCCGCTTGCCTTTGGTCTGGAGAAACTCCGCGAACCGCGCCTGCGGCGTCAGAGCGACGTCCACCTTGCCCAATGAGAAATCGGCAGCCACGGCCACGAGTCACCTCCGGAAAGCAGCCTGGCAATTGTAGCAACCGCGGGCTTCCCGTCCGAAATGCACACGGCCGAACCATCGCGGTCCGGCCGTGCCGTGTTCGTCGCGTCACCGGCAGAGCACCGGAGCCCGGCCTCAGCCGAGCCGGTCGAGCAGCCGGTCGAGAGCGATGTCGAGCTTGTCGTCCGTGTCGTACGAGCCGTCGGCGATCGCCGCCCGGATCGCGTTGACGCGGTCGAAGCGGATGTCGGCGGCGGCGTCGGCCGAGCGGACGGCGTCGACCGACAGCGTGACCGCGTCGTGCACCTCGCCGACGCCCTGCTGCTTGACGGCCGCCTGGGCCGCATCGAGGCCCTTCACCGCACCGACGCCCTGCGAGCCCTGCGTCGAAAAGACACCCCAGATGTTCATGATTGCTCTCCTTGCGGGCAGTGTTCCGAATCCCCTCGTTCCCCGACACGGTCACCGATACGCATCAGCGGGCCGGACGGTTCGTCGTGGATTCGAAGTGCCCTTTCCTTCCACCATTGTTGCCGCGCTTCCGCGTTCCGGCGACACCAGTCGTCGGACAGCGGCCGGTCGGTTGCGTCCGACCGGTCGCCGCGGCCAATTTCTTCTCATCGACCAGTCGTGCGAAAACCTTGAATCTTTTTTTGCATTGCCTGTTCTGTGCATTTCGCCGGGCGTGAGGCTGCCCAGCCTGCTCATCCTGCCGGCGCCGTCAGGCGGCGAACTCCGGCTTCCGGCGACCGAGCTGGGACTGGAGTCGCTCCACGATCGCGCTGTGCATCTGGCTGACGCGGCTTTCCGAGAGGTCGAGCGTGGCGCCGATCTCCTTCATCGTCAGCTCCTCGTAGTAGTAGAGGATGATGATCAGCCGCTCGTTGCG
>CAZJHQ010000046.1:0-25898 GCA_964545915.1 uncultured Candidatus Kuenenia sp. | reverse complement strand
GCTCGTCTCCGCATCCGGCATCGACTCGCCCCCCTCCCCCTCGCCGCCCCCCGCGGTGCGGCATTCGCCGCGCCCCCGGCTTCCCCCTCCCCCATAGCGGAATCGAGGGCATCCCCGCCGCTGCGAAGGCCAGCCCGGCGGCCTGCGCCGCGGAGCCGCCCCGGCGGCATCGTGCCGCTAGCGGAGCCGACGGCGGCCGCCGGCCTCACGGCATCCTGCCGGTCGCAAGGCGGCGGCATCGTGCCGCCGTGGCGCGTCAGCCCGGCCGCGGCACACCCTTCGTCGGCAGCTTTGGCAGGAACAGTCCGACGAAATAGAACCAGCCGATGAACACAAACAGAGACAGAAAGACCATGAACCGCATTGCGGCCACCGGTACGCCGAACTTGTGAGCAAGGCCGCCACACAACCCGAAAATAATCCGCTCATCTTTTGAGCAATAGAGCGAGTTGTATCGCTCGTCGAGGTTTGTTCCGGGAGCCGTAAGCGGAACCGTGTTGTTCGCGGGCAACGGCGGCGGTGCCAGTGCGGCAACACTCTCAGGAAAAAGCCCCTTCACTCGCGAGCCCGCCGACCACTCTGCCATACCTTCGCGCCAGACCAAATCTGTCGGTTGAAGCTTTCCTGTCTCTGCCAGTTGCCGGAGCATCGCGGCATCAACTGGTCCAAACTTTTGCCCGTTATTCGCATAGAACCATTGTTGGGGCTGCTGCGCTGCCATTGCTTCCTCCGTTTTTGATGTCACTCCACTATAGAGGGGGAGGATACCGTGGAGGCGGGCCCGCGGCCAACGGCCGCGCGTCAGCCGGCCTTGCCGTTGATGATATCGAGCACGGTCGCGCCAGGCTTGAAGGGGCGAGCCGGCTCCGCGCTCGACCGGTTTCGCTTCGCGGCGAACTTCTCCAGCTCATCGGCCTCTGCGGATGCCGGCGGCGCGAGCGCATCGAGCCGAGAGGCGCTCAGCGGATCGAGGCCGAGCGACTTGCCCAACGCGAGCATCGTCGCCCGCAGCCGGCAGGCGGCCGTGTGTGCCGCGCTCGGGGTCGTGCCGTGCGGCCCGCGGGAGGTTGAACCGTCCGCCTCGATCACCACGGCCAGCTCCCGCAGCTCGGCAGCGCACGAGCACCACTGGCCGAGCGTGTCAGCGTGCTCGGGGCGGAGGCGGCCGGCGGCCCGGAGCGGCGGCTCCACTTCCAGCCACACACGCTTCGCCTCTGCGGGCAACCAGCTCGGGGGCGACATAGGCTCGGCCGGACCACTGCGGGCGGCGTGGATCGAGCGTGGAAGCGGTCCGCGAAGGCCCATGATGCTGTTCTCCAGTGTGAGGGAAGTCCGGCTCGATAACCGCCAGTTTCTCGCGAGGGGTGGAACGTGTGGTTTTCCTCAACCGGGCTCGCCGAGTCGCGCCCCGCCCCCGGGGTCGCCCTGATAATCCGTGGTCGGGTCGGCCGGCAGGCGGGCGACCCGTTCGAGGTTGCGGAGCGTGTGCTCGATCGACCGCAGGCGGAGGCGGGTGAACTTGTCCGTGATGTGGCCCAGGTCACGGGACAGCAGGGCCGCATCCTCGCGGAGCGCCTTCACCATGCCGAGCGTCACGGCCCGCCGGCCGCGGAGCGGGCCCGACTCAAGCACGTCGCGGCGCGGGTCGCCGCTCGGCTTCCGCCTTGGAGGTTGCAAACTCCCTTTATTAGAAAGCCCTTTTTGACCATCCATGTCTTTGATCTCCTCCCAAACTTTTGTTGTGGTTCCAAAAAAATGCACGTCCCCCGGAAAAACGACCTAGCACCCAGCAAGACACCGAAAGCCCCGGTTTTTGTAGATCGAAACCGTGCTAGAGAGGTTCAACTCTGCGACCTAGCAGCCCTAGCGGCGATGATCCGCCGCTAGGGCCCAGGCCATACCCGCCTAGCAGCGTTTCACCCTTTGTTTTCCGACTGATTCGCATCCTTGCTAGTTGCTAGGTCGATTTGATGATCGCCGTCGCGCGAGGGCCCTTCTAATAGGGGCGGTTTTGCCGGCAGCGTGAGTAGCCATTTCTGGTTTCCCTGTGGATCGCGTTCGTTCTTTCCCTCGCCCACCATCGCGGAGAACGCCTGCCGATCCGTCTCGTCAATCACGCCAGCGGCGATCGCCCGCTCGATCAGCCACGTCTTTTGGCAACGCACTTTCCCTTTCCAGAGATACGGCGACCCGTCCTCAGGCGCGTAGTTCAACGCGGGCGCACTTGCCATGATCCCGTCTTTGAATCGCTCCCACTCTCGAACCCGCTGGGCATCCTCGACTACCTCGGCGGTTTTCAACAGCTGCGCCGCGAGGCTCGGCCACCACAGCTTCCAGTGGCGGCGATGCTCATCATCGACCTCGACACCGACTTGATCGAAGATCGCCTGGGCCGACCGCTTGCAATCGCGGAAGTCCCTGGAGGACAGCCGAACCGACCGCGGCCACCGCGGCGACCGGAGCACGTGCATACCCCCCTCGATCGTCAGCCGCAGCCACCCCGGAGCGACGTCTACCACCGCCCCGTTCCCATCGACCACGATCGCATAACCGACCGTCGGCACGATGCGACTCTCCCGGGCGAGCGCCCGCCTCGACGCGACGAAGCGGATCAACTCGGCCACGACGTCCGCACACTCGTTTTCGGACAAGCCGTAGCCGTTCCAGCTCCGCTCCATCTCCGCCATCAACGTTGCTTCGGCGAGAGGATCGCCAGACACCGGCACGACCAGCTCGCCGCGAGCTTGGAACCGCACGAGGAACCGCAGCAAGTTTTGCCGCTCGTCATCGAACACGATCGGCAGCGCGGCCACCGCCGCGTTGCCGGCATCGCGCCGCCCCTGTTCCTCCGCTGCGGCGACCGCAGCGGCTTCATCCATTTTCTCTCGACGCAGCCACAGCCGCGCGACGCGATCACTCGTGGTCGGCGGCACGATCCGCGGCCGGCCCAGCTCACCACGCTCCACCGTCGGCGGCCGCCGATCCGAAACCCTCTGGAGCGTGTGCTCCACGGCCTCCCGCCATTTCACGCCCGGCCAGTTCCCATACCGATCGGGAAACGGCACAGGCGGCATCGGGTCACCGACCTCCGGCCGATATGGCCCGTGGAACTTCGCAAATAGGTCGCGGCCGCGGTCCAGCTCCAGGGCGACTTCATCAACGTCTGGCGGGTCTGCGATCGAGGTATCGCCCGACAGCAGCTCCACCACGCGGTCGATCCGCAGCGTCGGATCATCGTCGGACAACTCGCCGTGCTCGATCGCTTCCGCCACCTCCGCCTCGACGGCGACCCGCAACGTCGGCCCGTCGGCAGACCCGGATCGCCAGAGGCGGAGCCGCGCGGCCAACGCGATCCGGCGATCTTCCTCGTCATACCGATCCGCATCGCCCGCTGGCAGCGGCAGCATCCTGTTGATCTCCGGGAGAGGATCGTGATTCAACTCGACGGACAGCGCAGAATCCTCCATGGCTTCAAACTCCACTAGTGGCGACCTATTGACCGGCCGCGTCGCCCCCGCCACGATGGGCAACGCTTCAAACTCGAACCCGGTCGGGGCACCACCCCCGACCGGGTTTTTTCGTTGACTCACATCCCCATCCGCTCCAGTTCCTTCATCGCTCGCTTCGACCGCGTGCTCGCGGCCGGAGCCTGCGGCACGGGAGCGCCGCCTGCGACACTACGGGCCGTGATGAAATCGCGGATCGCATCCCTGGTCGTGTAGACCTGCCCGCCGACGCGGGCGACCTCCAGGCGAACACCACGCGAACCGCGGGAATACCAGCGCCACAGCGTCGAGGTTGAAACCTTCGAGCCGGCGCGGCGGCGAGGAAACAACGCCGCGGCTTGCGGCAGAGTCAGCAGCTGATCGGACAGGGGATCAATCGACATGACGGGCTCCTTTGCGAATGGAGCCGCGCGCGGCGATCGCCGTGATTCAAGCGGAGCGCAGGCGCGGCAGGGCGAAAGACAACCGGGCTATCGGTTGCAAGTCACAAGGCCCTGCCGGGCGGGAACACGGTGCAAAAAACTGCGTGTCTGCGTCTAGGGTTTTCGAACCACTTTGCGGAAACGCTCGGCTTCACGGGTTGGGCATCTGCCGCCACGTGTCCGAGATTCACTGGTCGACTTGCTTGCCAGCTCCTGCCGAATGTAGCAAGCCATGCAAGACCCATCCAGATTTTTTCATCCGAACTTCGCCATCGCGGCGGCGGCTTTCCCGCGATCCACCTCCGCATACACCTCCGTCATCACCGGCGACCGATGGCCGAGCACGACCCGAGCCGCCTCGATGCCAATCTCACGCCGCAACTCCGTCGCGGCAGCGTGCCGCAGTTGGTGCGGGTGCCAGTGCTCGATCTCGGCCCGCTGGCAGGCGCGGCCGACGGCATGGCCCAGGCGGCCGGGAGTGTATCGCTCGCCCGGCAGACGGCGATTCTGGGCCCTCCCGCCCCGCTTCCGGGCGTCGGCGGCCCGCTTGTTTCGAGCGGCGCGGGACCGGTCGGCATCCGACCGCTCGGCAACCTGGGCCGCCTCGCGGACCGCCGCCGCCGCTTCGCGAGGTTGAAACAGGAACGCTTCCGGGTCGGCCCGCAGCCAATCGGCGAGCACGGTCTGCGCCCGGGGGCCGATGTAAATCACCCGCTCGTGGCCGTGGTAGGCGGTCTTGTGCGACTGCGGCACGTACTTCCACGGGCTCGCGGTGCGGTCGATATCGCCTGTTCGCATGATGCAAACCTCGCCGGGGCGGGCTCCCGTCAGCCGGATCAACTGGAGCATGGCCCGGACCTGGGGCGAGCCGATCTCCGCGAGCGTGGCCTCGAACACCGCATCACTCACCGGCTTCACCGGCGGCGTTTCCTTGGCCCCGGATCGCCCCGCCTGGAGCCCCTTCACCGCGAGCAACGCCTGCCAGTTACCGGCCGGCAGCAGCTCATTCTCGACGGCCCAGCCCCAGGCCCGCACGATGCGGCCGACCCGCTGGTTGATGTATTTCCGGGCGAGGCCCGCCTCGATCCATGTCTGCCGCACGGCCTTCAACGCCAGCGGCCCGAAATCCCGAGCGAACGTGTGGCCGTATTTCTCGACCAGCGGCCGCATCGCGAGGCGAATCTGCGCCGCCTCCCGGCTCGGAGGCGCGTAGTACGTGGACGCGAACTTCCGGTACGCGAGCACCAACTCGGCGACCGTGACGGCTTGCTCGGCCGCCTTCGGCATCCCGCCGTTGGCGGTCCACTCGCCGACCAGCCGCTCATACTCAACCTGGGCCCGCCTGGAGCCCCAGGGGCCGAGATAGTGATCCCGGCCGTTCAACGTCACCACGGCCTGGTTCGACGGCTTATGGAGCCTCAGTGACGGCTTACGCTTCGACATCGCACGGTCCTCCTTCGGGGTCGAATCCGGTAGTTACCGGATTTCTTCCTGTCGGAAGCCGCACGATTCGACGTCGAATCGGTGAACGGAAAGCCGTTCTCAGCTTGCTCTTACGATCCAGTGGACGGGGCCGGAATCGAACCGGCGACACACGGATTTTCAGTCCGTTGCTCTACCAACTGAGCTACCCGTCCGGAGCCACACGCCCCGCAAAACAGGGCCACCGTCGTCCTCTTTCGTAGGATGCGGCCGGTCCGGTGTCAACGCGCGGGCGCCGCGTGCGGGGCCGACGCAGGTCACCGCCGCGTCCCCCCCGCGGCGAGCGCCGCCGCCTGCACGCCGCCGAGGATGAAAAACGCGAGCCAGCCCACCGCCCACGGCGACAGGCCGGCCAACGGCTCCCCATTGATGGCGAGCCCCCATCCAACGACGACGCCGGCCGCAGCGGCGATCGCCATGGCACGCGCCCAAGCCATGCGCCTGCGGCGGCTGCCGGCCGTGGCAACCAGCGCCGGCATCGAACCGGCGGCCCTGCGACCGGCCGGCGACGCACCGCGGCCGTTCGCGAAACCCGCCAGTGATTTGAAATCGTTGCCATGCGGCTCGACCACGGTCGGCCAGCCGCCGACCACCGTCCCTGCGCCGGCCTGGCCGGAAGGTCCCGAAATGGAATCGACGGCCGAGGACTCGCCCCGCCAGGGGGCTACGGCGGGCAGCGGGGGCGGAAGCGGGCGGGCCACGGCCGCGGGCCGGCGCTCGCCGGCCGAGACGGGAGTGCGGGGCATCGGCACGGCCGATCGCGGCGTCCACGGCCGCAGGCGTTGCACCACTTCCTGGGCCGTGCCGATCCGCTCGGCAGGTGATTTTTGCATCATGTCCTCGACCACTCGCCGCAATTCGGCGTCGATGTGGGGGGCGAGCTGCGCCAGCGGGGTCGGGAGTTCCATGAGCTGCCGCTGCGCCTTCTCCTTGCGGGTGCCGCCCGGAAACGGAACCTGCCCGGTGAGCGTGAAGTAGAGCGTGCAGCCGAGGCCGTAGACGTCGGCCGCGGGCCCGACCGTGTCGGGAGAGCGAATCTGCTCGGGCGCCATGTAGTCCATGGTGCCGACGACCCGGCCTGTGCTCGTGCTCTCGGCGTCCAGCATCGAGCCGGCGAGCCCCAGGTCGAGCACCTTCACCCGGCCGTCCTGCGTCACCAGCAGGTTGCCCGGCTTCACGTCGCGGTGCACCAGTCCCTGCTCATGGGCATAGGCCAGGCCCTGGGCCGCCTGGTTGATCACCGACGCGGCCGCCAGTTCGTCGAGCGGACCGTATTTGAGCACCTGCCGCCGCAGGTCGAGGCCCGGCACGAGCTCGGTGACGAGGTAATACACCTTGGCGTCGTGCCCCGCGTCGAGCGCCCGGACGAGATGCTCGTGGTCGAGTCGGGCAAGGACGCGGATTTCGCGTTGGAAGGCGGCCTCGTATTCCGGGGTCGACTTCGCGCGGGGCAGCACCTTGAGGGCCACCTCGCGGCCCATCATCGCATGCTCGGCCCGAAACACCTGCCCCATGCCACCACGACCGAGCTCGTCGAGCACGGTGTATTGCCCGAGCCGGAACCGGCGCCGGCCCGCAAGCATCTCGCGGGCTTGGAACTTCGTCAGCACTCCCTGGGCGACCAGTTTGTCGGCCAGTGACTGATCCCACACGCCGGGCTCCGCCGCGGCCTCGTCGAGGACGAGCCGAACTTCCCGCTCGGCCGCCTCCACCTGCCCGGGCTGCACCAGGCCGCTGGCCAGCGCCGTCTCGCGGAAGCGGGCCGTGGGCGGGGCGGTCGAAGGATCGGGAGCCGATGACGACATGGAAACGCCGATTGGGCAGCGTCGAAGCGGAAGGAGCCGAGTGTACCAACCGCATCGGCACGGGCGGCGGTCAGCGGGCCGGGCGAGCCAGCGACGGGAATCGCGTCTTCCAAATCGCCGGCCAGTCGGCCGCCAACAGCACCGGGGCACCGCTCACGGGATGATCGAGCCGCAGGCTGCGGGCGTGCAGGGCGATCCCCTGAGGGTGCGGCAGGCGGGAGCCGTACAGTCGGTCCCCGACAATCGGGCATCCGCGCGCGGCCAACTGCAGCCGCAGCTGGTGCCGCCTCCCGGTCGATGGCTCGAGTTCGACCAGCGAAACCTCGCCGGCGCGGCAGACGACGCGGGCCCGGACGTGGGCCGGCCGGGCGGCGAACTCGGCCGAATCGCTCTCGTCGTCATCGGCAGCGTCCGGCCCACCGCCGCCGGCAACCGCAAGCCGGATGGTCGAACGCTGCTCGTTCGCCTTACGGGCGATCAGATCGTGCCAGTCCACCCATTGTCCGAGCGGCCCCGGAAACCTCCCCGCGACCACCGCCACGTATTCCTTGAGCACCGACCGATCCCGGAATTGACCGGCCAGATCCGCCGCCGCAGCCGGCGTCTTGGCCACGACCAGAACTCCCGAAACCGGAGCGTCCAGTCGGCTTACAATGCCCACGAAGGCCGCCGGCCCCAGCCGGCGGCGGAGCCACCCATAGACGCTCGCGGCGCCCCTGGGGGCATTCGCCGTGGGCAGCCCGGCCGGCTTCACCAGCCCGATCACGTGATCGTCCTCGAAGATGATCTCGATACCTTCGGACATGTCGCTCATGGATGCAGCGTCGCCTCGGTCGATCGTGCTTGCAAGCCGTTCGCCGCGCCGGCTGGAACTCGCCCGCCGGGAAGGCTGGCACGTCACCGTCGTCGAGCCGCCGGAAGCCGCCGAAGCCGACGCCCCGCCGCGGAGCCCCTCTGAATCACTCGCCGCCTACGTCCGGCGTCTGGCCGCTGCCAAGGCCGCCGCCGTGGCGGCCGCCGGGATCACGGGCACGATCCTGGCCTGCGACACGCTCTCCGAGGTGGACGGGTCCATGCTCGGCAAGCCGACCGACCGCCTCGACGCCCGCCGGATGCTGATGGCGCTTTCGGGGCGCGAGCACCGCGTCGTCACGGGCGTGTGCCTGTGGCGGCGGCCCGGCGGCGAGCCGGCTTTCGCCCACTGCGAAAGCCTCCTGGCCATGGATCCGCTCACCGACGAGTTCCTCGAGTGGTACCTGGCGAGCGGCCTGTGGGAGGGCAAGGCCGGCGCCTGCGGCTATCAGGACGAGCGGCTGCCGCTACGGCTGGTCGCGGGCAGCGAATCGAACGTCGTCGGCCTGCCCCTGGAACTCGTCCGCCAGATGCTCGACAGCCTTGAATATTGAATATGGGGCCCACGGTGCCCCGGCAGAGTGACCCGCTCGGGGCTGCCCGTGCCCTCGAGCCGGCGTAGGTGGCCAGCGAAGCCCAATCAAACCGTGATTTCCGGGAGGGGGTGCCCCTGCCATGTCGCCGGGCTATGGGAGCAAGCGGAGGCATGGATGCCGGAGCGCAGCGGACATGCAGTGAGCGGAGGCCCCGGAGGGCCGACGCGAACGTCCGGAGACATGGCGGGGGCACCCCCTCCCTGCAGAGGCTGCGCAAAAAAAACTGCCCGCACGACCTTGCGGCCGTGCGGGCAGCTCTTGAAAGATTCCGGCAATACCTACTCTCGCACTTTTGGCACTACCATCGGCTCTGGAAGCTTAACTACCGTGTTCGGGATGGGAACGGGTGTGACCTTCCAGATATGTTCACCGGAAAATGTTAATCGCCGCTT
Organism: uncultured Candidatus Kuenenia sp.; assembly: GCA_964545915.1. GTDB lineage: Bacteria > Planctomycetota > Planctomycetia > Pirellulales > UBA1268 > QWPN01. Next base: position 16,843 of record CAZJHQ010000046.1, on the reverse strand, counting down.
TCGCAGCGTTGGTCGTGGTAATCGGCATGCCTTCGTGAGAAGGCGCCCAGATCGTCATGCTTTCCGGGCAATCGCCCGTGCAAGCACTGGATACGAGTGGTCAAGCATTCGTCCGTTAGTACCGGTAAGCTGAGTGCATCGCTGCACGTACACGTCCGGCCTATCAACCTGGTCGTCTTCCAGGGGACTTTCGGGTTAAACCCTACGAAACCTCATCTTGGGGCGGGCTTCACGCTTATATGCTTTCAGCGTTTATCCGTTCCGTTCATAGCTATCCAGCCGTGCCGCTAGCGCGACAACTGGGACACCAGAGGAACGTCCTTCCAAATCCTCTCGTACTAAAGAAGAATCCCCTCAAGTTTCGTACGCCCACAGCAGATAGGGACCGACCTGTCTCACGACGGTCTGAACCCAGCTCACGTACCACTTTCATTGGCGAACAGCCAAACCCTTGGGAGCTTCTCCACCCCCAGGATGTGATGAGCCGACATCGAGGTGCCAAACCGCTTCGCCGCTATGGACGCTCGGAAGCGATAAGCCTGTTATCCCCGGAGTACCTTTTATCTGATGAGCGACGGCCTTTCCATCCAGCACCGCCGGATCACTAAGTCCTACTTTCGTATCTGCTCGACTTATGGGTCTCGCAGTCAAGCACCCTTCTACCTTTACGCTCGATGCCTGATTGCCAACCAGGCTGAGGGTACCTTTGAACTCCTCCGTTACTCTTTTGGAGGAGACCGCCCCAGTCAAACTGCCCAACTGAAACTGTCCTCTGCCCGGATTCACGGGAATCAGAGTTAGAACTCAAACGAATCCAGGGTGGTATTTCAACGTTGGCTCCATGATGGCTAGCGCCACCACTTCGAAGCCTCCCACCTATCCTACACAGAACACGTCCGAGACCAATATCAGCCTACAGTGAAGGTTCACGGGGTCTTTCCGTCACACTGCGGGTACGTGGCATCTTCACCACGGCTACAATTTCACCGGGTCACTGGTTGAGACAGTGCATCAGTCATTACGCCATTCATGCAGGTCGGAACTTACCCGACAAGGAACTTCGCTACCTTAGGACCGTCATAGTTACGGCCGCCGTTTATTGGGGCTTCGGTCGCGGGCTTCGCCTTTCGACTAACCCTCTTCCTTAACCTACCAACACCGGGCAGGCGTCAGACTCTATACATCCTCTTGCGAGTTAGCAGAGTCCTGTGTTTTTGATAAACAGTTGCTGATGCCGATTTACTGTGACCCCCCACAGCTATTAACAACGGAGGGTACCCCTTATCGCGAACTTACGGGGCCATTTTGCAGAGTTCCTTAACCAGTGTTCTCCCGAGCGCCTAGGACTTCTCGTCCCGCCTACCTGTGTCAGTTTTAGTACGGTCACATGCCTTCAACCCTAGAAGCTTTTCTTGGACGTCCTTCGGATGACTATCGAAACATAAGCGTCTTTGTCCGATGCTTCCGGATGTCGCTGCGGATTTACCTACAGCTACCTTCCACACCGGCGAGGGACATTTCTATCCGTCCCCTCACCTTCCAGACGCCGTCCCTCCATCGGTCCAGCATGTGGCGCAGGAATGTTGACCTGCTATCCATCGTCTACGCCTTTCGGCCTCGACTAAGGTACCGGCTAACCCTGGGCGGATTTACCTTCCCCAGGAAACCTTAGGCTTTCGGCGAGCAGGATTCTCACCTGCTTAATCGTTACTCATTCCGGCATAATCACCTGTACGCCCCGACATCGCTCCTTACGGTGCGACTTGTATCTGACGTACAGCGCTCTCCTACCAATTCACTTGCGTGAATTCCACTGCTTCGGTGTAGAACTTACTCCCGTTCATTATCGGCGCGGAATTGCTCGACCAGTAAGCTGTTACGCACTTTTTAAATGATGGCTGCTTCTAAGCCAACATCCTGGCTGTCTTAGCAACTCCACTTCCTTAGTGACTGAGTTCTACTTGGGGACCTTAGCAGGTGGTCTGGGTTGTTTCCCTTTTGACCGCGAAGCTTATCCCTCGCGGACTGACTCCCGGAGTAAACACAACGGTATTCGGAGTTTGGTTCAGGGAGGTACCAGGGTATGGCCCTCCTCCGATTCAGTCTCTCTACCCCCGTCGTGCAATGGTCCGAGGCTAGCCCTAAAGCTATTTCGGAGAGAACGAGCTATCTCTGCGCTTGATTAGACTTTCACTCCTCCCCACAAGTCATCCCCTCGGTTTTCAACCCAAGTGGGTTCGGTCCTCCACGCGGTTTGACCCGCGGTTCAACCTGCTCATGGGTAGTTCGTGCAGTTTCGCGTCTACCACCAGCGACCAATTTGTCGCCCTATTCAGACTCGGTTTCCCTTTGGCTACGGCCCTGAGAGCCTTAACCGAGCCGCTGACGGTAACTCGCCGGATCATTATGCAAAAGGCACGCCGTCACGCATTGCGGTTACCCGCCATAGCGCTCCGACCGCTTGTAGGCACATGGTTTCAGGTTCACATTCCTCCCCTAGCAGGGGTTCTTCTCAACTTTCGCTCGCGCTACTAGTTCACTATCGGTCATCAAGGAGTATTTAGCCTTACGGGATGGTCCCCGTAGATTCAGTCGAGGTTCCACGTGACTCGACCTACTCAGGGTACCCTCCAGAGACAACTGACTTTCGCGTACGGGCCTGTCACCCTCTGTGGACGACCTTTCCAGATCGTTCCGCTAGTCAATTGTTTGGTAACTCCGGTGGAGGGCCCTACAACCCCGAGGTGGAAACCACCTCGGTTTGGGCTGTTTCCCTTTCGCTCGCCGCTACTGAGGAAATCGATTTTTCTTTCTATTCCTGCGGGTACTGAGATGTTTCAGTTCTCCGCGTTAGCTACTGCAGCCTATGAATTCAGATGCAGTCTGTTCGGGCATCCCGGGATCATCACCTGTTTGACGGTTACCCCGGGCTTATCGCAGTCTTCCGCGCCCTTCAAAGCCTCTTGATGCCTAGTCATCCCCCATGCGCCCTTTGTAGCTTGACCACCCGAATCAAGTGCTCGCGAACGAGCCCGATATCGGATGCACTACTGCCGGACCATCGAATTGCCTTCTGCAAAAACAGAAGGCTCGGCCCGGCATAACGATTCTCGCTCTTTTCAGGAGCCCTGCCCTACGGACAAGCCGCACGGCAAGACTCTTGAGCCTTGGGAGAACGCTTCCAGAGAGCCGCTTGAGACGGCTCCCCTTCGGCATTCTTTCAAGATGCCAATTACCACGACCAAATTGTCAAAGAACAAAACGAGCCGACGAAGCGACGCGCACATCCGTGCACGGCACACCGGCGGCTCGTGACTGTCATGGACAGAGGTTCGCCCCGGCGACCACATTGCGGTCATCCGGACCGGGCCTCGACCCACGACTCCCGGCAAGCCTGCCGACACCGCCACCTTACGGGCGAGGCCAGCCGACTCGATGGAGCCACGAGCGGCGAAGCGGGAACCGATCCCCGAGGAACTGGGATCGGCCGCATCTGTGTGGAAAATTAACGGAAGGCTTCGGCACCGTCAAGCGGCCGAAAAAAGAGGCGAAAAAACCGGTCTTTCCGGCCAGGATCGAGGATATAACGGGGATGTTCGGCCCACCTTTCGCCCCATCAAGCCCACCATGCCGACCGTTCCGTGCCGCAGTCGTTCCCGGCTTCCCCGCCCTCGGCAGGGGCTGGCGGCGTGCGTTATCGCTGCCTGGGCGACCGCTATTTGGGCCGCTCCAGACCAGGCCGCCGTGCCGGTCGTCGTGGCCCGGGTCACGATGGCCGAGCAGGCCGCCGGGCAGTCTTTCGTCGGCACCGTCATGCCGGCCCGAGTCAGTGACGTGGGCAGCGCTGTAGACGGCCGAATCATCGAGCTGCCGATCGTCGATGGGCAGCGCGTGACCGCTGGCCAACCCCTGGCCGAGCTCCTGCGCGGGCTGCTGGAAATCGAGCGTGAAGGGGCTGTCGCGGAGCTGCAACGGCTGCGACAGGTGCTGGCCGAATTGCGGGCCGGCTCACGCCCGGAAGAGATCGAGCAGTCGCGGGCAATGGTGGCGGGCTTCGAGGCCCGGCTCGCCTACGCCCGCAGCCGGCTCACCAGGCTCGGCCGACTCGCCGAACGGGGCACGAGCACCGTCGACGAACTGCAGGACGCACAAACCGAACTCCAGCAGATCGAGGCCCAGCTCCGCGGCAGCCGGGCGGCCTTGGCCCTCGTCGAGGCCGGACCGCGGGCCGAGCAGGTGGCCCAGGCCGCGGCGGCCGCCGCCGTGCAGGAGGCGGCCGTCGAGCGAATCGACGACCAGCTGGCCAAGCACACGATCCGGGCACCGTTCGATGGCTGGGTGATCGAACGGTTCACCGAGAAAGGCCAGTGGATCGCCCGCGGCGGACTCGTGGCCCGGATTGCCGAGCTCGACGCCGTGGAGGTGGAGGTCCGCGTGCCGGAGATCTCCGTGGGCGGCCTCGAGGCCGGCGTGGACGTGCGGCTCGAGTTCGACGCCGCCCCGCACCACACGTGGATCGGCCGCGTCGCGCGGATCGTGCCCCAGGCCGACGTGCTGAGCCGCAGCTTTCCCGTGCAGATCACGCTGGAGAACACCGTCGTCGATGGCGCGCCGGTGCTGCGTGGCGGCATGCTGGCCCGCGCCTGGCTGCCTGTCGGCCGATCGGAAAGCGTGACGGTCGTGCCGAAGGACGCACTCGTGCTGGGTGGTTCCGCGCCGCTGGTCTTCGTGGTCGATGGACAGAACCCCGCGGCGCCGAGTTCGACCGGCACGGTGCGCGCCGTGCCGGTCGAACTCGGCGCCGCCGTCGGCGGCAACGTCGTGGTGCGCAGCGACCTCGCCCCAGGCCGCCTCGTGGTGGTCCGCGGCAACGAACGCCTGCGGCCCGGGATGGCAGTGGCGTTCGAGCCGCCGCGAAACTGACCGCCCGGCACGGCAGGAACGCCCATGAACCTGATCGCGGCCTGCGTCGCCAACCCGGTGAAAGTCGCCGTCGGCGTCTTGCTCCTGGTCCTGTTCGGCAGCCTCGCCCTGGTCTCCATGCCGGTGCAACTCACCCCGGAGGTGGAGATTCCCACGATCACCGTGGAATCCCGCTGGCGCGGCGCCAGCCCGCAGGAGGTGGAGCGGGAACTGGTCCAGCCCCTGGAGGAGCAGCTGCGGAGCGTGGAAGGGCTCGTCAAACTGTCCAGCGAGAGCGCCGACTCCGCCGGCTCGATCACGCTCGAGTTCGCCGTGGGCACCGAAATGTCGCAGGCCCTGGTGAAGGTGAACACGCGGGTGCAACAGGTGCGCGACTGGCCGATCGACGCGGACCGGCCGGTGATCAAGACCGCCAACGTGAATGACCGTCCCGCCGCCTGGCTGATCCTCGGCCAGGCACCGCCCGACCCGGACCGCCTGGCCGAGGCCAAGCGGCTGCATCCGGCGTTGGCCGACGACCTCAACCGGGTGCTGCGGGCCCGATCCCCGAACCTGGCCCTCTACCGCATGCGGCGGCTCGTCGCCGCGCATCCGGAACTTGCCCCCTTCTGTCCGCAGGAACAGGAGGTCGAGTCGATGCGCCGCATGGCCGAGGACGAGGTCGAAGCCCGCCTCGAGCGGATCGAGGGCGTGGCGACCGCCGACCTGGTGGGCGGCAGGGCCGACGAGTTGCAGGTCATCATCGATCCCCAGCGGCTGGCCGCCCGCGGGCTGACGATCGAGGACCTCCGCGTGGCGCTCGTCAACCAAAACCAGGACACATCCGGGGGCGACGTGTGGGAAGGAAAACGCCGGTACGTGATCCGCACGCTGGGCCAATTTCGCTCCCCCGCGCAGGTCGAGGGCGTGATCATCACGCGTCGCGACGGCAAGCCGGTCTACGTCCGCGACGTCGCCCAGGTCCGACTCGGCAAGAAGAAGCCCGACGGGCTCCTGCGCCGGTTCGGCACGAGCAACATCGGCATTCGCATCGCCCGCGAGCAAGGGGCGAACGTGCTCGAGATGATGCGCGGCGTGCGGGCGGTCACGGCCGACATCGACCGCGGTCTCCGGGCCCGCGGCCTGGCGCTCGAGCTCGTCTACGACGAGACGACCTACATCGACTCGGCCATCAGCCTCGTCCGTGACAACATCGTCGTCGGCGGCCTGCTGACGGTGATCACGCTGCTGGTCTTCCTGCGCAACGTCCGCTCGACGCTGATCGTCGCCCTGGCGATCCCGATCAGCGTTGTGGGCACATTCCTGGTGCTCGCGGCCGCCCGCCGGACGCTCAACGTGATCAGCCTGGCCGGCATGGCGTTCGCGGTGGGCATGCTCGTGGACAACGCGGTGGTCGTGCTGGAGAACATCTACACCCGCTGGACGGCCGGCGAAGACGCCCGCACGGCAGCCATCCGGGGCAGCGGCGAAGTGTGGGGCGCGGTGCTGGCCAGCACGCTCACGACGGTGGCCGTCTTCCTGCCCGTGCTCTTCGTCCGCGAGGAGGCGGGGCAGTTGTTCGGCGACATCGCCCTGGCGATCAGCGCCGCCGTCTTCCTGTCGCTGGTGGTGTCGGTGCTCGTCGTCCCCATGGCCGCGGACCTGCTGCTGCGGAGTGCCCGGCGGCCCGATCCGACGGCGGCCCCTCCCCTCTCCGTCCGCCTCGGCCGCGGCTTTACCGCCACGGTGCTCGGCATCGACCGCTTCCTGCTCGCGACCCCGGCCCGGCAGCTCGGGGCGGCGACGGCGATCGTGGCCCTGGCGACCGCAGCCGCGTGGGCCCTGCTCCCCAAGGTCGAGTACCTGCCCGACGGCAACCGCAACCTGGTGTTCGGCATCCTCCTGCCACCCCCCGGCTACAACCTCGACGAGCTGCTGCGCATGGGCGACCTGGTCGAGGATCGGCTGCTGCCCTACTGGGACGTCGATCCTGGCACGCCGGAAGCCGCGGCCCTCGACGCCCCGATTCTCGGCGACCTGTTCTTCACCGCGCGGGGCAAGAGCGTGTTCATCGGCGTCCGGGCGCTCGATCCCACGCAGGCGGCGCGGCTGGTGCCGCTCGTGAAGCGGGCCGCCACCGGGCTCCCGGGCACGTTCGCCATCGCCAAGCAGTCGAGCCTGTTCGAGAGCGGCATCGGCGCCGGCCGCACCGTGGACGTGGAGATCACCGGGCCCGACCTGGGCAAGCTCGTCCAGCTCGGCCTGCAGGTGATGGGACGGCTGGCCGAGGCGACGCCGGGCAGCCAGAACCTGCCCAAGCCTTCGCTCGACCTGTCGAGCCCCGAGGTGCAGCTCGTGCCCCGGCTCGAACAGGCCGCCGACATGCGGCTCGACGCCCGCCAGCTCGGCTACATGGTCGATTGCCTCGTCGATGGCGGCTATGCGACCGACTACTTCCTCGACAGTGACCGCATCGACCTCGTGATCAAGGGCGAGGACCGATTCGTGCGCCGCACCCAGGACCTCCGCTCCCTGCCGGTCGTGACTCCGGGCGGGCAGCTCGTGCCGCTGGAAAGCGTGGCGGAGGTGCGGGAGTTTTCCAGCGGCCCCGAGCAAATTCTCCATCGCGAGCGGCAGCGGGCGATCACGGTGCAGGTGTCACCGCCGCCGCGGATGCCGCTGGAGGAAGCCCAGGAACGGATTCAGCAGATGGTGGTCGCGCCGCTGGTGGAGTCGGGCGCACTCGACGGTGGCTACGCGATCACCCTCGGCGGCACGGCCGACAAGCTGCGGGCCACCTGGCGGGCGCTGTGGTTCAACCTCGTCCTCGCGGGCCTGATCACCTACCTGCTGATGGCCGCGCTCTTCGAGTCGTGGTTCTATCCGGCGGTGATCATCGCCTCCGTGCCGCTCGGAGCCGCTGGCGGACTCGTCGGCCTGGCGACGCTCAACGTCCTGGGCAAGCCGTTTGGCATCTTCCAGCCGCTCGACGTGCTCACCATGCTGGGCTTCGTGATCCTCATCGGCACGGTCGTCAACAATCCGATCCTGATCGTCGAGCGGGCACTGCAACTGGTGCGTGACCACGGCATGGCCCCCGTCGAGGCCGTGCTCGAGGCGGTTCGCAGCCGCCTCCGGCCGATCTTCATGACCACGCTCACCACGGTGCTCGGCCTGCTGCCGCTGGTGCTCTTTCCCGGCGCCGGCAGCGAGCTGTACCGGGGCCTCGGCGCCGTCCTCCTGGGCGGGCTGCTGTTCGCCACGCTGGTCACGCTCGTGCTCGTGCCCGCGCTGTTGGCGTTGTGCTTCCGCATCATGCCGCCGCGGCGTCAGGCCGCCGGCGTGTAGTCCGCGATCGCCGCGCGGCGCATCGCGAGCCAGTAGCCGGCGGAGAGGCCCGGCCAGAGGGCCGTGTTCCGGCCGTCGCCCGGGGCGTACCAACTCGAGCACGGCAACTGCCAGGCGCTGCCCGGCCGGCTCCGCCACACGGTCCGCTCGAACCGCTGCTGGAGCGCCTCGTTGTAGGCCCGCTGCACGTCGGCCCGCACCTCGACCACATCCAGCCGCCGCTCGTCGAGCCACCGCAGGCACTGGAGCACGTACCGCACCTGGGCCTCGATCATGAACACGATCGAGTTGTGGCCGAGGCCGCTGTTGGGGCCGACGAGCAGGAAGTGGTTCGGGTAGCCATGCACGGCCACCCCGCGGAAAGCCTCCGGGCCGCCCCGCCAGTCGTCGGCCAGCGACCGCCCGCCGCGGCCCTGCACCCGCAGACCCGCAGACGCATCGAAGGTCTTGAAGCCGGTGCCGAAGATCAGCACGTCGCAGGGCCGCTCGACGCCGTCGGCCGTGACGAGCGCATGCGGCCGCACCTCCGTGATCGGCGTCGTGACCAGCTCGACATGGGGCCGCGTCATGGTGGCATAGAAGTCGTCCGAGAGCAGCATCCGCTTGCAGCCGAGCGTGTAGAACGGATTGAGCTTGAGCCGCAGGTCCGGGTCGGCGATCACCCGCTCCTTGAACCGGGCCGACTGCTTCTGCCCGCGGCCCATCAGCTTGGGCTTGTAGGCGAGGCCGAGGGCGATCGCCTCGCGCCGCCAATACTGCACCGCCCGCCAGCCGCGCAGCAGCCCGGGGATCCACGAAAACAGCCCGCCGATCGCGGCGGGCACGGGCCGATCGCGCCGCGGCAGCACCCACGGGGGCGTCCGCTGGTAAACAGTCAACCGTTCCACATGCGGCGCGATCTCGGGGATGAACTGCACGGCGCTGGCGCCGGTGCCGATCACGGCCACGCGTCGCCCCGCGAGGTCCACGTCGTGCCGCCAGCGGGCCGAGTGGAACGCCGGGCCCGCGAACCGCTCCAGGCCGGGCAGGTCGGGCACGGCCGGCACGTGGAGCGCGCCCACGGCCGAGACCACGACGCGGGCGGTGAAGGAGCGGCCGTCGGCGGCCGTCAGCCGCCAGTGCCGCGCCGCCTCATCCCAGACGAGCTCCGTGATCGGCGTCTCGAAGGCGATGCGGCGGTGCAGACCGTGCCGCGTGGCGACGCTGTCCAGGTAGGCGAGGATCTCTGGCTGCGGCGCGTAGGTCCGCGACCAGCGCGGGTTCTGGGCGAACGAATAGGAATAGAGGTGGGCCGGCACGTCGCAGGCGCAGCCGGGGTAGGTGTTGTCGCGCCAGGTGCCGCCGAGCCGCGCGGCCTTCTCGAAGATCACGAAGTCGTGGCGGCCGGCGGCCTGGAGCTTGATCGCCATGCACAGGCCGGCGAAGCCCGCGCCGAGGATGGCGAGCTCGACGTGGCCGCCGGGGGCGAGAGGCGGCTCGGCTGCGACGGTCGGACCGGTGACGGCAGCGGCGGAAGGCATGCGGACAGCGTGACACATGGCCGCCTCCGCAGGCAACACGACAGCCTGACGTCTTGCCAAGAGCTTCGTCATGGCGGCTATCCACGCGGTGGCTCCGGGACGTGGTTGCTACCACATCGGCATTCACGAGAGTCGCGGTCACCGGAACTTGATGGCCCGGTCCAATGCACTTGCAACCGCCTCGTGTAGGTGGTTAATCTCCCGCCCCCAAGTACCTCCGCACCGGCGCGCATTGTCGCTCGACGATCGATGCCATCGGTAGCCAACGAGGTTCCCGCCCGCCGCCCGCCTGCCCCCGATCCCGCCGCGTTCCTCGCAGCCGAAAACTACTGCCCACCTGGAGAGTCTCATGACTGGCCATCGCCGCCGGTATCGTCGTGGTCTTGCCGAAAAACTCCGCGTGCGGCGGCATCCTGCCCGCGAAGGCAAGGCTGCCCGCCTCGAGCGGTTGGAGCCCCGGCAGATGCTTGCCACCCTCTACTGGGATCCCGACCAGATTGCCACGAACAACTTCATCGCGACCGGAGCCGGCCTGGGAGGCTCGGGAATCTGGACGGAGGCGGGGGCCGCGGTCTGGTTCAACCCCGCGTTGAACGGCGGCGTCGGCGGCCATGTGAGCTGGAATAGCGTTGTTGGCGACACCGCCGTATTCGCAGGCCCCACGGGGGGCACCGTCACGATTTCCGGTGCGGTTGGCGCAGCGGCCGTCGAGTTTCGCGGGCCAGGCTATGCCGTGATCGGCGGTAGCTTCATGACAGCTTCGCCCGGCACAATGTTTGCGGCCACCGCGGCCGCTCGGTTCGACACACCGATCACCGGAGCCGGGGGCATCACGAAGACGGGATCCGCAGCCGTCACCCTGGGCGCCGCCGTCAGCACGTACACGGGCGGCACGGTCATATCAGCCGGGCTGCTGGACGTGCGTGGCACCCTCCAGAGCCACGTCAGTGTGGCCGGCGGTAGTGTGCAGGGCGTCATGTTTCATGACCCCGACCTGGCCGCTGCGGTGCGTGAGTCTTTGGGGATCGACCCAAACGCCTGGCTGACGCCTGCGCTTCTCGGCCAATCGCCGCCGCTGACCTCGCTCACGGTCAACGGTCTGCTGGTGGGCGACCTGACGGGAATCGGCAGCCTGTCGGCGCTCACGTCCCTCGAACTGATTCCGGACGACTTTGCCGGCACCCCGCAGCGTCTCTCCTCCCTCGCCCCGCTGGCGGGCCTGGCGGACCTCACAGCCTTGTCGATCCAGGACGTCGACCTCACCGATGCGGTCCTTGCCACACTCCCTTCTTTGCCCGGCCTGACCCGGCTCGATGTCCGATACAACGGCCTGTCTGCGATCCCTTCTGCCGTGGCGAGTTTGCCCCGGCTGGGAACACTTCTCGTCCATGGCAATCCGCTGCTCACGGACGATCCACTCACCAGCCTTGCCGCGATCAAGGGTAAGGCGATAGACGTGGACGTCGTCCCGAACCGGCCGGAGACGGCCGAGAGCGTCGCGGACCTCGCGGCCCGGCTCTACTACCTGCCGCTGAAGATGCTGGAATACGTGACCAATACGATCGTGTTCCAGCCCTATGCAGGCGCCATGAAAGGCCCGCTGGCCACCCTGCAAACGAAGGCCGGCAACGCCTGGGATACCAATTCGCTGCTGGCCGCGCTCTACGGTGCCGCCGGCGTGACCACGCGCTACGTCACAGGCGTGGTGGAGGCAACTCCGCAACAACTCATCGACTACGTGGGCACCCGCGACCTGATGGCTGCCGCAACGATCCTCCTGAAGGCGGGTCTCCTGCCGAATCAAAACCTCATCACCCAATTTCGGCACACCTGGCTCGAGGCCGATGTGTCGGTGCCCGCTACGGGGCAGCAGTCGTGGGTACCGATCGACGCATCGTGGAAGACGCGTGATTTCCGGCCCGGGCTTCCGGGCGTCCTGTCGAGCGTTCCGTTCAGCCCGCTCGAAGCCGACTATCTCACCAACCCCGTGTGGCGAACGAAGTCCACCGCCGAATACTACGAGGCGAAAGTGGCGGCGTGGCTCGCACAGAATCGGCCCGATCTCACGATCGCCGACATCGGCTACGACGGCCCCATCAGGCAGCAGTCGTTCCCGGCGCTGCCAACGCAGCCGCCATACAACGTGGTCAGCCAATTGTCCGTTTCGGCGTCGGCACGGCCTGCCGACATTCCGCTTGACGCCCGGCATCGCGTCAGTGTGTCGGTCGGCCATACCGGGGTTTTGCCGTCTGGTTCCCGAATGATGTCCGGTGACTCGCTGTACTCGCCGAATGGTCAGTTCCGGCTCACCATGCAGCAGGAAGGCAACCTCGTGCTCTACCAGGGCACGACGGCACGGTGGTGGACTCCCGCAAGCACCATGCTTCCCGGCAGCGTGTTCACGGTTCAAGCCGATGGCAACCTGTCGCTGATCAACGGTACAAGGCTGATGTGGGCCAGCAATACGTTCAACAACCCCAATGCCAGGCTCGTGCTCCAGAACGACGGCAATCTGGTGCTCCTCTCCGCTGCGAACAGCACGATCTGGCAGACCGGCACCGCGACGGCGGGGATGGCGGGGCTGCCGGCAGCCCCCCTGTTTTCCACGACACTGAACATGGACCAGGTCTCCCTCTCGCGGATTGTCGTGGACCCGCGGCTCAACGCCTCACTCTCATCGGCATCCCCGGCCTTGCTCGTCGATGGTGTTGCCGTCGCCGGCGCGGCCGTGTCCGTGGCGGCCGCGACGCAACTCTCCCTCACGATCACCGTGGCAACGCCGGCCGGTGGTACAGGCTCCAGCCGGACGTTCGTCCGCGTCGCCGACCGGTCCATTGCGATCGGCCTGGATGCCAACCAGTTTTCGGAGTCGCTGCTGGCCGGCAAGCGTGGCATCGCCAACGCGGAGCAATTGAACCAGGCGAATGGCATTGCGGTCGATCGCGACCGGGCCGTCGGCGGTCTTCTCGATCTCGCCATCGCACACTACTTCACGATGGCCAACGCCGACGAGGGCTCGCTGGCCGCCATCACTTCCGCCGTGCCCGATCGCACGATGGTTGCCATCGGCATTGCCACCGGCGCTGCCGCGCTTTCGTCCACTGCGGTGGCCGGGATCCAGTTTCCATATCTGCCTGCGGACATGGGGATCGACGTACCGGCCAACGTGTTGGGTGGGTTTCCGATCGACGCGAGCACGACCGCACTCGATCTCAGTCGCGACCTGCTGATGGGCTACACGAACTCGGCTCTCGAGGGACTCGTGCTCGAGGAACTGACGAACTTCGAGAGTGTCTCGACCATGAAGGCCTTCCAACTTGCCGCGGCGTCGGCAGGCGGCCTGTCGAACCTTGTCGAGATCCATGCCGGAAATGTGGCCAGCATCGCCACGCTGCTGCCCGGCGTACGGGCGGAGATTCGCAACGGCATCGCTGCCACCGTCACCAACGGCCTTCCGGGGCTTGCGGACTACGCTGGTGTGAAATTCAAGGCCCTCGTGCCCAAGACCGAACTCGCGGTCGGCAGCGACACCGACACGACGAAGCAGTGGAAGGGCGTCGGCTACACGCTCACGTGCGTGACCAGTGATCCGGCCAAGAGGTTTCTCGATGGCAAGACCGTCGGCTTCATCATCCACGGCGCGGTGGGCTCGGGCCCGATCGTGTCCTACGGCGGAGCGCTGTCGCGGGTTCTCACGCCGCCGGTGAAAATCAACGCCACTCCCGCAACGTTCAATGCCGGTCTCAGCGCGGGAGATCCCGTCAACATGGCGACGGGCGGCGTGTACCACGAGGAAACCGACGTCGAGATCCCGAACCTCGGCACGCCGCTCACCTTCCGCCGACGCTACGACTCGATCCACACGGTTTCGGGGCTGGCCGGAACGCCCGCGGCGTGGTCCGATCGCGGCATGGGCGAGGGCTGGTCGTTCACGTATTCCGATCGGCTGGAGTTCAACGTCGATGGAACCAATACCGTCACCTGGTTCACCGATACGGGAGCACGGCTCGTGTTCACGCTCGGGCCCGACGGCTACGTGAATCCGGCCGGAGTGTTCGGCGTGCTTGCGGGAACAGCGGCGACCGGATTTACCTGGAAAGACTTCGATGGCAACACGACGTCGTTCGGGGCGGCGGTCGGTGGCTTTTGCCCGCTCGTGTCAAAGAGTGACCGGTTTGGAAACGGCCTGCGCATCGAGTATGTCGCCGGCACCGGCCGGCTGGCCAGGGTCTCCGATCTCCGCGATGCCACCCGCTGGCTGTCATTCACCTACAACGCCGACACGCGGCCGCACGTGGCCGCCGTGTCTGATTTCACTGGCCGCACGTGGACCTTTGCATACACGACCGACGGCCGGCTCTGGACTGCCACGGCGCCCGCGCCTGCTGCCGGGGCTCCGGCCCCGGTGGTCCGGTACGCCTACCACGGCGACGCCGCCCGCCGCGGCCTGCTCGCAAGCCTGACCGACCCGAGTGGCTTCGTGACGTCGTGGGAGTACTACGCGAACCGACGCGGCTTCCGCGTCACCGATGCAGAGGGCCTGCGACACAGTTTCACCTATGACCTGTTCCGCCGCCGGTCGGCGTTCATCGACGAGCGGGGCAACGTCACGCGGTATTCGTACGACACGCAAGGCAATCTCCTCGAAGTGCTGCAGCCGGATCGCACGTCTGAGCGGTCAACCTGGTCTCCGAACGGCCTAAAACTCACCGCAACGGATGCCTACGGAGCACCAGAAACCTACAGCCATGACCAGCGGACCGGAAAAATCACGACGTATGTCGATCGCACGGGCCGTCAGACGGTCATGAACTACGGCGGGTTGGTCACGGACGACTTCGAGCGGTTGAATGCGATCAACCCGTCGTTGATCGGCGGGCCCTGGGCGACGCGGTTGGGGCGGTTTGTTCTCTCGGCGGGTCGGATCGTGGCATCCGACGCATCCGTGTCGCTCGCCACCGCCACCGGTCTGACCTGCGTGGACGTTCGGCTGGAGGCTGATGTCAACTTGGTAGACGCGACGGCGACTCGTTCGGCCGGCTTCGTCGCCCGCGCTTCAGCCGACATGTCTACCTACTACCTGGCCGAATGGCAGCGTCCGGCCGGCGCGGCGACGTCCAGCGTCATCATCTATCGAATCGTAAACAATTCCCTGACCGTTGTGGGAATGAAGACCGGATTACCGTCCTTCGCGGGACGCATGCGGTTCGAGGTCCGCGGCACTTCGTTGGTGGTCGCGTTGAACGATGCCCCGGTGCTCTCCGTGACCGACGGAGCGATTACCACGGCCGGAACGGCCGGGCTTCGCTATTTCGGCGTTGGCGCAACGGCAGACAACTTCCGGGGGGAGAATCTCGGCACGCCTCGGGACATCGACAGGCTTACCCGGCTCAATGCCTCCAACGACGGCTCCGACGACATCGCCACGCGGTTTACGTACGACGCCGCGGGCTTCATGACGAGCCGGATCGACGACGTGTCAGCTCCCGGCTTCGTCGGGCCAGTGCAGCAGCTCGATGCCACTACTCGCTTCATACCGCTTCCCGGCGGCCGAGGGCTCGTGCAGTCCACGACCTCGCCGCGGGGCGTGGTCACGAACGTCACCTACAACGCAGCCGGCCAAGTGCTCTCGCAGGCCACGCCCCTGGCTTCTGGCGCGGTCGTGACCACGACCGCCGCCTACGACTCCCGCGGCAACCTCCAGTGGCAGTCCGACGGCAACGGCAACCGCACCACCTTCACCTTTGACGCTCTGGGCCGCAAGACTTCCGAAACCTCCGCCGACCCCGACGGCGCGGGCCCCCTGCCGGCCCTCGTTTCGACGTTCGCCTACGACATCGCTGGCAACCTGATCTCCACGACGCTCGGCGATGGCCGCGTTTCCCGCACGGCCTACGACAGGCGGCAGCGCGATGTGAGGGTCACAAGCATTGACGGCACCTACACCCTGGTCACCTACGATCCCGCCGGCAACAAGGCCACCGAGACCGACGCCATGGGCCGCATCACGCGGTACGTCTACGACACCCGCAACCGCCTCGTGGCCACGCTCCTGCCCGATGGCACGTCCACCCGCCTCCGCGTTGACGGCGGCGGCCGGATCGTGGCCACGATCGACCAGGCAGGTGCCCCCACCACTGCGGCCTACGACAAGCTCGGCCGCAAGACCCGCGAGACGCTCCCCGATCCCGACGGTGCAGGACCGCTCGCCAGCCCCTCCACCGCCTGGGGCTACGACTCCCGCGGCAATCTCGCTTTCGTCACGCCCGCCGTCGTCGGCCAGTCGGGCATCGCGGCCGGCGACCCCGCCTGGTCCACCCACTTCGAATACGACGCCCTGGGCCGCAAGAAGAAGGAGACGCAGGCCGATCCCGATGGCTCCGGCCCGCTCGCTCGGCCCGTCACGACTTTCTCGTACGACGCCGACGGCAACCTCCTTTGGGTCACCGACCCGCGTGGATTTGCCACGAACTACGCCTACGACAACCTCGGCCGCACGATCACGGAAACGTCCGCCGATCCCGATGGCACGGGCCCCTTGGGCCCGCGCGTCACGCAGTTCGTCTACGACGCTGCCGGCAACCTCCGGTTCCAGATCGCCCCCGGGGGCACGACCTCGGCCGACGTCGCGGTCACCACCGAACACACCTACGACGCTCTCAACCGCCGTACCGCCACGATCCTCCCCGATCCCGACGGCGCCACGGCCCCGCTCACTCGGCCCGTCACCACCTGGGGATTCGACGCGAGCGGACGCCCGTCCACCACCACCGACGCCCTCGGCCGCGTGACCACCACCTCCTATCGCAGCTCCGACCGGGTAATGCGGGTCATCGCCCCGGATGGCTCGTTCGTGACTCGCATCTACGACGCCGTCGGCAACGTAGTCTTTACCGCCGCAGCGTCTCCCTCCACCTCGAACCGCCGCACATTCACCACGTACGACGCGCTCAATCGCCCCGTCGCCGTCCGCAGCCCCCGCCCCGACGCCACCTCGGCCACCCCGGTGACGACCTCCGCCTACGACGTCACCGGCAACCTCGTGCAGTCCACCGACCCGCTTGGCCGCACCA
>CAZJHQ010000045.1:0-26835 GCA_964545915.1 uncultured Candidatus Kuenenia sp. | reverse complement strand
GTCCCCGGGTTTCCACCCGGGGCTTCTTGGCGCGGTGTCCACAACAAGCCCCCGGTGGGAGCCGGGGGACTCCGGGTCGCATGCCTTCCCGCGTGCCATGCGATGCGGGTTTGCACCGGGAAATTGCCCGCCGTCATGCGGCATGGATGGCGGGGTGGTATTCGTGGCCGGAGTCCCCGGGTTTCCACCCGGGGCTTCTTGGCGCGGTGTCCACAACAAGCCCCCGGTGGGAGCCGGGGGACTCCGGGTCGCATGCCTTCCCGCGTGCCATGCCAAGCAGGTGAGGGGGCGTCAGCCGCCCGAACTCATCCGAGCTGGGCCATCGCCTCGTCGGGGATGCTGAAGTTCGCCGCCACGCTCTGCACGTCGTCGTGGTCGTCGAGTCGCTCCATCAGGTCGAGCACCTTGCGGGCGGTGTCCACGTCGTCCACCGCGACGGTGTTCGTGGGGATCCGCACGATCTCGTTGGCGTCGACCTCCAGCCCGGCCTGACGCACGGCATCGACGACCGCCGCCATCGCGGCCGGCTCGCAGGTCACCTCCCAGCGGTCACCGGCCAGCTTCACGTCGTCGGCACCGGCCTCGAGCACGATCTCCATCAGCCGGTCCTCGCTGCACGAGGCCTGGGACACCCGGACCACGCCCTTGCGCTCGAAGAGATAGGCCACGCACCCCGTGCCGCCGAGTTTGCCGCCGCACATCTCGAAGATCTTGCGGATCTCGGGGGCGGTGCGGTTCTTGTTGTCGGTGAGGATCTCGCAGAGCACGGCCACGCCGCCGGCGCCGTAGCCCTCATACAGCGACTCCTCGAGATCGCCCCCCTTGAGCTCGCCGGTGCCGGTCTTGATCGCCCGCTGGATGTTGTCCTTGGGCATGCTCACGGCCTTGGCGGCGTCGATCGCATACCGGAGCCGCAGGTTGGCGTCCGGATCCGGCCCGCCATGCTTCGCGGCCACGATGATCGCCTTGGCGAGCTTGCTCCACAGCTTGCCCCGCTTGGCGTCGATCAGCGATTTCTTGCGGGCGATGTTCGCCCAGTGGGAATGGCCGGCCATGGATCACCTCGGCTTGCGTTTGGCGAGTTGCGCGGAGGGCTTTGCGGCCGGCTTCTTGGGCTCCTCCGGCTTCTTGACGGCCGGTGCGGCCGGCTTCGCCGGCGTTTTCTCCTCGGCCGACGGCGTGGTCTGCGGCTTGATGGTGATTGGCTTGCCGACGTTCGGCTTCACGACAAAGGGCTTGGGCCCGGGCTTGCCGGTGGCCGACTTGTCACCGGCTCGTTTGGGGCCAGACCCCGGCGGGGGCAGTGGCGTCTTGCCCGCCGGACGGGCTGCCGCCTGCGGGCCCGCGGGTCGATGCTCCTCGGCCGCGGCGCGGGCGGCCTCGGCGGCCCGCGCCGCCTCGCGCCCCGGCGCCGGCGGGGGCGGGTTGGGGGCAGGCAGAGGCTCGCCGCGTTTGGGGAAGCGGTCCTTGGCCGCCGCCGGGTTCACCGCCTGAATGACTTTCTTCACCGTCGTGCCGTGCAGGTTCGCCAGGCAGTCGACGCCGAACTGATGCAACAGCGAGGAGAACTCCACGCCCGACTTCTTCGGGATCAGCCGCTCCAGTCCGGGCACCTTGCCCGAATCGTACTCCTGCTGCGTGACGAGGCCCGTCAGGTAGAGGCCGGCGAGGGCGCCGCGGTCGAGCGGGATCATGTGGCCACCGAGCACCGTCGAGGCTACGTACTGCACCACGAACGGCGGCACACCATGGAGGTTCTCGAGGGTCTTCAGGCCGTGGGCGAGCGAGTGCTTCTTGGCGTGCTCCAACGAGAAGCTGTAGGTCGACTCGAAAACGCTTTGCAACGCCCGCCGCAGCGAGAGCGCGGCCCGGGCGGGATCGGGGAGGTCGTGGAGCACCTCCGCGAGCTCGGCGACGGTGGTCACCCGCACCTCGTTGAGATCGAACGCCTGTGCGAGCAGCCGGGCGAGGGCCTTCTCGGCCGCCTCGGGGCGGGCGTTCTCCAGGCAGCAGGCATAGAGCACCTGCTCCAGGAGCGGCCGGGACAGATTGGCGGGCACCGGCTTGTACGACGCCTTGAGGGCCTTGAAGAGCCGTGGGAGCAGCTGGGCCCGGGGGGCCGGCTTCTCGACCGGTGGCTTCACCTCGGCCACGGGCTGCGGCGCGGTGGCCGACTTCGGCTTGGGCTTCGGCGGCGGGGACGCCTTGGCCGGCTTGGCGGATTTTGTGGGCTTGGCGGCGGGCTTGGCGGCTCGATCGTTGCGCTTCGATGCGGTCATGGGGTCCTGTCACTCCTCGGGGACGGTCTCGGCCGGTTCCTCGACGTCGGGAGGCAGCACGGTGTCGAGGACGCGGGCAATTTCGATCGCATGCTTGACGCCCTGGTCGAGTTCGAATCGCAGGCGGGGCGTGTAACGCGTCTCGATCCGCTCCGCGATCTGCGCCTGCAGGAATCCCGCCGAGCGGGCCAGGCCCCGCAACGCGAGCTGCTGTTGCGCCGGGCTGCCCATCACCGAGACGTGCACCGTCGCGTTCCGCATGTCGGGCGCCATCTCCACGCGGGTCACGGTCACGTCCTTCACCCGCGGATCGCGGACCTGGGTGAGAATGGCCATGCTGACCACCTCCCGGACCGCCGCAGCTGCCTTGAGAAGACGGCGTGCACTCACGACAGCGTGCGTGCGACTTCCTCGATCCGGTAGCACTCGAGGATGTCGCCCTCCTTGATGTCGTTGAAGCCGGCCAACTTGATGCCGCACTCGAGGCCGTCACGGACCTCGCGGGCGTCGTCCTTCTCGCGTTTGAGCGACTCGATGCCATACTCCCCGATCACCCGGCTGTCGCGGATCACCCGCAGACGCCCGTTGCGGGCGATGATGCCGGCGATCACCCGGCAGCCGGCGATCACGCCGAGCCGACTGATGCTGAAGGTCCGCTGGACGATCGCCCTGCCGAGCTCCGTCTCCTTCTTTTCCGGCGCCAGCATGCCTTCGAGCGCCTTCTTCAGGTCGTCGGTGACCTGGTAGATGATGTCGTAGCGCCGGACCTGCACGCCCTTGTCCTCGGCGAGCGACCGGGCCCGCTCGTCGGGCACGACGTTGAAGCCGATGATCACGGCGTCGGAGGCGTCGGCCAGCTGCACGTCGGCCTCGGTGATGCCGCCGACCGTCGACTGCAGCACGCGGATCTTGACCTCCGGGTGCTCCAGTTTCTGCAGCTCCTTGAGGATCGCCTCGATCGAGCCACGCTGATCGGCGCGGAGGATGAGGTTGAGGGTTGGGGCTTTTTGGCTCCCCAGGCGGTCGGCGAGGTTCTCCAGCGTGACGTGCACCGGGGCGCTGGCGAGGTGGCTCTGCCGCCGAATACCGCTCCGCTTCAGGGCGACCTCGCGGGCCATGGCGATCGATTCGACCGCCTGGAACCGCTCCCCCGCGCCCGGGGCGATGTCGAGGCCGGTGACGAACACCGGCACCGCCGGGATCGCCTCGGTCATCTTCCGGCGGGTGAGCGTGTCGAACATCGACTTCACGTGGCCGCTTGCCTCGCCGCAGACGATCGCGTCGCCCACCTTGAGCGTGCCCTTCTGAACGAGCAGGCAGGCGACGACCCCGCGGCCTTCGTGGATCGAGGCGTCGAGGCAGACGCCCGCCGCGTCGCGATCGGGATTCGCCCGCAGGTCGTGGAGCTCGGCAATCGTGAGCAGCGTGTCGAGCAGATTTTCGACCCCTTCGCCCGTCACGGCGCTGGTCTTCACCACCTCCGTCTCGCCGCCCCACTCGGTGGGCAGCAGCTCGTTGGCGGCCAGTTGCTGGTAGACCCGCTGCACGTCGGCGCCCGGCAGGTCGATCTTGTTGATCGCCACCACGATCGGCACGCCCGCGGCCCGGGCGTGGCTGATCGCCTCCTCCGTCTGCGGCATGATGCCGTCGTCGGCAGCCACGACGATCACCGCGCAGTCGGTGACGTTGGCTCCGCGGGCCCGCATCTGGGTGAAGGCCTCGTGACCTGGAGTATCGACGAACGTCACCGCCTTGACGTCCGCGCCGTCCGCCTTCCGCTTCACGGAATAGGCGCGAATGTGCTGGGTGATGCCGCCGCTTTCCCGGGAGGCGACGTTGATGCCCAGGATCTTGTCCAGGAGCGACGTCTTGCCGTGGTCCACGTGACCGAGAAAGGTCACGACGGGCGGCCGCGGGACGCGGAGCGCTGGATCCTCGTCCGCCGCGTCGAAGCCGGCCAGCAGTTCCTTCTCCAGATCCTCGGCGGTCTTGATGTCGAGTTGCACGCCGAACTCAGCGGCGAGCAGCTCGACCGTGTCGCGGTCGAGCATCGACGCCATGCTCGGGATCGAATCCATTCCGAAGGTGAGCAGCTTCTTCAGCACCTCGCTGGCCGACAGGCCGATCGCCTCCGAGAAGGCGCGGACGTTGCAGGGCACCTGGATCGCGGCGTTGGTCTTGCGCGGCGCGGCGGTGGAAACGGACGACCCCTTCCGCAGCCGCGACGCTCGGCGGCGGCGCAGCCCGCCGTCGTCATCATCCATGCCTCCCCGGCCGTCGCCGATCTTCTTGCGATTGAGCTGCCGCTGCTCGCGGCCGCCGAGCAGGTCGTCGGACTGGCCGGCGCCCGTCTTGCCCGGCTGGCGGCGTGGCCGCACGCCCGGCTCGAGCGGCGGCGGCATCGGGGCCATGCCCGGACCCGTGCCTCGCAGCAGGCCGCCGAGCCGTGGCCGCTGCCCCTCGGCCTGCCGCTGCTGCTCGTGCTTGCGCATGTGGTCGGCCAAGGGCTTCGCGCCCCCTGCCTTGGCACTGCGGATCGCGTCGAGCGGCAGCTTCACGTCGGGCTTCTGGGCGGCGGGCTCCTGCGTGCCCGGTCGGGGCGTGATCGGCGCCCGGCCGGCGGCCGGCACTGGCGCCAGCTTGAAGGCCGGCCGAGGCACCGGCTTGGGGCCGTCGCCCCCGGGCCTGACCATGGGGCGGGGCTTTTGTTCGGCTGGCTTCGGTGGGGAGGCGATCTCGGGCGGCTTGCCCTTGGCCACCCCTGCGGGGGCGATGTAGTCCTCGCGCTTCAGCGGAGCGCCCGCGACCGGCCGAACCGGGGCGGCGGCGGCAGGCTTTGACACCGGCCCCTTGTCAGCAGGCTTCGAGCGGCCCGCGATGAACTCCTTGAGCTTCGCGACCTCCTCGTCGGTCATGCTCGCGAGCGCCGAGCCCTTGTCCTGGATGCCGGCGCGCGTGCACAGGTCGACCAGCTCCTTGCTGTCGATCTTGAGTTCCTTCGCCAGCGTGTAGATCCGAACAGCCACTCAGCCCTCTTTCCGCCGGCTTGCACCGGCCTGTCGTCCGTCGAACGTCCAACCAACCCGAAACATTGGATCCTATCCTGTCCATCGCGATGGCGGCCATCACGATTCGCCAGCCGGTGCCGCGTCGACGCCGTCGGTGGCCACCTGCTCGGCAGCCAGAGCCTCCGCGGCATCGGCGTCGGCCGTGGCTTTCGCGATCCGCTCCTGCTCCCGCTGCTTCCGCCGCTCGTCGGCCGCCGCAACCTCCGCCAGTGCCGCCCGCCGTTCCGCCTCCGTCACGATCGCGTCCACAGCCTCCGCGGACAAGTCGCCGATCTCCATCAGGTCGGACGGCTCGATCACCGACAGGTCGTCGTAGGAGAGGAAGCCTTCGCCCACGAGCCGCTCGGCCACCGCCTCGTCGAGGCCCTCGATCGACGCATAGCCGCCGATCGCCCGCTCGATCTGCTGGTCGAGCTCCTCGCGGGTCATGATTTCGATGTCCCAGCCGCAGAGCTTGCTGGCCAGACGAACATTCTGCCCACGGCGACCGATCGCCAACGAGAGCTGGTCCTCGCGGACGAGCACGATGCCGCGGCCCAGCATCTGGCAGAGGATGACCTCGTCCACCTCGGCGGGCTGCAACGCGTTGGGAACCAGCACCTGGAGGTCTTCGCTCCAACGCACGATGTCGATCCGCTCGCCACCGAGCTCCTCGACGATGTTCTTGATGCGATTGCCACGGACTCCCACGCAGGCACCGACGCAATCGATGCGGTTGTCGGAGCTGATCACGGCCACCTTGCTGCGGTAGCCGGGCTCGCGGGCGATGGCCCGGATTTCGATGACGCCGTCGGCGATCTCCGGGATCTCCTGCTCGAACAGCCGCTGCACAAGCTGGGGCCGGATGCGAGAGAGGATGATCTTCACCCTGCTGCCGACCTTGCGGACCTCGAAAATCGTGGCCCGGATCCTCTCGCTGGGATGATAGGCCTCGCCCGGGATCTGCTCGCTGCGCGGCAGGATCGCCTCGGTGGCGCCGAGCTGGACGGTGGCGGCGGCGCCTTCGAACCGGGTCACCACGCCCGACACCATCTGCCCGATCTGCTCCTCGAACTCGTCGTGAATCGCGTCGCGTTCGGCCTCGCGGATCTTCTGGATGATCACCTGCTTGGCCGTCTGGGCGCCGATCCGCCCCGAGAGCTCGGCCGTGTCGATCGTCTGACCGTCGCGGCTGCCCGACAACTGGCCGTTGTCGCGGTCGATGGCGATCGTGATCTCGGTGCCTTCGCCATACTGACGCGTGAGCGCCGTGACGAGGGCGGCCTCGATCGCCTGAAACACGACTTCCTTGTCGATGTTCTTGTCGCGATGGATCGCATCGACGATCCGCAGGATTTCTTCTGGCTTCATGGTGTGCTCGGTGTCGCCGCGAAACGGCACTGCCGGCACAGCCGACGCCATCTCACAACAGGGGCGCCGAAACACCCTTCCAGAAGGTGTTTGGAAGCATATCCGCGGACCAGCAGACAAAATCCATCGACGGGACCTGTGCAGCCTAAGTGCCCGGGAGGCAACTGTCAAGGAGCGACAGTCGCGAGCGGCCGGCTCACGCTGTCCGTGGACAAAGCCCTCCATGGCCTTTGTCCACTTGGCCGACAGGTGGAAACGCCGAGGGTTTCCCCGGTCGGCATCCCTCGCATCCTGCTCCGGCAGACTTGTTCCACAGTCTGTTAGGCGCTTGCGGGCCAGCCGCGGAGCACGAGAGCCCCCGCCTGCCCTTGGGGCGTCACGGCGGAGGAGAGGCAAGTGTCGCCGGCCGGGTCACCGCGGCGGGCGGCCCGAATCCGGCAGTCGGGGTCGGCGGTCTCGTAGTTGAGCAGCGGGAACAGCTCGCCGTGCCGCATGGCCAGCAGGCTGGCGACGCACTCCATCAGGCCGCTGGCTCCGCCGAGGTTGCCGAAGTTCGCCTTGGCGGCCACCGTCGGCACCTGTTCGGCCGCGGCGCCGAGCACGTCATGCATGGCGGCGGCCTCCTCGCGGTCGCCGACCAGGGTGCTGGACCCCACCGCGTGGACGTGCCCGACGTGGTCCGGGGGCAGGGCTGCGGTCCGCAGGGCGGCGCCGAGCGCATGGGCCAGCACGCGGCGCCGGTCGCCCACACCGCTGGTGTCGGCGACACAGCGGGATGCATGGCCGATGATCTCGCCGTAGATCCGGGCACCGCGAGCCTCCGCGTGCCCCAGTTCCTCGAGGATCAGCACGGCCGCGCCCTCGCCCAGCACCATCCCGCGTCGCCCGCGGTCGAAGGGGCGGCTCCACCTGGCCGGCTCCGGTCCGCCCCCCTCGTCGACCGCCACCTGCTCGCTCTGCAGGGCATGCACCGTCTTCATGGGGTGCACGCGGGTGCCGGTGGCGCCGGCCACCATGATGTCGGCCGCGCCGCGCTGGATCGTGACGACGGCTTCCCCGACCGCCAGGTGGCCGCTGGCCTCGCGGAGCGTCAGCGAGTTGCTCGGTCCGCGCAGGTCGTTGTAGATGGCGATGTGGCTGGCCGGCATGTTCGGCAGGTACTTGAGCAGCCACAGCGGATTGAGCAGCGGCATGCCACTGGTCGCCCAGCGATCGAAGTCGAAGCTGCCGTCCGCGGCTCGGCAGGCGGCCACGCTGGAGGTGAAATCCTCGGGCAGCGTGAGCATGTAGTCCGAGCCGAACACGCAGCCGAAACGCTCCGGCGGGTGGTGGGCGGCGGCGTCTCCGCAGTCGTGGAGGGCCCGCTGGGCGGCGGCCACGGCCATCTGGCTCTCCCGACACATCACCTTGCAGCCCTTGCGGATCGCCTTTTTCCGCTCGCCGTCGAGCGGGCCGAAGTCGGCGATGTCGCCGGTGAATCCGCGGGCCTCGGCGGCGTGGTGCAGGGGCAGGCCGCCGGTGCAGAACGACTCGATCGGCACCACGCCGCTGCGGCCCTCCAGCAGCCCCGTCCAGAAGTCATCCAGCGACAGCCCGAGCGGCGAAACGACACCCATGCCCGTGATCACGACCCGCCGCCCGGTACCGTCGCTCATGGTTCCTGCCTCGGGCTCATGGGGTGCGGATCGTCCGCGGAGAGGTCGGCCTCACGGCAGCCGGGCCAGCACCAGCGAGGCGTTATGGCCGCCGAAGCCGAAACTGTTGCTCATGGCGACGTCGATCTTCGCCTGCCGAGCCACCAGGGGCGTGTAGTCCAGGTCGCAGTCCGGATCGGGCGTCTCGAGATTGATGGTCGGGGCGATCACGCCATGGTGCATCGAGAGGGCACAGACCACGAGTTCGATGCCGCCGCTGGCGCCGAGCGTGTGGCCGAGCTGGCTCTTGGTGCTGGAAACCGCGAGCCGCCGGGCGTGCGGGCCGAACACCCGCTTCACCGCCGCCGTCTCCGCCTTGTCGCCGAGCGGCGTGCTCGTGCCGTGGGCGTTGATGTACTGCACTGTCTCGGGGGCCAGGCCCGCATCCTCCAACGCCATCTGCATCGCCCGGCCGGCACCCCGGCCTTCCTCGTCGGGCTGCGTGATATGGCCGGCGTCGCCGCTGGCGCCGTAGCCCTTCAGTTCGGCGTAGATCCGGGCGCCGCGCCGGCGGGCGTGCTCGAGTTCCTCGATGACGACCACGCCCGCCCCTTCGGCGAGCACGAAGCCGTCGCGGTCGACGTCGAACGGGCGGCTGGCCCGCTGCGGCGCGTCGCTGCGGAACGACAGGGCCCGCATGTTTTGGAAGCCCGCCAGTCCGATCGGCGTCAGCGCCGCTTCGCTGCCGCCGGTGACCATCACGTCGGCGTCACCATATTGGATCGCCCGCAGCGCCGACCCGATCGAGTTGGCCGCGCTGGCACAGGCGGTGGCGACGGCGAAGTTCGGGCCCTTGATCCCGTAGAGGCTCGAGACGTGGCCGCTGGCCGAGTTGACCATCAGCTTGGGGATCGTGAACGGCGAGACCTTGTCGATCCCCTTGTGGAGGAGTCGCTCTTCCTGCACCTCGAACTCCCACAGCCCGCCGATGCCGGAGCCGATCACGACGCCGCAGCGATAAGGATCCTCCGTCGAGAAGTCGAGGCCCGAGTCGGTGACGGCGTCCTTCGCGGAGGCGATGGCGAACTGCGTGAACCGGTCGAGCCGCTTGAGCTCCTTCGGGTTGGCGATGTCTTCCCGCTCCGGCTCCCACGGCACCTGGCCGCCGAACTGCACCCGATAGCCGGCGACGTCGAACAAGGTGATCGGACCGACGCCGCTGTCGCCGCGCACGATCCGATCCCAGAATCCGGGAATCGCCCTGCCTAGAGAGGTGACGACACCGAGTCCCGTCACCACGGCCCTTCGCTTCATGCGCTCGTCCACCGGCAGATCAGGCCTGGTGCTTTTCGATGAACTCGACCGCCTGACCGACGGTCTGGATCTTCTCGGCCGCGTCGTCCGGAATGTTGATCTCGAACTCCTCCTCGAGTTCCATGACCAACTCGACGGTGTCGAGCGAGTCGGCTCCCAGGTCGTTGATGAACGACGTTTCGGGCGTGATCTGTTCCTTGCTGACCCCGAGCTGAGAAGCCACGATGTCGATCACCCGCTCTTGGACTGATGCCACCTTGCAATTCCTCCTGAAAGCCGATCCTGGCCGGCCGCACGCAGCCCTTCAGGGTCGCGTACCTTGCCCGCCTTCACGTCGAAGATATACCCGTTCCCGCCCGGACATGTCCAGTCCGGGAAAAATGCCTGATGCTGCCGTTTCGCGCCCCGCTCATCCGATTAGGCCGCCGTCCACAACGAGCGTTTGGGCGGTGATGTAGCCCGACGAGGGGGCGGCCAAAAACAGCACCGCCTCCGCGATCTCCCACGCCTCGCCGAGCCGCTTCGCCGGCACCCGCTTCTTCACTTCGTCGAGCAGCGCCGGCCCCAGGGCGGCGGTCATGTCGCTGGCGATGAACCCCGGCGCCACCGCGTTGACGGTGATCTTGCGGCCCGCGAGCTCCTTGGCCACCGTCCGCGTGAGGCCGACGAGGCCGGCCTTCGAGGCGGAGTAGTTGGCCTGCCCGGGATTGCCGATCAGGCCCGAGACGCTCGCCACGTTCACGATGCGGCCGTACCGCTGCTGCATCATCGGTCGGCTTGCCGCCCGCATGAACAGGAACGGCGCCCGCAGGTTCGTCGTCAACACCTGGTCCCACTCCTCGTCGCTCATCCGCGGCAGGAGCGTGTCGCGGGTGACGCCGGCGTTGTTGACGAGAATGTCGAGCCGGCCGAGCTTCTCGACGACGGCGTCGACGACCCGCTGGATGTCCTCGCCCTGGGTCACGTCGCAGGGGAAGGCCTCGGCCCGGCCCCCAGCCGCCGTGATGCCGGCGGCGACGTCGGCGAGTTTGTCGGCGGAGCGGGCCACGAGGGCGACGGCGGCGCCGGCCGCCGCCAAGGACTCGGCGATCGACCGGCCGAGGCCCTGCGAAGCGCCGGTGACGAGGGCCACCTGGCCCGTGAGATCGACCTGGAGCCGCTTGGGGGGCGTCGTGCCCGCGTCTTTTTCCGCCATCGATAGCCTCCGGGTGAATGTGATCGGGCCGCCGCCGGGCGGCGGTTCAGTCGAACACGCCGTGGCAGGCGACGCCGCGGTCGATCCGCTTCATCAGGCCGCGGAGCACGCGGCCGGGGCCCACTTCCCACACGGTGCGGACGCCCGTGGAGAGGATGTATGCCATGGAGGCGTTCCACTCCACAACGCCAATCACCTGCCGGGCGAGCAGGCCGCGGATTTCCGCGGGATCGGAGTGGGGCCGCCCATCGACGTTGCTCACGACCGGGATCCGCGGAGCCCGCAGCATCGTCTGCTCGAGGGCCGCCGTGAGCCGCTCCACCGCCGGCTCCATGAGCACGGTGTGGAAGGCGCCGGCCACCTCCAGCGGCACGCACTTCATCGCTCCGGCGGCGGTGGCGGCCGCCGTCAGCCGCCCGCAGGCGGCGGCCGACCCGGAGACCACGACGTTGCCGGGGCAGAGGACGTTGGCGATCTCGAGCACGTCCGTCCCGCGGCACTCCGTGCACAGGGCGGCCAGTGTCTCGCGGTCCATGCCGAGCACAGCCACCATCGCCCCGGGCCGCTTCTCCGCGCACTCCTGCATCGCCCGGCCGCGGACGGCCACGAGTCGCACGGCGTCGTCGAAGTCGATCGCCCCGGCGAAGACCAGCGCGGTGTATTCGCCGAGCGACAGGCCGGCCGTGATCGGTGCCGCGTCGAGCGGATGGTCCGCGCGGCTGCGGAGCACGTCGAGCATGGCCAGGCTCGTGACGAGGATGGCCGGCTGGCTGACCGCGGTGGTGTTGAGCCGCTCGGCGGGGCCTTCTCGGCAGAGGGCGAGCAGGTCGTAGTCGAGGATGTCGGCCGCCCTGGCAAAGCGTTCGCGGGCGGCAGGACTTTCGTCTACCCAGGAGGCCGCCATGCCAACGGCCTGGGCGCCCTGGCCGGGAAACACGATCGCAGGTGCCGGACCCGCGGAGTCGGGATCGGTAGCCAAGGTGGTCACTCGTGCGCGACGGCTATTCTTCGGACTTCACGACCGCGCGGCCCATGTAATGGCCGCAGGTGCCGCAGATCCGGTGGGTGGGCACGGCCTTGCCGCAGTTCGGGCAGAACGTCAACTGGCGGGGCGTGAGGAAGTCGTGGGCCCGCCGAGAACGGGTCTTTTGATTGGATTGACGTCGCTTGGGAACGGCCATGGAGCACCTGGGTCGAAACGAATTTGAGACCCGATACAGTAGCCAGACGGAGCGACTGCGGTCAATCCATCGGAAAAACGAACTTTGCCGGCTTCCGCCGGCGGCGGAGTGACCGTTGCCCAGACTTTCTGCGTTGCTCGTCATCCTGGGAGCATGCCTGACGCTGGTGACTGGCGGTGCCGCGGAGCCGCCGCCCGCCGATCCCGGGCCCGAGCCGCTGGCCGCGGTGGAACTGCCGGAGGTTCGCTGGCACACCTTCCCGGACGACGTCCGCAGCGTGCTCATCGGGCCCGACGGCCGGGCGTGGTTGACGCGGCGGGAGGCGGCCGCCCCGAACCGCCTCGCCTTTCGCCGGCGGGTCGAGGAGGCCTGCACCGAGAAGGTGCCCTGGATCGGCGGCGGAGAATTGATCCTCCTCGATCGCCGTGGCCGCGTCTGGTGCTGCAGCAGCGCCGAGCCGGGAAAGCTTCTCGGCTTCGATCCAGCGACGGGCGGCTGGCAGGAGCGGGCGATCGACGGGCCCATCGGGCCGCGGCATGAATTGACGGTGTGTCGCCCCGAGGCCCACGAGAGTGCCGCGGGGCGGCTGTTCTTCGTCGCCGGCCAGGTCGCCCACGTGCTCGACGGCGATGCGTGGACCGCCGAGTCGCTCGTGCGCGAGAACGACGAGCACCGCCTGTACAACGGTGGCAACCGGGCCTTCAACCCGTTCCAGTTCGTCGAGGACGCGCGGGGCAACGTCTACGCCTGGAGCGGCTGGGAGGAGTTCGGGTGGAGCGGCAGCGTCGGCTGCCTCGTGCACGACGGCCGCAGCTGGAGCCGCCTTCGGCTGCACGAGTGGGGCGACGACGACCGGGCGCTCGTGAAGCGGATCCGTGGAGGCGAGAAACTGGGGGATGAACTCGGGAAGCGGTACGGCGTTCGCGGCGTGCTGCCACTCGCCGACTGGGTCGTGCTCTTGCCCCAGGCCGGCGAGCCGCGGGCATTCGCGCTGCCGGGCGCGGATCTGCCGGTCGGCAGGCGGGATTTGCCGCCGGCGACCGCGGCCCGCCTCGCGGACATGAGCCCGCTGCTCCGCGGCCGCGGCGGCGAGTGGTGGGTCGGCTCCTGGGGAAGATCCGATGGTCCTGAGCGGCTGAAACCGCAAATGCTGATCGTCGCCGCGGATGGCGCGGTCGGGCCCGTCCCCGCAGCGGCCACGGCGTTCGGCCGGCCGACGACGGCCCTCGAGGCGGCCGACGGCCGCGTCTACTTCGGCACGCACGACCGCGGCTGCGCCGCCGTCGATGGCACCGAGCCGGAGGTGATCACCGGCCTCGGCCAGGAGGACATCGTGCAGATCCTCGCCGCAGATCGCACGGGCCGGATTTTCCTCCGGGGGCGGAACCGGGTGCATGCCTGGCATCCACGGTTTCCGGAGATCCGCCGGTCGCTGCCGACCGTGATCTTTTCCGTTCCCCGCGGCGCCGGCGAGGTCGGCCGCGACGCCCGCGGCCGCGTGTGGGCCCAGGTCCGCCAGCCGGGCGGCGGTCCGATGCGGCTGTCGGTCAACGACGGCGCCTGGCAGGTGTGCGAGCCGGAAGGTGCCGAACGAAAAGGCCTCGTCTTCATCCAGCCGCTGCGTGACGAAGGGCTCGTGGTCCAGTGGCGGTCGGAGGGCGCGGCCTTTTTCTACGACGGGGCCGCCTGGCACCGCCACGAAAACCTCACGGCGCTTGTCGCCGCCCGCCATGCGGAACTCGTGAAGCGGATCGACAATCGGATGACGGGCCGCGACTACTACGCGAAGCTGCGGGTGGACGCCGCCGGCCGGATCTGGATCGTCGAATGGACGACGATCCGCGTGTACGACGGCGCCACGGTCGAGGACATCGCCCACCACGTGAACGCCGCCGTCCAGAACAGCGTCCGCTTTCGCCACTGCTGGCAGATGCCCGGCACGACGGGCATGGTGTTCGTCGGCGAGGGGGTCGGTTTGAAGGTGACGGATGCCGACGGCCGGTGGCGGTGCGAGCGGCTTCATGGGGGTGTGATCATGCGCATGGGCGGGGCGGGCGAACTCGGGCCCGACACGCAGGGCCGACTCTGGCTGTCCAACGACGCCGAGTCGGCGTTCGTCATCGAGGCCGACGGCAAGGGCCTGCGCACGGTGCCCGACTCCGGGCGGCCCCGGTTCGAGGACGCGGCGGGCCGCATCTGGTTCGCGGCTAAAGAGGATTTCGTCGTCCTCGACCGGAAGGGCCGCCGCACGCGGGCGCCGCTGCGGCCGGGTGCCTGGCTGGCTGAGGACGGTGCGGGATCGATCTGGGCCTTGTCCCCCGACGGGCTCGAACACTGGTCGGTGACCGATGGTACCGATGGCCCCGAGGTGAAGTCGGTGGCCCGTTACGCCAAGGACACACCCGGCGGCTTGGTCCTCGACGTGTTCGTTGACGAGCGGCACCGCCTGTGGTGCTTCGGCTCCGGGCCCGACAGCTACCGGCTCTGGCGGCTCGCAGACTGTGGAACAAGTCTGCCCGAGCAGGATGCGACGGCCAGCGACCCAGGAAACCCTCGGCGTTTCCTGCGGTCGCTCAAGTGGAAAAAGTCCATGGAGGGCTTTTCCCACGGGCAGCTGGAGCTGCCGCAGCCGGCCGCCGCGTCAGAATAGCCGGCCCTGCGGGGGCGTTTTCGGCATCACCCCGACGTGCTCCTCCCCCTTGGGCGTGATCTTGCGGCCCCGGGGCGTGCGGATCACGAGCTCGCAGCGGAGCAGATAGGGCTCGACGTCGTCCTCGAGCGTGTCGGGGGCGGCGCTCATCGTGTGGGCGATGGCCTCGATGCCCACCGGCCCGCCGGCGAACACCCGCTGAATCGTCTCCAAATACTTGCGGTCGAAGCCGTCGAGCCCGAGTTCGTCGATGCCCTGCATCTCCAGGGCCGAGCGGGCGATGTCCACGCTGATCTGGTCGCCGGCCCGGCTGGTGGAGAAGTCGCGGATCCAGCGGAGACGGTTGTTGGCCAGCCGCGGCGTACCCCGGCTGCGGCGGGCGATCTCGTCGGCCGTGGCGTCGTCCATCGGCATCGAGAGTTTCACGGCCGAGCGGCGCACGATCTCGGCGAGCTCCTCCGGCGAGTAGTAGTCGAGGTGCTCGCGGATCACGAACCGGTCGCGGAGCGGGGCGGAGATCAGGCCGGCCCGCGTGGTGGCGCCGACGAGCGTGAACGGCCGCAGCGGCATGTTGATCGTGCGGGCGGCGACGCCGTCGCCGAGCGTGATGTCGATGCGGAAGTCTTCCATCGCCGGGTAGAGGAACTCCTCGACGGCGATCGGCAGGCGGTGGATCTCGTCGATGAACAGGACCGACCCCTCCGAGCAGTTCGTCAGATACGGGAGCAGATCCTTGGGCGCGGCGAGCGCCGCGCCGCTGGCGATCTGGAGCGTGGTGCCGAGCTCCCGCGGAATGCAGGTGGCGAAGGTGGTCTTGCCGAGGCCGGGCGGGCCGTCGAGGAGAATGTGGCCGAGCGTTTCACCCCGCTTTCGGGAAGCGTCGATGGCGATCGAGAGCCGCTCGTGGACGGCCCGCTGGCCGACCATCTCGTCCATCCGCTGCGGCCGCAGGGCGCGGTCCTCGGCCGGCGCGTCATCGGCGGCTGCTTGGATGCTGGGTTCGCGGAATGATTCCATGGCCGATCACTCTACCCGATCGGTCACGCCCGCGGCTTGTGCATCTGCCGGTAGATGACCTCGAGCGCCTCCTGCACGTCCTTGGGCTTCTTCTTCTCGGCCCGCAGGGCGTCGACGAGCCGCCGGGCGTCGGCGTCGGAGTGGCCGAGCGACCGCAGCACCTCGAAGGTCTCCGAGAACACGTCGCCGCCGGCCGCCTCGCCCGGCGCCTCGCGGCCCACGAGGAGGGCGAACTTCGGCATCTTGCGCCGCAGCTTGGCGATCATCCGCTCGGCCGTGGCCGCGCCGATGCCGGGCAGCGTGGCGAGGGCCTTGGCGTCCTGCTCCTCGATCGCGGTGGCGATCTCGCCCACCGGCCGGATGATCGCGCGGAGCGCCTTCCGCACGCCCACGCCGTCGACCTCGCAGATCAGGTCGAAGAACTCCCGCTCCACTTCGGAAAGGAAGCCGACCAGCCGGGGCACGAGGTTGCCGCGGCCGGGGTTGCCCTCCAGATACTCGATCGTGTGGAGGACGACCGGCTGGCCGATCTTCTGCTGCAGGCCGCGGCGGACGAGCTCCGTGACCAGCACCTCGTGGACGACGGGTCCGATCGCGAGCTCGACGGCGTTGGCGGTGTGATCGATGCGTTCGAGCGTGCCGGAGATTTTGGTGATCATGGGGGGCCGTGCGGTCGGGTCGGGTCGGTTTAGGTCAGGTCAGGTCAGGTCAGGTCATTTAGCCCAAGCCGGCATGCGGGCGGCATGAGTTCGCTCGCTGCGGCGAAGCGCCGGCACGCTCGCGATCCTCACGCCGACCCGCATGCCTCCCCGGGACGGGGAGGACAGTCCTCACGGTCGTAGGGTGGGGCAGGCGCACGGCCGTGGGGTGGGGGCAGGGGCAGGGGGTGGTTCATGCGCGGCTGCTCCTGACCCGCACGATTGCGGTGCCGAAGAGAAGGGGCCGGAGGCGGAGGTGGTAGTCGGCGAGGGCGACGGCCAGGGCGTCGGCAGCGTCGGCCGGCTCGGGGCGGGCCGTGAGGCCGAGTTCCCGCTGCACGGCGGTCTGGATCTGCTCCTTGCCGGCGTGGCCGGAGCCGGTGAGCGTGCTCTTCACGCGGTTGGGGAGGTAGTGGTGCACGGCGAGGCCCGCCTGCACGCCGGCGAGGCAGATCACGCCTCGGGCGTGGCCGAGGAGGATCGCCGTCTTGGGAAACCGTGCATGCGAGAAGACCTGCTCGATTGCCATCGCGTTCGGGCGGAAGGTCTCGATCACCTCGCGGACGCCGGAATGGATGGCGTGCAGCCGCTCCTCGAGCGATTCCCCCTTCGACCGCACGGTGCCCGCCTCCACGAGCCGCACCGCGGCCCCGTGGCATTCGACGACACCGTAGCCGGTGACGTTGAGTCCCGGATCGAAGCCGACGACGCGGTGGGCGGTGGCCAGGCCTGGCATATCGGGAGCCTAGCCGGGGTGGCGGGAATCACCCAAGGGCAGTCGGGGCGCTGTGGCGCGTGGGCGGTTTTCACGCCCGGAGTCCCCGGGTTTCCACCCGGGGCTTTTTGGGCCGCGCGCGTCACTCCCACAAAAAGCCCCCGGCGGAAGCCGGGGGACTCCGGGTTGCAATCCGTCCCGGGTGCCATGCGGTGTGAGCTTGAACCGTGGAATCGCGGGCCGTCATGCGGCATGGACGGCGTGGGCGGTTTTCACGCCCGGAGTCCCCGGGTTTCCACCCGGGGCTTTTTGGAACCGTGATCAGAACGATTCACTTTCCAATGGGCCGCCTTCCAGGCGACTGATCCAAGGCAACTACACCCGGAAGGGCTCGAACCTTCAACCTTCGGTTCCGTAGACCGATGCTCTATCCAATTGAGCTACGGGTGCGTGCCTGGAAAGATACCGTGAATCAGCCGCGGCACCAAGATTGCCGCGAAAATCGCGGTGTCAGCCGCGAGGGACGAGGAAGCCGTCCTTGTCCACGTCGAAAGCGTCGGCCAGCAGCGCCGCACGCGGCGCGGCGGTGCGGCTGCCGTCGGCCGGCCAGGGGAGCGTGGCGCCGATGACGAGCGTTCGCGGCTCGCCCGGGCCGACACCCTGCGCCGCCAGCGACTCCAGGCCCAACGCCGCGCGGTCGGCCGCGCGCGGCCATACGACCACTCCGTTGACCACCCGGCCCACCGTCTCCGGCCGGTGGATTGTTTCGTGGTCCCAGCCGATCCGCTGCGGCGGCGTGTTCATCGCCACCAGTCCGCCCGCCTCCGGCGGCGCGTAGGCCACGACCGGCATGATCCCGCAGGCGGCCTGGAAGGCGTCGCTGGCGGCCCTGGCCCGGGGGAGGTCGGCCGCCGAGCGGATCGGCATCACCACGGCCTGCAGGGCCGACAGGGCAGGGGGGGCGGCGATGCCGGCGACCGCGGCCACCTGTTCGATGCGGGCCAGCCAGAGGGACGATTTTTCCCTGGCGAGGGCGGCGACGATGTCGGCCGCCGGCGCGTCGGCGGCGAGCGTCGCGGCATGGATGCCGAGCAGCCGGCCGCCGTGCGTGCCCAGCGACTCGTGGAGCGGATCGCCTGCGGCCAACGACGCGAGCAGCCGGTCCTCGCGGCGCACGAGGCAGCAGCCGTCGAAGGCTTCCGCCGTCGCCGCCCATGCGGCCTCGTCGCCGGATTGACCGCCGCCCCTGCGGTCGACCATGCGGCGGCGCACGGCCTCGGCCGTCACCTCTTGGAGGGCGAGGCGGGCCTGGTCGGGGTGCGTGCCGGCCGGCAGCGGCGGGCCGAACGTGAGCGTCACCGGCCGCCGCCAGAGCCGCGGCCACTTCGTGAAGTAGCGGCCCTCCGCAAACGAAAAGCCGCTGCCCCACAGGCCGTCGATCGACACCGGCTGCAGCGGCGACTCGACCTTCTCCAAGAGCCATTCGAGGCCGCGCTTGAAGCCGAGGATCTGCCCCGTCCGCGAGATCCCCCCCTCGCAGAAGATGCCGATCACATCGCCGTCGGCGAGGCCCCCCTGGATCGTCTTCAGCGCGGTGCCGATCGACTTCGGCCGCGGATCGAAAAGGATGAACCGCCACTGGTCGGCAAGCGTCCGCAGCAACTTCCCCTTGATGTTGGGACCGTAGACCACCATGCGGACCGGCCGCGGGCTCGCCATCGGCAGCAAAAAGCCGTCGAGCCAGGAGAGATGGTTGGCGACGAGCACGACCGGCCCGGTCGCCGGGATCCGCTCCAGCCCGCGGGACCGAAACCGCCAGATGGCACGCACAAGCGCGGCCACGAACAGCCGCAACGTCGCCCGCGGCGCACACCACACCGCAGCCCCGGCGGCCAGGAGCGAGAGACAGGCGAAGATCGCGAAGATCGCCCGCGCGGAGAGCAGGGGGGTGTCATCCGCGCCCCACGGCGCCCGCAGGCCCCCATAGGCGAGCGATGCCAGGAACATGCCGCTGAAAAGCAGCAGGTTCGTGGCCGCCAGCACGCCGCCGAGCCGGTCGGCAGGACTCTTCTCCTGCAGATAGGTCTCCAGCGGGACGTCGAACATCCCCGCCCCGAAGCCGAGGATCACGAGCCACACGATCGGCCCCCAGGGCAGGGCCGCATCGCCGGCGAGGAACCGGCCGCCGGTCAGGGCCAGGGCGCCGAACGCGACCGTCATGATCAGCCCGCCGAGCGGCACGAACCCGAGATCGACCCGCGGGTCGGCGTTCGCCGGCCGCGAGGCGAGTCGGCCGGTGATCACGCTGCCGGCTCCGATGCCCGCGACCAGCGCGACCAAGAGCGGCACGATGCGGCCCTGCGAGTCCGCGCCCGCCTCGGTCGCGAACTGATCGACGTTCGCCTGGGCCACGGCGCCGATCGCCCAAAAGAAGACGATCCCCGCGGCGGCGGCCGCGAGCTCGCGACGACGCAGCAGCACTTCGAGGTCTGTCCACAGGCGGGAGAGCGCGTTCCAGGCGGGCGGGGCATGCGGATCCGCCGCCGCGAGCCGCGGCAGGAACGCCGCCGCCACCAGCCCCGCCACCGCGGCCCCGCCGAGCAGTGCCGCCGTCGGCCATGCGCGGGCCCAAACGGAAGCGGCAGGATCCAGCGGCGTCGCGTCGGCCACCCAGTTGCCGGCCGCCGTGCCGGCCAGCACGCACACCAGCGACACGAGCGCGAACAGGCCGTTGGCGGCCGCCAGTCGCGCCGGCGGCACGACCTCCGGGATCGCGCCCACGACCGCGGGCGTCATTACCGCCGCCTGCGTGCCGATCGCGATCACGGTGGCCAGCAGCAGCCAGAGGCCGGTCGGGAGGCCGAGCCAGGCGCTCCCTGGGTCGATGCCGAGCCCGAGCACGGCCGCCGCCGCCAGGGCGATCAGCACCTCGGCCCCCTTGCACCAGCGGATGACGGTCGTCTTCGCGTGGCGATCGGCCAGGGCGCCGGCGAGCCAGGAGAAGAGCACGTAGGGGAGTGACAAGCCGACGAGCCCGATCGTGAGCACCAGCGACACGTCGCCGGCATCCACCAGGCGTTTGCCGAGGCCGATGGCCAGCCACTTGAGGGCGTGGTCGGTGACCAGCGCGAGCCCGCGAACGGCCAGGAGCGGCCCGAACCCTCCGGCGGCCGGAGCCATGGTCGGAGCGGATGATGGCCGGGCCATGGTGTCCAAAGTGTCGCCTCGTGGGGGTCGAAGAGGGGCGGTGGGAAGGGGGATTTCAAGGCCCGTGTGGCATGCCGCCTGCCCAGTTTTCACGCCGTGATGGGCAGACTTTGACGGCTGTTTGCACGCGCCGTCAATGCGAACGTATTCTCGTTGGAGAGAAGGCGACCGGCGGCGGCGATTGTCACGCCCCGCGGTTCGTCGCCCGCGAGTCCCGCGTTCGGGACGCTGAAAGGATCGCCATGAGCCGGTTCATTCGCAGCATCCTGTTTGTCGCCGTGGTCGCCGTAGTCGTGACTGCGGCCGCGGAAGCCTCTGCCCAGGTCGTTTACTACCAGGCCTACCGTCCCGTCGTCGCAGCGGCGCCCATGGTCGCGGCGCCCGTCGTCGCCGCGCCGGCTTACGTCGCCAATTACGTGCCGGCCGGCAACTACGCCGCGGTCACCGCCTACTCGCCGCCGGTGTACGCCGCGCCGGCGGAGGTCGCGGTTCGCACCGCCTACGCGCCGGTCATGGCGGCGCCCGTGGCCGTGACCTCCTTCTATGCTCCGGCTCCGGCCTACGCGGCCACCACCGCGTATTACGCGCCGCCGGTGGCGGCCCCGGTGGTCGCCGCACCGGTGACGGCCTACTACGCGCCGGCCGTGGTCGCCCCGGTCTACCGCCGCGGCCTGTTCGGCGCGTACCGGCCCGTGCGGACCGCCTACTACATTCCCTACTGATGCGCGGCATTGCGTCGGCCGTCGCGTTTCGCGGCTGTTTCTTGACCCCCCGTGCCCCCTCCCTATAGTACGGTCGTCCGCGCAAGCCGCGGGTGACGTCGGGCTGACGGAAGGGCGCGGATGACGCGGACGGTCAACATCATTGGTGCCGGGCCCGGCGGCCTCGCCTCCGCCATGCTCCTGGCCCGGGCCGGCGTCCGCGTGCGGGTCTTCGAGCGGCTCGACGTTCCCGGCGGTCGCACGAGCACCATTTCCACGCCGGACGGTTTCCGGTTCGACCTCGGGCCGACGTTCTTCCTCTACCCGCGGGTCCTCGAGGACATCTTCACGGCCTGTGGCTATGACCTCCGCCGCGAGGTCGAGATGGTGCGGCTCGACCCGCAGTATCGCCTCGTCTTCGGGGCCGGCGGCGAACTGCTCGCCACGCCCGACGTGGCCCGGATGGAGGCCGAGGTGTCGCGGCTCTCGCCCGCGGATCGCGGTTCGTTCACCCGGTTCATGGAGGCCACACGCGAGAAGTTCACCCGCTTCGCGCCGTTCCTGGAGCAGCCGTTCGAGAGTTGGATGGACCTCGCCAGCCCCGACCTGCTCAAGCTGATGCCGATCCTCAAGCCGTGGCGGAGCCTCGACGCGGAACTCGGCACCTTCTTCTCCGACGAGCGGATCCGCCTCGCCTTCACGTTCCAGTCGAAGTACCTCGGCATGTCGCCGTTCCGGTGCCCGAGCCTGTTCTCGATCCTCTCGTTCCTCGAGTACGAGCACGGCGTCTATCACCCGATCGGCGGCTGCGGCGCCGTGAGCAACGCCATGGCCCGGATCGCCCAGGCCATGGGCGTGGAGATCCGCTACGGCGAGCCGGTCGAGGGGCTGGAGTTCGCCGGCCGCCGGATCACCGCCGTCCGCACCGCCGCGGGCACGCATCCGGCCGATGCTACGGTCGTCAACGCCGACTTCGCCCGGAGCATGACCCGGCTCGTGCCCGACCGGCTGCGGCGCCGCTGGAGCGACAAGAAGATCGCCTCGCGGCGGTTCTCCTGCTCCACGTTCATGCTCTATCTGGGCATCGACGGCCGCTACGACGACGTGGCCCATCACAACATCTACCTCTCGGCCGACTACCGGGAAAACCTGGCCGACATCGAGCACCGGCACGTGCTCTCGCGCGACCCGTCGATGTACGTGCAAAACGCCTCGATCACCGATCCCACGCTCGCCCCGCGGGGCATGAGCACGCTGTACCTCCTGA
This sequence comes from uncultured Candidatus Kuenenia sp., assembly GCA_964545915.1. Lineage (GTDB taxonomy): Bacteria > Planctomycetota > Planctomycetia > Pirellulales > UBA1268 > QWPN01. The sequence goes on along the minus strand of CAZJHQ010000045.1, from coordinate 4,559 downwards.
TTCCGGTCACGCACCGGCACCCGAACGTCGATTGGCTGCGGGAGGGGCCGCGGTACCGCGAGGTGGCCCTCGACCAGATGGAGCGGATCGGGATCCGCGGCGTCCGCGAGCGGATCCGGTACGAGAAGATGCTCACGCCCGACGACTGGCAGGAGAACTACGAGATCTACCGCGGCGCCACGTTCAATCTCTCGCACGACCTCGGCCAGATGCTGCACATGCGGCCGCACAACCGGTTCGAGGACGTGGAGCGGATGTACCTCGTGGGGGGCGGCACGCATCCGGGCAGCGGCCTGCCCGTGATCTACTCGTCGGCGCGGATCACGACCGATCTCCTGCTCCAGGATCTGGGCGTCGGCCCGGCGGCCGTCGCGCCGCGGCCGGTCGCGAGTCGGGCCCGAGGTCAGGAGCCGGCCGCTGTCTGACGCGGCAGCGATGTCCACGATGTCCAGCGGAAGGAACGCACGATGACGAAGGCCCGCGACGAGAATCGGGTGGTGGTGGTCGGCAGCGGCCTCGGCGGCCTGGCGGCCGCCTGCACGCTCGCGGCCCGCGGCTATGCCGTCACGCTCTGCGAGAAGAACGCCTGGGTGGGAGGCAAGGCCGCCGTCATCGACGAACAGGGCTTCCACTTCGACATGGGGCCCACGATTTTGACCATTCCCCGGGTGCTGAAGCGGATCTGGGCGGAGGCCGGCCGCGAACTCGAATCGGCCCTCGACCTGGTGCCGCTCGACCCGCAGTGGCGGAGCTTCTTCACCGACGGCTCGACGCTCGATCTGCACGCCGACGTGCGGGCCATGCAGGCGACGCTCGATGAATACTCCCCGGGCAGCGGCGCGGGCGCCGGCTACGGGCGGTTCATGGACCTCTCGCGGCGGCTGCATCGCCTGTCGGAGGAGTTCTTCTTCTGGCGCAGCGTGGGCGGCATGGGCGACATGATCAACGTCCGCCAGAGCCTGTCGGTCGGGTTCCTCAAGGAGTTGATCGGGATGCGGCCCGGGCACAGCGTGGCCGGCACGGTGCGGTCATTCGTGCCGGACGAGCGGGCCGCCCAGATGCTCGACCACTACACGCAGTACGTGGGCAGCTGCCCCGAGCAGTCGCCGGCCGTGCTCTGCGGCATCGCCCACATGCAGTCGCACGACGGCGTCTGGTATCCCCGCGGCGGCACGGGCGCCGTGCCGCGGGCGTTGGCCAATCTCGCCGTCGACCTCGGCGTGGACATCCGCACGAAAACCCCGGTGCGGCGGATTCTCGTCGAGGGGGGCCGCGTCCGCGGCGTGGAGACCGCCGCCGGCGAGACGATCCGGGCCGGTGCGGTCGTCAGCAACTCCGACAGCGTGCGGACGCACCGCGAACTGGTGGACGGGCAGCCGAGCCGGCGGTTCCTCAGCCGCCGCAAGTACGAGCCGGCCTGCTCGGGCGTGGTGCTCTACCTCGGCCTCGACAAGCGGTACGAGCAGCTGATCCACCACAACTTCGTCTTCTCTCGGGATCCGCACGAGGAGTTCGAGGCGATCTACCACCGCGGTGAGCCCGCCCCGGATCCCACCTGCTACGTCTGCGCCCCGGCGGTCACCGAGCCCGAGGTCGCCATTCCCGGCGGCGAGGCCCTGTACGTGCTCGTCCACACGCCCTACCTGCGGCCGCACCACGACTGGTCGAAGATGCTGCCGCAGTATCGCCAGACGATCATCCGCAAGCTCGAGGAGACCGCCGGCATGAAGGATCTCGAGCGTCATATCGTCTTCGAACGCGCGCTCACCCCGCAGGACATCAACGATCGCTACCACGTCCTCGACGGCGCGATCTACGGCCTGGCGAGCCATGGCAAGTATCTCGGCGCCTTCAAGCCGGCCAATCGCTCGCCCGACGTGGAGGGCCTGTACCTGGCCGGCGGCTCGGCCCATCCGGGGCCGGGCATGCCGATGGTGATGATGTCGGGCTGGATCGCGGCTGATTGCGTCGACCAAGACAAGATCGTCGCCCAGGCCGGGCCCGCCGCCCGGGCTGCCGTGGCGGTGTGACGCCATCGCCGGGGCCAGGCCACCAGGGGGCGGATGTGACGCAGCCCGGATTCGGAGCCGGCGGTGGCCTGCTCATCGCCGGCGGACTTTGTCAACATCGGGCTCCCTGACGATGGAAGATCCTGTGGCGGAGACAAAGTTCACCGGCTCTTGCGCGGGCCCCCGACCGGCTCCGCCGCAAGCATCAGCCCGGATTCGGAGCCGGCGGTGGCCTGCGGCCGCTTCGCGGCTCCTGCGGATTATCGCCGGCGGACTTTGTCAACATCGGGCTCCCTGACGATGGAAGATCCTGTGGCGGAGACAAAGTTCACCGGCTCTTGCGCGGGCCCCCGACCGGCTCCGTCGCCAGCATCCACACCGCGGAAGAGACCGTAGTCATGCCCACCGTCGACCGCGATCAGCACGACAAGCGGGAGGGAGAGGAGTTACCGCCTTTCTCGCGGCCGATTCATGGCTGGTTCATGTGGTACGTGCGGCGGTACTTGAAGCATCACTTTCATGCTGTGCGGCTGCTCGCAGGGCAGGGCGGGGTGGCCGACAGGCCGGCGCTAGCCGGGGAGCCGGTCGTCTTCTACTCCAATCATCCGGGCTGGTGGGATCCGCTCACGTTCCTGTTCGTGGGCGAGGCGCTGTTTCCCGACCGCATGGTCTACGGGCCGATCGACGCCGCGGCGCTGGGGAAATACAAGTTCCTGGAGCGGATCGGATTCCTCGGCATCGAGCCGGGCACGTGGCGCGGGTCGGCGCGGTTCTTGCGAATGGCCCGCGCTGCGGCGCGGCGGACCGACGTGATCTTCTGGATCACCGCACAGGGGCAGTTCACCGACCCGCGGGTGCGGCCGCTCGTGATGCGGCCGGGCGTCGGCCACGCCGTGGCCGCCATGGACCGGGGGCTCGTCGTGCCGCTGGCCGTGGAGTATCCGTTCTGGAACGAGCGCTGCCCCGAGGCGGTCGCGGCCTTCGGTCCCGCGCTCCGCGTCGCCGATGCGCCGGGCCGGTCGCCGGAGGAGTGGACGGCCGTGCTCGAGCGGACGCTCGAGGCCACGCAGGACCGGCTCGCGGCGGCCGCGCTCGCCCGCGACCCCGCGGCCTTCAGCACGCTGCTTTCCGGCCGCGTCGGCGTCGGCCCCGCCTACGACACGATCCGCCGGGCCAAGGCCTGGCTGCGCGGTGAGCGGTTCGACGCCTCGCACGGCGGCGAGGCCCGGGCTGGGGAGGGGCCGCGATGAGTCCCGTCGTGATCAGCATCCTGGTCGGCGCGGGCCTGGCGCTGGCGGCCCTGCCCGCGGTGCTCACGCTGGCGAATCTGCGGGCGTTCGCCCCGCCGCCTCCGCCGCCGGCTGGAGCCCCGCCGCAGGTGTCGGTGCTCGTGCCAGCCCGCAACGAGGCGGCCGCCATCGGCCGGCTGTGCCGCGACGTCCTGGCGAGCGCGGGGGTCGATCTGGAACTGGTGATCCTCGACGACGCGAGCGACGACGGCACGGCGGCCATCGTGCGGGAGATCGCGGCGGCAGATCCCCGCGTGCGGCTCGTCTCCGGGAAGCCGCTGCCGGCCGGCTGGTGCGGCAAGCAGCATGCCTGCTGGCAGCTCGCCCAGGCCGCGCGGCACGACACATGGGTGTTTCTCGACGTCGACGTGTCCCCCACGGCCGACGCCGTGGCGCGGGCCGTGGCGTTTCTCGACGCCTCTGGTGCGGAGCTCGGCAGCGGCTTTCCGCGGCAGCGGACCACGTGCCTGCTCGACTGGCTGCTGCTGCCCCTGATTCACTTCATCCTCCTCGGCTTTCTGCCGCTGGCCCGCAGCCGCCAGGACAACGCGGCCGGCATGGCGGCCGGCTGTGGCCAGTTCTTCGTCACGCGGCGGTCCGCCTACGAGCGGGCGGGGGGGCACGCGGCCATCCGGGCCTCGCTCCACGACGGCGTGAAACTGCCGCGGGCCTACCGCCGTGTGGGCCTGAAGACCGACATTTTCGACGCCACCGGCGTCGCGTCATGCCGGATGTACGAGCGCAGCGCCGACGTCTGGCGCGGGCTTTCCAAGAACGCCACCGAGGGGATCGGCGCCCCGGCCACGATCGTGCCGTTCACGCTCCTGCTGGCCGGTGGCCAGATCCTGCCGGTCGTGATCGTGGCGGTCGGGCTCGCCACCGGCTGGCGGGACTGGCCCGCGTGGGCGCCCCCCGTGGCGGTCGCCGCCGCCGGGCTGGTCTGGCTGCCGCGGCTCCTGGAAGCGGCCCGCTTCCGTCAGAGCTTCACCAGCGCCATCGCCCATCCACTCGGCGTCGCCGTGTTCCTCGCCATCCAGTGGACGGCGCTGACGCGGAAACTGCTCGGCCTGCAGACGTCATGGCGCGGCCGCAGCCTGGTGCCCCAGTAGGGCGTCACTCGCAAATCTCGCACCGCCGCTGCAGGCATCCGGTTGCGAACGTTGTTTTGCAGATCCTTTGCATCGGGAATCGGTCTCGTCACCCGTCCAAGAAGCCCCGGGTGGCAACCCGGGGACACCGGGCATGAAAACCACCCCGCCAT
>CAZJHQ010000044.1:21332-27180 GCA_964545915.1 uncultured Candidatus Kuenenia sp. | reverse complement strand
CGGCGTGGTCGCAGCCAAGGTGCGACCAGCCGGGCGATGGCTCGCCCTCCAGGCGGCCGTGGCCGCCGCGGAGCGGCGGCACGCGGCGCGGCCTGCGGCCGCTGCGTGCACCCCTGGAGCGGCGCGCGAGGCGCGCACGTTGGTGACACCCGCCACTGCTGGGAAGCCCGAACCGTAAGGTGAGGGAATACGCGCCGCTGCTCCGAAAGCCATCCGCATTCCCTCGGCTCACGCCTCGGGCTTCAAGGCCACGGAGCCCGATCCACCGCCACAGCGCGCTCCACTGCACACGGCCGCTGCGTGCGGGAGAGCGATACTCAGCTCGGGGTTGCCCCTGCCACAGGAGCCGGCATAGACGGCCAGCGCAGGCATGGATGCCGGAGCGCAGACGCCTCCGAGAGAGTGGAGGCCGGGCACCGATCCGCCACCGGCGGATTGGTCGTGGCCGCAGCGAACGTCCGGCGACGTGGCAGGGGCAACCCCGAGCCGGCGCTGGCAACCAGCGTGGATGCCTGTCCGCGCGTTTCACGCGTCGGACGCGCCGTTGACGCACCTCCGCACCCACCCATAGGATGATCCCCGATCGGGGGATTTCTGGGGCGTCTCCCGCTGGTTGTCCAGGGCCCCTCGCGCGGAGATCATCCCATGCAGCGGCGGCGTTTCTTGCGGGCCGTGTCCATCGCTTTCCTGACCGTGCTCGCGGTCGGCTGCTGCGCCGGGGTCACCCTGGCCGCCGCCAAACTCTGGGAGTGCAACTGGTGCCACCAGCAATACCAGGGCGACAATCCCCCGCGGTTCGCCAAGTGTCCAGCAAAGGACATGAAGCAGAACCACTGGTGGATCCAGAAGCACTGACCCGCCGCCGGGCTCAGCCCGGTGGAATCTTGCCGGCCCGCTCCAGCCAGCCGATGACCTCGGCGGCGAGGGCGTCGGGCGGCCGCGACGCGGAATCGACCACGATCTCCGGCTGGAGCGGCTCCTCGTAGGGATCGTCGATGCCCGTGAAGCCCTTGATCTCACCGGCCCGGGCCTTCTTGTAGAGCCCCTTCGGATCGCGGCCTTCGCAGACCTCCAGCGGCGCCCGCACGTAGACCTCCACGAAGTCGCCCGGCTGCAGCGCCGCCCGCACGGCATCCCGATCCCGACGGTAGGGACTGATGAAGGCGGTGAGGGCGATGATGCCCGCCTGGGCGAACAGGTCGGCGACCGCGCCGATGCGGCGGATGTTCTCGGCCCGGTCGGCGGGCCCGAAGCCGAGGCCGAAGCGGGCGGCGGCCTCTTCCCCATAGCGGTCGCGGAGCAGCGGCGGAGCGGCGTTGAGCCCGAGGCGGACGTTGTCGCCGTCGAGCACGAAGCTGCGCAGGCCGCGGGCATGGAGCAGCCGGTCGACGGCATTGGCCAGCGTGCTCTTGCCACAGCCCGAGAGCCCCGTGAACCAGAGCACACAGCCCTTGTAACCGGCGGCCCGCTCCCGGTCCTCCCGGCTCACCGCATGGGCGTGCCAGCGCACGTCCACGATCTCGTCGGCGGCGGGATTGTCGGTCATGGGCAAATCTCTCCGAGGCGGTCACGAAGCGGCCACACGATACCCATCACCCTACCAGGCATCCAGCCGGACGGTGCACACGAACTGCTCGGGCGCGGCGTCCCCCCTTTCCCGCCGCACCTCCAGCCGCACCGCCTCGCCCGGCCCGAAGGCGGCGAGCCGCTTCGTCAACGCTTCGAAGCTCGCCACCGGTTCACCGGCCGCCGCCACGATCATGTCGCCGGCCCGCAGGCCCGCCTTGTCGGCGGCGGAGCCAGGCTGCACGGCCGACAGGTGGCACGGGCCGGCCTGGACGATCGAACTGACGCCGAGTTTTCCCCCCTTGCGCACGTCCACGAGCGCGTCGGGCAGACGGGCCACGAGCGCCGCCACGGCCGCGTCCGGCGCGGCGGTCCCGAAGAGATCGATCCGCCGCACTCCCGGCACGCGGCCCAGCGTGCCGATGGCTTCGGCATCGAGCGGCACGCCGTGCACGCTCACGCACGCCACGCTCCGCAGCCGCGGCAGGAGCCGCCAGTCATCCGCCCCGCCCCGCCATCCAGCGCCGAACTCGATCTCCACCCCCGGCGCGCCGGCGGCAAAGAGCCGCTCCCGAAACACCGCCCCCAGCGACTCCAGCCGCTCCCGTGCCGCGGCCGCCATGCCCGCCTGATGAAACTCGAGCGCCGCCTCCGCGAGCCGGCCCACGGCGGACGCATCGGCAGTCGCGACCTGCTCCAAGAGCCGCTCGGCCTCGGCCGCGAGTTCCTCGTCCTCGGCCATCATCATGCCGCGCACGATCTCCACTCCCCGGCTGGCCACCTCGAGGTCACCAGCCGCGATGGCGTCGCCGAGGGCCGGGAGCGCTGGACGGCCCACGCTGGCGAGGCTCTTGGCGGCAGCCTCACGCTGGGCGTACTGGGGCGAACCGAGCTGCTCGATCCAGACGGCGACCTGTGCGGGCGGCGCGGCGGCGACGGTCAAGCCCGAGGCCGCCGCGAACAGGCTGCCGATGAGCAGTCCGCCGCGAACCGCGGCCGTGCCGTGGACTGCTGCCCTGACTCGCATGGCGGTCGACCTCCCGGCAGGTAGCGTACTCACTGCCCCAGAAAAAAGCCTTGCCCGGCCTCGCTCCCGACGGCAAGGCCGAGGTGTGCCCGGGTCGGCGGTCGCCGCATCCTCGAGGGGCGAATCCTCGGCCCGCGGGCGCGGGGTACACTTCAAGAGTCTCCCCCGGCCTCGCCCCTCCTCCCGGCCCCATGTCCCTACCCACGCTGCCGATCCTCGATGCCGCCACGACCGCGGGAGCGAGCGGGACGCCCCTGGGTCTTGACCGCTCGCGCTGCGGCCTCCTGCCGCTGCCGATGTCGCGGGCGGAGATGGAGGCTCGGGGCTGGGACGGCGTCGATGTCGTCGTCGTCAGCGGCGACGCCTACGTCGATCACCCGAGCTTCGCCAACGGCCTGATCGCCCGGCTCCTGGAGGCGGCGGGCTTCCGCGTGGCCGTGCTCGCCCAGCCCGACTGGTCGAGCTGCGAGCCCTGGCGGCAGTTCGGCCGGCCGCGGCTCTGCTTCGCCGTCTCCGCCGGCAACATGGACTCGATGATCAACCACTACACGGCCAACCGGAAGGTCCGCAACGACGACGCCTACTCGCCCGATGGCGCGATCGGCCGCCGTCCCGACCGGGCCACGCTCGCCTACTGCCAGCGGTCGCGCGAGGCCTTTCCGGGCGTGCCGGTGGTGGCCGGCGGCGTCGAGGCGAGTCTCCGCCGGCTCGCCCACTACGACTACTGGAGCGACACCGTCCGGCGGTCGATCCTCCTCGACGCGAAGGCCGATCTCGTGGGCTTCGGCATGGGGGAACGCACCGTGCTCGAGATCGTCCGCGGGCTCGACGCGGGCCGCACCGTGAAGGACCTCCGCGGTCTCCGCGGCGTCGCCTTTCGCATCGGTGCCAGCGAGCCCCCCCCGGCGGGTCCCGAGACCCTCGAACTGCCCGCCTACGAGGCCGTCGTCGCCGACCCGCTCGCCTTCTGCGAGATGACGCGGATCGCGCACCTGGAGACCAATCCGCACAACGCCCGCCAGCTCGTGCAGCGGCACGGCCGCGAGGCCGTCGTCGTCAATCCGCCGGCCCTGCCGCTGGAGCAGGGGGAAATGGACGCGGTCTACGGTCTGCCCTTCACGCGGCGGCCCCACCCCGCCTACGGCGCGGCCCGGATCCCTGCCTTCGAGGTCGTGCAGCACAGCGTGCAGATCATGCGCGGCTGCTTCGGCGGCTGCACCTTCTGCTCGATCACGGCCCACGAGGGGCGGATCATCCAGAGCCGCTCGCAGGAGTCGGTGATCACCGAGATCAAACTGCTCGCCGCCCAGCCGGGCTTCAAGGGCACGGTCTCCGACATCGGCGGCCCGACGGCCAACATGTACCAGATGCGGTGCTCGCGGCCGGAGGTTGAGGCCAAGTGCCGCCGGCTCTCCTGCGTGCACCCCACCGTCTGCAAGCTGCTCGGCACCGACCACGGCCCGCTCAAGAGCCTGATGCGGGAGGCACGGAGCGTGGCCGGAGTGAAGCGGGTGCTCGTCGCCAGCGGGGTGCGGATGGACCTCGCCCGCCGCGACCCCGAATACCTCCAGGAGCTCGCCGCTCACCATGTCGGCGGGCACCTCAAGGTGGCGCCCGAGCACACCGACCCCGAGGTGCTGCGGCTGATGAAGAAGCCGTCGGCCGACGACTACGTCGAGTTCGACAAGGCCTTCCAGGCGGCCAGCCGCCGGGTCGGCAAGAAGCAGTACACCGTCCCCTACTTCATCGCCAGCCATCCCGGCAGCGGCATCGAGGAGATGATCGATCTCGCCGTGTTCCTCAAGCAGAACGGCTACAAGCCCGATCAGGTGCAGGACTTCATTCCCAGCCCCTTCGACATCGCCGCCTGCATGTACCACACCGGGCTCGACCCGATGACGCGGGAGCCGGTGAAGATCACCAAGGGGCTGCGGGACCGGCGGATGCAGCGGGCCCTGCTGCAGTTCTTCAAGCCGGAGAACTACTTCGAGGTGCGGCGGGCGTTGGAGCAGGCCGGCCGCCACGACCTGATCGGCTCGGGCTGCGACTGCCTGATTCCGGAGCGGCCCCCCCGGGAGGCCCTCGACCGCAAGCGCAGCGAGGCGACGCGGGCGTTCACCGAGTCCACCTCGGGCGACCACATTCGCGGCGGCCCCGCCACGGGCCGCGACGGGCGCGGCGGCCCCGCCACGGGCCGGGCGGGAGGCGGCTCCGCGTCCCGCAAGCAACGCCGCCCGCGCAAGACCGTCGGCTACCGGCCGAACCGCCCCGGCCAGGCCCGGCCGCCCCGCCCGGCCGACTGAACCCCGCCGGCCGCACGAGCGTAGAGCATCCACCGGCCAGGCCGCCGGAATCCTCCTCCCGAGGCATCGCCATGCGTCCGTTCCGTCACGCCCTGCTGTCCGCCGTCGCCCTCGCCCTTCTGGCCACGCCGGCCCAGGCCATCTCGCCGCAGAATCCCTACCGCACCTTCAACCTCTCGGGCATCAACTACGGCTCGATGCAGTGGGAGCGGGACCAGCGGGCGGGCCGCCGCGTGTGGCCGTACTCCAACACGCCCACCCGCACGACGGCCCGCAACTCCGGCGTCTGGGTCGGCGGCGTGGTGGGGGGCGGTGCGGGCGCCGGCACGATCATCCAGGCCGGCGGCTCCAACCCCGTGCCCCGCTCGAGCCAGCGGGTCTTCCGCCGCTGGCGGCGGTGAAACTGCACGACCCGCAGTCGCCGCTGGTGATGGTGCGCGTTTTCCAGTTGTGCGTTCGCATTGAACCGCACGACCGACACAAAAAGCCCCCGGCGGGAGCCGGGGAGGATGGCGCACGCGAACCCGCGGCATCGTTCCGCGGTTCGCTGGGCGGGCCTCCGCCCGCTGGTCTCAACCCGGCCCTCCAGGCCTGGCGCTCACCCGAGAAGCCCCGGGTGGAAACCCGGGGACTCCGCGTTGCATACCCTCCCGCGTGCCATGAGCTGCCGGTTTGCACCAGGGACTCACACTCCGTTGTCCGGCATGGACGGCGGAGTGGCCTTCATGCCCGGTGTCCCCGGGCTCCCGCCCGGGGCTTCTTGGGCCACGCACGACCCGCGGCTGGTTTGTCATCGGTGAGGGGGGTGCCCATGCCCCAGGAGCCGGGCTATGGGAGCAAGCGCAGCCAGGATGGCGAAGCGCAGCGGACATGCAGTGAGCGGATGCCACGATGGCATCCGCGAACGTCCGGCGATGGGGCGTGGGCACCCCCCGACGCTTCGCTCGTGCAG
>CAZJHQ010000044.1:11053-21232 GCA_964545915.1 uncultured Candidatus Kuenenia sp. | reverse complement strand
GTCGTCCTGCAAGCGGAGGCGCACGACCCGCGGCTCCCTAGCGCGGGTCGTCCTGCAAGCGGAGGCGCACGACCCGCGGCTCCCTAGCGCGGGTCGTCCTGGTAGATACGGTATTTCTTGGTGACGATCGCCCCGCCCCGTTCCAGCGTCCGCTTCGAGAGGTGGTTGCTCTCCAGCACCCAGGAGAACTCCGCCTCCTCCATGCCCCAGTCGAGCACCGGCTGCACAAGGGCCGCGGTGAGCACGAGCCCCACGCCCCAGGCCTGGTACTCGGGCACGACGTTGGTGCTGATGGCCCGCATCCGCTTGATGCCCTTCTTGTTCCACAACAGCTTCACGAAGCCGAAGGGAAACAGGCGGCCGTTGATCGCCTTGATCCGCGGGTTGTAGTCGAGCAGGCAGAACACGCTGCCGATCGGCTTGCCGTCCACCTCGGCCACGAGGGCCAGCTCCGGCACGATCAGGTGCTTGAGGCTCGCGGCCATGTGCTTGACCTCGGCCGCGGAGAGGGGCACGAAGCCCCAGGTGCCGCCGAGGCTGGAGTTGTAGATGTCGAGGAACATCCGCACCTCGTCGTCGAAGCGGCTGCGGTCGAGCGGCCGCACCTTGACCCCGAACCGTTCCTTGACGCCCTCCACCATCACGCCGAGCTTCGAGTCGAGCGCGGCGAGCATCGACGTCTTGCCCCAGAAGGCGTAGAGGTCCTCGATCTTGCGGAAGCCGTTCTCCTCGACGAGCCGGGCGTAGTACGGCCGGTTGTGCGTCATCATGAAAAACGGCGCGGTGTCGAAGCCCTCGATGAGGAGGCCGCACTCGTAGTTGAGCGACGGGTTCGTCGGCCCGCGGACGCAGGTCATGCCCTGGGCCCGCAGCCAGTCCCGGGCGGCGGCGAACAGGTCGCGGGCCGCCGCGGAATCGTCGTCGCACTCGAAGAAGCCGAAGAAGCCGCGCTGCTCGCCGTACCGCTCGATGTGTCCGGCGTTGACGATCGCCGTGATCCGCCCCACGTCGCGGCCGTCCCGCGTGGCGAGGAACGAGCGACACTTCGACCGTTCGTAGAACGGGTGCGGCCGGAAGTTGAGCAGCTCCTGCTGGGACATGATCAGCGGCGGCATCCAGCAGGGATCGTCCGCGTAGATCCGCCAGGGCAGGCGGATGAACCGCTTCTGCTCGGCCCGCGTCTCGACCGGTCGCACCGTCAGTCCCGCCACGCCAGACTCCGATCGTTGCCCAAGTTGCCCGCGTTCATAGGAGTCCTTTCGCCCGCCGCGACCGTCCCGAACCCGGTCAAACCGGGATGATTTTCGGCCAAAAAAGCCTGCTGCCGCCGCATCTTCGGCGGCGGGCCGGATGTTCGTCAACGCCGGCGCGACCGCCGGGCCGCCAAAGTCGCCGGGGGGGTTTCTCCGATCTAGAATTGGTCCCGGGTGCGTGGCGACGGATCGATCGGCCCGGGTGTTCCTCCAGGGTCATGCGGACGTTTCGCTCATGCTCGCCCCCCGCCAGTTCGCGGCGACGGACGACTTTCTCGTCACCGGTGCCACCGGCCTCGTCGGCAACAATGTCGTCCGCCAGTTGGTCGCCCGGGGCCGGAGCGTCCGCGTCCTGCTCCGCGGCCGGGGCGCGACGGTCGACCGGGCCTTCGCGGGCCTGCCGGTCGAGCGCCGCCCGGGCGAACTCGACGACGCCCGCAGCCTGGAGGCCGCGGCCGACGGCACGGCGGTCGTGATCCACGCGGCGGCGATGGTCCACTGCGGCTGGCGGCATCTCGACGAGATGCGGGCCGTGAACGTGGAAGGCACCCGGCGGATCGCCCGCGCCGCCCGGCTGGCCGGCGCCCGGCTGGTGCACGTGTCGAGCGTCGATGCCATCGGCCTGCGGCCCGACGGCGGCCCGGCCGACGAGGAGACTCCACCGGGGGGCATGCCCGAGTGCCCCTACGTCGTCACCAAGCGGGAGGCCGAGGCCGCGGTGCTCGAGGAGGTGGAGCGGGGGCTCGACGCGGTGATCGTCAACCCCGTCTACATGATCGGCCCCTGGGACTGGAAGCCGTCGAGCGGCCGCATGCTCCTGGAGGTCGGCGCCGGCAAGGGCCTGTTCGCGCCCCCCGGCGGCAACGACTTCGTCGACGTGCGCGACGTCGCCGTCGGCATCCTCGCCGCCATCGAGCGGGGCCGCACCGGCCGCCGCTACATCCTCGGCGGCCATCCGCTCTCCTATCTCGATGCCTGGCGGATCTTCGCCCGCGTCGCCGGCCGCATGCAGCCGCTGGGACTGGCACCGCCATTCGCCGTGCGGACGGCCGGCTGGATCGGCGACGTCGTCAGCCTCTTCACCCGGCGTGAACGGCCGGTCAACTCGGCCGCCGTGCGGATGTCGATGCTGGCCCACAACTTCTCCTGTCGGCGGGCCGAGACCGAGCTCGGCTACACCTACCGGCCGTTCGAGTCCGCCGTGCAGGATGCCTGGGAGTGGTTCATCGATCGCGGCTACGCACGGCCCGTGCGGGCCCGGACCGCCCTGGCGCGGTAACGCCCATGCCCCACATCCTCGTCGTCGAGGACGAGCAGCATCTCGCCTACGGGATCAAGTTCAACCTCGAGGCGGAAGGCTACACCGTCACGGCGGTCGGCGACGGCCAGGCGGCCCTGGCCCTCGTCGAGTCGGCGCGGCCGCCGATCGACCTGGTCGTGCTCGACATCATGCTCCCGGGCATGAGCGGCTACGACGTGTGCACGGCGATCCGCGGCCTGCGCGGCGAACTGCCGGTGGTGATGCTCACCGCCCGGACGCTCGTCGAGGACCGGGTTCGCGGATTCGACGCCGGCACCGACGTCTACCTGCAGAAGCCGTTCGAACTCGACGAGCTGCTGTCGGTGGTCCGCAACCTGCTCGCCCGGCGGGGCCGCTCCGACAAGCCGAACGACGCCGGCCGCAGCCCGACGGTGCGGTTCGGCGCGGCGGAGGTCAACTTCGAGACCTGGGAGGCGAGCTGCCGCGGCGCGCCGGTGAAGCTCACGAACCTGGAGATGAAGCTGCTCCGCTACCTCGTCGAGCACGAGGGGGTCGTGGTCTCGCGGGACGAGCTGCTCAAGAACGTGTGGGGCCTGACCCGGGCGCCGGCGACGCGGACGATCGACACCTTCATGCTCAACCTGCGGAAGTCCTTCGAAGAAGACCCGTCGAAACCGGTCCACTTCCTCTCCGTTCGCGGCACGGGCTACCGGTTCGTGCGGGAACCGCCGCCGCCCCCCCCTTCACCGCCCCAATAACGCGGCGGCGGCCCGGCCGGGATCGGGCTGCACCAGCAGCGACTCGCCCACGAGCATGGCGCCGATGCCGGCCGCCTCCAGCCGTGCGACGTCGGCCCGCGTCTTGATGCCGCTCTCGGCCACGAGCACGACGTCGTCGGGCACGTGCTCGCGGAGCCGGAGCACGTGGTCGAGATCGGTGGTCATCGACTTCAGGTCACGGTTGTTGATCCCGACGAGCGTGGCCCCGAGGTCGAGCACACGGGGCAGGTTCTCCGCGTCGTGCAGCTCCACCAGGGGCGTCATGCCGAGGTCGAGGATCGTGCGATAGAGGCTTCGCAGATGACAGTCGTCGAGGCACTCCGCGATGAGGAGCACCGCGTCGGCCCCGTGGGCCCGGGCCTCGACGACCTGGTAGCGGTCGACGACGAACTCCTTCCGCAGCACCGGCAGGGACACGGCGATCCGGGCACTCTCGAGGTCGACGAGGCTGCCGCCGAATCCCGGGCCGTCGGTGAGGATGGAGAGGCAGGCCGCCCCGGCGGCGGCGTAGGCGTGCACCACGTCCTCGACGGTGGCTCCCGGCCGGATCTCGCCGGCCGACGGGCTCTTCCGCTTGAACTCCGCGATCAGCCGCACCTCTCCCGGCGCGGCGACGGCGGCGAAGAAATCGCGTGGCGGCGGAGCCACGGCCAGCCGGCCCTCGAGCGCCGCGGTGGGCACCCGCTCGCGGCAGGCTTCCACCTCCTTCCGCTTCCGCGCCACGATCTCGTCGAGAATCGACTCCATGGAGGGCCGTTATAGCAAGGCCGGAGGCCTCCGCGCCATGTGGTCCATCAACTCGCCCAATCCGGCTTCGGGGTTGCCCCGTGCCGTCTCGCCGGACGCTCACTTCAGCCATCCTGGCTTCCGTTCGCTCGGATCTGCCTGCGCTGCGCCATCCATGGCTCCGCTGGTCAGATACGCCGGCTCACTGGCACGGGGCAACCCCTCGCCTGCGCGTACATACCTGTTGCGGAGGAGGCTCGGGGCTGCCCATCCCCTCGAGACGGCGTAGGTGGCAAGCGAAGCCCGGAGGGCGAGAGCGCTGACACCTCCGAGCGAGCGAAGGTCAGGATGACCGGAGCGAGCGTCCGGCGAGAGGGTGTGGGCAGCCCCAAGCCGTGTTGGGCGAGCAGAGGACTGGAAAAACGTCTAATGTCGGAAGTGCCGGCGCGCGGTGAACACCATGGGAATGCCGGCCGCGTCGGCCGCCGCGATCACCTCGGCATCCCGCTTCGAGCCCCCCGGCTGCACGACCGCCGCGATGCCGGCCTTCGCGATCAGGTCGATCGAGTCGGGGAACGGGAAGAACGCGTCGGAGGCGAGCACGCCGCCGCGGGCCTTGGCCCCCGCCTTCTCCAGCGCGATCCGCACCGAGTCGACGCGGCTCGTCTGACCGATGCCGGCGCCGGCGAGGCTCGTGCCCTGGCAGACGGCGATCGCGTTGCTGGTCAGCCGGCGGACGATCGTGAAGGCGAAGTCGAGGGCCTGCGTGAGATCGGCCGAGGGCTTCGCCTGCGTCACCACCCGCCAGGTGGCCGGATCGTCGCAGGTGTCGTCGGGCCGCTGCGCCAGCAGTCCGCCGGCGATGCTGCGAAACTCGAGCCCTGCCGTCGCCTCCCAGGGATCGCCGGCCGGCACCTCCACCAGCCGCACGCTCGCTTTCCAGGTCGGCTTCGTGGTCAGCAAATCGACGGCCTCCCGCTCGAAGGCCGGCGCCGCGATCACCTCGACGAACAACCCCGGCGCGAGCAGCAGTTCGGCGCAGGCCCGATCGAACGTGCGGTTGACCGCGACGATCGACCCGAAGGCGCTGGTGGGATCGGCCGCCATCGCGGTGGCCAGCGCCGTGGCGACGGTGCCGGCGGAAGCCGCGCCACACGGATTGGTGTGCTTGATGACGACGGCCGCAGGATCCTGGAGCAGCCCGGCCAGCCGGGTGGCGGCGTCGAGGTCGAGGAGATTGTTGTAGGACAGTTCCTTGCCGCAGAGCTGCTTCGCGCCGGCGAGCCCGAGGTGGGTGCCGAGGGGCGCGAACAGAGCGGCCGATTGGTGCGGGTTTTCGCCGTACCGCAGCGGCAGCCGCCGCTCCAGCTCCAGCGTCACCCGGGCCGGCAGCGGCGGGTCTTCAGCCGCGGCCGCCTCGGCCCGCGGTGCGGCCCCGGCCACGAGTCCGGCATGGCGGGCCATCCACCGGGCGATGACGGCGTCGTAGTTGGCGGTGTGCTCGAAGGCGCGGGCCGCGAACAGGCGGCGTTCGGCGAGTGTCGTGCCGCCGCGGGCGAGGGCGGCGAGGAAGTCGTCGTATTGCTCCGGGCTGGTCACGACCGCCGTGAAGGCGTGGTTCTTGGCGGCCGCGCGGACGAGGCTCGGGCCGCCGATGTCGATGAGTTCGATGGCGTCGGCCGGCCGGCAGTCGGGCTTGGCGATCACGCGGTCGAAGGCGTAGAGGTTGACGATCACGGCGTCGAACCGGTCGATGCCATGGGCGGCGAGCACCTCGAGGTCGTCGGACCGGTCGCCGCGGGCGAGGATCCCGGCAAAGACGTGCGGATGGAGCGTCTTCACCCGGCCGTCGAGCACCTCCGGGAAGCCCGTGACGGCGGTCACGTCCTCGACCTCGACCCCTTGGCTGGCCAGCGCCGCGCTCGTGCCGCCGGTGCTGACGACGCGGACGCCGGCGGCCTTGAGGCCGGCCGCCAGCCGGTCGATGCCCGACTTGTCGAACAGGCTGACGAGGACGCGGCGGACGGGGACGACGTCGACGGCCGGGAGGTCGGCAACGCGGACGGGATGGGCGTGCATGGCGCGGGGATTCCGGGGGAGGTTCGGGGTTTGGGCATCAACGTAGCGGTGTCCATGGGCTGCAACCAGAAGCAGCCAAAAAGGTCGGCCGCGCCGGGAGATTCTGCTGGTGCTCCGATGGCCCTACCTGCCCGCGATGAGATCTGTCCACCGTGGCGCAAGCCTCCAGGGTTGCGAACGCGTTCGAGCGGAACACACCCCCGCATTCGCATACCTGGAGGTGTGCGCCACGCACCATCAAAAGGCGCCAGCCGGGGGTTCGGCATCCACCCTTCAGCCGGCGGACGGCAGGTCGACGACGAACACCGTGCCCGGAGGCGGCAGCCGGCCCTGCACCGTCACGCGGCCCCGCATCTGGCGCACGAGCGACCGCACCAGGAACAACCCCAGGCCCGTGCCGGGCGTCGATCGCTCCAACTCGCTGCCCAGCCGCACGAACCGCCGAAACACGTCGTGCCGCCGCGACACCGGGATGCCGGGCCCGTGGTCGGACACTGTCACGGTCAGCCGCCCCTTCGCCGCGGGCTGCGCGGTCACCTCCACCCGCGGCGCGGGCAGCGAATACTTGACGGCGTTGTCGATGAGGTTGCGAAACACGATCTCCAGGTCCGCGTCGCGGGCCACGGCCCGCAGCCCGGGCGGCGTGCAGGTTAGCGTGATCGCATCGGCGGACACGCCGTACCGCTGGGCCACCGCGTCACGCACCTGCCGCAGCACCGGCTCGACCGCGGTGGCGTCGGCCGCCCGGGGCCGGCGCTGCAGCGTCTTGGCGGCGTCGAGGAGGTGGTCGATGAGGCCGTCGAGCCGCTCGACGTCGTGGAGCATGATGCGGTGGAAGTCGGCCTGCTGCTCGGGCGGCAGCGGCCGGCGGCCGAGCGTCTGCAGCGAGAGCTTGAGCGACGCCAGCGGGCTCTTCAGCTCGTGGGTCACGCTGTCGATGAAGTTGCTCTGCCGCTGCGAGAGGGCGATCGCCTTGATGGTCAGCGCCAGGTAGACGATCACGCCCGCCAGCACGACCACCAGCAGCGCCACGCCGACGCCGAGCACCGCCCAATAGAAGGCGGCGCTTTCGTTGCGTTCGGACGAGCCCAGGGCGGCCGCGATGCTGACGAGCACCCAGCCCACCCCGAGCGTGATGATCGAGCCGATCAGCACCACGCCGAGCAGGATCGGCCAGCCGAGCGAGCGACGCGGTTCCATGAGCGGTCAGTTCCCGGACAGGCGGCACCGAAGAGCGACTCTATCGTAAACGCGGGCCCGCTGCGGGGCGGCGCCGCCTGCCTGCGTCGGGGCAGTCCGACTACACTGATGCGTGATGGACGCCCTCCGCACCGCCCTCCTCGTCGTCGCGATCCTCGCCCCCGGCTGCCGGCGGGGCTACGTGATCGACGTGCCGCGGAACCGCGTCACCTACCAGACCTGGGACGAAGGCAACGGCACGCGACGCTTCCCCGTGATCGGGGCCGATGCGGCCACGTTCGAGGCCTTCGAGATTCCGGGCGTGGGTGGGGATTTCGGCCGTGATGCCCGCAAGGTATTCGAGGGGCCGAAGAAGATCGAATGGGCCGATCCAAAGTCGTTCCGCTTCCTCGGATCGGACTCGCGCGACGATCGGGGGGTGTTTCGCGACGACCGGGCGATCTTCATGCGGCATGGCATGGGCCGGGACATCGTCCGGGTGGAGGGCGCCGATCCCGATACGTTCACCCGGATCAGGCCCGGCGTGTGGCGGGATCGGGAGCGGGTGTTCTACGGGCTCCAGGGCTTCGTGCCGCGGGACATCGCGTCGTTTCGGCTGCTCGATCACGCCGGCTGGGCGCGGGACGACAAGGCGTTTTATTGGTACGGCCGCGAACTGCCGGGCGCCGCCGCGGACTCGTTGACGATCTGCGCCGCAGACGACACGTTCGCCCGCGACGCGAGGGCGGTTTATTGGAAGGGCTGGCCGGTGCCGGGGTGTGATCCGGTGACCTTCCAGCCGGTCCGCCCTCCGGGCCGGTCGCGGGCCTGGCAGGAAGACGGCCGTCTCTGGGACCACGGCGGCCGCACGGATCGCGAGGAATGGATCTTCCGCGTGGTCGATGAAACGAGTGGCGACGATCACCGCGGCCCGCCCCGGATGGCCTACCACAGGTATCCCCTTCCGGTGGCCGGGCCATGAGCGAACCAGGAACGACGAAGCAGACCGCGGTCCGGCTCCGCGCGGGTGTGACGGAAGTCGTTTTCCACCGCGAGCACGATCGGTGGCGACACGCCGTGACTGTGGCGGGCGGTGCACGGCTCGAGTCCGTCGAGGGGCCGCGGAACACCGCCGCCGATCCGCGCTGGCCCGCGTCGCCGGCGCTCACGGAAGTCTCACTCGTCGGTGCGGCCGGGCGGCCCGCCATCGTCGGCCTCGGGCTGGCGGGACGGTCTCATTTCTCGGTGAGCGTCGCGGCCCACCCCGACCGTCCCGACACGCTCCTCTTCGAGGTCGCCTGCCGGATCCAGGAGCCGCCGGGCTGGCTCGGCTCGACCTACCGGGCGGCTGACGGCGGCTCCATGCAGGCCGCGCCGCCGGCCGTCGGCACCGACCTGCCCCGGACGGTGCAGTGGTCGTACGCGGTGGGCCCGGGCGGAGTGGTGCCGCTCCCGACGGCGACCGGACCGCGGCGGCCCTGACCGGACCTTGCGACGGCCCCGGCGATCGATCACATTCGGAGGGTTCCGCGACCGGCGATCGCCCGGTCCGACCCCGCCGGGAATCCAGGCATGTTCGACGTCATCGAGCGACTGAAGGCCGAGTGGACCGACAAGTACGTGGTCGTCGACTCTCCCGCCCCGGAGCTGGCGCGGTTCGCCCAGGCCACGGGCTTCGTGAAGACGGTCAACATGAACGGCCGCTGCCTGGTCGAGTTCGACCAGTTCAACAACATCGGCTGGTACGACATCGATCCCTCCGCGCTGAAGATCGTTCCCAAGCCGCTGCCCAAGCCGGCCGAGGCGAAGGAGAAGGCCGCCAAGCCGGCCGCCAAGGAGGCGGCGAAGCCCGCCGCCAAGCCCGCTGCTGCTGGTGCTCCTAAGAAGCCGTCGACCGCCGACATCCTCGCCGCCGCGCGGGCCAAGGGCGGCGCCGCTCCCGCCGCCAAGGAGCCGGCCGCCAAGCCCGCGGCCGGCGGTGGCAAACTATCGACCGCCGAGATCCTCGCGCGGGCCCGCGGCGCGAAGGCCGCCGCGGCTCCCGCCGCCCCAGCCGAGGAACCGGCGGCGGAGGCTGCCCCGCCGGAGGAGGCACCGGCCCCCGCGCCCGTGAAGAAGGCCGCCAAGGCCGCCGCTGGTGGCCTGCCCACGACCACGGCCGAGAAGATCGCCTGGTGCCGTCAACACGACGCCAAGGGCTGATGCGGCGGCGGCTCTCGGCCATGCCCTTCCCTTTCGGAGTCCCATCCGTGCCCTTCGCGCTTCGCCTCTCCGTCTGTTTCGTCATGCTCGCAGCCGCGGGCTGCGGCCGCCTCGCCAGCCACCCGCTCGTGAAGGAGGCCAAGGAAGAGGTGCAGGCCAACGCCCGCGTCGCCGCGGCGCTCGGTGCGCCGGTGGAATGCGGCACGGCGGTCCGTGGCACCGCCAACGAGACCGACGGCATCGCGACACTGCAGTTCGACGTCAAGGGCACGAAGGCCGCGGGCGTCGTCGTGGTCGAGGGCAAGAAGACGAAGAACGAGTGGGGCGTGACCATGCTGGAGCTGCGGCCTGCCGGCGCCGAGAAGCTCTCGCTGACCGCCGATCTCGAGGCCCGCACCGGCACCGACACGCCGAAGTTCGACCCGGCGGCAAAGCCCACGTCATCTTCCGCCCCGCCCCCCGGCGACATCGAGATCGCCCTGCCCCCGGGCGTCCCCGGCCAGCCGTGAGGCGAAACCGGTGGAGTCACAGTTCCAAGAAGCCCCGGATGGAAACCCGGGGACTCCGGGCGCGAACATCAACCCAACCATCCAGACCACACGACGGCACATGATTCCCCGGGTCGAACCCGCGCTGCATGGCACACGGGAAGAAATGCCACCCGGAGTCCCCCGGCTTCCGCCGGGGGCTTTTTGGTTGA
>CAZJHQ010000044.1:279-10953 GCA_964545915.1 uncultured Candidatus Kuenenia sp. | reverse complement strand
GCGCCAGGCCCGGAGGGCCGGGTGGCCTGCCAGCGCGGCGGAGGCCCGCCAAGCGAACCGCGGCACGATGCCGCGGGTTCGCGTGAAACATCCTCCCCGGCTTCCGCCGGGGGCTTTTTGGTTGAGCGCCAGGCCCGGAGGGCCGGGTGGCCTGCCAGCGCGGCGGAGGCCCGCCAAGCGGGGCGCGTTATGCCCTTTCCCTCACGGCAGTTCGCGGAGGGCGGCGATCTCGGTCTCGCGGCCCACGACGAGCAGCACCTGATCCTCCAGGAGCTTCGTCTTGCCGTCGGGGAACATCTCGAACTTCCCCTTCATCACGTCCTTGAGCCCCATCACATGCACGCCGATCCGGCTCCGCAGGTTGGCCTCGGCGAGCGTCTTGCCGGACAGCGAGGAGGGCATCGCCACTTCGGCCACGCTGTACTCCGGATCGATCGGCAGGTAGTCGAGGACGTTGGGCCAGGTCATCCGGTCGGCGAGCTCCCGGGCCACCTCCTCCTCGGGAAACACCACCCGGTCGACGCCGAGGTGCTCGAGGATCTTGCCATGCTCCTTGGTGACTCCCTTCACGATCACGTTCCGCGCGCCCAGTTCCTTGACGTGCAGCGTGGCCAGCAGTGACTGCGAGATGTTCTCGCCCAGCGAGATGAAGACCGCCGTGGCGTCCTTGATCGGCAGGTTCTCCAGCACCTCGCGGTCGGTGGCGTCGCCGATCACAGCCTCGTGGATCTCGTTCTTCACCCCCTCCAGCCGTTCCCGCCGGCCATCCACGCCGGTCACGCGGCAGCCGTTGGCGGCGAGCTTCGTGGCCAGGGCCGTGCCGAACGAGCCCATCCCGAGCATGATGAACTTCTTGCCAGACTGTGCCATGGGGTTCAGCCGATGAGCGGCTCCTCCTCGGGGAATAGGGGCTGGTAGGAACGGCGCTCGCGGGCGAGCGCGACGGCGGCGGTGATCGGCCCGAGCCGGCCGAGCAGCATCAGCGCCACGAGCACGATCTTGCCGGGATCGGTGAGCGCCGGGGTGATGCCGGTGGAGAGGCCGACGGTCCCCAGGGCCGATATGCACTCGAAGAGCGCCTCCAGAAACCACCGCGGCCGGGCCGAGAGGTCCCCGCGGGTTTCGGCCACGAGCAGGGCGACGAGCGCCGCGATCGCCACGGCGGCGAAGAACAGCGCCGTGGCCGTCGCCCGCTCGACCGCCGACTCGGGGATCGTCCGCCGAAAGAAGTTGACGTGCTTCCAGCCGCGGAAGTTCGACCAGGAGCTCACGACGAGCGTCATGAACGTGCTCACCTTGAAGCCGCCGGCGGTGGAGCACGGCCCGGCGCCGATGGCCATGAGGATGATGGCGAGAAACAGCGTGGCGCTCGACAGGGCCCCGTAGTCGACGGTGTTGAAGCCGGCGGTGCGGCAGGTGGTGGAGTGAAAGAGCCCCATCAGCAACTTGGTGGACAGCGGCTCGCGGGCGATGGCTTCGTCCCACTCCAGCGCCCAGAAGGAGGCCGCGCCGAAGGCGAGCAGGGCGGCCGTGCCGATGAGCATCATCTTCGTCTGCATGTGCAGCCGCTCCCAGAACTCCTCGCGCCGCCGCAGCCGCGACACGACGTCGAAGATCACCGGGAACCCCAGCCCGCCCAGGATGATCAGGCCGCAGATCACGAGGTTGATCGACACCCGCCCCGCGTCGGGCACGAGGTTCTGGTCGTGGAGGGCGAAGCCGGCGTTGCAGAAGGCCGACACCGAGTGGAACAGCGACCGCCAGACCACGTGCCCGGGGGCCGCCGCGCCCCAGTCGGCCCAGCAAAGGAGCGCGAAGCCGCAGGCCTCCGCGAACAGCACCGTCGCGAGCACGGCCAGCGTCACCCAGCGCAGGTCCCGGCCCGACTTGATGCCGAGCGTCTCGGCCACGACGGCCCGCTGCCTCAGCGTCGCCTGCCCGCCGATCTGGAAGGACAGGAGCGTCGTGATGGTCATGATGCCGAGGCCACCGAGCTGGATGAGGGCGAGGATCAAAGCCTGGCCGAGGAACGAGAAGTCGTTGAGCGTCGAGCGGACCGTGAGGCCCGTCACGCAGCAGGCGCTCGTGGCGGTGAAGATGCCGTCCACCAGCGAGATCGGCGGGCGGTCGGGCTGCCGGGCGGCCGGCAGGGTGAGCAGCGCCCCGCCGACCAGGATCGTGAACACGTAGGCCGCGAACGATACCCGGGCCGGATAACTGACGAGCGAGCCGGTGAACTGGGCCATCGACGGCGGCGGCGGGTGGGAGCCCGCGGCCGAACCAGGCCTGTGCTCGCGGGGCGTCGCGGCTTCAGCCGCAGCGAAAGCCCGGAACACGTGGAACACAATGGTAATTCGCAACGATCATGACGGACAGGCGGCTGGCGTGCGCGGCGTTTTTTCCGCGGGAATTTGCCGGTTTGTAATTTGTTTGACTCGCGTGGGCACGGCTCCATAATGGCGACGTTCACTTCGAACGACGCGCCCGTCGCGGCCCTTGCGGCCGACCCGTCCACGGGCCGCCAAACCACCCCTTCCCTCTCAGATCCAAAGGAGTCGGTTCGTCCCGATGGCACGGATTCGCAACGTTTTCGAGATCATTGAACTCTACGGTCACGACGAGAATTTCGAGCCGCAGTGCACGGAGGACTTCTCCCCGACGTCCGCCCCGGCCGGCTCGAAGCAGAAGATCGACATCCTCGCCGAGCGGATCCAGCGCGGCATGCCGCTGTGGCACCCCGAGGATTCGACCGATTCGACCGCGGGCGTGCTCGTGGGCGCCGCTGACGACTGAACGCGTCCGACATCGGTGCAGCCCCGGCTCCGGGGCGGCAAAAGCCTCGTCGCTGGGGCGAAGATAGGCCCCACGCTCCGCGAGCTTTCGCCGACCAGAGGTTCGAGCCCCGCATCACCGCCCTCCGCGGCCGCCCCGGCCGCGGAGGGCGGTTTCGATTTCACGCCGGGCGGTGTCGGCCTTCATCTTCTGCCGCTTGTCGTGGGCCTTCCGGCCCCGGCCGATGCCCAGCAGGACCTTCACGCGGCCGTCCTTGAAGTACATCTTCAGCGGCACGAGCGTGAGCCCCTTCTCAAACGCCTGGCCGGCGAACTTCCTGATTTCGCGCCGGTGGAGGAGCAGCTTTCGCGGCCGCTTCGGCTTGTGGTTGAGCTGATTGGCTTTCTCGTATTCCGGGATGTCGCAGCCCATGAGCCACACTTCGTCGCCCTCGACGCGACCGTATGCCTCGTCGAGTGACATCCGCCCCACCCGCAGGCTCTTGACCTCGCTGCCCACCAGCGCGATCCCGCACTCGAGGGTGTCGAGGATCTCATAGTCGTGCCGCGCCTTGCGGTTCTCCGCCACGACCCGCTCGGCCGGCTTGTCGGCGGCGCGGGCTGCGGGCTTTTTGCCGGCGGCACGGGTGGGCTTGGGGGCGGTCACGGCAGGGTCTCTTTCGTTGAGCGGGGCCGGTTCGTCAGGGTACACTTTACGCGGTTCACCGACCGCCCGTCCTGCGAGCCGCCCGCTCGTCCCGCCACTCCCCCGCAGCCTCGAGGGATCCCGCCATGCATGGCCATCGCCCCGCTCATGCCGCCGCCATCTTCATGCTGCTGGTCGGAGTTGCATGGCCGGGCGTCTGCGCCACCGTCGCCGCCGCGGAGAGCCGCGGCATCGTCCGCGGGGCCGAGCGGCCCGCGGGCGCCGGCCCCATGGTGCCGATCGAGGGGGGCTGGATGGTCGCCTATGACGAGACGATTCCCGGCACCGCGATCACGTTTCGGATGATTCCCGTGCCCGGCGGGACGTTTCGCATGGGCAGTCCGGCCGCCGAGGCCGACCGGTCCGCCGACGAGGGGCCGGTGTTCGAGGTCAAGGTCGAGCCGTTCTGGATCGGCCGCTGCGAGGTGACGTGGGGCGAGTACAAGACCTACATGGCCGCCTGCGACTTGTTCAAGGGTCTCGAGGCCGCCAAGCTGCGGCCGGTCACGGCCGAGAACGAGGCCGACGCGGTCACGGCCCCCTCCAAGCTCTACGACCCGAGCACGACCTTCACCAACGGCGAGGAGCCCGATCTCCCGGCCGTGACGATGACGCAGTTCGCGGCCCGCCAGTACACGAAGTGGGTGAGCAAGCTCACCGACCGCTTCTACCGCCTGCCCACGGAGAGCGAGTGGGAATATGCCTGCCGAGCCGGAACGCACACGGCCTGGAGCAGCGGCGCCGATGCGGCGTCGCTCGACGCCGCGGCCTGGTTCGCCGACAACGCCGACGACACGCCCCATCCCGTCGGCACCAAACAGCCAAATGCCTGGGGGCTGCACGATATGCACGGCAACGTGGCCGAATGGGTAATCGACCAACTCGTCGACGGCGGCTACGCCCGCCAGGCAGGCCTTCCACAACCTGTGGCGATGGCCGATGCGATCACCTGGCCCATGCAGCTCTCTCCGCGCATCGTCCGCGGCGGCGCTTACTACGACGACGCCGATCGGCTGCGGAGCGCCGCCCGGCGCGGCTCCGAGGACAAAGCCTGGAAAGAAGAAGATCCCAACCTTCCGAAGAGCCCGTGGTGGTACACCGAAGAGCCGGCCCTCGGCGTCGGCATGCGGATGGTGCGGCCGTTCACGCCCCCGCCGCCGGACGCCCAGCAACGCTGGTGGAATGCCGACGTGGAGAGCATCGCAGCCGACACGGCTGACCGACTGCAACAGGGCCGCGGGGCCCGGGGGATCGTCGATCCGGGCCTGCCGGACGAGGCGAAACGGGCGGGCATCGAGGAGTAACGCAATGTTTTCCAGTCCGTCTGCACTTCCTTGCCTCGTGATCGCGATCGTCACGGCTGCCGGATCCGCCGTGGCGGCCGACTGGCCCGACTGGCGCGGCCCCGGACAGGCCCGCCACGCCGCCGGCGCCGACCGCCTGCTGGTCACGGCCTTCGATCCCGCGGCGGGTACCAACGTGCTCTGGAAGAACGACGAAGCGGGGGGCATCTCCACGCCTGTGATCATGGGGGGGCGGCTGTTCACGCTCGTGCGGCACAAGCCGGGCACGAAGGAGGAAGCGGAGAAGGTGCTGTGCCTCGACGCCGTCACCGGACAGAAGCTCTGGGAGAACGTGTTCAACGTCTATCTCTCCGACGTGCCGGCCGAGCGGGTCGGCTGGTCGGCGGTCGTCGCCGACCCCAAGAGCGACACGGTCTTCGCCCACGGCGTCTGCGGCGTGTTCACGGCGATCGACGCGGCGACGGGCAAGACGAAGTGGCAACGTTCGCTCCACGAGGAGTTCGGCTTCCTCTCCACCTACGGCGGCCGGACGAACATCCCGGTGGTGTTCGAGGATCTCGTGATCGCCAGCGCCGTGGTCACCGGCTGGGGCGACACCGCCCGCCCAGCCCACCGCTTCCTCGGCCTCGACAAGGCGACCGGTGCCGTCCGCTGGATGAGCGGCACCAAAGAACTCCCCGAGGACACGACCTACAGCACGCCCGCGCTGGCCGTGCTCGACGGCCAGGCAGCGGTGGTCTTCGGGTCGAGCGACGGCAGCGTGTGGAACTTCCAGCCGCGGACGGGCAAGCCCGTCTGGAACTTCAAACTCTCCCGCCGCGGGCTCAACGTCGCCCCGCTCGTGGACGGCGACACGGTGTACATCTCGCAGGCCGAGGAAAACCTCGACAACACGACGATGGGCTCGGTGACGGCCTTCAAGGGCACCGGCTCGGGCGACATCACCGCCACGAATGCGATCTGGCAGCGGAAAAACGTAATGGATGGCCGGGCGATGCCGGTGATCCTCGGCGACCGCGTGTACTTCGTGGACGACGGCGCCAAGATCTACGCCTTCGACAAGGCGACGGGAGCCCCCGTCGGCAAGCCGACGAAGCTCCTCGGCACGATCGTCCGCGGCAGCCCGTTGGTGGCGGACGGCCGGCTCTTCGTCTGCTCGACGAGCGGCTGGCACGTGCTCGAGCCGACGAAGGACGGCCTGAAGTTCGTCCACCGCATGCGGCTCGCCGATGAGGACGAGGTCACGGCCTCGCCGATCGCGTGGCAGGGCAAGGTGTACCTGACCACGAGTTCGCGACTGTATTGCCTGTTCGACGCGGCCGCTTCGCCGCATCGCGACCAGCCCGAACGCCAGGGCTGGCTGCCGCAGGGCGTGTCGCTCGGATCCACACGTGACGGTCCGGGTGCGCCGGCCTGGGTGCAGGTCGTCCCTGCCGAGGCGCAGATCGCCGCGGGCGCGACCCTGCCCCTGACCGTACGGCTGTACGACGCGGCCGGACGGTTCGTCAAGGAATCGCCCGCCGAGTTCACCACGACGGCCGGCACGGTCTCCGGCGACGGCACCTACACGGCGCCGCCCGGCAAGCACGCCGCCGCGATCGTGACGGCCAAGGTGGGCGCCCTCGAGGGCAAGGCCCGAATCCGCTCGATGCCCCCCCTGCCCTGGAAGTTCGATTTCGAGGAGATTCCGCTCGCCGCCGACCCGAAGACGGGCGTCGTGAAGGGGGAGCCGCCGCTGCCCTGGATCGGAATGCGCTACCGCCACGTCGTCCGCGAGGTGGACGGCTCGAAGTGCCTCGTGAAGGTGACGACGATCCCCAAGGGGACCCGCAGCCAGGGCTGGATCGGGCCGATCGACCTCCGTGACTATGCGGTCCAGGCCGACTTCCGCGCCCAGGAGACCGGCGTCGAGAAGCCGACCGCGCCGGCGGCCGACACCCCGAAGTCGGCCGACACCGATGCCGACGCGTTCGCAAAGGCTTTCGGCACCGCGGCGGCCCTGGAGAAGGCCCGCATGCCCGACATGGGGCTGATCGCCCAGCGGTACACGCTCGACCTCATGGGCGCGGCGCAGCAGCTGCAGCTCCGCTCATGGCCGCCGCAGGTGGCGACGCACTTTTCCAAGACGATCCCCTTCGCCTGGGAGGCGGGCCGCTGGTACACGATGAAGCTCGAGGCCCGCACGCGGGACGGCGTCGCCATCCTCCGCGGCAAGGTCTGGCCGCGGGGCGAGCCGGAGCCCGCCGCCTGGACGATCGAGGCTGTCCACGCCGATGGCAACCTCCAAGGCAGCCCCGGCTTCTTCGGCAACTCGAAAGATTCCGAGATCTTCATCGACAACGTCTCCGTGGAGGCCGCCAAGTGACTCCTGTTTCGCCCTGGAATCCCGAACCGCAATCCGAGTTCGCCCCCCTGCCCTGGAATCCCGAACCGCAATCCGAGTTCGCCCCCCTGCCCTGGAAGCCCGAAGCGCAAGCTGAGGGAATCCGCGCCGTCTCATTGAAACCCACCCCCATTCCCTCGGCTCGCGCCTCGGGCTTCCCGGCAGGCATGACGGCCGCGGTTCATCGCGGCATCGTGCTGGTCCTCGTCGCCGCCGTCGCTGTTCCGGCAGCCGAGTGGAACCAGTGGGGCGGCTCACCCGTGCGCAACAACGCGCCCGACGCCAAGAACCTGCCGATCGATTGGGCGCCGGGCGAGTTCGATCCCGACACGGGCGCCTGGGATCCCAAGACAAGCAAGAACGTCGCCTGGGTGGCGGCTCTCGGCAGCCAGACCTACGGCAATCCGGTCGTGGCTGGGGGCAAGGTGTACGTCGGCACGAACAACGGCAAGGGCTGGCTGAAGCGGTATCCGCCGGCCATCGACCTCGGCTGTCTGCTGGCCTTCGCGGAGCGGGACGGCTCGTTCCTGTGGCAGGACTCGAGCGAGAAGCTCCCCACCGGCCGCGTCCACGATTGGCCGCTGCAGGGCATCTGCTGTTCGCCGCTGGTTGAGGGGGATCGCCTGTGGTTCGTGACCAGCCGCGGCGAGGTGAAGTGCCTCGACACCGAAGGCTTCCGCGACGGCGAAAACGACGGCCCATTCACCGCCGAAAAGGCCTCGGCCGACGACGAGTCCGACGTCGTCTGGGTGCTCGACATGATGAAGCAACTCGGCGTGTCACAGCACAACATGTGCTCCTGCAGCGTGACGAGTGCCGGCGACCTGCTGTTCGTCAACACGAGCAACGGCGTGGACGAGGGGCACATCAACCTGCCGAACTTCGAAGCCCCGAGCTTCCTGTGCATCGACAAGCGGTCCGGGAAGGTGCTGTGGGCCGACAACTCGCCGGGGGCCAACGTGCTGCACGGTCAGTGGTCGAGCCCGGCCTATGCCGAGCTCGGCGGCGTGCCGCAGGTGCTGTTCGGCGGTGGCGACGGTTGGCTGTATGCATTCGACGCCCGCGGCGACAACGGCAAGGCCAAGCTGCTGTGGAAGTTCGACTGCAACCCGAAGGAATCGAAGTACACGCTCGGCGGCCGGGCCGACCGCAATCACATCATCGGCACGCCGGTGATCTCCGACGGCCTGGTCTACATCGCCGTGGGCGAGGATCCCGAGCACGGCGAGGGAGTGGGCCACCTGTGGTGCATCGACCCGACGAAACACGGCGACGTGTCGAGCGAGCTCGCCTTCAGCCTCGACGACCCGACGAAGCCCCTGCCCCACCGCCGCAACCAGGCCGTGATCAAGGAGCAGGGGGAAGTGGCCCGGCCGAATCCCAACTCGGCCGCCGTCTGGCACTATCCCGGCTTCGACGCCGACGGCAACGGCAAGCTCGCCTTCGAGGAGACGATGCACCGCACCTGCGGCACCGTCGCCATCAAGGACGGCCTGCTGTTCGTGGCCGACTTCAGCGGCCTGTTTCACTGCCTCGACGTGAAGACGGGCAAGCCGCTCTGGACGCACGACATGCTCGCCGCCAGCTGGGGCTCGCCGCTGATCGCCGATGGCAAGGTTTACATCGGCGACGAGGACGGCGACATCTGCATCTTCAAGCTCGGCCGGGAGATGGATCTGCTCGGCGAGGTCAACATGGGCAACAGCGTCTACTCGACACCGATCGCGGTGGGGGACACGCTCTACATCGCCAACAAGAGCCATCTGTTCGCGATCCGCGCGGGTGCCACGCCGTCCAAATAGGAGCCTTCTCGATGCCATTGATGATGCGTTTCATCCTGGTGGTCGCCCTCTGCTGCGGCGGCCTCGCCACCGCGGCGCCGCCGGCCGTGCCCGCATCGCTGCTCCTCGAAGCCAAGCGGATCGTGGCCCTCGGCGACTCGATCACCTACGACGGCCGCTGGCTGGCGAACCTCGTCGCCTGGATGGAGCGGCAGGGCACGACCGCCGAAGTCATCGACATGGGGCTGTCGAGCGAGACGGTCTCGGGGCTCTCGGAGGCCAGTCACGCCGGCGGGAAGTTCCCCCGGCCCGACGTGCACGAGCGGCTCGGCCGTGTGCTGCGGCTGGCGCGGCCCGACGTGGTGCTCGCCTGTTACGGGATGAATTGCGGCATCTACCAGCCGCTCGACGAAGAACGGTTTGCGAAGTTCAAGGCCGGCATGGAGCGGCTGCATGCGGCCGTGGAGCAGGCGGGCGCGAAGATCGTGCATCTCACGCCGCCGGTCTACGGCGGCCCCCCGGGCAAGCCCGCGCCGGCCGGCGCCGTGGACTACGACGCCGTGCTCGCGGCCTATTCAGACTGGCTCGTTTCGAAGCGGGCCGACGGGTGGCTCGTGATCGACGTGCACGGCCCCATGCAGGCGATGCTCGCCGCCAAGCGGGCGGCTGATCCAGGGTTCGCCTTCGCGGCCGACAGCATTCACCCGGATGACGCCGGGCACTGGGCGATCTGCCGGGCCGTCCTCGCGGGCCTGGGCGCCGGCGGGCCGATCGCCACCGCCGACACGCCTGAAATGCTCTCCCCATTCCTCCCCGAGGTCACCGCCCGGCTGAAGATCCTCCGCGATGCCTACCTCGCCGCCGCTGGGCACCTGCGACCGGGAATGGCCGCGGGCGTGTCGGTTGCCGAGGCCGAGGCGGAGGCCGCGCGGCTGACGGCGTCGATCCGCTCGCGGCGGTTCCATCTCGCCGGCCGTCAGTTACCCACCAGGGAATGGGTGTCGCCGATCGAGTGGCCGCGGCCGCGCGTCGTCGATCCCGGCCCGGCGCCTGCCGGCCCGGCGCCGGTCCCCACCGACGCCATCGTCCTCCTCGGCAAGGATCTGTCCGCCTGGAACGGCGCCGACACGTGGAAGGTGGAAGACGGCGTGGCCACGGTCGGCAAGGGACGGATCACCACGCGACAGGCCTTCGGCGACTGCCATCTGCACGTCGAGTTTCGGACGCCGGCGCCCGCGGTCGGCACGGGGCAGGGCCGCGGCAACTCGGGCGTGTTCCTCATGGGCAAGTACGAGATCCAGGTGCTCGACTCGTTCGAGGACGGGACCGACGGGCCGCTCACCTACCCCGACGGGCAGTGCGGCGCCCTTTACAAGCAGCAGCCCCCGGCGGTGAACGCCTGCCGCCGGCCCGGGGAGTGGCAGACCTACGACATCCTCTTCACGCGGCCGCGGTTCGCCGCCGACGGATCGCTCGCGGCGCCGGGCCGCGTGAGCGTGCTGCACAACGGCGTCGCCATTCACGCCGACACCGTCATCAAGGGCACGACGGCCTGGCCGACGCCGCCGACCTACGAACGGCATGACGATGCGCTGCCGATCGAGCTACAGGACCACGGAAACCCGCTCCAGTTCCGCAACATCTGGGTCCGCCCCTTCGAGCCGGTGCAGCCCCGGCCGCGAATCGACTGATGTCGGCCGGCGGGCGGAGGCCCGCCCCGCTCACAGTC
>CAZJHQ010000044.1:0-179 GCA_964545915.1 uncultured Candidatus Kuenenia sp. | reverse complement strand
AACCCGGCCCTCCGGGCCTGACACTCCCACAAAAAGCCCCCGGCGGAAGCCGGGGAGCATGCACACGCGAACCTGCGGCATCGTGCCGCAGTTCGCTTGGCGGGTCTCCGCCCCGCTCACAGTCAACCCGGCCCTCCGGGCCTGACACTCCCACAAAAAGCCCCCGGCGGAAGCCGGGG
>CAZJHQ010000043.1:0-27188 GCA_964545915.1 uncultured Candidatus Kuenenia sp. | reverse complement strand
TGTGAGTGCCAGGCCCGGAGGGCCGGGTTGATTCCAAGCGGGCGTAGGCCCGCCAGGCAAAAATCGCACGCGGCGATGTTTTGCCTGAAACTAGCCGCCGGTCGCCAGGAGGAGTGCCGCGCGACAGGCGTTCTCGAAGGCCGCGAGATCGAGCCGCTCGGCGGTGGTGTGGATCTCCATCTGCCCGCAGCCGAGCGTGACGGTGGGCACGCCGTTGGCGAACATCCAGTTGGCGTCGAGGCCGCCGTTGGAAACCTCCTGCCGGGGCACCAGGCCGAGCGCCCGCACCGCGGCCTCCGCCGCCACGACGCAGGGCTCGTCGGCCGCCAGGCGGAAGGCCTCGTAGTCGAGCTGCCCCGAGAACGTCACCTTGCCGGTGCGGCCGTCGGCACTGCGAACCTTCTTGGCGGCGTCGAGAAACGCCTTCTCGATCGCCTTCACGATCCGCTCGCGGAACCGGGGGTCGTGGCTGCGGGCCTCGGCCCGCAACGCCGCCGACTCGGCCACCACATTCGTCGCGGCGCCGGCATGGATCACGCCCACGTTCGTCGTGCCGCGCTTGCCGTCCTTTTCCACGAGGCCGTGCAGCCCCTGGTTGACCAGATCGGCGATCGCCAGCGACGCGATCGCGATCGCCGACACGCCCTTCTCCGGGGCCACGCCGGCGTGGCTGGGAATGCCCTCGATGGTGACGTCCATTCGGTAGCCGCCGGTGGCGCCGACCGTGATCTTCTCGACGGCGCCGCCGTCGAAGTTGAAGGCCAGCTTGGGCCGGCCGAGGTCGGCCGCCTTCACGAACCGCGCCCCATAGAGCCCCACCTCCTCCTGGATCGCGAACAGGAACGTGAGCGGCGGGTGGGGCAGCTTGCGGCGCAGGATCTCGAGGGCCGTGGCGAGCACGACGGCCACGCCCGCGCGATCGTCACCGCCGAGGCCGGTCTTCGGGTCGGCGCTCTTCACGAACTTTCCGGCCACGACCGGCTTCGCGCCGCGGCAGACCGGCACCGTGTCCATGTGGGCCATGAGCAGCCGCCGCGGGCCGGGGAGCGTGCCGGGCAGCTGCACGATGAGGTTGCCGCAGTCCCCCTTCAGCGGCGTCTTCTCATGGGCCTTGTCGAAGGCGATGGCCGCGGCCGGGCAGCCGGCCCCGCGGAGCCACTTCACGATCCGCTCGGCGACCGCCTTCTCCTGGCCCGAAACGCCCGGCACCGAGAGGAGGTCGAGGACGATGCGGCGGGCCAGGGCGAGGTCGGGTCCGCCGGCGGCCTGCGGGGCCGCGGCCGCCGCCTTGACTACACTGCGGCCCGACTGCGGGGCCGACTTGGAACCTTTGGCGGAGCGTGGCATGCGAATCTTTCTGGCGGGAATCATGCAGGGCTCGCACGTCGCGGCCCTGGTGCACGATCAGACGTATCGAAACACTCTCGGCGACCTCGTGCGGGCGCACTGGCCGTCGGCGGAAGTCTACGATCCGTTCGCGAACCATGCCACGAGCGTCGGCTACGACGCCCGGCGGGCCCGCGAGGTGTTCCTGGGGCACGTGGAGATGTGCCGCGTGTTCGACCTCCTCGTGGCCTACGTGCCGGAGGCCTCGATGGGGACGGCGATCGAGATGTGGGAGGCCCATCGCCACGCGCGGCGGGTGGTGACGATCACGCCGTTGGTCCACAACTGGGTGGTGCAGCTGACGAGCGACGCCGTCTATCGCGACGTGGACGAGTTCACCCACGCGCTGACCAGCGGCGCCATCGACCGCCTCGTCGGCGGTTCACCGGAACCGCCCGGTTCATGACGACCGGCCGGGTCACTCCCCGCGCCGGCGGGCCAGCCGGCAGGCGATCGCGATCCGCGTGGCGGCGTCCGGGCCGAGGGGCCAGGTCTGCATGCGGGCCTCCGCGTCCGGTGCATCGTGAAGCCAGTCCGTCGCCAGCGCGGCGGCGGTCGTCGCGTCGGCGGCCACCACGATCGCGCAGGAGCCGATCGCCGCGGCGACGAGTTTCCGCAGCGACGGACGGTTTCTGGCGGCCACGAGGTCGGCGGCCGCGACATGCGCCACGACCGGGGCGCCGGTCTCGACGGCCAGGTCGGTGAGGATGCCGGCGTGGAGCACGAAGATGGCGTCGGGATAGAGCACGTCCACCGCCTCGGCGATCATCTGCCGCGCGGTCTCGCGGGTCAGCCCCAGGAGCCGCGCCGGCACGCCCGCCGTGGCGGCGAGAAACGCCTCCGGCGTGCCCTCCTGCACCGCCGCCAGAAACGCCCGCGAGGCGGCCGCCACGTCGCGCAGGTGGATGCCATACATGCCGGGTGGCTGCTCGTCGAGGCCCGGCACGCTCGACGGCCCGCACACGCCGACCTCGATGCCCAGGGCTTCGAGACCCGCGCGCAGGCCGTGGACGCGGGAGTGCGGATGGTCGCAGCAGCCGTGGTCGATCAGCAGGACGCGCATGGAAGTGAACACGACAGCGTCCGGTCGCCCGCCTTCAGAGCCAGCCCGCCGCCCGGATCACCGCCAGGACGGCCGCGGCGTAGCCCGCCGCCGCCCAGTCGTCGGCCATGATGCCCAGGCCCGTCGGCAGCCGCTCGCAGCGGTCGCAGGGAAACGGCTTGAGAATGTCGAAGACGCGGAACAGTGCAAAGGCGGCCGCCAGCACCGCCGGCGTGCGGCCGGCGGTCGGCACGACCAGGAGCGTGGCCGCCATGGCTGCCGTCTCGTCGAGCACGATCGCGCCCGGATCCTTGCCGCGGCCGAGTGCCGCCGCGGCCCGCGAGCAGATCGGCACGCCCGCCAGGCAGACCGCAGCCACGAGGCCCGCCTCGCAGGCCGGGGCCGCGGCGGCGATTCCTGGAAAACAGCGGTCTGCCAGCCATCGCGCGGCGGTCGCGTTGGCGATCACGAGCACGAGGCCCACGGCCGCGCCCCACGTGCCGGGGGCGAAGCCAATGCGGCCGATCCCGCCGAGGGTGGCGACGAGAACGGCGGGCCGACTCCAAATATGTGCCGCGGGTTCCACGCTCGAGGGCATGGACCAAATGGTAACAGTGTTGCCACCGCTCCGCAGGGTGGCGGGTATGATGGCGATGCGGCGCCGGCTCCGGGCAGTCTCCGGCCGCGTCCGCAAAGGACTGATGGACACGCGGATGGACAAACCGACGCACGCGGCCGACGCCACCATCGGCCGGCTGGAACTGGTCGAATACCCCCACCCGGCGCTCCTGCGGCGGGCCAAGCCGATCGTGCGGATCGACGCGGCCGTCTGCGACGCGGTGGCGCGGATGTTCGACATCATGTACGAGGCCCAGGGCATCGGCCTGGCGGCCAACCAGGTGGCGTTGCCCTACCGGCTGTTCGTCGTCAACACGACGGGCCGTCGCGGCGACGGCGAGGAGCACGTGTTCATCAACCCGGTGTTGAGCCGGCCGCGGGGCACGGCCGTGCAGGAAGAAGGCTGCCTGTCGCTGCCGGGCGTGCGCATGGACGTGCGGCGACCGGAGCGGATCGTGGTCGATGCCTGGTCGCTGGCGGGCGGGCCGATCCACATGGACATCGACGGCCTGCTCGCCCGGGTCGTGCAGCACGAGTTCGACCACCTCGAGGGGCGGCTGTTCACCGACCGGCTGCCGGAGGCGGCGGCGCTCGAAGTGCGGCGCGACCTGGAGACGTTTCGCGACATGTTCGCCGGCAAGCAGTCGCGCGGCGAACTGCCGGGCGACGCGACGCTCGTCGCCGAGCTCGACCGCCTGGAGGCCGCCCGGTGCCAGGCGTGACCGGGCCGCTGCGGCTGGTGGTCATGGGCACGGGGCCGTTCTCGGTGCCGATGTTCCATGGGCTCGTGGCGTCGCCGCACGACCTGGTGGCGGTGGTCACGCGGCCCGACCGGGCGCCCCCCGGCCGGCGGCCGCCCCCGAACCCGATGCGGGCGGCGGCCACGGCGGCCGGCATCGGCATCCTCGACCCCGACGACGTCAACGCCCCGGCCACGGTCGCCGCGCTGGCGGCGCTGCGGCCCGACCTGTTCGTCGTCTGCGACTACGGCCAGATCCTGTCCCGTGACCTGCTCGCCGTGCCGCCGCTCGGCGGGATCAACCTCCACGGCTCGCTGCTGCCGCGGCATCGCGGGGCGGCGCCGGTGCAGTGGGCGATCCTCGCGGGGGATGCGGAGAGCGGCGTGAGCGTGATCCACATGACGCCCGCGCTCGACGCCGGCAACGTGATCGTGGCCCGCGCGACGCCGATCGGGCCCCGGGAGACGGCCGCCGAACTCGAGCCGCGGCTGGCAACGCTCGGCGTGGAGGCTGTGCTCGCGGCGATCGATCGCATCCAGGCCGCGGTGGCGGCCACCGGTTCGGTCGCGGGCGTCGGCGTGCCGCAGGAGGCGGCGCAGGCCACGCGGGCGCCGCGGCTCGCCAAGGCCGACGGCATCGTGAACTGGACCTGGCCGGCCGCGCGGATCGAGCGGCTGCGGCGGGCGGTCGAGCCGTGGCCCCGGGCGACCACATTCTTTACCCGCGGCGACGGCACGACGCAGCGGCTCGTGCTCGCCGACGTGGAGGTGGCCGCGGACCCGCGGGCGGCCGCGGCGCCGCCTGGCGAGGTACTCGACACGGCGGCCGGCCGGATCGTCGTGGCCTGCGGGGAAGAGACGGCGCTGGCGATCACGCAGGTGGTGCCCGAGGGCCGCCGGACGATGGCCGCGGCCGACTTCCTCCGCGGCAGCCCGCTCCTCCCCGGCATGCGGCTTGGCTGACCGGGCGACGCCGCGGGAGCGGGTAGCCGCTCCATCCGCCCGCCGTGCGCCGCCCGCGGGCGTGACCGGGCACATCAGCGGCGTTCATGGACCGGGCAGCTCGTGGGGGGCGATTGCAGGGGCTTCGTCGACCGGGCTATCCTGCATCGATGCAGATCTTCGTCACGTTCACCGGACCGCTGCGGCAGGCCGGACCCGCCGCGCTCGACCTGCCGGAGGGAACGACGCTCGCGGACGCATGCCGCCGCCTCGCCGCCGCCGCAGCCGGCGACGTGCGGCGGCATCTGCTCACGGCCGACGGGACTGTCGAGCCGTCGCTCTTGGTGGCGGTCAACGGCATCGGCGTGCCTCCCGAGGACCGGCCGCGCCGCGTCCTCGCCGACGGCGACGACCTGCTGCTCATGCCGCCGATCGCCGGAGGCTAGCCGCGATGCACGGCGACGCGCGGGGCGGAGGCGGGCTCACCCCCGACGAACTCGACCGCTACTCATGGCAGCGG
Source organism: uncultured Candidatus Kuenenia sp. (assembly GCA_964545915.1). Classification (GTDB taxonomy): domain Bacteria; phylum Planctomycetota; class Planctomycetia; order Pirellulales; family UBA1268; genus QWPN01. The sequence goes on along the minus strand of CAZJHQ010000043.1, from coordinate 21,941 downwards.
TCCGTGGCCGGCTTCGGCGACGATGGGCAGCGTCGGCTCAAGGCCGCCGCCGTGCTCGTGTCGCGGGTCGGCGGGGTCGGCGGGGCCGCGGCGACCTACCTCGCGGCGGCCGGCGTGGGCCGGATCGTGCTGGCACACGCCGGCAACCTGCGGCGCAACGATCTCAACCGGCAGACGCTGATGTCGACGTCGGGTATCGGTCGCCCGCGGGTGGAGCAGGCGGCGGAACGGCTGCGGGACCTGAATCCCCACGTCGTCGTGGAGACGGTGCCGGAGAACGCGACGGCCGACAACGCGGCCCGACTGGTGGCCGGCTGCGACCTCGTGGTCAGCGCCGCGCCCCTGTTCGCGGAGCGGCTGCTCCTCAACGCCGCGGCGGTGCGGCAGGGCAGGCCGCTGGTCGACGCCGCAATGTATGACGCCGAGGCCCGGCTGATGAGCGTCCTCCCGGGAGGGCCTTGCCTGGCATGCCTCTACCCGGCTCCGCCTCCCCACTGGCGGCGCGAGTTTCCCGTGCTCGGAGCCGTGGCGGGCACGGCGGGGACGCTCGCGGCCCTCGAGGCGATCAAGATCCTGACCGGCTGCGGCACGCCGCTCGCCGGCCGGCTGTGGACCTGCGACACGGCCACCATGACATGCCGCACGCTCACGATTCCCGCGCGGCGGGAGTGCCCGGTCTGCGGGCCGCGGGCCTAGCTGCCCGTGGACCAAGCCCTCCCTGGCCTTTGTCCACTTGGCCGACCGGTGGAAACGCCGCGGGTTTCCCCGGTCGGCATTCCTCGCATCCTGCTCGGGCAGACTTGTTCCACAGTCTGCCAGGCGTAGCCGCGTTCCGCGGATCGTCAGCGGGTCGTCCTCGCGGACCCGCAGGACCGACATCCGCGGCGGGCAGAACGAGCCGCCCCGTGGAACCGTGGAGCGGTCGCGTGATACCATCGAGGAACAGGGTTCCCGTCGGGTGGCCCGCATTCGACGGGGCGTTCCGCCGCACCCAGTCGCGACGAAGTGCCACGCCCTCGCGACAGCCCGTTGCCGGCGGTCGCGACGTCGGGTCGGAGCCATCTCCATGATCATGCTCGACGCGGTGACCGTGCGGAGCGGCGGCTTCGAACTGCGAGACGTCGGCTTCGTGGTTCCAACCGGGGCCTACGGTGTCTTGATGGGCCGCACCGGCAGCGGCAAGAGCACGCTGCTGGAGGCGATCTGCGGGCTGCGGCCCGTGGCGGCCGGATCGATCCGGCTGGGCGACCGCGACGTCACCCGCCTGCCGGCCGCCGCCCGGGACATCGGCTATGTGCCGCAGGACCGGGCGCTGTTCTCCCACATGACGGTCGGCCGACAGATCGCGCTGCCGCTGGAGGTGCGGCGATGGCCACGGGCCACGATTCACCCGCGGGTCGCGGAGGTTGCGGCCCTGCTGGGCATCGAGCCGCTGCTCGCCAGGCATCCCGCCGGGCTGAGCGGCGGCGAGGCGCAGCGGGTGGCGCTGGCGCGGGCGCTAGTGTTTCGTCCCGAGGTGCTGCTGCTCGACGAGCCGCTCACCGGACTCGACGAGGCGACCCGGGCCGGCGCCTGCGAGGTGCTCGCCGACGTCCACCGGTCCACCGGGGTGACCGTGCTGCACGTCACGCACGATTCCCGCGAGAGCCGCCGGCTGGCGGAGGTATGCTTCGTAGTGGAACATGGGGAAGTCGCCCGCCGCGACGCAGCCTCGGCCACCGGAGCGATGTCGTGATCAATAGCAGCCGCCCGATGCCACGTGGCCGCGTCGCGACGCCGGCCGGCGACCGCCGCGGGATCGTGTCGCGGTCCGCCCTGCTGCTCCTGGCCGGGGCCGGGCTGTTGGCCGCGGCCGTGGGCATGCTGCTGGTGGACCGGCCGCCGGGACCGACGGCGGAGGTGGTGGAACTGGCGTGCGCGGCCGGACTGCGGGCGCCGGTGGAGCGGGCCGTGGCCGCCTATCGGGACGAGACCGATGGGCGGGTGTTGCTGCAATACGGCGGATCGAACACCCTCGTCAGCCAACTCGTCATCGCGAAGACCGGGGATCTGGTGCTGCTCGCCGACGACGCCTACCTGGCGACGCTCGCCGACGCCGGCTTGCTCGCCGAGACGCTGCCCGTCGCCGAGCAGCAGGCGGTGCTGTGCGTGGCGAAGGGCAATCCCAAGGGCATCGCCGGCCTGGCCGACCTCGCTCGGGACGGCGTGCGGACGATGCTCGGCAGCCCCGATCAGGCGGCGATCGGCAAGGTCACCCGCGCGGCCCTCGAGCGGGTGTCGCTCTGGGCCGAGATCGAGGCGGCGGTGCGGAAGCGGGGCGGCTTTCTGCCCACGGTGCCGGAGGTCGTCAGCGCGGTGAAGCTCGGCGCCGCCGACGCCGCCATCGCCTGGCGGGCGAACGTCGCCGCCGAAGAATCGCTCGAGATCGTGCCCTGCCCCGAGCTCACCGCCGCTCGGGCCCGGGTCGTGATCGCCGTGCTCACCTCGGCCCGTTCGCCGACGGCCGCCCTGCGACTGGCCCGGTATCTCACGGCCCGCGACCGCGGCCTCGAGGCGTTCGCCGCCGCCGGCTATGACGTCATCGACGGCGATCCGTGGGCGGTGCGGCCGGAGCTGACGTTCTATTGCGGCGCGGTGAACCGGCGGGCCGTCGAGCCGATCCTGGCCGACTTCGAGCGGCGCGAGGGCGTGCGGATCAACACCGTCTACAACGGCTGCGGCATCCTCACCGGGCAGATGAAGGCGATCGCCGACTGGCAGCAGGGGCGGGGCTTTCCCGACCTCTACATGGCCTGCGACCGCTATTATCTCGATGAGGTCGGCGGGCTGTTCCAGGACGCCACCGAGATCTCCGAGACCGAGGTGGTGATCGCCGTGCCCAAGGGCAACCCCAAGGGCATCCGCTCGATCGCCGATCTCACCGCGCCGGGATTGCGGCTCGCCGTCGGCCAGCCCAAGCAGTGCACGATCGGGGTCCTCACCCGGCAGCTGCTGCGGGCACAGGGCATGCTCGACGTGATCATGCCCAACGTCGTCGCCGAGACCTGCAGCTCGGCGCTGCTCCTGCCGATGGTGACCACGGGTTCCGTGGACGCCGCGTTCGTCTACGAATCGGACGCCCGGCTCTCGGCCGACACCGTCGACACGATCCGCCTCGCCGTGCCGGAGGCGGTCGCCGTGCAGCCCATCGGCATCGCCCGCAGCAGCGGGTTCAAGTGGCTCACCCGCCGGCTCACGGACGCGGTCACCCGCGGCCGCGGCGCCTTCGAGGCCGCGGGCTTTCGCTGGCGACATGCCGGCTCCACCGGCCGGCCATGAACGCTTCCCCGCCCCCTCCCTCGTCCAGCCCCGGCCCATCGTCAGGTCCCGCCGCCGCGGACCGCATCCGCCGCGCCGACGGCGTGTTCCTGGGGGGGCTCGTGGCCCTGGGCGGGTTCTACGTCGCCGCGCTCGTGGCCCTGATGACGGCCGACGTCGCCTATCTGGCCACCGCCGGCGGCGCACCGCCGGCGCCGCTGCGGCTGCTCCAGCCGCTGTGGAACGCCGGTCACGCGGTCGTGGGCGTGTTCGCCGATCAAGCGATCCGGCACTCGTTCGCCCTGACCATTATCTCCTGCAGCATCACGACGCTGCTGGCGCTCGCCGTGGCCATTCCCCTGGGCTATCTGCTCTCGCGGTACGAGTTCCGCGGCCGGCAGCTCGTCGACGCGATCCTCGACATCCCCATCGTGCTGCCCCCGCTGGTGCTCGGCATCAGCCTCCTGATCTTGTTCCAGTTCTGGCCCTTTCGGCTCGTGGCGGATCGGGTGGTGTTCCAGGTGCCGGCCGTGATCCTCGCCCAGTTCATGGTGTCGGCCGCGTTCGCCGCGCGGATCATGCGGGCCGGCTTCGACCAGATCGACCCGCGGCAGGAACGGGTCGCCGTCGTGCTCGGCTGCACGCGGGCCCAGGCCTTCGCCCGCGTGGTCCTGCCGCAGGCCGGCGGGCCGATCCTCGCCGCCGGCACGATCGCCTGGGCCAGGGCCCTGGGGGAGTTCGGGCCGCTCTTGGTGTTCGCTGGGGCGACGCGGATGAAGACCGAGGTGCTGTCCACGACCGTGTTCCTCGAACTGTCGATCGGCAATCTCCGGGCCGCCGTGGCCGTTTCCGTGTTGATGGTGCTCGCCGCCGTGGTCGTGCTCGTGGTGACCCGCAGCTGCGCCGGCGGCTGGCGAGGCGGAACGTGATCCCGCGGGCGGACGGTCGCTCGGGGCCGGCCGCGGCTGCTACACTGCCGCCATGACCAGGCGCCTGTGGATCGAGACCGTCGGCTGCCAGATGAACGTGCTCGACAGCGAGCTCGTCGTGGCCGCCCTGCGCCGCCAGGGCTGGGAGATGGCGCGGTCGAGCGGCGAGGCCGACGCGGTGTTCTACAACACCTGCTCCGTCCGCCAGCACGCCGAGGACAAGATCTATTCGGCGCTGGGCAGGATTCGCAGCGTGAAGGCGCAGCGGCCCGACGTGGTGGTGGGTGTGCTCGGCTGCATGGCCCAGAAGGATCAGGAGCTGATCCGGAGGCGGGCGCCGTGGGTCGATCTCGTCGTCGGCCCCGGCCAGTTGCACCAGGTGCCCGGCCTCGTGGCGGAGGTGCTCGCCGGCGGCGGCCCCCGGATCGAGGTCAGCCTGGAACGCAAGGGGCACGCCCGCGAGGCGATCGCCCGGAGCTTCGAGAGCTACGATCCCGACCGCGATCCGGCCATGCGGCCCACCCCCTTCCAAGCCTTCATCCGCACGCAGACCGGCTGCGACAAGTTCTGCGCGTTCTGCGTGGTGCCGCACGTCCGCGGCCCCGAGCAGGCCCGCGCGCCCGACACGATCGTCGCCGAGGCACGGAAACTCGTCGCCGAGGGCTGCCGCGAGATCACGCTCATCGGCCAGACCGTCAACAGCTACCGGTGGAGCGACGGCGGCCGGACGACGCGGCTCTCCGACCTGCTCGCGCGGCTCGACGCCATCGACGGTCTCGACCGGGTCAAGTTCGTCACCAACTACCCGCGGGACATGACCGACGACCTGATCGCGGCCGTCCGCGACCTGCCCACGGTCTGCCACTACCTGCACGTGCCCGCCCAGCACGGCTCCGACGCCGTGCTCGCGCGGATGAAGCGCGGCTACACGATCGGCGAATACATGGAGATGCTCGGCCGCGTGCGGGAAGCGTTGCCGGAGGCCGCCGTGACCAGCGACTTCATCGTCGGCTTCTGCGGCGAGACCGACGCGGAGTTCCAGACGACGCTCGACCTCGTGCGAACCGCCGGCTTCAAGAACAGCTTCATCTTCAAGTACAGCCCGCGGCCCGGCACGAAGGCCTACGACCGCCTGCCCGACGACGTGCCGGAAGACGTGAAGAAGGAACGGAACCGGCTGCTGCTCGAGGCCCAGGAGGGGGTGAGCCTCGCCGGCAACCGGCGGTTCGTCGGCACCCGCCAGCAGGTGCTCGTCGAGGGGCTGTCCACGCGGGACGAAAAGCGGGAGGTCGATCCCGGTCCCGACGGCAGCGCCCAGTTGACCGGCCGCACGATGTGCGACCGGATCGTCGTCTTCGACGCCCCGGTGCGGCTCGTCGGCCGCCTCGTGGACATCGACATCCTCGCCGCCGGCGCCTGGTCGCTGGCCGGCGTCGTGGCCGACGGGCTGGCCGAAGCCGTGCCGTTGGACGGCCTGCGGCTGGCCGGCGAGGAACCGGTGGAACTGCACTCGATCGCCCTGCCGTCCCCCGCGGCGCGGCCGATGGAGGCGTGACGTGCCGCCGCGTTCCGGTCGTCGGCGGGCAGGAGAGGCCGAGCCGGAGATCGTGCCGCCGGCCGGCATCGGCCAGGTTCGGCGGCTGCTCGACGATCCCGAAGCGGCGACGGCCTGGGGGCGGGCGGCGGGCCTCGCCGAGCCGCAGGCGGCCCACCGGGCCCTGAGCGGTCTGGCCGGCCATGGCCTGCCCCTCGACGTGCTCGCCGCGCTCTGCGGACGACTGGCGGCGCGGCTGCCCGCCACGGCCGATGCGGACCGAACGCTCGCGGCGTTGGAACGGTTCTTCTCCGCCGTCCGCAGCCCGCTCGCCGCGGCGGCGCTCTTTGAACGGGACCCGCGGGCGCTCGACACGCTGCTGGCGATCTTCGCGGCCAGCCCGTACCTCGCCGAGATCGTGATCGCCGATCCCGAGGCCTGGGAACAGGTGCGGCTCGGGCAGGGGCGGCCGGAGAAGCGCGAGGCCCTCGCCGCCGAGCTGGCGGCCGAACTCGGCCCCCCGGACCCACCCGGGCCACCGAGCGCCGATCCGGCGGTGGTGATGCGGGCCCTGCGTCGCTTCAAGCGCCGTGAGACGCTGCGGATCGCCTATGGCGACATCGTGGGCGGACAGCGGCTCGAGACCGTGACCGCCCAGATCTCCCACGTGGCCGACTGCATCGTCTCCGCCGCCCTCCGCCGCGCCCTCGATCGCGTGGAGCGGCAACGGGGCGTCCCCCGCGGGTCCGACGGCACGCGGGCGACGATCGCCGTGCTGGCGCTGGGCAAGCTCGGCGGCTGCGAGCTCAACTATTCCAGCGACATCGATCTGGTGTTCGTCCATTCCGCCGACGGCCGCGTCGCCGGCCCCAAGCCCTGCACGAACCAGGAGTTCTTCGACCGCGTCGCCCAGGAGACGGTGCGGCTCATCGCTGAGGCCACCGACCTCGGATCCTGTTACCGGGTCGACCTGCGGCTGCGGCCGCATGGGTCGGCGGGGCACGCGTCGCTCGCCCTCGAGCCGATGCTCCAGTATTACGAGCAGGCGGGCCGCACCTGGGAGCGGCAGGCCTGGGTGAAGGCGCGGTGCATCGCCGGTGACGAGGCCCTCGGCGGGCGATTGCTGGGCGAGCTCGAAGCCTGGGTCTACCGGCGCTGGCTGTCGCGGGCGGACATCAGCGGCATCAAGGCGCTGAAGCGGCGGATCGAGCAGCGTTCGATCCGCGAGGGCACCGATGCCGCCGACGTGAAGCACGGCCGCGGCGGCATTCGTGACGTCGAGTTCACGATCCAGTTCCTCCAGCTGCTCGGCGGCGGCGACGCGACGGCGGTCCGCACCGGCAACACCCTGGAGGCGATCCGGCGGCTGGCGGCCACCGGCGGGCTCACCGACCAGGAACGGGAAATTCTCGAACGCACGTATACGCTCCTGCGGACTGTCGAGCATCGCCTCCAGATCCTCTACGACCGGCAGACGCACGTGGTGCCGGCCGACGACGACGAACTGGTCCGGCTCGCGGCGCGGATGGGCTACGCCGGCGACGCCACGGGCCGCGAGCGGCTGCGGCGGGAGCTGGCCGAGGCCACGGCGCTCAATCGCCGGATCCTCGACCACCTCCTCCATGACGCCTTTCCCGACGACGCCCCCCCCGAGCCGGAAGTCGATCTCGTGCTCGATCCCGATCCGTCTCCCGCCTTCGTCCACGAGGTGCTCGCCCGGCACGGCTTCCGCGACGTGCCCCAGGCCCATCGCGGGCTCGTCGCGCTGGGTGAGGAGAAGGTGCGGTTCCTCTCCACCCGTCGCTGCCGCCACTTCCTGGCGGCGATCGCGCCGGCGCTGCTGGCCGCGATCGCCCGCACGCCGGATCCCGACGCCACGCTCGCCAACCTCGGTGCCGTCGCCGATTCGCTCGGCGGCAAGGGCGTGCTGTGGGAACTGTTCAGCTTCAATCCCGCGTCGCTCAACCTCACCGTCCGGCTCTGCTCGTCGAGCCCGTTCCTGTCCCGGCTGCTGGTAAGCAACCCGGGGATGATCGACGAACTGCTCGACAGCCTGCTGCTCGAGCGGCTGCCGACCCCGGAAGCCCTCGAGGCGAGCCTCGAGGAACTGTGCCGCGGCGCCGTGGACGTGGACGCCACCCTCCACGCGTTCAAGGCGGCGCAGCAGCTGCGGGTGGGCGTGCGCGACATTCTCGGGCGGCAGGATGCGGAAACGACGACCGCCGCGCTGGCGGGGCTCGCCGCGGCGCTGGTCCGCGTGGTCGTGCATCGCGAGGAACGGCAGCTCGTGGAGCGGCTCGGCCTGCCGACCGGCGCCGGCGGCGGGCCGGCCGCCCCCGTCGTGCTCGCGATGGGCAAGTTCGGCGGCCGGGAGATGAACTACGCCAGCGACGTGGACGTGATTTTTCTGTACGACCACGACGGCACCGTGGTGCCCCCCCGCGGCCGGTCCGCAGGCACGAGCAACGCCCACTTCTTCGGCGAGCTGGCCCAGCGGACGATGCGGATGTTCAACACCTTCGGGCCCCAAGGGCGGCTGTACGAGATGGATTCCCGGCTCCGGCCCAGCGGCAAGAGCGGCCCCCCCGCGGTGTCGCTCGACGAGTTCGCCCGCTACTTCGCCGCCACCGGACCGGCCGCGATCTGGGAACGACAGGCGCTCGTCAAGGCGCGGCCCGTCGTGGGCAGCGCGGATGCCGTCGCCCGGGTGGGCGAGATCATCGCGGCGGCCGCCTTCGAGCGGCGCTGGACCACCGCGGAGGTGGAGGCCATCCGACGGATGCGGTATCGCATGGAGCAGGGGGCGCGAGCCGGCAATCTGAAGCGCGGCCCCGGCGGCGTGGTGGACATCGAGTTCATCGTGCAGATGCTGCAGCTCGTGCATGGTGGGGCCGCGCCGGCGGTGCGGACCCCCGAGACTCTCCGCGGCCTCGTGGCCCTGCACGAGACGGGGCTGATCGCCACGGAGCGGTTTACGTTTCTCGAGCGGGCGTACCGCATGCTGCGGTCGATCGAGGGCCGGCTGCGGCTGCTCGACGCCGCCGCGCGGCACGACTTCCCGGCTGCTCCGGAGGAGCAGCGGAAGCTGGCCCACCTCCTCGGCTACGAGCGGCCCGACGCCCTCGTGCAGGACGTGCAGGCCACGACCGCCCGCACCCGGGCCGAGTTCGAGCGGATCTTCAACGAGACCGAGGCTCGGCTGAGCCGCTGAGACCGGCCGCCGCCGCGGGCCGACGGACCGCGAACAGGGCGCATGCGACCGGCACGGCGAGGGACGCGACGAGCACCCACTGCAGGGCTGCGGCATCGCGGCCCAGGCTGCCGGCCAGGCTCCAGGCGAACGCGATCGCCAGGTTGCCCCCGCCGGCCGCGGCGAGAAACCGTGGCAGCGGCATGCCGGCGGCGCCCGCGAACAGCGCGGCGGCCTCGGCGACGAGCGGCAGCGGCCGCGTGAGTACGACGAGCAGCGGTCCGAGCCGCCGCTCCTGCCGGTCGAGCGCCGCACGGTCTTCGGCCGCGAGCCGCGTGAAGGCCCGCCCCGTCGTGGTGCGGCCGAGCCACCAGCCGCAGCAGGCACCGGCCGTCATTCCCAACCAGGCACATGCCGTGCCGACACCGACGCCGAGCGCCGCGCCCCCCAGCGTGGCCACCATGCTCGACGGCACCGGCAGGAGGAGGTCGGCTGCGAGGACGCCGACCTCGAGGGCCGCGAGGACCGGTGCCGGGGGAGGCGGGTCCAGCCAGCCGGTGACGACCGCGTCGAGCCGGGCGCCGCAGGCGAGGAACGGCACCAAGGGCACCGCGATGGCGGCGAGGGCGAGCAGCAGGAGGAGGCGGAGGGAGCGACGCATGGCGAGTGACCGGGGCCGTCAGGCGATCCGCACGACGTGCACGGCGACGTCCATGCGATGGGCGCCGCCGCCCACGCACACGCCCTTCACCGGGCTGACGTCGGCATAGTCTCGGCCCCAGCCGACCGTGACGTGCAACGCCCCGGCGACGCAGTCGTTGGTCGGGTCGACGTCGAGCCAGCCGTCGCCGCCATCCCAGCAGGCCAGCCATGCGTGCGAGGCGTCGGCGCCGACCATGCCCGCGTCGTTGGCCGGCGCCGTTCCGGCCGCGGCGACGCCCCGGGCGTTGCTGATGTAGCCGCTGACGTATCGCGCGGCCAGGCCCAGGGACCGGAGGCAGGCGATCTGCAGGTGGGCGAAGTCCTGGCACACGCCGCGCTTGAGCGCGAATACCTCCTCCACCGGCGTGCTGGTGGTGGTGGCGGTCGGATCGTAGGCGAACTCGCGGTGGATCCGCGTCGTCAGGTCGACGAGGGCTTCCGCCCAGGGCCGGCCGGGCCGGAACGACTCCGCCGCCCAGGAGGCCAGTGACGCCGAGGGGCGCACGTGCGGCGACTCGAAGGCGAAATGGCGGGCGCGGATGGCCTCGGCGGAACGGTCCGTGGCGAGGCGGTCACGAACCTGCTCCCAGGGCAGTGTGGGCAGATCCTGCCAGGGCCGCGCCGGCTCCACCTCCACGCGGCTGGTGGCGGTGATCGCGAGTCGTTCGTGCGGGCCCTCGATCGTGAACCGGCCGACCTGGTTGCCGAAGAAGTCGACATGGGTGGTGATCTGCGCCGGCTCGGGCGCGACGCGAATCGCGCTGGCGAGCACCCGCTGCCGGGGCAGCGACCGCGGGGTGAGGTGCACCTCGTTGTGGCACACGGGCACCGGCTCGGAGTAGGCGTAGTTGGTGGTGTGCCGCACGTCGTAGCGGGCGGGGGCGGTGCTGTCGTGGGGATTCATGGGCTGGCGGGGCGGGGCGGGGAACAGGCGACGGCCTGACCGCTGATGTCGAGGCCGACCGCTGCGGCCCAAGCATCGAGGATACTCCGGAACGCTGGTCCCGGCCGCCCATCGCCTACGGGCCGGCCGTCGAACCGGGTGGCCGGCAGGATGCAGGACGGCGTGCTCGTGAGCAGGATCTCGGCGGCGGCGGCCAGGTCGGCGGCCGTCAGCGACGCCTCGTGCCAGGCGATGCCGATGGCGGCGGCCAGGTGCCGCGCGAAGCCGAGGCTGATTCCCGGCAGGGCATCGGCGGCGGGAGGGGCGACGATGGTGCCGTCGCGCACGATCGCGATGTTGGCGGTGGAGGTTTCGCTGATCCGGCCATCGGCGTGGGCGAGGACCGCCCGGGCGCCGTGCTCGGCGGCGGCCGCCTCGCGGTCGGCGAGGAAGTAGTGCAGGCGGCTGCGGGTCTTCGCCCGGATCGGCCAGCACGCCTCGGGCACCTGCCGCACGCCCACTCCGCGCAGGGCCACGCCGTCGTCGTAGGCCGCTGCCCAGAGCGGGAACGCGAGCGGGAAGGAGTGAACGATGGCCCGCGGCCGGGCCGGTCGGCCACCGTGTTGAGCGGGCAGGTCGCCGGGCGTGACGAACGTCACGACGCCCAGGTCGCCGCCGTCGTGCGTCAGTCGGTGGTTGTGGGCAGCCACGTCGGCGGCGGCCTGCATGATCGTGGTCGCGGGCAACGGCGGCTCGATGCCGACGACGGCCAGTGACTCTTCGAGCCGCCGCGCATGTTCGTCGGGCAGGAAGAGTTTTCCGCGAAACGTGCGCAGTTGTTCGGTGACCGTCGCCCCGAGCACGAATCCGGCATCACCGACGGGCAGCGCGAGGTCGGCCCGAGGCACGAACGTGCCGTCGATCCAGGCGATCTCACCGGTCATGGTGTGGCTTTCGAGGAAGTGTGGAGCGGTCCGCTACAGCGGCGTCTCGAGTCGCGGCCGACGATGGTAGGCGGAGACCGCGGCTTCGTTCTATTGCACGCGGCTCACCCAGTCGAACGGCATTCGCAGGGCGTCGAATGCCCACTGCTGGGAAGCCCGAAGCGTGAGCTGAGGGAAACCGCGTGGCTTCAAGAGAGGCGGTCCGCATTCCCTCGGCTCACGCCTCGGGCTTCAAGGGCATCGGGGACATGCTACCGCGGCCGGATTCGATGGTCGGAGACCGCCGCTACAGCCGGCATGCGGTCCAACCCTGCCGGCGCATGGGGGCCACGCACCACCTGGCTGCTCGCCTGGAAGGCGAGCCCTCGGTCCAAGCCTGCCGGGGGCATGGGGGCCACGCACCACCTGACTGCTCGCCTGGAAGGCGAGCCCTCGGTCCAAGCCTGCCGGGGCCATGGGGGGCCACCCACCACCTGGCTGCTCGCCTGGAAGGCGAGTTCTCGGTCCAAGCCTGCCGGGGCCATGGATGGCCCGGCAGGCGTAAAATGGAGGATAGGGGATTCGAACCCCTGACCTTCTGGCTGCCAGCCAGACGCTCTCCCAATTGAGCTAATCCCCCGTGTGTCTTGAGACTCGCGGGGCCGAGCCGTCTGCTGCGAAACTATCGCCCGCGTGGGGGCGTGTCAACGCATCCGGGCTCGCGGCGCGTGCGGAGCGTGAAAAAAGACCGCTGGCAACGTCCGGGACCGGGAAGCACACTCGCCTGCTCGTCCGGCGACCGCGCCGCCAGGGAAACCATGGCCGATCAGCGTTCCAGCCCATCCGCCGTGCCGAGCGATGCCGTCCGGGCCGCCGTGACGGTGGCCCTCGGCGTGTATCTGGTCGGGCTTCTGCTCACCGTTCTGGGGAACTCTTCGAGCGGGTCGTCGGCCCTGGTGCGGACGATCAAGGGGCGGTTGTTCGCGCCCTGGCTCGTGCCGGCCTGGCTCGATCTCGGCTTCGAGCATCACCTCACGCATGGTGTGCCCGAAGATGCGGACCATGCCCTCGAGATCCGCGCCATGGCCCCGCCGCGATCCGAGCCGGCCGTCCTCCGGCTACCCGGGGCCGCCGGCGGCGAGCGGGCCGCCCGCTGGCGGCGGCTGGCCCGGGCGATCGCGACCGGCGGCGCCGGCGACCCCGCCGTGCTCGCGGCGGCGGTGGGCCGCGGAGCGTTCGCGGTCCTCGACGCGCAGGACGTCAGGGTGCGGGTGCTGCGGCGGCCGTTGCCGGAGCGGGGCGCGGCACCGGACGACGGCGATCCGCGCCAGGTCTACGCCGCGCGGGTGCGGCTCGTGGACGGTGAGCTGCAACTCCTGCCGAGCGAACCGCGCGGCGAAGTCGCGCCGCTGGTGCGACCACGGATGGCCGCGCCATGAACGGTCCCGACAACCAGGTCAAAGCCGCCACGTTCGCCGCCAGCTGGCGTGCCTTCTGGTTCACGCCGGTGGACCCACGGCCGTTGGCCCTCGTGCGGATCCTGGCCGCCGGCATCGGCCTGCTGCTGCTGTGGAGTTTCGCCGCCGACATGCAGGCCTGGTTCGGCCCCGGCGGCATGATCGATCCGGCGACGGCCGCGGCGTGGCGGTCGCCGTTCGGCTTCTCGCTCTACGACTTCGCCACGTCGGCGGCCGCGGTGCGGCTGGTGTTCGCGGTCACGGTGGTCGTGTTCCTGCTGCTGCTCGTCGGCTGCTGCACGCCGGTGGTGTCGCTGGCCGCGCCGGTGCTCTGGGCCACGCTGCTGCACCGGGGGCCGATGCTCGCGGGGGCGGCCGACGACTGCCTCGCCGTGCTTCTGTGGTGCCTGGCGATCGGCCGCAGCGGCCGTGTCCTGTCGGTCGATCACCTGCTGGCCGCGCGGGCCGGCCGCGCCGTGTCGCCTCCGTCCGTGCGCTGCCGGATCGCGGAGGGGCTCCTGCAGGTGCATGCCGCGGTGATCGCGGCCGCCGCGGCGGTCGCGCAGCTCAAGGGCGACGTGTGGTGGAACGGCACGGCGGCCTGGTGGCTGGCGGTGCGGCAGGATTCGCGGCTCGTCGACCTGACCGGGCCGTTCGGCGCCGCGGAGTACCTCATGAATCTGGTGACGCACGCCATCCCGCTGTTCGAAATCCTGTTCGCGATCGGCATCTGGCCGGTGGCGACGCGGACGGCCGTCGCCCGGGCCGGGCTCGTCGCCTGGCCGCTGATCGGCCTGCTCGCCGGCGCGCCGCTGTGGGGCCTGACGCTGGCGACGCTGGGTCTTCCGGCAGCCCTGCGCGGCGTTCCCAAGCCTTGATGCGCCGGGGCCACGTGCCGCCGGTCTGCCGGCGGGGCACCGCCGGGAAGTTGCCAAACGGCCCGTGCACCACTACACTTCGCTCGCGAGATTTTGAATGCTCAAAAAATAAAGTTTGATGAATCAAAAACTGGTGGGCAGCCGAATCCCGGCCGGCGTTCGCGTTGGTTTTTCCCTCGTCGAGTTGCTCGTCACGATCGCGATCGTGGCCACCCTCATCGGCATCCTCCTGCCCGCGGTGCAGGCGGCCCGCGAGGCGGCCCGGCGGAGTGGCTGCGGCATGAACGTTCGGCAACTCGCCCTGGCGGTGGTCGCCCATGAATCCTCGCGGCGGCGGCTCCCGGCCGGCTATGTGACCGAGCCGGGGCGATCGCCCGTCGATCCGACTTCCCGGGACCGGCCTCCAGGCACGGGCTGGGGGCTGCTGATCGCCGCGTACCTGGAGGAGGCGGCCTTGGCCGATCGCTTCCGCCCCGCGGCGGGGATCGGCGTGGGCGCGGTCGAAAATCGTGCGGTCGTGTCGGCGTCGCCACCGATCTTCCGCTGCCCGTCGGATGGCGGACCGAGCACGCCGTTCGAGGTGCTCGAAGCAGCGGGTGGTCCTCACGGTTCCGGTGCGATCCTCGGCCGGTCGAGTTATGTGGCGAACGCCGGCCAGGCCGAGCCCTGGTCCGATCCGCTCGACTCATGGGAGGGGCATGCCAATGGGCCGCTGTATCGGAACAGCTGGCTCGCGCTGTCCCGGATTCGGGATGGGCTCTCGAAGACCGTGTTCCTCGGCGAGCACTCGCAGCGGGTATCGCAGAAGGCCTGGGCTGGCACGCTGCCTGGCGCCGCGAGCCATCCGAGCCCGACGTTCGCGGTGCGCGTCGGTTCGGTGCCCGACGGAGCGGCCACGCTGCTGCTGGTCCACAGCGGACCTGCGGCCGGCGAGGCCGACGTGATTCATCCGCCCAATGACCCGATGGCTCATGTCTGCCAGATGTTTTCCGATCATCCCGGGGGCTGCAACGTGGCCTTCGGCGACGGCGCGGTGCGGTTCATCGTGGAAAACATCAATTTGGAGGTCTGGGCGGCGATGTCGAGCATTGCCGGCGGGGAAACGGTGGCCGGCGATGGACCGTGAATCGGCGGGCATGTGGTGGGGGCCGGCCGCGTGGTGGCGCCGCGCCTGCCCGCTGGCAATCGTGCTCGCCGTGGCGGCCGGCTGCGGGCCGCGAGCGCCGCAGATCGAGTTTGGCAACCGACACTATTCGGCCGCCCTGCGGACTGCGGCCAACACCCGGAGTGCCGACCGGCTCGCGCGGACGAAGGAGTTGATCGCCCGGGATCACGCCGCCGGCCGCATCGGCCCGGAGGAGCATGCCTGGTATCAGGAAATCATCGCCCTCGGCGAGGCGGGTCGGTGGGCGGACGCCGAGCGGCGGGCGATCGAGTTTCGCCGCGATCAGCACCGCTAGCAGACTTCAGCCGTCGCCCAGCAGTCGCGCGAACGCCGCCTCGTCGATGACCGGCACGCCGAGCTGCTCCGCCTTGTCGCGCTTGCTGCCCGCCTCGGCGCCGGCGACGACGTAGTCGGTCTTCTTCGACACGCTCGACGACGCCCGGCCGCCCGCCTTGCGGATCGCCTCTTCCGCCTCCTGCCGCGAGAACCGCTCCAGCGTGCCGGTGACCACGAGCGTCTTGCCGGCGAGCGGCCCGTCGGTCGCCACCCGTTCGGTGGCGGGCACATCGAGCCGCACGCCCGCCGCACGCAGGCCGGCGATCGTCCGCCGGCCATACGGGCTCGCCAGCCACTCGTGGACGCTCGCCGCGATCACCGCGCCGATGTCGGGCACCGCCGCGAGTTCCTCGACCGACGCGGCCTCGAGCGCGGTGATCGTCGGGAACCGCTCGCAGAGCAGCGTGGCCACCCGGGGGCCGACGTGCCGGATGCCAAGCGCGTTGAGCAGGCGGACGAGGCCGCGGTCGCGGCTGGCGGCGATCTGTGCCACGAGGGCCGCGGCCGATTTCTCCCCCATCCGCTCGAGCGGCTCGAGCTGGGCGGCCTCGAGGCTGTAGAGGTCGGCATAGTCCTGCACGAGCCCCGTCGCCACCAGCTGCTCCACCAGCTTGTCGCCGAGGCCCTCGATGTCCATCGCGCCGCGGGACGCGAAGAACTTGATGCGTTCGCGGCACCGGGCCGGGCAGTCGACGTTCGGGCAGCGGATGAACACGCCCTCCGGATCCCGCTCCACCGGCGTGCCGCATTCGGGACACTCCGTGGGAAACCGCCACTCCGGCAGCTGCCGCGCGCGGAGGTGTTTCTCCACGCGGACGACGTGCGGGATCACCTTGCCCGCCTTTTCCACGACCAGCACGTCGCCCACGCGGATGTCCTTGCGGAGGATCTCCTCCGCGTTGTGCAGGCTGGCCCGGCGGACGGTCGTGCCGGCGAGCTCCACCGGCTCGAGGTCGGCGACCGGCGTGATCGTGCCGCCGCGGCCCACCTGCACGCGGATGCCGGCCAGCTTCGTCGTGGCCTCGAACTTCTCGAACTTCCAGGCGATCGCCCAGCGCGGGCTCTTGGCGGTGGCGCCGAGGAGCTGCTGCTGTGCGAAGCGGTTCACCTTGACGACGAAGCCGTCGACCTCGAAGTCGAGCCCGTGGAGCTCCTCGATCAGCTCCGTGCCCCGCTCCACGAGCGCGGCGAGCGACGCGAAGACCTGCGTGCCGGGGGCCACTGGCAGGCCGGCGGCGACGGCCCAGGCCAGGAGATCCGCCTGCGACCGGGCGCCGAGGCCCGTCGAGTCGCCCACGCCGTGGCAGAAGAACCGCAGCGGCCGCTGTGCGCAGACCCGCGGATCGAGGAGCCGGATGCTCCCCGCGACGACGTTGCGGGTGTTGGCGAACGGCGGCAGCCCCGCCGCGGCCTGGGCCTCGTTGAGGGCCACGAGGTCGGAGTTGGTCATGTACACCTCGCCGCGGACCTCGATCGATTCCGGCGGCGCCGCAAGATCGAGCACGAGCGGCACGCCGTGGATCGTCCGCACATTGTGGGTCACGTCGTCCCCGGCGACGCCGTTCCCGCGGGTCGCGGCCAGCGCCAGGCGGCCGGCGTCGTAGGTCAGCGACATCGCCACGCCGTCGATCTTCAGCTCCAGCACCCACTCCACCGGCTCCGTGGATCCGGCGTCGGCGAGCAGCTTCTCGACCCGCTGGCCCCAGGCGGCGAGGTCGGCGGCGCTGTAGGTGTTGTCGATCGACATCATCGGCACGCGATGCCGCACCGGCCGCAGCTGCGGCACCGGCTCGTCGCCCACCCGCTGGGTCGGGCTGTCGGGCGTGATCAGGTCGGGATGTTTGGCCTCCAGCCCGCGCAGTTCGTCCACGAGCCGGTCGTACTCGCGGTCGGAGATCTCGGGCGCCGCCTCGACGTAGTACTTCCGGTCGTGGTGCCGGATCTGCTCGCGGAGCCGGGCGATCTTCGTGGCGGCCGATGCGGTCACGGGTCAACGGTCCCCGGCGCGACTGTCGAGGGCCACGGCGCCGACCGTGGCGATGGCCAGCACGACGAGTTCACCGACGAGGATCGTCGTGCCGTGCCGGTCCATGACGGACATCAGCCCGGTGCGGGCCAGCCGCGCCGTCTCGGGCCGCACGCCGCGGAGCACGGACAGGCAGTAGCTCGTGGCGGTGAGCGTGAACGCGAGCCCGGCGAGGCCGAGCAGGGCGTAGAACGGGTTGCGGCGGCGGCGGGGCATGAGTGTGCGGGTGGCGGGTGGATCGCGGGGGCGGGCGTCTTCGCGCCCAACGCCGGCTCGCGGGCGGCAGACTCCAGTGGAGCACCGGCTCGGGGGCGGCAAAAGTCTCCTCGCTGTGGCCGCGGCGGCCACACGCTCGTCGAGCGTTCGCCGACCCCCGCGCCTGCCCCCGACGGCAGCGCGGCCGTTGGGTCCGAGAGCAGGGTGTCGAACGGAGGGAGAGTATAGACCGCCGTATCAGGCGCATGACACTTGAACCTGGTGCGCCAACCTCTTGTGATCAGGTTGGGTAAGGGAGGGGTTGCCCGCAGCGAACGTTTTGCTGGTGCGCGGAGGAGTCCGACAGAGCGTCGCCGCCGCATGGACCCGGCTGCGAATCGTGTTTGGACGACCCTCGTCACCGTTCCAAGAAGCCCCGGGTGGAAACCCGGGGACTCCGGGTATGAAAACCACCCCGCCATCCATGCCGGATGACGGCGCGGAATTTCCCGGTTCAACCCCGCATCGCATGGCACCTGGGAAGGCATGCCACCCGGAGTCCCCGGGCTCCCGCCCGGGGCTTTTTGTGCGTCTATCGCGCGCGTGTTCCAAGAAGCCCCGGGTGGAAACCCGGGGACTCCGGGCGTGAAGGCCATCCCGGCATCCATGCCGCACGACGGCGCGTAATTGCCCGGGTCAAACCCGCATCGCATGGCACGCGGGAAGAGATTCCACCCGGAGTCCCCCGGCTTCCGCCGGGGGCTTTTTGTGGAGGCGCCAGGCCCGGAGGGCCGGGTTGACTGTGAGCGGGTGGCGGCCCGCCAAGCGAACTGCGGCACGATGCCGCAGGTTCGCGTGCACCATCCTCCGAGCCGTCTCAGGCGGCCTGGGCGCGGGCCAGGACCGCGTCGGCCGCCGCGAGCACCTGCTCCACCGTGATGCCCGCCATCGACGCGGTGTCGTGCTTGCGGTCGTCCCACTTGGGCCGCAGCGCGGCGGGGGGCTCGACGCACACGTGCCCGGGGCCGTAGGGGCCGTTCCGCGTCGCCGGCACGGGCCCGAAGAGCCCGACGCAGGGCGTGCCCACGGCGGCGGCGAGGTGCAGCGGGCCGGTGTCGGACGAGATGAACAGCGCCGCCTGGCGGCAGAGTTCGCCCAGGTCTTGGAGGCTGGTGTCGGGGGCCACGATGGCCGCGCCGAACGAGTCGGCGGCGATCCGCTCGGCTGCGGCTCGCTCGGCGGCACCACCCCACACGACGACGACCGGCTGACCGTGGCGGCGGTGTAGGCCGCGGGCCGTGGCGGCGAACCGCTCCACCGGCCACAGCTTGGAGGCCCAGCCGGCCCCCGGGTTGAGGATGATCGGCGGGCGGGGCAGACGGAGCGCGGCAAGCCACTGGTGCACGCGCAGCCGGCTCACCGGCCAATGCGCGATGTCGAACGTCGGCCGCGCGACCTGGACGCCGAGCGGCGCGAGCAGGTCGCAGTTGCGGTCCACGACGTGCGTGGCCGTCGGTCGCACCGCGTGCGTGTAGGCCAGCCAGGCGTGCTCGCGGGACACGGGTTTCGCGGCCCCGATCCGCACCCGCGCGCCGCTGAGCCAGGTGGCGACGCCACTCTTGAGCAGCCCCTGCATGTCGATGGCGACGTCGGGGCTGAAGGAACGCAACTGACGCCGTAGATCGCCCACCGCCCGCGGCGACTTCAGCCAGCCGCGGGGGAGCCGGAACAGGTGATCGATTGCGGGATGGCCCGCGAGCACGTCGGCCGCCCGCCCCTCCACGGCCCAGCCGATGCGGGCCGCGGGAAACGCCCGCTTCAGGGCCACCGCCGCCGGCACGCCGTGCAGCACGTCGCCGATGGCCGAGAGCTTGACGATGACGATGGAGCGGGGGTCGGTCATGGCGCGAGCAACCTGATCCGGGCGGGGAATGATCCCCGGCCGGTCGTTCCGCCCGCAAGGCCAGTTTCGCGGCGATTCACCCCCAATCGATGGCCGCCGGCTCGTGGGTATACTGCGGGCCTTCTGGCAGGCGTCCCTTCCCTCCACGTCCCATAGCGGAGCCCTCCGATGAGCCAGGCCGAAGAACTCTCGCCCCCGCGTCCCGTCGCCCGCCCCGCCGGCATGCCCGCGATGCTCCCCCCGCCGCGGCTCGATGAACTGTCGCCGCAGAACCTGTACGACAAGTGCATGGCCCTGGCGCGGAACCTGTGGTGGAGCTGGCACCCGGAAGTGACCAACATGTTCCGCGAGCTGGACCCGATCCGCTGGCGGCAGCTCGACCACAACCCGATCGCCCTGCTCGCCGAGTTCACGCCCGAGCGGCTCGAGGCCCGGGCGGCGGAGCTCGTCCTCTACAGCCGCATCAATCAGGCCTACCGGCGGCTCAAGGAGTACCTGGCGGCCGAGTCGACGTGGAGCACCGTGAACGCGGGCGTGCTCGGCTCCAAGCCGGTGGTCTACTTCTCCGCCGAGTTCGGCATCCACGAGTCGGTGCCGATCTATTCCGGCGGCCTGGGCGTGCTGGCCGGCGACCACATCAAGAGCGCCAGCGGGCTCGGCGTCCCGCTGCTCGCCGTCGGCCTGTTCTACGACCAGGGCTACTTCCGCCAGCAGCTCGACATCGACGGCTACCAGCACGAGGAGTATCTGCAGTCGCGGGTCGAGGCGTTGCCCATCGAGCCGGCGACGGGCACCGACGGCCAGCCGATCACCGTGCAGATCGACACCCGCGGCGGCCCGCTGTTCGCCAAGGTGTGGAAGATGGCCGTGGGGCGGGTGAACCTCTTTCTCCTCGACTCGGATGTCGAGGGCAACTCGCCCGAGGATCGCGAGCTCACCAGCCGGCTGTATGGCGGCGACACGCGGACGCGGATCCGCCAGGAACTGATCCTGGGCGTCGGCGGCGTGAAGGCGATCCGGGCCATGGGCATCGTGCCCGGCGTCTACCATCTCAACGAGGGGCATTCGGTGTTCGCGACCCTGGAGGCGGTCCGTGGTCGCATGGAGCGCGACGGCTACCCCTTCGACGACGCCGTGCGCCGCGTGGCCCGGCAGACCGTGTTCACCACGCACACGCCCGTGCCGGCCGGCCACGACCGGTTCGACAACCACCTCATCGAGGAGCACCTCGGCCCTACCCGCGACGCGCTGGGCATCTCGCACGACCACCTCATGGGGCTGGGCCGCGTCGAGCCGCACAACCCCGGCGAGCCGTTCTGCATGACGGTGCTCGGCCTGAAGATGTCGCGGCGGGCCAACGCGGTCAGCGCGCTGCACGGCCATGTCAGCCGGCGGATGTGGTCCGGCCTGTGGCCGTACCGCGTCGAGGAGGAGGTGCCGATCGGACACATCACCAACGGTGTCCACGTGCCGAGCTGGCTGTCGTGGCAGATGCTGCAGCTCTATGACCGCATCTTCCCGGCGAACTGGTTCCGGCGGATGGGCGAGCCCGACGTCTGGCAGAAGATTTACGAATGCGACCCGGGTGAGCTCTGGGAGACGCACTACGCGCTCAAGAACCTGCTCCTGCAGTTCGTTCGGCGGCGGCTGTCGCGGCAGTGCCGCCGCCGCGGCGAGTGCGACGAGGCGGTGGAGATGGCGCGGACGGTGCTCGACCCGAACGTGCTCACGGTCGGCTTCGCGCGGCGGTTCGCCACCTACAAGCGGGCCGACCTGCTCCTCGCCGACCTCGACCGGCTGCATGCCCTGATCAGCGATCCCGACCGGCCGATCCAGGTGATCTATGCCGGCAAGGCCCATCCGGCCGACGAGCCGGGCAAGGCCTTGATCCGCAAGATCGCCAACCTCCGGCACGACAACCGCTTCGCGGGCCGGGTGGTGTTCGTGGAGGACTACGACATCAACGTCGCCCGGCACCTCGTGCAGGGCGTGGACGTGTGGCTCAACAACCCGCGGCGGCCCCTGGAGGCGTCGGGCACCAGCGGGCAGAAGGTGGTGCTCAATGGCGGGCTCAACTGCTCGATCCTCGACGGCTGGTGGGCGGAAGCCTTCGACGGCCGCAACGGCTTCGCCATCGGCCGCGGCGAGACCCACTTTCACGACACCATCACCGACGACCGCGACGGCACGGCGCTGTTCAAGGTGCTGGAGCAGGAGGTGATCCCGCTGTTCTACGACCGCGACTCCGACGGTCTGCCCCGCGAGTGGATCAAGATGATGATGAACTCGATCAGCTCGCTGGCCTGGCGGTTCAGCGCCCACCGCATGGTGATGGACTACGCCCGGGCCTGCTACGTGCCTGCCGCCGGGGGCGTGTCCTGCGACATGACGAACCGGTAACGCGGCATGGACGGCGGGGTGGTTTGCGTGGCCGGAGTCCCCGGGTTTCCACCCGGGGCTTCTTGGCACACAAAAAGCCCCCGGCGGGAGCCGGGGGACACCGGGTGGTCATGTCTTCCCGGG
>CAZJHQ010000042.1:21913-27457 GCA_964545915.1 uncultured Candidatus Kuenenia sp. | reverse complement strand
TCATCCGCAACTGCCCCCATGCTGGGAAGCCCGAAGCGTAAGCTGAGGGAATCCGGGGCGCGCTTGATCAGGCCCCCGCCGCCTTGGGCCATGGCGGGGAACGCCGAGGGTTCCCCGGATGGCCCGGCCGCCGTCGTGGCGGCCGCTGGTGTGGCCTGTTGCGCGTCATCCGCAACTGCCCCCATGCTGGGAAGCCCGAAGCGTAAGCTGAGGGAATCCGCGGTGCGGGCGATCAGACCCCCGCCGCCATCGCGGACGTGATATCCTCTCCCCACGCCCACGTTTTTTCGGCATGGCCTTGCGCCGGGGCCTTGGCCGTACCGGGGAGGCGAGCGGGTCGGCGTGAGGATCGCGAGCGTGTCAGCGAGCGAACTCATGCCGCCCGCGGGCCGCGTTGGGCTCGCGCCCCCTGAACAACTCCAGGCCATGCCGAAAAACATCCTCATCCAACTCGATTGCGATCCCCAGCCGAGCACGTTCGACGCGGTCGTCGCCGTCGACGCCGGCGCCGACGTGCTGCTGCGACATGGCGGCGTGACGCCGGAAACGGTCGAATCGCTCGTGCACGGGGCGATGTTCACCAGGGGCGGCGACGACCTGAAGGCGACGGCCATCTTCGTCGGCGGTTCCAATGCGGCCGCCGCCGAGGCGGTTGCGGCACGGGTGCAAAAAACCTTCTTCGGGCCGGTGCGGGTGGGCGTGCTCGTCGATCCCAACGGCGCCAATACCACCGCCAGCGCCGCCGTGATCGCGGCCGCCCGGCACATGACCATCGGGCCGGGGTGCCACGCGGTCGTGCTCGGGGGCACGGGCCCGGTCGGCCAGCGGGTCGCCCGATTGCTCGCCGGCAAGGCCGCCCGGGTGACGCTCGTCTCGCGGTCCGTCGACCGGGCCGCCGCGGCCGTGCGAAGGATCGAGGCCGCCGTGCCCCATGCGTGCATCACCGCCACCGGGGCCGATCAGCCATCGATCGCCACAGCGGACGTCATCGTGTCTGCCGGGGCGGCGGGTGTCACGCTTCTCGACGAGGCGGGCCGGCGTCGCGCGACCGCGGCCCGCGTGATCATCGACCTCAACGCCGTGCCGCCGGCGGGCGTCGCAGGCATCCTGGTCACCGACAAGGCGCGGCCCGACGGCGCGGCCGTCCTCTATGGCGCGCTGGGAGTCGGCGGCACGAAGATGAAGATTCACAAGGCCGCCATCGCCCGCATCTTCGCCGACACGGCGGCGTTTCTCGACGCCGAGGAACTGCTCGCGATCGGGGAGCAGTTGTAGCGACGGGGCCCGATGAAGCGGGTGTCATTCGCTGCCCAAGAAGCCCCGGGTGGAAACCCGGGGACACCGGGTGTGAACGCCAGCCCATCTTCCATGCTGAAAGGCGCCACGTGATGCCCCGGTGCGTGCCCAAATTGCATGGCAACCGGGAAGGCGGGCCACCCGGAGCCCCCGGCTTCCGCCGGGGGCTTTTTGTGACGCTCGCGCGCGTCATGCCAAAAGCAAATCTGGCGACTACCCACCAGCAATACTGCCACCCCGGGCTGTTGTGTGGATGGGTCACTCGCGCTGCCCAAGAAGCCCCGGGTGGAAACCCGGGGACACCGGGTGTGAAAACCGCCCCGCCTTCCATGCCGTTACGGTCACCGGCGGCGGCGGCCCGTGCCGAACGCCACCGCGATCGCAATCAGAATCGCGCCACCGGTCAGCAGCATGACGATGTTGCGCCGCCGGCGGCGGGCATCCTTCTCCGCCGGCGTCAGACGTCGCAGTTCGATCGCGTGCGGGCCGCGGCCCACCGTCTTCACCGGTTCATGAAAGTGCAGGTCGGCGGCGGGAGCGGTCGAGGCCAGCGCAGGGTCCGCGGCCGCGCAGGTCGGCAACGGCTCGGCTGACTCGGTGGCGGGTGGTGCCGGCGTCGGCTCGATGGGGGCCGCGACGACTTCAGGGGGCGGCGTGGCGGCGGTCGTAGTCACCGGTGACGCCGGCGTCGGAGTTGCTGCCGGCCGCGGCACGAGAAACGCCGCGGCGCACTGCGGGCAGCAGGCCGACTCGCCGGCCATGGCGGCAGTGGCCGCGCACCAGCCGCCGCAGGCCGGGCAGGCCACGGCGAAGAGCGACTGGAGCGTGGTGCTTTCGGTCATGGCTGGGCCGGTGGAGGCTCGGACCGGAGAGGAACCGCCGGCCGCCAGTTTCGGTCCGCGATCGCATCGATCAAGCCGGGCATGAAGCGGGCGGCGAAGGCGAAGCCTTTCGCCCGCCAGCCGGGCACGACCTCGCTCCGGCGCCGGACCAGGCCATCGACCACCGCCCGGGCAGCCCGCTCCGCCGGCATCGGCCGCGCCCGCGACCATGTCGGCCGCCGGCCGACGAGCAGATTCTCCCAGAACTCCGACTCGATCGGACCGAGGCCCACGTGCAGCACGTCGATCTGGTCGGCCGCGAGCTCCATCCGCAGCGTGCCGGCCAGCGACCGCAGCGCCGCCTTCGCCGCGCAGTAGGCGCCGTGGAGCGGCAAGGGATGGAGCCCGAGGATGGAGCCGACGAGCACAATGCCGGGGTCGGGCGATCGGCGGAGCAAGGGCAGGCTGGCCCGCACGAGGTCCGCCGGCGCGAGAAAGTCGATGTCGAGAATCCGGCCGCAGGTGCCCGGGTCGGCATCGCCGAACGCGCCGATGGCGCCGCTGCCGGCCGCCGCCACGACGATGTCGAGACCACCGAGCCGATCGGCCGCCAGGCCGGGCAGCCGGCCGCGGAAGTCCGGATCGGTGAGATCTCCGGCCACGCCCTGGATCCCGGGCGCCGTACGGGCGAGCGCGTCGAGCCGATCCGCCCGGCGGGCCGTCGCCAGCACGCCGCTGCCGCGGCGGGCCAGCTCCAAGGCGATCGCCCGCCCCAGCCCCGACGAGCCGCCCGTCACCAGGGCGCGGCGACCGAAGAGGTCGCGGGATCGCGGTCGGACGCGGGGCCCTTGCGGCATCGTGTCACCGTGCCGCAACGTCGTCGCGAGCGATCGGCTGCTCGCCGGCGGTGACATGCGGAGTGACCACGGCCTCCGCCGCGTCGATCTGGCCGAGCAGCGCCGCGGGAATGCGGCAGTGGATCGTCACGGAATCGTCGCTGAAATGCCGCGACAGCACCTCGCCATGCCGGCCCAGCCAGGCGAGCAGCCGGCCGTTGCCGGGGTCGGTCCGCACATCGACGTCGCGGAAGCCGCGTCCCAGGCAGTCGCTGGCGGCGCGGGCCAGGAGCCGCATCCCCGCGCCCGTCCGCGCCGAGATCGCGATCGCGTGCGGGTAGCGGGCCAGCAGCCGGTCGCGGTCCACCCGGTCGGGCACGGCGTCGATCTTGTTGAGGACGAGGAGCGTGTCCTTGTCCTCGACACCCAGTTCCTCGAGCACCGTCCGCACCGCCGCGATCTGGGCGTCGACGAGCGGGCTCGACGCGTCGGCGACGTGGAGCAGCAGGTCGGCCTGCCGCGTCTCCTCCAGGGTCGCCTTGAAGCTCGCGATCAGCCGGTGCGGCAGGTCGCGGATGAAGCCCACGGTGTCGCTGAGGAGCACCGGGCCCCAGCCGGGCAGCCGCCAGCGCCGCGTGCGGGTGTCGAGCGTGGCGAAGAGTTTGTCCTCGGCGAGTTCGTCGGCGCCCGTCAAGGCGTTGAGCAGCGTGCTCTTGCCGGCGTTGGTGTAGCCGACGAGCGAGACGGTCATGTGGTCGTGACGGGCGGCGACCTGCCGCTCCCGCCGCGCGTGGATCTCGCCGAGCTCCTGCTTGAGATCGTGGATCCGCTTCTCGACGAGCCGGCGGTCGACCTCGAGCTGCTTCTCGCCGGGGCCGCGCATGCCGATTCCCATCTTGAGCCGGGAGAGGTGCGTCCACATCCGCTTCAGCCGCGGCAGCGAGTATTCGAGCTGGGCGAGCTCCACCGCCAGCCGGGCCTCGTAGGTCCGGGCCCGGGCGGCGAAGATGTCGAGGATCACCTCCGAGCGGTCGAGCACCTTGAGCTTCAGTTCCCGCTCCAGGTTGCGAGTCTGGGCCGGCGAGAGGTCGTTGTCGAAGATCACGACGTCGGCGTCGTGGTGGGCGGCGAGGGCGGTGAGTTCGGCGACCTTGCCCTTGCCGAGGTACGTGGTCTGGTCGGGCCTCTCGCGGCGCTGCGTGAGCTCGGCGACGACGTGCGCGCCGGCGGTCGCGGCGAGTCCGGCCAGTTCGTCGAGGGGATGCTCCGGATCGACGGGCGGGCGGAGGAGCACGCCCACCAGCACGGCCTTCTCGCTCTGCACGCTCGTGCTCCGGCCGCGGTCCTTCACTCCTCGTCCTCCGCAGCGACTTCCGTGGCCCCGGCCAGCTGGCAGCAGCTCTGCCACCGCCGCGTATCGAGCAGCCCGTCGGCGACGGCATGCTTCACCGCGCACTCCGACTCGTGCGTGTGGGTGCAGTCCGGAAAACGGCACAGGTTGGCCAGCGGCCGCAGATCGCGAAAGGCGGCCGGCGCCTCCGCCGGCACCAGCTCCCAGAGCTGGAACTGCCGCACGCCCGGGGTGTCGGCGAACCAGCCGCCGAAGCGGTTGGAGAGGAGCCGAGCGGTCGTGGTCGTGTGCCGGCCCTTCTCGTTCTCGCGGCTCACCTCTGCCACGGGCAACGCGAGCCCCGGATCGAGCGCGTTGAGCAGCGAGGACTTGCCGACTCCGCTCTGCCCGACGACCGCGGTCACGCGCCCCGCCAACTCGGCCGCCAGGCGGCGGAGGCCGACGCCCGTCTCCGCGGAGCAGAGGATCACCGGGTATCCCATGCGGGCGAAGACGCCGGCCATGGGCACGAGCGTGGCCGCCGGTACCAGATCGAGTTTGTTGATGCAGATCAGCGGCCGGATGCCGGCCGACTCGGCGGCGACCAGGAGCCGGTCGACGAGCCCGGGCTTGAGGCCGGGCAGCGCCGCGCTGCCGACGATCAGCACCTGATCGACGTTGGCGACGATCACATGCCGCCGGCCCCGGCTGTCGCGGCACAGCGCCGTGCGGCGCGGTTCGATGGCCTGGATCACGCCCGCGGTCGCGTCGCCCCGCACCCGCACCCAGTCGCCGGCCGCCACGGGGTGACGATGATCGGTGGCGACCGTCCGCAGGATGCGGCGGGTCGTGCAGCGGACGACCGTACCGTCGGGGGCGCGGACGAAGCTCTCCAAACCGTGCACGTGCATCACCTGCCCGCGCCACGTGCCCGTCGCCGACTCCGCGGCCAAGGCGTCGATGCCGTCACCGGCCGCGTCCACGGCCACGATGGTCCGCCGGCGGGTCAACTCACCCTTGCCGGAAATGCGTTCCGTGGCCGGCTGTGCATCCGTGTGGTCGGGGTCGCGATCCATGCTCCGCGTCAGGTCGCCACCGCGGCGGCGGGCGGACCTGTTCTTGCGGAAGTCGATGCGGATCTTGCGGGGCCTCGCCATGCGGAAAGTGTAGCAGTGCCGCGTCTGCAGCGGCTGTGCCCGGCCCTCAACTGTCCGTGGACAAAGCCCTCCATGGTCTTTGTCCACTTGGCCGACCGGGGGAA
>CAZJHQ010000042.1:0-21813 GCA_964545915.1 uncultured Candidatus Kuenenia sp. | reverse complement strand
TCCTCGGTCGGCATGCCTCGCATCCTGCTCGGGCAGACTTGTTCCACAGTCTGCTGACTGTCCGTGGACAAAGCCCTCCATGGTCTTTGTCCACTTGGCCGACCGGGGGAAACGCCGAGGGTTTCCTCGGTCGGCATGCCTCGCATCCTGCTCGGGCAGACTTGTTCCACAGTCTGCTAACTCCGCTCCCGGCCGGCCGCGCGTTGGTCCGGAGGCCGCCGTGTTTCCAGGCCGGCCGATTCGAGCAGAGAGCGACCGAAGATGCTCTCCTGGGCGGAGGGAGCGGCCGGAAACTCGCTCGCCCCGAGTTCCGCCGGCTCGTACGCGACCTCGTATTCGTGCTTGGCGATAGACAGCTTGTCGCCCGGTGCGATCCGCTGCTCCGTAACCCGGACCCCGTTGACCTTCGTGCCGTTGCTGCTGCCCAGATCCCTGACGTGCCAGTAGCCGTTGACCAGCGTCAGTTCGCAGTGGTGACCGGAGACGTTGGGAAACCGCAGCACGATGTCGGCGCTCTCGCGGCGACCGACCATCAGGGTGGTCTTGAGGAGGGGAATCGGGTCGCCGCCCCCCAGCGGCTGGAGCTCGCCATACATGCTGTGGTTCTCGAGATGGATGGGCGTGCAATGGTCTGCCGGGGAAGGGTCAGAAAAAGCGTCGTCCCCAACCCCTGAATCTCCCTGGAAGGTAGGCGGGAACCACGAATGGGTCAATCGGCGGCCCTGCCCGGTCCGGTGCGGTAGAATCCCGGTGCAAGACGAGTCTGAAGGAGAGGAGTGGGCCGGGTGACCGCCGGCCGCCGCGAGGCGGCGGGAGGAAAGTCCGGGCTCCATAGGGTGCGATGGTGGGTAACGCCCACCGGCCGCGAGGCCAGGGACAGTGCCACAGAAAGCAAACCGCCTGCCGGGCTTCGGCCCGGCCGGTAAGGGTGAAACGGTGAGGTAAGAGCTCACCAGCAGGTCGGGTGACCGGCCTGGCTCGGAAAACCCCATCGGGAGCAAGGCCAAGCAGGAAGAAGTCGTCGGCCCGCGAGGGCCAAGGCGACGCGAGGCGACCCGCCTCGCTTCAACTTCCGGGTCGGCTGCTGGAGGCCCCGGGCAACCTGGGTCCTAGAGAAATGGTCGCCGCCGCGGGCCTGCAAGGGGCCGCGGAACAGAACCCGGCTTACAGGCCCGCTCCTCTCCTTCGTTTTTCGGCTTGCCACGCTGGGGTGGGCGGGGCTGCCCGTGCCCCATCGCCGGACGTTCGCTGCGGGCGTCCCCGCCCTCCGCTCACTCGGAGGTGTCGGCGCTCCGGCATCCTGCCTACGCTGGCCACCTACGCCGGCTCCCGGGGCACGGGCAGCCCCGCCCGGGAGCATCGTGAGCGGCATCTGGGCGAAGTCGGAGCTAGCAGACTGTAAAACAAGTCTGCCCGAGCAGGATGCGAGGAATGCCGGCCGTGGAAACCCTCGGCGTTCCCACCGGTCGGCCAAGTGGACAAAGGCCATGGAGGGCTTTGCCCACGGACATCTAGCGGTTGCAGCCGAGACGGTGTCACTTCGCCCGAGCCAGGCGGCTGCGGCTCGCCGCGGGTTCGGGGGCCGGATCGAAGCCGCCCCGCAGGCCGGTGAGGTCGCGCTGCGCCTGCTCGTCGAGCAGTTTCATGAGCTTCGAGATGCACAGGGTGTTGATGCTGACCCGCATCTGATCCGCCTCCGCCTTCAGCGTCTCGTGGAGGGACCGCGGCATCCGCACCGTCACCACCCGCTGCGTCTCCCGTTCCGTCGGCCGCTCCTGCTGGCGGACGCGGAGTGAGTCGAGCATCTCGCGGATCCGGGCGTAGTGCGGGGAGCACTCGAAGCGGAGCAGGGCGTCGGGTTCGCTGAACGTCCGCCGCACGATCCCCTCCACGCCCAGGACCTCCCGGAAGAACACCACCCACTCGGGGTTCATTGAATACAGCCGCTCAGCGACGTGAAGGACGGCGGTTGCCGCGTGGCTTTCGGGAGCGAGGGGGGATGGGGCCTGGGTCTGGGGCGTCATGGGCACGGTCTCGGGCGGTTGAGGGCTGAAAGAAGCGTCCACCGCGATGCCGGCCGCCGGGATCGCGTGCAGAACTGTTTCTCGACGGTCAAGCGACAGCGTGAAGTGCTTGTGCCGCAAGCACTTCCGGCTCGCGGCAAGGAAGAGCCTTCTTTTCGGGCACAACTGCCCGCAAGGGAAGCATCGGGCGAGCTGCCTGTTTTGTGGGCAGCGGGCTCGGTTCTCGTTTGCCAACTGTCCGGGTTGGGGCGGGGAGAAGTTTTTCGCTCAAGTCGGGCGTTTCGTCGCTTGTTCAACGACGTATTCCGCCACGGCGCCGGTGACGTCGTGGCTGGTCGCCGCCTCCAGAGCCCGCCAGCCGGGGACGCCGTTCACTTCGAGGATCAGAACGCGACCGTCTGCGGCGGGCAGGAGGTCGACGCCCGCCACATCCGTCTCCAGGCAGCGGGCGGCACGGATTGCCAGGTCGACCCAGT
Source organism: uncultured Candidatus Kuenenia sp. (assembly GCA_964545915.1). GTDB lineage: Bacteria > Planctomycetota > Planctomycetia > Pirellulales > UBA1268 > QWPN01. Next base: position 19,313 of record CAZJHQ010000042.1, on the reverse strand, counting down.
CTGCCGGCGGCGCGAACGGCTCGGGCGTTCCGCCGAGTGCCACGTTCGTCCGCCACTCCCCCGGGGCCGCCCGCCGCCGCATCGAAAACACCCGCTGGCCGACGAGCAGCACCCGCACGTCCCAGCCTGGGTGGGGCACGAACTCCTGGAGCAGGTACAGGCGATCCGGCGTCGGGGCCGGGTCGATCGCGGCCACTTCCTCCCGACTCCGCACCCGGAGGATTCCCCGGCCCCGGGATCCGAAGATCGGCTTCACTGCACAGTCGCCCCCGAGCTCCTCACGGGCCTGCTCGGCGGCTTCGATTCCTTGGGCAGCTCGACACCGAGGCACGGGCAGTCCGCCGGCTGCGAGCCACGCCGCCGACAGGTATTTGTCGATGGCGGCCTCGAGGGCCCGTGGAGCGTTGATCACCGGCGTGCCCCGGGCCGCGAGTCGCGCGAGGGCGTTCATCCGAAAGATGACCCGCTCCAGGCGGTCGTCGGTGGCGGCGGCCCCGGGCATCCCGCGGACGACGACCGCGTCGGCCTCATCGAGCTCGGTCGGAGAGAAACGCTCGGGGCCGCTGCCCGCTCCGGCGCCGATCTCGCACCAGCGGACCGTGGCCGCTTGGTGGCCCATGGCGGTCAGCCGCGCCGTCAGGCGGCCGACGTGCCACCCCGCAGGCTCGCCGACGACCGCCACCCGCATGCGTCAGGCCTTTACGGGGCGGGCCGCCGGCGGCGCGAACGAAGCCGCGACGATCTCCGGCATGAGCCTGCCGAACCTCTGGCAACGGCCGCTCTCCAGTGCGACGAGCTCCACCGCGGCGGGGGCGAAGAGGGCCGGATCGATGGCGTAGAAGTCGCGACCGGCTTTTTCGAAGAGCCGCAGGAATGGCTCGCCGGCGGCGGGCGAGGCGCCGCTGACCATCCGCGGCCCGACGGCGGCGAGGGCCGCGGCGTCGCCGGCCACTTCGAGGGAGACCTGGCCGCCGTAGAGGATCGCGTCGTTGGTGCGGCCGATGGCGACGAGGTCGTCGTCGGGCACCGGCGCCAGCGGAGCCGTGCCGCGGCCCGCGCGGATGGGGCCAAGGTCGAGCCCGAGGTCGTGGAGTTTGTGGAGCGCGGTCTCCAGCGAGCGGGCGATCACCTGGAGCGTGCCGGCCGGGCTCGCGGTGCGGGCCACCAGCAGCACGACGGCTTCCGGCGGCACGCCCGCGTCGGCCGCAAGCGTGCGGCACACCTCCTCGGGCGGCAGGGCCGACGCTTCGAGCAGGCCGACGGCCACTTCCGGCCGCTCGCGGTGACCGATCGTGTCGAAGAGATCCTCGCGGCCGATCGCGGCGCGGATCGGGCCGCTCGCCATCGCGAAGTAGCCCGGCGCCTTCACCCTCCAGCCGGCGTACTGCGACGCCAGGCAGGCGGCCACCGGCTCACGGCTGGCCACGGCCACGGTGGGCCACGGGCATCCCGGCCAGGCCGCCACCGCGGCGCCGGCGGGATGAAGGGCGACATCGCCCAGCCCGGCCAGGGCCGCGCGGGCCATGATGATGCCGGCTTCGCTGCCGCCGGCGGCGTGCACGCCGCAGTCGATCACCCAGACGCCGCCGATGCGGTGGCTGGCGGCGGCGAACCTGTCCGGCTGACGCAGAAGCGGCTCGACGATTTCCCGAGCCCGCTGGTTGAGATGCATTCGATCCGCTCCCGATGGCGGTCATAATGCTGTGGCCGGCCCCGTTCGGCAACATGCCGCCCGAATCTCCCCGTCCCGCCCCGGTTCGCGAGCCCCGCCGTGCCCAGCCTGACCGTCGAGAACTACGTGAAGACGATCTACCAGATCACCTCCGCGCAGACGGGCGGTCCGGCGACGACAGGGCAGATCGCCGCGGCGCTCGGCGTGGCGCCCGGCACCGTCACGAGCATGCTGAAGACGCTCGACGCGGCCCGGCTGGCCACGCACCGGCCCTACGAGGGCGTGGCCCTGACGCGGGCGGGCAAGGTGCTCGCGCTGCGGATGATCCGCCGGCACCGGCTGATCGAACTGTTCCTCTTGCGCACGCTCGATATGACCTGGGACGAGGTCCACGACGAAGCCGAGCACATGGAGCATGCCGTCAGCGACCTGCTCATCGACCGCATCGACGCCTTCCTGGGGCGGCCCGAAGTCGATCCGCACGGCGATCCGATCCCGCGGGCCGATGCCCGGTCGCTGGCCCCGGCCGAGGACGGCGCGACGCGGTCGCTGTCCGCGTGCGGGGCGGGCACGACGTTCCGGCTGGCGCGGGTGCTCGACCAGTCGTCGGAGTTCCTCCGCTACCTCACGCAGTGTGGCCTGGCACTGGGCACGGTCGGCGCGGTGGAGCGGAATCCCGACGGGGCCGGGTTGATGCGGATCCGGCTTGGCGACCGTGGCTTCGCCTTGGCGATCGAGGCCGCCGACAAGTTGGTCGTGGCCGAACCCTGATCCAGCAGCGTCAGCGATCGAGGCCTTCCCAGACCGCCGCCTGGCCGAGGCACTCGTCCACCATCACGCGGAGCGTGCCGGGCAGCGGCCGGCCCGCCGCGACCAGCGCGGCGCGGAGTTCGAGGCCGATCCAGCGGGCGATCCATTCGGCCGTCGTGTTCCGCACCGGGAGGATCACGCATTCGTCGGCCGGGAACACCCAGCGTCGGTCGCCGAACCGGACGGTCGTTTCCATCACGCCCGTGGGGCCGGCCGCCGTCGTCACCGCGAGCAGCGGGTTTGCCGCGGGCAGGAGCATGCGATGATCGAGGCGGGCCACGATCCCGCCGAGCAGGTCCCGCAGGGCGATGAAGTCCACGACCATGCCATGGGCGTCGGGGCTGCCCGCGACGTCCACGCCGACCGTCCAGTTGTGCCCGTGCACCGGTTCGCAGAGGTCGTCGGTGAGCGTGATGAAATGTCCGGCGCAAAAGACGTGCACCGCCTTCCGCAGTCGGACCTCGAAGTGCTCGTGCATGCCGGAATCCTCGCTGCAGGCGGATCACTCGATGCGGATCCGTTCCTCACGCAAGAGAATGTACAGCGCCGCGGCGACGAGGTCGGCGGTCGTGCCCGGATTGACGCGGCGCGGCGCGCGCAGCGAGCAGTCGAACGCGGCCGCGGCCGGCCGCCAGTCCGGGCCGGCGGCGAGCACCGCGGCGGCGCGGCGCGAGACGTCGGCGGCGACGTCGGCGCCGTGGCGGCGGGCGATCAGCGTGTCGGGCTCGCGGGCGAGCTGGCGGAGGTGCGACCGCACGATGGCGTCGTCGAGGCGGTGGCCGGCGGCGACTTCCGCGCCGAGGTCGGCGACGAGGCCCGCAAACAGGTCGGTGTAGCCCGTGGCCCAGAGCCGGGCGATCTGGTCGCGGTGCGCCGCGGCCCGCATCGCCGCGAGGAGGTCGGCGGGGGGGGGCGACCCCAGGTCATGACGGTCGCTCGTGCCCATGCCGCCGGGCCGCGCGACCGCGATCGCCCGCCACACGTCGGCGGCGTCGGCGGGGGCGAGCCGCGAGAGCGCCGCCAGCACGCGGGCGGGCTGGTCGGCGGCGGCCAGCGGCGCCATCGCGAGCACGATCCCGAGGTTCGCATTCGACCGCGTGACGCGTCGTGACGCCTCGACCGCCGCCAGAATCGTGCGGCCCAAGGGCACGGCATCGGCCCGGTCCATGAGCGGCGCGATGGCGACGGCCGCGGCCACGAGCTCCTCGTGGGCGAGGTCGGGAAAGGCGGCCCCGGGATGGACGTTGCCCGGTTTCGGCGCCGAGGCCTCGAGGATGCAGGCCGCGCCGGCACACCACCCGCGGGTCCCGGGGGCGCAGACCGCCGTCAGCCGGGCGAGCCCCGCGGCGACGGCCCCCTCCCAGGCGGCCCGGTCGGGCAAACTCCGAGAATCCCGTGATGCGTGGCTCGTCATCGGAGGCCGTCGGTCGAAAGGCTACACTTGTTGGGTTTCGGTATCGGTCCGCGAGCATGGATTGTGGCATGGCAACGGTCGTCGACGAGCCCGGCACGAGTACGCTCGGCCCGGAATGCTTCCTGAACCGGGAATTGAGCTGGCTGGAGTTCAACCTCCGCGTCCTGGAGGAGGCGGAGAACCCGGAAAACCCGCTCATGGAGCGGCTCAAGTTCCTGGCGATCTTCAGCTCGAACCTGGACGAGTTTTTCATGGTTCGCGTCTCGGGCCTGCGGGAACAGGCCTTCGGCGAGAGCGCGCCACAGGACTATTCGCCCGACGGCATGACGGCGATGGAGCAGCTGCGGGCGATCGCCGCCCGCACCCAGGAACTGGTCGCCCGCCAATACCGCTGCCTGCGGGACAGCCTCGCCCCGGCGCTCGAGGCGGAGGGGTTCCGGCTGTTGCGGTACGCCGACCTCACCGGCGGCCATCGCGAGCAGGTCGATCGCTTCTTTCGGGAACGGGCGTTGCCGATCCTCACGCCGATGGCGGTCGATCCCGCCCATCCCTCGCCCCGCTACCACAATCGCGGCCTGTACCTCGGCGTCATGCTGCACCGCACGGAAGGGCTGGGGCCCCGCCGGCTGTTCGCCGTCGTGCAGGTGCCGCAGGTGCTGCCCCGGATCGTGCCCTTGGACGGCGGCGAGCCGGGCACGAAGTCGTTCGTGCTGCTGGAAGACGTCGTCTCCGCCCGGCTGCCGGAATTGTTCGGCGGATTCGCGGTCGAGTCGTGGAGCGTCTTTCGCATCACCCGCGACAGTGACGTCGAGCTCCTGGAACAGGAGTCCGACGACATGCTCAAGCTGATCGAGGACCGGCTCAAGGCCCGGCAGCGCGGCCAGGCGGTGCGGATCGAGATCGCCGCCAAGGCCGACGACGCCATCGCCCGGATGATCATCGACGAGGAAGGGCTGCACGGCGGGGACGACGGCCGCGATGCCGCCTACAGCGAGGTGTACCGGATCGACGGCCCGCTCGACCTGACGGCGATCTGGGAGCTCTACCGACTGCCGGGGTATGACCGGCTGCACGACAAGCCGTTCACGCCGCGGGTCCCGCGCGGGCTCGACCGCCGGGGGAGCGACATCTTCTCCGCCATCGCCCAGCGGGACATCCTCCTCCACCATCCCTACGAGTCGTTCGACCCGGTCGTCGAGTTCGTGACCAGCGCCGCCGCCGACCCGCGGGTGCTCGCCATCAAACAGACGCTCTATCGCACCAGCGGCGACTCGCCGATCTCGCGGGCGCTGATCGCGGCGGCCGAGTCGGGCAAGCACGTGACGGCGCTGGTGGAACTGAAGGCCCGGTTCGACGAGGCCAACAACGTCAGCTGGGCCCGGCAGATGGAGCGGGCCGGCGTGCACGTGGTATTCGGCTTCCTCGACCTGAAGACGCACTGCAAGGTGTCGCTCGTCGTCCGCCAGGAGGGCAGCGGCCTGAAGCGGTACGTGCACCTCGGCACCGGGAACTACAACCCGACCACCGCCCTGGTCTACACCGACCTGGGGCTGTTCACGGCCGACGAAGCGGTGGCCGAGGACGCGACGGCGCTGTTCAATCTGCTCACCGGCTATTCCCAGGGCCATGCCTGGCAGCGGCTGATCGTGGCTCCCAACGACCTCCAACGGCGGACCCTGGAGCTGATTCACGAGCAGACCCGCCGGGCCCGCGCGGGGCGGCCGGCGCGCATCTTCGCCAAGCTCAACGCCCTCGTCGATCATCGCATCATCGAGGCGCTGTATGCGGCCAGCCAGGCCGGCGTGCCGATCGACATCATCGCCCGCGGCATCTGCTGCCTGCGGCCCGGCGTGCCGGGATTGAGCGAGACGATTCGCGTGCGCAGCATCGTGGATCGCTTCCTGGAGCACAGCCGGATCTTCGTCTTCGGCCCCGACGAGGAGGCCGAGGTGTTCCTGGCGAGCGCGGACTGGATGCCGCGCAACTTCCACCGCCGCGTGGAGGTGATGTTTCCGCTGCTCGCTCCCGAAATCAAGCAGCGGCTGCTGCGGGAGATCCTGCCCGTATATCTGGCCGACAACGTGCGGGCCCGGAAGCTCGGTGCCGACGGCGTGTTCCACATGCTGCATGCGGCCGCCGACGAGCCCGCCCGCCGCTGCCAGATCGAGTTTCTCGAGCAGCGGCCGGTGGCGGCGGCCGGCGAGGCGACCGAGCAGCCCGCGGGCTGATCGGAGACCGTCCTTGATCGCCGCGGTCGGCTGGTAGAATCCGGGGCAGACTTCGTTTTCTAGGCCGCAGGACCCGTTCGATGGCGGAGGACCATTACCAGACGCTCGGCGTGCCGCGCACCGCGTCGGCGGAGGACATCCGCAAGGCCTACCGGGAACTGGCCCGCAAGTACCACCCCGACCTCCATCCCGACGACGAGTCGGCCAAGGCCCAATTCAAGAAGGTGCAGTCGGCCTTCGACGTGCTCAACGATCCGAGCAAGCGGGAGATGTACGACCGCTACGGCAGTTCCTTCGAGGGCGTCGGCGGGGGCGGTCCCGGTGGCGGCTGGGGTGGCGGTCCGTTTCGGGGCGGGGGGGGCGGATTCCCCGGGGGCGCGGAGATCGACCTGGAGAGCCTGTTCGGCGGCGCGGGCGGGTTCGGCGACCTGTTCGGGGCGGGTCGCGGCCGGGGAACGACACGGGGCCGCAAGCGGGCCGCGCAGATGCCTGGCGAGGACGTGTCGGCGCGGATCGCGGTGCCGTTTCGGCTGGCCATCGATGGCGGCAAGACCGACGTGCGGGTGGACCGCGACGGCAAGGTCGAGACGATCACGGTGACGATCCCGCAGGGCCTGCCCGACGGCGCGCGGATGCGGCTGCGGGGCCAGGGGCTGCCGGGCACGGGCGGAGGGGCCGCCGGTGATCTGCTCCTCGAAGTGACCGTGGAGCCGCATCCGGTATTTCGGCGCGACGGCGACACACTCGAACTCACGCTGCCCGTGACGCTCGCCGAGGCGATCGAGGGGGCGAAGGTGGACGTGCCCACCCCCTGGGGCACGATCGCGCTGCGCATTCCCCCCGGCACCTCGGGGGGCCGGAAGCTGCGGGCCGCGGGCATGGGCGTGCGGCACGCCAACGGGGCGAAGGGCGACCTGATCGCCGAGGTGCAGGTCATGCTACCCGCGGGGGGGGATGCGGCGGCCGCGGCCCGCCTGCTCGAAGCCGCCAAGGCCGCCGAGGCGGGAGCGGCGCATCCCCGGGCCCAACTGCGGTGGTGACGCCGTCGGATCGGGGGTTGCCGAAGACCTGCCGGCTCGTGCGCCCCGGCGACTTTACCCGCGTCTACGAGGTGCGGCGGTCTGCCGCGGCGGGGCCGCTGGTCGTCTATGCTGCGGCCCAGGCTCCCCCCGGCAGCCCGCGGATCGGCCTCTCCGTTTCCCGCAGGATCGGCAACGCGGTCGTCCGCAACCGGTGGAAGCGGCGGCTGCGGGAGGCGTTTCGGCGGGTGCGCGGCGGGCTCCCCACGGGCTTCGACTTCGTCGTCGTGGTGCGGTCAGGGCTGCCCGAGCCGGGCGCCGCCGGCCTGGAACGCACGGCCGCGGCGTTGGAGGCGCTCGCCGCCCGGGCCATCGGCCGCCCGTCAGCGGAGCCGTCGCGGTCCCGACGGAGGCCGCGATCATGACGGGGTTCGCCGGACTGCTGCGCGGCGCGGGGCGGGCGTGCGACCGGGCCGCGGTGGCGGTGCTCGTCGGCCTGGTCGTGGTCTACAAGCTCACCCTCAGTCCGCTGCTCGGCAGGCACTGCCGCTTCCAGCCGACGTGCAGCGCGTACTTCCGCCAGGCCGTCGAGAAGCATGGGGCGATCCGCGGCAGCCTCCGCGGCCTGGCGCGGATCTGCCGCTGTCATCCCTGGCACCCGGGGGGCTATGACCCGCCGTGACCCCGGCGGGGCGTCACTCCTGCTTGGGCACGAGGTCGAGCAGCCGGCCCGGCGAGCCCATGATGTTGTAGCCCGCATCGACGTGGAGGATCTCGCCCGTGATGCCGAGCGACTCCCGGGAAAGCAGCCAGGCCCCGGCCTTGCCGACCTCGTCGTGGGTGATGTTGCGGCCCATCGGCGACATGTGCTGATAGAGGCCGAGCATGTCCTCGACGCCGGCGCCCCGGCCGGCGAGCGTTCGCAGCGGGCCGGCGCTGACCGCATTGACCCGGACTCCGGCCGGGCCGAGGTCGAAGGCCATGTACTTCACGCAGGCGTCGAGGGTCGCCTTGCAGACACCCATGATGTTGTAGCCGGGCACCACCTTCTCGCCGCCGAAGTAGGTGAGCGTGAGGATCGACGCGTCCTTGGAGAGGATGCTCCGGGCGAGCCGGCCCACGGCCAGGAGGCTGTAGGCGCTCGTCTCCATGGCGATGCGGAAGCCCTCGCGGCTGCAGTTGGTGGTGTCGCCCTTGAGGTCTTCCATCGGGGCGTAGGCGATCGAGTGGACGAGGAAGTCGATCGTGCCGAACTCCTGCCGCGCCCGGTCCATGACGGCGGCGATCTGGTCGTCGCTGGAGACGTCCATCGGCACGAGGAACTTCGCCCCGGGCTCGGGGTCGGTGAGCTGGGCGACCCGACGCCGGTTCCGCTGCCGCTCGTCGTCGGGGCGGTCGGGCAGGTGCGAGAAGCCGATCTGGCCGCCCTGGTTGAGGATCTCCTTGGCGATGTACCAAGCGATCGAGTGGTCGTTGGCGACGCCGAGGACGAGACCCTTCAAGCCATCGAACCTGCCCATCAAAACCTCCATGCTGGCTGGGGAAACCGCGGAATGGCGGAAATGTAGCCGCTCCCGAGAAATCCCTCAACGCGGCGTGGCGTCCGGCCCTTGCCGATGCTCGCCGGCAAGGGTAGAAAACGCTTGTCGCCTCGTTAGCTCAATTGGTCAGAGCATCTGACTCTTAATCAGAGGGTTCTAGGTTCGAGTCCTAGACGAGGCACTGGCGAAAAGCCCTACATTTCCCGAGCGAAAACGACGAAAAGAGCCCCGAAAAGGGGCTTTTTTCATGCGCCGACCGGAAAACGCCGATTCCCCGTTTTGTCCGTGTTTGTCGTATCATGTCCGGCGTCAATGTTGCGCAAGTTGCGCATGGAATCCGGCGGGAACTATCGACCTGGAGGGCGTCACGATGGGCAAGGCTCGAAGCGGGGACGGTGATGGGCTTCGTGCGATGCTGGAAAAAAAGGCTTTCCCGTTCACGGAAAGTCGCCTGGAGGCTGCCCGAAAGGCTGTTTTGGATGGGCTCGTGGACACGGACGAATCGGGGCGGCGGTGCTGGAGGGACGCCGATTGCCGGGGCTTGTCGGTGATCGTCAACGAAAAGACCGGCTCCAGCGTCTACTACTTCGTGGGCAGGGTGAACGGGCAGACGACCCGGAAAGCCCTCGGCGACACGGAGTCCGTCCGGCTCCCCGAAGCCCGTCAGGCAATCGGGCGGCTGCGATTCGACCGAAGCCTTGTTGGCGTGCTGACGCCCCGCCCCGCCGACGAGGCCGACGACGCCGAGTCCGCCGACCGGACGCCCGTGGTGAAGGGCGTCATGGACGCCTACCTAGATGCCCATGAGGCTGGACGCTGGCTCCCCGGCAATCGCTCCAGGAAGCCCACCGACCGGACGTTGAAGTTCTATCGTGACCTTCGCCGCGCCGTGATGACGGAGAAGATTCGCCGGAAGGTGAAGGGGACGGACGAATACGAGACCGTGGACGGCGAAGACTTCGAGGCCCTGACGCTCGCCGCCTTCGCCGCCCGCCTGCCCGACATCCACGCGGCAATCGTGAAGCGGGCCCCGGTGCAGGCAAACCGCATGATTCAACTCGTGCGGAATCTGTACGCCTACGCTGCTGACGCGGGCTTGTGGCACGGTGCGAATCCCGCGACGGGCACCAGCAAGGCGGCGCGGCTGACGAAGACGGCGGAGGAGCCGCGCCAACGCGTGCTGACAGACGCCGAGGCAAAACGGCTGGACGCCGCGATGAAGGCGGATGACCCGTTGTGGCGTCATCTCTTCATGTTTTCCATGCTGACGTTGCAACGCATGGGCGCGGTCTGCCATGCCCGATGGGAAGACATCGACATGAAGGGGAAAGACGCCGCGTGGACCGTGCCGAAACAGTGGATGAAGGGGCGGCGGTCTGCCCATCGAATCCCGCTCGCCGACAATCCGCAGGCCCTCGAAATACTGCGGGCTCGCCGAGCGATGGTCCCCGCATCATGCCCGTGGGTCTTTCCCGCCGCCGAGGGTGACGGGCCCGTGACGACGTATAAGACCGCCTGGAAGAGAATCCTAGAGCGGGCGAAGTTGTGGAGCGAAGACCGCGAGCAACGCCCCCGCCCGCACGATCTGCGGCGGACCGGCGGCTCCCGCATGGTGACGGCGGGCGTGCCGCTGAACGTCGTCACGAAGGCCCTCGGCGATGCGGAGTCCAGCGTGGGCATGGTGGCGAAGACCTATGCCGTTGTGGTCGATGAAGCCCTGCGGGACGCCTTCGCGGCAGTGTCGCGCCGAGGGCGTCGCCGATAGGAAAGGTCTAGTCGTCTAGACCATTTGACGTACGGGCTTCGCGGCAGTGTCGCGCCGAGGGCGTCGCCGATAGGCTGCTGCCCGCCGCCAGCAGCGTGACGGGTTCGAAGACATCCGCCCCGCCTGGAGGGCGTGACCAGCGTGATGCCCGTGATGCTCTAGTGTCGCGCCCGTGGATGCGGGGAGCGGGGGAAAGCAAACTGTCATCGTGCGAGTTTGCTCTATCGTCGCGCCCGTGGATGCGGGGAGCGGGGGGTGAATCGAGTAACATCGCGTTACTCGATTTCGTCGCGCCCGTGCGGGCGGGGAGCCGGAATAGGTGACACGCCGTCACATATTTTGGGCGGGCGTCGTGCCCGTGGATGCGGGGAGCGGGGGAGGTCATCCAACGTGGTTGCATCATGCGACCGCGTCGCCGCGCCCTGGGCTGCGGGGCGACGCTCGCCTGACCATGGCGGTGATGCTGCGGGCTTGAAGGCGGACGACATCGGCGGGCACCTATTCCCGTCCCCCTCGTGACGATTCCGGCCATGTTTCGCTCGTGGACCCTACCCTCCAGGGCGACATCGTGACGCGTGGAGAGTGACCGCGAGCGTCAACGCGATGTCGTGGGCTCCCGGTTATCTCAAATCGTGAATTTGTTCACGATTTGCCGCAGTCATGGGGCACGCGATGCGGTCACGTTTTCTGCGGTGGAGACGATTTCGTCGTAACCGCATGACCCGCCTTCGCCGCGAGCCTGACCCGTGCCGATGTCGCGCGACTCGAAGGCTGACCCCGCGCCTACAAAGTGTGCGCATGCGCACAGTCTGCTATCGCAGGGGATGTCGCGCGGCTCGAAGGCTGACGCCGCGCCTACTGAACAAACAACGCCGCAGCGTGGCGAAGTAGGTCATCGGAAGACCTGACGCCGAGGGCGACAGTAAACAACTTCGCCGCCTGGATGAGCTGCTGAAACAGCAGTGTTCACCGGGAAAGCCTTTGTTTTCTGCGGTTTTGCGTGGTGTGCAGGCGCAGGAAAAGGCTTGACCTGAAAAACCCTTATGTCAGACATGGGACATATCTGGATGTCTGGCGTGGTCATTTGTTCCAGTGAGCAGACACGCCAGCATTTCACCGAGAAAGGGTCTGGAGCATGTCGCCGAAACTGAAGACGCCGCGTGGAAGGACGAAGGTGACGCCCGCCGAGGCGGTCGCCGACCTGACGTTGAAGGACGATTGTTTGCTGGGCACTACCGAGGCCGCCCGCCTTGTCGGGCTGACGCCGAAGACGTTGAGACAACTTCGATGCGACAAGGCAGGCCCCCGCTGCCTGAAACTGGGGGCGAAGAAACAGTCACGGACCGTTTATCGACGGAGTGACCTGGAGCGGTGGATCCGTTCGTGTGTGACCGCCGTCGTGGGCTCGTGATCTGGAGGAGCCGCACAGATGCCACGGACACCGCCGACCATCGTCGCCCCGCTGCCCCGTGACCCTCGTGTCATGGAGTTGGCGAAGGCATTGAACGTCAGCAGACGGGAAGCCTACGCCGCAGCGGTGGAGGCATGGGCTTGGATGTCCATGATGGAGCGTGACGGCGTCGTCCCTGACGCCGAGCCCGCGAGCCTGGATGGTGCGGTGGACATCACGGGCATGGGGCAAGCGATGCTGAACGTGGGGCTCGTGGGCGTGGTCGATGGCGGGCTCGTGCTGCCTGCGGAGTTGCGCCGCCTGGAGCCTGACCAGCGTGGCGGGTCTGCTGCTGCTGCTGACGTTGGCGAAGACGGCCGCGCGGTGCGGCGTCAGGAGCAGAATCGGGAGGCGGCGCGGCGGTATCGAAAGCGGGCGCGGCTGACGGGCTCGAAGGCGAAGCCCGCGACGGGCAAGGCACAGACATGGCGGTCACTGGGGCATGTCGCGGGGCATGAAGTCCGGGTCTTCGAGGGCCCGCATGGATGCTATGCGATGCTCCTCGGCGCGACTGTCGGCGGCGAACCGTGCCGCAAGGTGACCGCAGGCGACAAGGCATGGTCACTGGACACGGTAAGGCTCGTGGACGCCTTGCCGTTGCTCGTGGCGAAGTGGCAGACCATCCACCAGAAAGAAAGTGGCAGGCAGATTCCCGCGCCACTCGTGCCGACCTACGCTGCCCTTCGTGACGACGCTGACCGGCTGACCATGCTGGCAAAACTCGCCGCCGATGGTGCCCGTCATGCTGACGCTGCTGACGCGTCATCGCGTCATGCTGATGCGTCAGCATTAGCGTCATCATCGTCAGGCGAACGCTCGGCCCATAAGTCCGCAGGCGGCAACGGTTTAGATGCTCCCGGCGCGTCATCGCCGCGTCATGCTGACGGTGTCTCTTCTATATCTTCTATCTCCTCTCTCTCTCTCTCTTCTCCTGAAGAGAAGAGAGAGAGAGAGGAGAGGGAGGAGAAAGAAATCAAACAGCGCAGGCGGAAGTTGGGGATGCGGCGACGCATCAAGTTTGACGAGTTGTGTGGTGCGGCGCGGGATCGATGGTTCGTCGCACAGTTCGTTGCGGGCGAACAAAAGAAACTCCCGGACCCTGACGCTATCGCGGCAGACATCGGGCTGACGCGGGAGGAAGTCCTGACCCTCGGTGGGGGTGAATGTTGGCTCCGGTTCAGACGGCAGATTCTCGACAGCATTGAGTCCACGGACGACGACATGCCCGCCAGCCGCTACCACGAGCCCGCAGAAGCCCGTGGTGACATCGTGGCGACCACGGAGCCCGTCGAAGGCGACAGGCCCGCAGCGGGCATCCTAGAGGCTCCTGCGGGTGAGGTGAACAGAATGCCAGACGAGGGCGACGCTGGCACACCTGACCGCATCATCGACCCGGCCGCGAGCGTGGCTTGTGGTTCGTTCTAGGCTGACGCCCGAAAGGAGTTTCACCATGCCCACCATGACCGAAGACGACCGGCTCCGTCTCGAAGACATCGACCGCAGGCTGAACGAAGTGCAGCGGGCAATCCGGGCGCGGCTCGAAAAGCTGCCGCGACACCTTCGCCGCTCCATCGACCAGCAGCGGGAATCCCTCGGTATGCCCCCGCTCTGGGGTGCGATGTTGGAGCCGCGCCGAAAGAAACAGTGACCACGACGCCCCCGTGACGCGGCAACGCGTGGGCGTGACCTGGAGCCGCACGAGGATTGAACCATGACCGTGACCACCCATACCGCCGTCGATGTCGCTGCCGCGATGCAACGGGAAACCACCGATGTCTTCGCCGAAGCCCGTGAGCAGTTCACTGCCCGCCTTCGAGCGTATCGGGAAGGGGTGGCCGCGATGGCTGCGAACGAAGGCAGGCTCCCGCCGGATCAGGCGGATGGATTGCTGGCTGTCTGCCGTGACCTTGGCATCCCGCCCGCAAGGCTGGACACCGATGTCGTGACGATGATTCGACACTCGCGGCTCGTGGACGCTATCAACGCCGTGATGGAGAAGGCAGACCAGCAGGCACGCGTGGTCGCCGAATTGCAGGCGGAGGTTGACGTTGAGACTGCCGCCTTCAGGAAGGTGAAGGTGGAGCATGACCAGCGTCTACGGGCCGCCGAGGCGCGGCTGAACGAAGTTCAGAGGCGACACGCTGCGGCGGCTGCGGTGCGGCCACCACGAGTCCATGACCAGCAGTCGGACATGTTGCGGCTGCGAAACGTCAGCCCGCATCTATGGAGCGACATCGACGCCGACACGCTGCGGCGGCTCGTGGCGGGACGTTGAACCACCCCCCCTCCACCCCCCGGTATCAACTTGCCCCGGCTGGCTGTGGAAAACCAGGGAGTTCCCACCGTGCGCGTCACTGGGGAGTTTCAGGAAAACCGAGACAGGAGAAACATCATGGGCTCGCGGGGACCGTTGCCTGACCCGAGTAGTTCAGAATCCCGGCGCGGCAGGAACACACTCCGCCGACCTGCGGGGAAGACCGCCCCGGCGGACGCCGTGACGCCGCCTGCCTTCATCCTGGGGAACGCCACCGCGATGGAGTTTTGGGAACGTCATGCCCCGGCCCTCGTGGCGGCTCGTCGGCTGACCGGGCTTCAGGCAGACACGCTCGCGGTCATCTGTGAGCAGTTTTCCGAAGTCCGCCTCCTGACGGACATGGTGGCCGCCGAGGGGGTGACCATCGACACGCCACGGGGCAGGCAGGCGAACCCTGCCCTTCGAGCCCTGCGGGACGCCCGCCGTGACCTACTCGCCGCCGCTCGTGGTTTCGGGCTGGACGCCGCATCCGATGCCCGCCTGCCCACCGAGGCCCCGCCGCCGCCGCCGATGTCGATTGTTCAGCAATTCATGTCACGGAAGCGGGCCCGCGATGAAGTGACGCCTGACGACCATGACCTGACGGATGAGCAGCGGTGGATCCTCCGCCATGGGAGCCCGGAAGAGCGTGCCGCCGTGGTGAAGGATGTCGCCGAAGACCGGCTCATGTTTCAGTAGGTTGACGCCGCCGTGGGCCTGTACCATGCGGGGAGGAGGACATGACCATGACCATGGAGCCGATTCAACGTGCCGCCCGCGTCACTCTCGGCGCGGCTGACCTGGAGGTCCGGGAGCGGTGCCGCCATGCCCCCGCGTGGATTCGCCGCCGCATCGACGCTGCCCGCCAGCAGCGTGGAGCCGCGCCACTGTGGAGCGACGCCGAGGTGACCCGCCAGCGTGCTGGGGCGAAGGCTCGTCAACTGCGGGTCTTCCTGACCGCCATGCGGGCTTCGCGGGCTGCGGCTGGCTCCTGACGCCCCGCGTCACGATCTGGGCATGGCGGGCGTCGTGGAGCCTCCAGGGCGACGCCTGCGGGCTCGTGGTCAGGCCAACGTCGTGACGCTCGCCGAGGGACGACCGGGGCGTGATGATGTCGCCCGTGATGGTCGCGCCCGTGGAGCGTGCCTTCGAGGGCGTCCCTGGAGGGCGTCACGTTCAAAGGTGCGCAAACGGTGCGCAGACCAAAAAACGTGGTGTTTTCCACGGGAAAAACAGAGGTCCCCGCCGACTCTTAATCAGAGGGTTCTAGGTTCGAGTCCTAGACGAGGCACTGGAGTGGCGGGGAAATCCGCGGGGCACGGCGGCGAGGCGAAGCGGTGCGATCCAAGCCGATTTGATGTCGGCTGCACCATAGCCCTTGAGGCGCGACCCGAGCCGATTTTGGGTTTGGCGGTCCCGTGCCTTGAAGCCCGAGGCGTGAGCCGAGGGAAATCGGAGCGGCTTTCTTTTCAGCGCCGCGTATTCCCTCAGCTTACGCTTCGGGCTTCCCGGCAGCTGCGATGGCTTCCCGGCAGCTGCGATGGATTCCCGGCAGCTGCGATGGATTCTCGGCAGCTGCGATGGATTCCCGGCAGCTGCGATGGCTTCCCGGCAGCTGCGATGGATTCTCGGCAGCTACGATCATGCCCGGCACCGGCCATCACGCCCGGCACGAAACGCCCGTCAGGCGAGCCCGTGCTTGATGGCCCACACGGCGGCCTGGGTGCGATCGTTCAGCTCGACCTTGCGGAGCAGGTTCTGCACGTGCTCTTTCACGGTCTCGACGCTGATCTCAAGCGCGTCGCCGATCTCGCGGTTCGAGAGCCCCATGGCCACGAGCCGGAGGACCTGCGTCTCCCGCGGGGTGAGTGGCACGTCGGTGTCGGTCGGCAGGGCTTTGTTGGCCATCGACGAGGCGACTCGCCGCAGCTCACCGGCCCGTGTCGGGGCGGACCCGGCGGCCGCATCGCACACGGCGCCGACGAGTTCGGAACGGGTGGCCGTCTTCAGCAGATAGTCGTGGGCCCCGGCCGAGACCGCCCGCGCCACGTAGGTCGGGTTGTCGAAGGCGGAAAAGGCGATGACCCGGGTGGCCGGGGCGGCCGAGCGAATCCGCTTGATGGAGTCGAGGCCGTCCTCGGCCCCGAGTCGCACGTCGAGGAGCACGACGTCCGGTTTGTGGCGGCGGGCGAGTCGGACGGCCTCGTCCCCGGTCGTCGCCTCGGCGACGATGCGAACCTCGGAGTTCTTGAACACGCTGGCGAGCCCGTGACGGACGATCTCGTGGTCGTCCGCGATCAATACCGTGATGGACATGCGATAGTATCCTTGCCTCCGCGACGCCGTGCGGCAGTCAGTTCCGCCTCGCCGACCGGAAAGGGTACCACTTTTGGGCTTGGCTTGCACCCGCGCGGAGGGGCCATGCTGGCCAGGTCTCGCCACCGTCCCGGCACGCGGTCGGATGCCTCACATGAACCTTCCCACGCTCCTCTCCGAACGGTCCGGCGTGCTCGCGGTGGCGAAGCCGGCCGGCCTCGCCACCCAGGCGCCCCCGGGCATCGAATCGGTGGAGTCGTGGGTGCGGCGGCTGCTGCACGGTGCGGCGGACCGCGGCTACGTGGGCGTGCCGCACCGGCTCGACCGTGCGGTTTCGGGCATCGTGCTGCTGACGGCAACGCCGCGTGCGGCCCGGAAGCTTTCCCGGCAGTTCGAACGCCGCGAGATCGGCAAGGAGTATCGGGCGTTGGTCGAGCAACGCGGCACGCCCGGGATCGATGCGGCGCCGGTCGAGTGGCGGGATGGCATCGAGAAGGTGCCGGAGGAGGCCCGGGCCAGGCTGGCCGCGGCCGACTCGCCCCTGGCCCGCGAGGCGGTCACGCGAGCCCGCCTCCTCGCGGTCATGCCGGCGGCCACGGGGGGGCGACGGCTCGTGCTGCAACTGGAGCCGCTCACCGGGCGGATGCACCAGCTCCGCCTCCAGGCGGCGGCTCGGTGGATGCCGATCGTGGGTGACGTGTTGTACGACCCGGCCGCCGACACGCTCTGGGCGGGACCGGCTGACGACTCACTTCGCGAGCCACCGATCGCGCTGCATGCGGAGCGGATCCGCTACATCGACCCGGAAGACGGCGGTGAAGTCGTGGCCGAGGCACCGCTGCCCGGCTATTGGCCGGAGAACGCCGGCTGACCCCCCATGACGGCACACGCTGCGGCCGCGATGGCCGTCCTGCGGCTCGGCCTGCGTGTGCGGCACCGGGCCGTGGAAGGCTTTTTCTCCTGGCAGGTAGACTCCACCGCACGGCGCCGCGACGGGGCCGCCACAGGAACGACGGCATGACGAGATTGGTTTCGTTCGGCGTGATTCTCGGCCTCGTGGCCGTGTTCGGCCTGCTGTCGCTTCGGGTGATGTCGGGCTTTCTCCTGCCGCTGCTCCTGGCGGCCATGCTGGTCGTGATCTTCGGGCCGCTCCACCGCTGGCTGCGGGAGCGGTTTCAGATTCCCGAGTGGGCGGCGGCCGGCCTGACGACGGCGTTCGTGCTCCTCATCGTGCTGGTGCCGCTCTCGCTGCTGGTCGTGCGGGCCGGCGGTGACGCTGCGGCCATGCTCCGCAGCCCGGATGGCATGCGGCTCGACCCGAAGGTGCTCGACGGCCTGGTGGCCAGCTTCAACGAGGCCACGGGTTTGCACATCACGGCCGAGAGCGTGAACACGGAGCTCAAGAGGCTCGCCGAGGACTGGATCGGCCCGATCGCCGCGCGGGCGCCGGTCGCCGTCGCCAAGCTGCTCATCGGCCTGATCGTGATGACCGTCAGCCTGTTCTACTTTCTGGCGGACGGCCGCCGGATGCTGGAGGCCGTGATGCGGCTGGTGCCGCTCGACGTGCGGTATCAGTGGCAGCTGCTCCGGGAGTTCGAGGAGGTGAGTCGCGCGGTGGTCAGCTCCACGCTCCTGGCTGCGATCGTGCAGGCCGTGCTGGCAGGCTTCGGGTTCTCCTTCGCCGGCCTGGGAAACGTGTTTCTCCTCACGCTGCTCACCTTCTTCGGCGCCCTCGTGCCCTTCGTGGGGGCCGCGGCCGTGTGGGGGACGGCGAGCCTGTACCTGCTGTTCTTCGTGCAGAACACCTGGGCGGCGGCGGGCCTCGCGGCGTGGGGGCTGTGCGTGGTCTCGACGGTGGACAACATCATCAAGCCGATCGTGTTGCACGGACAGTCGAAGCTCCATCCGTTGCTGGCCTTGTTGAGCGTGCTCGGCGGCGTCGGGGCGCTGGGCCCGATCGGCATCTTCGTCGGCCCGATCGCGGTGGCCTTCCTCCAGGCGGCCCTGTCCATGCTGCAGTTGGAAATCGACAGCCTGTCGGGCGGGTCGGTACGCGGGGAAGAAGCCGCGTCCTGGCCCGGGAAACACGGGGGCTGGCCCGGCGACACCCCGCCGGGCGAGGGCGGAGTTGCACGGAAGGGTGACGGGAAGGTGAAATCGTGATGGTTGTCGATTCCGCTGAGGGCGAGATTCATGATCGTTGAATGCGTTTTGCTGGTGGCCGGACTGCTGGCGACGGGCATCGAAGCGGCGTACGTGCCGCAGGACGGCGGCGGCGGCGAGTACCTCGTGCGGGTCGAGCCCGACCTGGTGCGCAATGCCAGCCCCTACCAGTTCACCAGCGACGTGCCGGACGACGCCCGCGACGTGCGCCGCGTGAAGATCTTCGTGGCAGACAACTGGCCGCCGGCGGTGGAGCGGTCGGTGATCGAGGCGGCGCAGCGTCCCCGGCGGCCGGCGCCGGTGGCGTCCACGGCGTCCAGGCTGGTCGATGCCCAGCCCGTCACGGCGGCGGCCAAGGTCGAGCGGCCGTGGCCGTGGCTGATCGGCAGCCTGATCGCACTCTTTCTGTCGCTGGGAGCCAACGCCTACCTCGGCATGCTGCTCGGCACGATGCGACAGCGGTACATCGAGGGCGTGCAGCGCGGCTACGTGCGGGCGTAGCCCGGCGGGTGTGGTTCACCCGTCTCGCGTCCGCAGTCGGTGAGGCCGGTGCTTTTTCCGGCCCACGCACCCAGCGGCATGGCCGCGCCTCCGCCCGCTCACAGTCGACCCGGCCCTCCGGGCCTGGCGCCTCCACAAAAA
>CAZJHQ010000041.1:0-28522 GCA_964545915.1 uncultured Candidatus Kuenenia sp. | reverse complement strand
GCTGCGACCACGCCGGGCCAAGCCTGCGGGGGCCATGGATGGCCCCGCAGGCGCTCAATCAAGAAAGCCGGAGAGCTCCTCGCTGCGGGCGGGGGCCTGCAGCTTGCGGACAGCCTTGGCCTCGATCTGCCGGATCCGCTCGCGAGTCACCTTGAAGATGTGGCCCACTTCTTCGAGCGTGTAGCTGTAGCCGTCGCCGAGGCCGTACCGCAGCTTGATGATCTCACGCTCGCGGTAGGAGAGGCTCTTGAGCACCTTGGCGATGCGGTTGCGGAGCATCTCCTGGGCGGCGCCCACGGCGGGGTTCTCGGCGCCGGTGTCGGGGAGCAGGTCGCCGAAGTGGCTGTCCTCACTGTTGCCCACCGGCCGATCGAGGCTGATCGGATAGCGGCTCATCGCCGTCACCCGTCGGGTCTCGTCGATCGGCGTGCCGGCCCGGGCGGCGATCTCCTCGATCGTCGGTTCGCGGCCGTATTCCTGCAGCAACTGGCGGGCCACGTTCCGTACCCGGCTCATGGTCTCGACCATGTGGACGGGAATGCGGATCGTGCGGCTCTGGTCGGCCACGGCACGCGTGATCGCCTGCCGGATCCACCACGTGGCGTAGGTGCAGAACTTGAAGCCGCGACGGTACTCGAACTTGTCCACCGCCCGCATCAGGCCCGCGTTGCCCTCCTGGATCAGGTCGAGGAAGGAGAGGCCGCGATTGCGGTACTTCTTCGCGATCGACACGACGAGTCGCAGGTTGCCCTCGGAGAGACCGCGTTTCGCCTGTTGGTACTTGGCGAAGATGCCCCGGATCTGGTCGACCCGGCGCTTCAGGCTGCGCGGGGTCTCCTGGCATGCCTTGAGGATCGTGCGGTACTCCTCCACGAGCTTCTGCCGGCCCGACGGGGGCTGCTTCGACTTCTTGTGGGCGTCGATCTTGGCCTTGAGCTCCCGGATGCGGACGACGAAATTCTCGAGCTGCGGAATCATGGCCTCGATCCGCTGCGTCCGCAGGCCGAGCTCCTCGATCAGGCGCACACAGCGCCGCCGCCGCCGGCCCAGCCGGGCCCAGGCCTCGCGCCGCTCGGCCATCCGCCGCTTCTTGGACAACGCGATCCGGTAGTCAGCCCTGTTCTGCTTGATGAGGACGTCGAGCGTCTTCAGGTTGTGAGGCAGACGGCCGAGGATTTGGTCCTTCTCCAGCCGGTCCGTCACCGAGACCTGCACCGTGCGGTCGAAGGGCAGTTCGCCGCGATGGACCCGCGACAGTACGCGGAAGGCCTGCTGGCAGACGTACTCGCACTCCAGCAACTTGGCCCGGAACTCCGCCCGGGTGGTCTCGATCTGCCGGGCGAGATGAATCTCCTGGGCCCGGGTGAGGAGCGGGATCTCTCCCATCTGCGTGAGGTACATGCGGACGGGATCGTCCGACCAGTTTTCGACCTGCTCGGTGAGGACCTCCTCGGCGTCTCCCGCCGCGTCGATCTCCGCCTCCGCCTCGATGTCCCCCTCGGCCAGGACGGGGGCGTCGGCATCATCGACGAGAAGTTCCGCGTCCGCCTCCTCAGCGTCGACGACCTTCTCGGTCAGTTCTTCGACCTCCTGGGGATTGGAGACAACGTCGTCTTCGAGTTCATCGAGCAGCGAGTCGTACAAGGCAGGGCTCCTTCATGAATCCTTCCAGGAACGGATCAACGGGCGACGTCGTGTCGGACCGCGGGGCACCGGATGCTCCGTTGCATCATTCGTAGTGCCGACAGTGTGATTCAAGGGGCGGGCATGTCCAGCCCGCAGAGTGGAACTGCGCCGGACGTTTCGCGGCGGCCGTTTGTCGGGTTTTGCGGGGCTGGGGCCGACGATTGTCAAGCCCGCTCCGGCGGTCGCGCGACGAGGCCTGCGGGGAACTGGGCAAACCGGGCAAAGGATAACGGTTTGTCGCCGGCATTGCGAGTGGTTCCAAGAGGCTCAAGATTATGTCGCTGTAGCCTGCGGGAGGCCAACTTTTTTTTGCGCCAAAACTGGTTTTTGGCCGGTTCTCGGCGGCCGAATGGTAAAAGAATCCGGCCGGAGAATGTCTGCGGCCCCACCGGTCGCAGTCCTCACCGGATGCGCGGAGTACGGGGCGTTGGCGTCGGGCGCGGATCACGATTTTCATGAACAATCACGACGACAGACGGGGAACCAAGAACTACCTGCTGACCTGTGGGTGCTCCGCAACGCTGACGGTGGGCCCGGGGCAGGCCGGTGGTGCCGTCACCTGCCCGCGGTGCGGCGCGTCGCTGCCGGTGCCGCGGCTCGGCGAACTGGCGCGTCTGCCGACCGCGGCCCCCGCGGAGGGAGTGCCCGCCGCCGCTTGGACTGCGGCGCACGGCTGTGTCCTGGGCGGAGTGCTGGTGGCCGTGCTGGCGGTGGCTACGGCTGCCTATCTCGGCATGGCACCGCGACCGGTCGTCGACGACGCCATGATCCGGGCCGGCGTCGCCGCGGCCTCGACAACCGACATCTACCGGGCGTGGCAGGCATTGGCCCGCTCGGGAGTGTCGCGGCCGACCATGGCGGATGAGGAGCGGATCCAGCAGGTGGCCCGTTCCGCGCGGGGGGTGGCCACGGTCCTCTGGACGGTGGCCGCGGTCGGTGCGGCCGTGGCGATCGGCGGCGGGATCGCCCTGGGCCGGGAGAGGAAGCCGGCGTCATGAAGGCGGCCTTCATCACCGAGACCGGTCCGCCCGGTGTCATCCGCCACGGCGACCTGCCCGATCCGGTGCCCGGACCGCGGCAGGTGCTCGTGCGGGTGCGGGCCTGCGCCATCAACCCCATCGACACCTACATCCGCTCGGGGGCGGTCGCCATGCCGCTGCCGGCGCCCTTCATCGTCGGCTGCGACCTCGCCGGAGACGTCGTGGCCGTCGGCGCCGACGTCGCCGCGGTGCGGCCCGGCATGCGGGTCTGGGGTTCCAATCAGGGGCTGCTCGGCCGGCAGGGCACGTTCGCCGAACTGGCCGCCGTCGACGAACGGTGGCTCTATCCCACGCCCGCCGGCGTTGCTGATCGCGACGCGGCCGCGGCCGCACTCGTCTCGATCACGGCCCATCTGGGGCTGGTGAGCCACGTGGCCCTCAGCGCCGGCGAGACGCTGTTCGTCAACGGCGGGGCGGGGGGGGTGGGCACCGCCGTCGTGCAGATCGCCCGCGCCCTCGGCGCCCGCGTGCTGGCGACGGCGGGCACCGAGGCGAAGCGGGCGGCGCTGCTGCGCCTCGGCGCCGAGGCCGTCTTCGACTACCGCCGCGACGATCTCGTGCCAGCTGTGCGGGCGGCGGCGCCGCAGGGCGTGAACGTCTACTGGGAAACCCAGCGCGAGCCCGCCTTCGACCAGGCGGTGGCCATGCTCGCCGAGCGTGGGCGGATGGTGGTCATGGCCGGTCGTGACGCCCGCCCGCCGTTTCCGGTGGGGCCGTTCTACGTCAAGGGCTGCAGCCTGCACGGCTTCGCGATGTTCAAGGCCGACTGCCACGAGCAGGCGGCGGCCGCCGCCGACATCAACCGCTGGCTGGCCGCCGGGAAATTGCGGGTGCCGATCGACCGTGTGCTGCCGCTGGCGGCGACGGCGGAGGGGCATGCTCTCCAAGAGGCCAACACGATCGCTCGCGCGGGGGTGTTGGCGGGCAAGATCGTGGTGGAGCCATGAGTGCCCCTCGGCCCAGGGAATCCATGCTCATTGCGGCGCTGCTGACGCTGGCCGCGTGGTCGGTGGCCTGGGCGGCGCCCCCGCGGTCTCCGGGCGTGCGGACGGGAATCTTCGGACTCGAAGCGCAGGGCAATCGGTTCGTCTATGTGTTCGACCGTTCGGCCAGCATGGGCGAGCCGGGCGGCAGGCCCCTGGCGGTCGCCAAGCAGGAACTGCTGGCGAGCCTCGATGCGCTCGGCGAGAACCAGCAGTTTCATGTCATCTTCTACAACGAGCGGCCCGTGGTGTTCGCACCGGCCGCAGGCCGGGGGCGACCGATCTTCGCCAGCGACGAGAACCGACAGGCGGCGCGGCGGTTCATCGCGGAAATCGCCGCCGCCGGCGGCACGCGACACTATGAGGCCCTTGCTGCGGCGGTCAGGCTCGCGCCGGACGCTATTTTCGTGCTCACCGACGCGACGACCGACGACGATCTGGCCGAGGACGAGCTCGAATGGCTGACGCGGTCCGCGGGGGCGGCGCGGATCATGGTCGTGCAGTTCGGTGGCGAGGACCGCCGCTCGCCACGCTTGGCCCGCCTCGCCGCGGCGACCGGCGGAACCTACAAGGCGGTGGCCGCGCCGTGAACCGCCGGCGTGCCGGTCACGGCTGGTAGCTCGGATCGTCGGTCGCGACCGCCTCGTCGAAGCGGTCCGCTGCGTCGCGCGGCTGCCGACTGCCGCCGGTCATGGCGTCGATGCCGGCCGCGATTTTCGGGAACATCGCTCCGAGGCCGCGCGGCCCGGTGGTCGTCGCCTGGCGGGTGCTGGGGGGCGTGGGCTGCCGCCGCGGCTGCACGGGCGGCTGCTGGCGACTCTGCGGCCCCGGCTGTGGCCGGGCCGTGGGCCGCGCCTGCTGGGCGGAACGCTGCTGGCCGGTCGGCTTCGGCTTGGCCTGGACCGTGCCGCTTTGGCGGACTGGCGGCAGATTCGCCACGTCGGGCTGCTGGGGAGCGGCCGGCGGCTGCGCGGCCGGCGGCTCGGCGAAGCCGGCATCGGCCTGCAAGGCGATCCGCTCGGGAACGACCAGGTAGCGGGTGATGCCGTCGCGGGGCTTGCGGGCCGGCGCGGCGGCGACAGGATCGGCCGCCAGGGGCTCGACGGCGGGCGCGGCCGTGCTGCCGGCTGGCGCGGTGACGGACTGGGCCGCCACCACCGACTCGATGCCCACTTCTGCCGGCGGCGGCGCGTCGGCCGGCGTCGGCTCAACCGGCAGCGGCTCAGCCAACGTGGGCTCACCGCTCACGGCGACGGGCAGCGCCGGCTCGTCATCCGCAACGGGGGTCGGTTCGGCCGGCGCGGCGGTCGGCTCCGCGGAGACCGGCACCGGCGCCGCGTTCACCGGCGTTGTCGCGACCGCCACCGGTGCCGCTGTCGAGCCGACCGGAGTGTCGGTGGCCGGGGTCGTGACGGCCTGGGCCGGTGGGGACGGCGGCGGGGGCACGTCGGGGGACGTGGCCTGCGGGGGGGCGACGATGACCGGATGGGTCGTCGCGACCGGCGCCGCTGGTGGATTCGACCGTGGCGTGGTCGCGGGCGCGGGAGTCCAGAGGTCCGCCTCCACCGGCCGGGCGATCGGCGGCACTGGCGTGGGGGGCGTGAATGTGGTGTCCGTCGGCGGTGGGTCGGTGTGGGCCGTCTGGCCGGCCCGCATCAGCTGCACGGTGAGCAGCGGCTGGCCCTCGCGGAGCGGATGCCGGAGCACGCAACCCTCGAAGGAATCCTCGGCCCGCAACGCCGTCATGGGCAGCATCGCCTTCGGCCAGTCGCGGAGCGCCACGTCCCAGATCGTGACGGGTGATCCTTGCGGCAGGGATCGCAAGGCCACGAAGATCGGCTCGCTCTCGACCTGGGGTTTTTTCTGCGCGAGATGGACGTCGAGCGCCTGGTTGATGCCCACGGCCGCCGCTGCACCCGCGACGAAGGCCGCCAGAAACACGGTCAGGGCCTTGGGACGGTGCCGCTTGGGCTGTGGTGCGGTGGTCGTGGGCGGTTGGTGCATGGGTCGATCCCTGGCCTGCCTGTGGTCCGCCCGAAAGCGACGGCACCCCAGAGAGGAATCGGCACATCCAGCCGACCGCGTCCGCCGCGGTCGCGGCGCCGGGAACCGTTTGCCGCGCCCCCGCAGATTGCCGCAGGCGCATCCATCCGCCGGCCGGCAGGTTTTCGCCAGCTTGCCCGGATGCCCGCGGTTGATCAGCGGATCTCGAGCACGTCGGTGTCATCGCCGATGGCGGTCGATGCGCCGGCGTCGAACATCGGATCCACGGGCGACACGAGGGGCCGGATCGCCAGCAGGCGGACCGTCGAGCGGTTGCCCCCCTGGTCGCGGAGCAACGCGTCGCCGAGCGTCGCTCCCTTCTCGCCGGCGCAGCCCACGATGAGCAGCCCCCCCTCGCGCAACTCGACGCCCAGTGCCAGGTCGTCCCGGCGATGCCGGCGCTGACCGGCCTCCATGCGGAACATCCCGTCTTCCCCGACCCACGACCGTTCCAGGGGGCCGTGCTTGATCTCCGGCACGAGTTCGATCCGCACGCGGCCGTCTGCCGCGGGCCGCACCTTCAGCTCGAACAGTCCGGTGGCGTCGCGGAACGTGCCGCCACGCACCTGGCCGTCTCCCGTCTCGAGGAGGACCAGCTCCGCGATGCGGTTCGCCGCGAGGATCTCGCTGCGGCGGCCAGGCAGGAGTCGCAGCAGTCGGTGGGTGAGCGGCGACTCGGCCGCCGCCATGTCGGCCGTGGTGGCCGGTGCGGCCCGGTCGGGCAGGATCCGCTCCGCGAGGTGTGGCGGAAGATCGCCGGTTACGATGCCGACGCGGAGCCCGTTGGCGGCCAGCCGCCGGCGCAGGGCGTCGTCGATGGCCTGCTCGTCGACCGCGTGCCACAGTTCGTCGCGGCAGGCGGCGTCGTGCTCCTCGAACCGGGCGAAGATGAGCTCGACCGCGATCGTCCGCGGCGCCGGTTTGGTCGCCGCGGTGGCGGTGCCGACCGGCGCCGAGCCGGCATCGCGCGGCGCGGTCAGCGACCGGCAGCCCGGCACGCAGGCCAGCAGGCAGAGGCACGCCCATGGTGCCAGCGACAGGCAGGAACCGGGCCACCCGGTTCGTCCGTGAGGTGGTGGCACTCGCACCCACGTCAATCTTGGATGGACCGCGCCGCGCATGGGACGAACCGCCGGGGCCGGGAGGGGGCGGAGATTCAAGGGGCCCGGGGCCGGCGCGTCAACAGAGGTTACGACACGGCTTTCACGGCATTGACGAACATGGCCAGCCCCGCACCGGCCGCCGCGGGATCGAGCCGGCCCGCCCAGGCGGGGTGCTGCGTCGCGTCCACGAACCGCTCGGGGTGCGGCATGAGACCCAGAACCCGGCCGCTGGAGTCGCAGGCCCCGGCCACGTCCCCCTCGGCACCGTTGGGGTTGGATGGCGTGCCGTCGGCGGCCGCCGCGTAGCGGAGGACGAGCTGGCCGGCCGCGTCGAGGGCTGCGAAGTCGGCCGGCGAGCGGGCCACGAACCGGCCCTCCCCATGGGCGATGGGGAGTTCGAAGCGGCCGAGGCCATGGAGGAAGACGCAGTTGCCGGGCATCGCCTGCAGGCTCACCCAGCGATCCACGAATCGGCCCGAGCGGTTGTGTGCCAGCGAGGCCAGCGGGGCGCCGGTCGCGGCGTCGGCGAGCAGCAGACCGGTCTGGAGGAGCACCTGGAAGCCGTTGCAGATGCCGAGCACGAGGCCGCCGCGATCCCGAAACCGCACGAGCGCGTCGGCCAGCCGGGTGCGAATCTCGAGGGCGAAAATCCGGCCGCTGGCGATGTCGTCTCCGTAGGAGAAGCCGCCGGGGATGCAGAGGATCTGAAAGTCGTCGGCCGCCGCCGGTTTCTCGGCGAGCGCCCGGACGTGCATCCGGCGGGCCAGGCCGCCGGCCCGCTCGAAGGCGAAGGCCGTCTCGTGGTCGCAGTTGGTGCCCGGGGCACGCAGGACGAGGGCGCGGGGGGCGAGCATGTCAGGTCTCCTCTCTCCGCCAGGCGCGGGCGAGGCGGTCGATCGCGATCCGCTCCACGCCGCCGCTGCCGCCGGCGATCTCCAGTTCGGGCGTCTCCACGACTGAGCCGATCCAGGCCCAGGGCACCGCGCCGAGCGTTCGCGCGAACGCCTCGGCATGCTCGGGCCGCACCTCGCAAATGAAGCGGCCCGGCGTTTCGGCGAAGGCTACGGCATGGTCGTGGCCGGCCGCGTCGGCGGAGCATGGCACCGCCGCGAGTTCGAGCCGGGCGCCCGCCTGGCCGGCGATCGCCATCTCGGCCACGGCCACGGCCAGGCCGCCATCGGAGCAGTCGTGGCAGGACTGCAGGAGTCCCGCACGGCCGGCGGCGGCGACCGCGCGGCAGGCGGCCCGACAGGCCTCGGCATCGACGGTGGGCAGGTGGCCGCCGCTGACGTGGCCGGCCAATTCCAGCTGGCTGCCCTGCATGTCGGCGGCCGTGCGGCCGACGATCGCCAGCCGATTGCCGGCGGCCTTGAGGTCGGGCGTCAGCACCCGGCGGACGTCATCCACCTGCCCGAGCGCGGTGGCGAGGAGGGTCGGCGGGATCGAGATCTCGCGGGCGACCCCGGTGGCGTCGGTCCAGGCGAAGACGTTGTTGAGGCTGTCCTTGCCGCTCACGAACGGCGCGGCGAAGGCGACGGCCGTGTCGTGGCAGCCGCGGCAGGCCTCGACGAGCGTGCCGAGCGACTCCTCACGCCGCGTGTC
This sequence comes from uncultured Candidatus Kuenenia sp., assembly GCA_964545915.1. GTDB lineage: Bacteria > Planctomycetota > Planctomycetia > Pirellulales > UBA1268 > QWPN01. The sequence goes on along the minus strand of CAZJHQ010000041.1, from coordinate 20,065 downwards.
GCCCCAGCAGAAGTTGTCGAGCAGGGCGATGCGGTCGGGGTCGGCGCCGGCGGCCACCACGTTGCAGATCGCCTCGACGATGCCGCCGGCTGCCATCTGATAGGGATCCACCCGGCCCAGCCGGTGCCGCAGCCCGACGCCGAGCACGAGGCCCCGGTCGCGGCCCAGCACGCCGCGGACCACCGTGCCGTCGGCGGGGCCGGCGCCGGGACCGAGCAGCGGCTTGACCACCGAGCAGCCCTGCACCTCGTGGTCGTACTGGCGGATGATCCATTCCTTGCTGGCCACGTCGGGGAGGCCCAGCACTTCGACCAGGCAGTCGGCGACGCCGCCGGCCGTCCGCCACGCGACCGGCGGGTCGGCCGCCCGCGTGAACGTCGACTTGAGCCGTTGCTTCGGCCGGCCGTCGTGGAGAAAGTGGCAGTCGAGTTCGCCGGCCAGCTGTTCGTGCCAGCGGAGCACGAGGCGGCCCGTGCCGGTGAACGTGCCGATCGCCGTGGCCTCGACGCCCTCGGCGGCGGCGACGGCCGCGAGCTCCGGCCAGGCTTCCGGCGCGACCGCGAGCACCATCCGCTCCTGCGCCTCCGAGATCCACACTTCCGTCGCCGACAGGCCGTCGTACTTCAGCGGCACTGTGTCGAGCCGGACGTCGGCACCGAGCACCGCGCCCATCTCGCCGACGGCGCTCGACAGGCCGCCGGCGCCGCAGTCGGTGATGGCGTGAAACAGCCGCCGCTGCGCGGCTTCGAGCACGAAGTCGGTGAGCATCTTCTCGTTGATCGCGTGTCCGATCTGCACCGCGCCCCCTGACTGGCTCTCGCTGGCGCTCGACAGTTCGATGCTGGAGAAGGTGGCGCCGTGGATGCCGTCGCGGCCGGTGCGGCCGCCGGCCACCACCACCAGGTCGCCGGGCTGCACGGCCGCCTCGGCGTGGCCGCGGGGCATGATGCCCACGGTGCCGCAGAACACCAGCGGGTTGCCGAGGTAGCCGGGATCGTAGGCGACGGCGCCGGCGATCGTGGGGATGCCCATGCGGTTGCCGTAGTCGCGGACGCCGGCCACCACGCCCGCCAGGAGCCGGCGCGGATGGATCACGCCCGGCGGCAGGTCGGTGGCGGGCGTGTCGGGGGGCGCCACACAGAACACGTCGAGGTTCGCGATCGGCTTGGCGCCGAGGCCCGTGCCGAGCACGTCGCGGATCACGCCGCCAAGCCCAGTGGCGGCGCCGCCGTAGGGCTCGATGGCGGAGGGATGGTTGTGGGTCTCGACCTTCACGCACACGTCGTGATCGCCGTCGAACCGCACCACGCCCGAGTTGTCCTTGAACACGCTCACGCACCAGTCGCCCGCGCCGAGCGCCGCGCGGATCGAGCGGGTGGCCGCGAACACCGTCTCCTTCAGCAGGTTGTCATACGCCGCGGGGCCCGCCGGGCCGACGTGGTCCACCGCGCTGCCGAGCGTCTTGTGGCAGCAGTGCTCGCTCCAGGTCTGGGCGATCGTCTCCAGCTCGATCTCGCGGGGCGGACGACCGAGCGTGCGGAAGTGATCGCGGACCGCGTGCAACTCCCGCACGGTGAGCGCCAGGCACTTCTCGCGGCTCAAGGTCGCGAGGGCCGCGTCGTCGAGCCCCTCGAGGTCGATCGTCGTTTCCTGGAAGGTCCAGGGGCGGCCGCCGGCGAGCGTCCGCAGCGGCAGCGGGCCGATGATGACGTCGTGGATCGCCTCACTCGCCAGGAGCTTCCAGGCCAGCCGCTCGGCGTCGGCGGTGGGCAGTCGCGGCAGCCAATACTTCTTCACGCTGCGGACCGCGGCGGGCCGTAGGCCCAAGAGCGCGAACGCCTCCCGGGCGGTCTGGGCGCTGGGATCGGTGACGCCGGGCCGCGGCAGGACATGCACGACGGTCGGCAGGTGATCGGGACCGGCGACGAGCGCTGCGGCTCCCGCCTCCGCGGCGGTAAACGACTCCACGACCGGATCTGCGAGCACCTGGGCCGCGAGTTTCTCCACGTCGGCCCGCGACAGGTCCCCCTCGATGAGCCAGCCCGCCGCGGTCCGCACCTGGGTGCACCCGGTGATGCCGAGTTCCGTCGCACCGGCGACGACGGCGCGGGCGGCATGGTCACCGGCGGTGTCCCGTGGATGAACGTCAACTTCCCACAGCATCGCGAACTTCCTTGGCACGGTTGAGGAGGGTGGCGAGCCGGCGGCGGTCGCCGGCTTCGATGGCCGCGAGCATCTTCTCGGCGGCTCCGGCGACGCGCCGCAGGGCGTCGGCCACGGGGCCGGCGTTGTCGAGGATGATGTCGGCCCAGAGCTCGGGGTCACCGGCCGCGATCCGCGTGGTGTCGCGCCAGCCGCCGGCCGTGAACCGCGCGAGGGCGGGGGGCGTGGCGGCGGCCACGGCGGCCGCGATCAGGTGCGGGGCGTGGCTGGTGAAGGCGAGGATCCGGTCGTGCTCCTTGGGCGGCATGACGAACACGGTGGCGCCGAGTGCCGCCCAGAAGCCGCCCGCGTCCTCGACGTCGGCCGCCGGGGTCCGCGGCGCCGGCGTGACGATGGCGACGCGGCCCGCGAACAGCCCGGCGTCGGCGGCGGCGGGGCCGCGGCGGTGGCTGCCGGCGAGCGGGTGCCCCCCCACGAACCGGCCGCGGCGGGTGCGCCGCTTGCGCTCCCATGCCGACACGATGCTGGCCTTCGTGCTGCCGGCGTCGGTGATCAGCGTGCCGGGCGCGACCGCCGCGTCGATCTCTTCGAGGAGGCCCGGGATGGCCGCCACGCCGGCGGTGACGACGACGAGCTCGGCTGCCGCGACCCCCGCGGCCAGGTCACGCGTGGTCTCCGTGACGACGCCGTTCCGTCGGGCCTCGGCGAGCGAGGCGGCCGATCGGCCGACGCCGATGATTCGCTCCGCCAGCCGCCGCGCCTGGAGGGCCTTGCCGATCGAGCCGCCGATGAGTCCCACGCCCACGATCGCGACGGACTGCCAGTGGACTTTCATGGGCGGCGAGCAATGACGCGGCGGACGGGAGCCGGGATTTTTACCAGATGGTGCAGGGGTGTGTTAGTGTCGAGAGGCCAGCCGCGGGGAAACCGGACCGGCCCGCGGATGCGGAGCGACGCGACACCGAAGAGAGCGGGCGATGGGTGGCACGGGGCGGATGTCCGATCGACTGTTGGCCGACGTCCTCGGCCGGCTCGCGACCGCCTTGGCGTCGGGCATCGACATGCGGCGGGCGTGGGCGGCGGAGACATCCCGGGTGCCGCGCCGCTGGCGGCCGGCGATGGAGGCCGTCGCCAGCGGGATCGCCGCCGGTGACGGCCTGGCCACGGCATTGCAGCGGGCGGGCGACGCATTTCCGCCGCTGATTCGCGCGCTCGTCGCCGTCGGCGACGCGGGCGGCCGCGATGCCGAGGCGCTCCGCGACGTGGCCGCGGCGCTCGAAAGCGGCATCCGCGGGCGGCGCGAACTGCGGGCCGCGCTGGCCGGGCCCGCGCTGCGGCTGGTGATGGCCCTGGCCGCGATCAGCGTGCTCATCCTGGTCAACGGCGCGATCACCGATCTCGACGGCAAGGCCGTGGACATCCTCGGGCTCGGTCTCGCCGGACGGGCGGGGGCGATCCGCTTCCTGATCGCCGTCGCAGGGGCGGTCGTGCTCGCAGTGCTCGCGTGGCCGCTGCTGGCCCGGAGCTGGGCCGACCATGGGCCGGTGCGACAGATCGCCGCGCGGATTCCCATCCTCGGGCCCGCCGTGCGCAAGGCCGAGGCGGCGGCATGGTGCAAGGCGGCGGGGCTGGCGAGCCATGCCGGGCTCGACGCCGGCCGGCTGGTCGGCCTGGCGTCGTCCGCGGCACCGGGCCTGCGGATCGCCGCCGGCCGCGTCGAGGAGCGGCTCCGCGGTGGTGCGACGCTCGACGAGGCGCTCGCCGCCGCGGGGCGGCTGCCGCGAACGGTGCTGGAGGCCGTGGCGGTCGGGGAGATGACGGGCACGACGGCGGAGTCGCTCGACCGCCTCGCCGGCCGGCTCGACGAGGAGGCGCGGGCGGGCTTCACCGCCGCCGCGGGGGCGGTCGGGTTTACCGCCTGGGCGGCGGTGGCGGCCCTCGTCGCCCTGGTCGTCTTCCGGGTCGCCTCCTTTTATGTGGGCATCCTCAACCAGGCGCTGACCTTGTGAATCCCCGGCCGCAGGCTCAAGACGACACGGCGTGTGGGGACGATAATGGTGTCGGCTTCGGTGTTCGTGAGTCGGGGGTGCCCCTGCCACGTCTCCGGACGTTCGCGGCGGCCTTCCCGGCCTCCGCTCACTGCATGTCCGCGGCGCTCCGGCATCCATGCCTCCGCTTGCTTCCAGAGCCCGGTGCCATGGCAGGGACACCCGCTCCCGGATCTTTGCACCTCCGAACTGCTCGTCACGAACGATCATGACTGTGGACGTCACGTCTGCGAAAGGAACCGCCGTGCGGCATGTCGTTGCGAGTTGCGTGATCGCCAGCCTGGCGCTGGCTGCGCTGGCGGCCGAGCCGGCCGCCGTGCCGCGGAGTCCGCAGGAGGTGATGGGCGAGCGCGGATTCGTGCGCTACCGGGGCGCCTGGCGGACGGTGCAGGAGATCGAGCTCATCGAGCGGACCGAACGGGCGAACCTCGCCCGCAAGGAATGGGGCACCCGCCTCGAGCGGCTGCGGCGTCAGCTCGACCAGCCGGCCACGGCCGACCGCGCCGCGGAGGAGATTCGGGGCATCGCCGACGTGGCGGCGGTGCCGGCGGTCGTGGCGGCGCTGGGCAAGGAGCCGGTGCCGCGGGTCCGCGGCTGGTATGTGGAGGCGCTGGCGCGGATCCGCTCGCCCGACGCGGTGGCGGCCCTCATCTCGGCCGCGGTCGATCATCCGGATGGTGACACGCGAATCCTGGCGACCGAGCGGCTCGTGTTGATCGGGCCGCACGCCGCGGTGCCGTCGCTGGTGGCGGCGCTGCAGGGGCCCGACAACGCCCGCATCAACCGGGCAGCCGAAGCGATCGGTCGGCTCGGAGTGCCCGCGGCGGCGGCGCCGCTCATCGACGCGCTGCAGACGAAGCATGTGGTCGTGCAGGGGGGCGGCGGCGGCGAAGGCGCGATGACCGCCGGCTTCACGCCGGACGGCGGCGGGCTCTCCATGGGGGGCGGCCCGAAGAAGGCTACCGTCGTCGCCAACAACGCCCGTGTGCTCGAGGCCCTGATCGCCCTGACGGGCAAGAACTTCGCATGGGACGCCGCGGCCTGGCGGACATGGCTCGCCTCCACGCAGTCGCCCCCGCCCGGCTACGACCCGCGCCGCGGCGGCCCGTGACAGGCTGGGCGGGACGTGGGCATGGGCGGGATGCGGCAGCCTGCGCGGGGCCGTCGTCCGGGCGGGCATCAACGCATGGCGATCATGGGGCCGGCGTCAGCAACTCGTCATCGACCGCCACCTGCGGATCGGCAAGTTGGAAGTACGTCCACTGCCCTTCGGGGTCGGGGAACTCGGTGAGCGTGAGCGTGAAGGCTCCCTTGTCCACCTTGTCGAGGTCGGCCTGGATTCGGCAGGCGGTGCCGTCGGGGCGGACGCTCGTGTCGTTCGGCACGAGTGCGGCGGTGGCCGGCAACAGAACCAGCCTCTTCAGGTCGTTCAGCGCCGAGGTGGATTCGGAACGCGAATCGCGGACCGGCATGTCGCCCAGCCACTGTTCACTGCCGTCGGCCATGGACACGCGCGCCTCGGCCCAGTCCGCCTGATCGTAGGCGATCCCATCGCCGCCGTCGCCGACTTCCAGGATGAACTCCTTGGCGCCGTTCAGTTCGACGTTCACCGGGACGCCCTCCATCTTGCCCCGGAGCACATCGGACTTGAAAACGACCTTGTCCGCGACCTTCACCGCGAAGACCACGCTTCCCTTCGCGGCGGCATCGTTGTTGGCGTCCACGCCCACGATCGCGGAAAAGGTCTTGCCCGGGCCCGGCAGTCGCACCACCAGTTTGCTCGGGGCGTGGCACATCAGCCCGCGACTGTACTCCTTCGTGCCGACCATGAGCGGTTTCCCCTGCCGGGCGTTCCGCTCGAACCATTTGTCATGGTTGGCCAGGATGTCGACACCCAGCGGTGGCGGAGCGGGATCCGCCGCGGTCGCGGCCTTGGCGATCTTGGCCGGATTGAGCGTGTAGACCACCGGACCGCGCATCACGGCGGCGCGGCCGGACTGGGACTTCCGCCCGGCGATGAACCGCCACGGCATGGGCATGTCCAGGGTCACGGTGTCGCCGTCCTGCCAGGTCCGCTCGATCTTCAGGAACTCGCCGGGCTTCGCCGGCGCCGCGACCGGTTGTCCGTTGACGCGTGCGGCAGCCTGATCGCACCACCGTGGAATCCGCAGGAGCAGCGGGAAGGCGGTCGGCTGCCGCGGCGCCACATGGATGGCCACGCGGCCGGAGTTGGGGTAGTCGGTCTCCTGCCGGATCTCCACGGCACCGCCGCCGACGTCTTCCAACGTCGCCTTCGATGCCGTGTACAGGTTGACCACGACACCCGCTGCGGTCCGGTAGTAGACGAGGCGGGGAATCGCGGCGACGAGCCGCCGGTAGTTGCCCGGGCAGCAATACGTGTCGCTTTCCCAATACTTCCGCTTGCCCTCGAGCGGGGAGTAGTAGCGCAGCCGTCGTCCGTCGGGCGACTGGGCGGCGAAGGCCGCGTTGTAGACGGTGCGTTCGATCAGATCGCCCCAGCGGGATTCGCCCTGCATCCGCAGCAGCTCGTCGTACATGAAGATCTGGTAGGCCGTGGCGCAGGTTTCCCCGAGGTGACCGCCGCCATGCTGGCCATTGCTCCAGCATTCGTCATGTCCGGCGCCGCCGGTGATGGCCATGCCGTCCTTCGCCAGGAGGAAATCCATCGCCCGCCGAGTGGTGGTCAGGAGTTTGGGGCTGGGGTCGAGCCGGTACAGGTGCAGCTGCGCCTGACAATGGCTCAGCACCGCATAGATGTGACCAAACACTCTCCCGTGCCGCCCCAGGACGATCTCCCGATCCCATTCCGGAACCTTCATGTGGTTGATCGTCAGCGAGTTGACGAAGTCGAGGTACTTCTTGTCGCCCGTGGCCTGGTGCAGCATCACGAAGGCCATGTCCAGGCCGATGAAGGCGATGTCCTCGTTGCCCGGGACGCGGTCCGTCCAGCCTGCCGGCTTGCTCGGCCAACGGCCGATGAGGTAGTCCGCGAGTTTGCGGGCGCCGGCGAGCGATTCCTTGGCGTCGAACAACTGAAAGTCGGCGACCAACGCCTGGATGATGAACGCCTGATCGTGGACGTCGTAGATCTGCCAGGTGCGGATGTCCTCCGGCATGATGCCGATGTAGCCGTCCGGTTCCTGGGCGCCGAGCAGCGTTTCGACGAACTGTTTCTTGCGGGCAATGATCGCCGGGTTGCCGGTGCACGCCGCGAGCCGCACCATGCCATCCAATGTCTTGCCGGCGCCGACGAAGGGTTCTCCGCCCCTCGTGTTCTTGGTGACGAAGGGTCCGACTTGGCTACGCGGGTCGAGCTTCAGCAGGTTCCCCTCGATGGTGATCTCCACCCGCCGGCCGAGTTCGCCGCCGAGTTTGACCTGGCGGACGTCGACCGGGTGCAGAACATCTGCCGCCGCCGGCCGATCCTGCGCCACACCGGCCGCTGTCAGGCTGATCGCGACCACGGCCGCCAGTGTCATGTGCTGCGCGCGTTCGAGCACGGGTTGCTCCCTGGAATGGATGCCGTCGTTACGGCGGATGAAGGCTCAAGAAAATTAGACCAGTCAATGGCACTTCCGCAACGGTTTCCCGGCTGACGAGCAACTCGCGAGCCTCGGGGGGAACGGCCCGGGCGTCCGGAGGCGGTTCCCCGAAACGCCACTCACCCCGTGCGATGGCGATTTGCTCGCCTCGGCACAGACCGTCTCCCAGTCCGTCGGTCCCGGGGCTTCGGTGCCTTGCATCCGACACGGTTCACAAGCTGTGGATTTCGATCACGGGCAGTTCGTCGGGTGACGCTTGAAAGACGATGCAGTCGTCATGGGCCTGGACGAGCTCGGCCCACGCAATCCGCGACGTGTCGTGCGAGCGGGGCGTTTGATTCGCGTCACAGCAGCGTCGAGTGGGCGAGTCGATGAACCACACGGCTTGTTGGCCACATGGGCCGAGGCTATGTTGCCCGCCTGCACATCCCGCCCGGCTCCGAGGATGACCGTCACCCATGGCCTCCCCCACCGCCGCCAGACGCCCCGCGCCGATCCGCGGCATCCTCACACCTCACATGGTGCCGCTCGATGGCCACGGCAGGATCAACGAGGCCGAGCTGCGGCGGTATGTCGAGTGGCTGATTGCCAAGGGTGTCCACGGACTCTATCCGAACGGCTCGACCGGCGAGTTCACCCGGTTTTCCGTCGAGGAGCGGCGGCAGATCATCAGGATCGTCTGCGAACAGGCCGCCGGTCGTGTGCCCGTCCTCGCCGGCGCCGCCGAGGCCGACGTCCGCTCGACGATCGCGGCCTGCGAGGCCTACCACGACTACGGCGCCCGGGCCGTCGCCATCGTTTCGCCGTTCTACTACCGCCTGTCTCCGGCGAGCGTCTACGCCTACTTTCGCGAGATCGCACTCCACAGCCCGATTGACGTCACGCTCTACAACATTCCGATGTTCGCCAGCCCCATCGACCTTCCCACGATTCGCCGGCTGGCGGAGATGGAGCGGATCGTGGGCATCAAGGACTCCTCCGGCGACCTGCCGCAGATGATGCGGATGATCCAGGCGATTCGTCCCCTGCGGCCCGACTTCGCATTCCTCACCGGCTGGGATCTGGTGCTCGTGCCCATGCTCCTGGCGGGCTGCGACGGCGGCACCCATGCCTCCAGCGGAGTCGTGCCGGAATTGACGAAGCAGATCTACGACCTGACCGTGGCCGGGAACGTGACCGAGGCCTTCCGGCTCCAGTACCGTCTCCTCGACCTCTTCGACCCGATCTTCGGGGCCGGCGATTTTCCCGAGGGCTTCCGACTCGCGGCCGGCCTCCGCGGTTTCGATTTCGGCCCGGGCCGCCAGCCGCTCATGCCCGAGCAGCGTGAAAAACTGGAGGCCGCCGGACTGGAGATCGGCCGCCAACTGGCCGCGGCGGGGTATGCCCGCGAGCCTGCCGACCGCTGACGGCGGACAGCCAACCGGGTCAGGCGGATCCGCGGGTGAGGGGCGCCGTCGCGGAGCGGATGCGTTCACGCCCCGGTGATCGGCCGCGACGCGTAGGGCTCGCGGCCCACGAGCAGGCTCGTCATGCCCAGGTCGGCGAGGAGGTTCGCGCCCGTGAAGGCCCGGGCGGCGTCGGAGAGGAGAAACACCGCGGCGTCGGCGATCTCTTCCGGCTCGATCAGTCGGCGGCCGGGAATCTGCGACCGCCAATAGTCGAGGCAGGCCTGCTCGCTCGGCGCGGCCGCGACGACATCCTGCCAGATCGCCGTCCGGCACAGTCCCGGCGACAGCAGGTTGATCCGCACGCCGTGCGGGGCGAGCTCCACGGCAGCGGCCTTCGTGAAGCCGACCATGCCGTGCTTCGCCGCATCGTAGGGCGCGGCCCCGGCCACCGCGGCGATGGTGTGCACGCTCGCGATCTGCACGATCGCGCCACCGGCCGGTCGCTGGGCCACCATCCGCCGGGCCACGAACTGGGTGAGGAAGAAGGCGCCCTTGAGGTCGACGTCGATGACGCGGTCCCATTCCTCCTCGGTCACTTCCAGCACCGGCTTCACGAAATTGACGCCCGCGTTGTTGACGAGACCGTCGATGCGGCCAAACCTGGAAACCGCGGCCGTGCACAGCCGCTCGAGATCCTCGAGGCGGGAGACGTCGGTCGGCACGCTCACCGCCTCGCCGCCGGCACCCGCGATCGCAGCCGCCGCCGCCTCCACCTCCGCCGCGTCGCGGTCGGCGAGCACCACCTTCGCGCCGCTGGCGGCGCATCCCAGCGCGATCGCCCTGCCCAGCCCCCGCGCGGCTCCGGTGACGATGACGACGCGACTGGCGAGCAGCGGTGTAGCGGTCATGGTGAACTCCCTTCACCCGTGTGCGAACGCCATCCGCCTGAGCGCTGCGACGCTTGTTGCGGGCCGACACGGACACGATACCATGATGCGTCCGTTCGTCGCATTCGCAACGCCGCGAGGAACTCAATGCACAAGGTCGTGATCACCGACTTCATCGCCGACGAACTGGCGCCCGAGCGCGCGGCGTTGGCCGGCCTGGCCAGCGTCGAGGCCTTCGACGCGCACCACGAGGACCAGTTCGTGGGCCGGATCGAGGACGCGGCGGCGATCATGATGTACCACAACATTCGCCTCACGCGGCGGACGATCGAGCGGCTCACCCAGTGCCGCTTGATCGTCCGGTGTGGTGTCGGCTACGACAACGTCGACCATGCCTTCGCCCGTGAGCGGGGCATCGCGGTTGCCAACGTGCCCGACTACGGCACGGAGGAGGTGGCCGACTCGGCGGTGGGGATGACGCTCGCTCTGACCCGCGGGATTCACCAGTTCAACACCCGGCTCCGCGACCGGCCCGATCCCTGGATGTACCACGTCTTCGCGCCGCTCCACCGCCTGCGGGGACGGACCTTCGCGATCGTGGGGCTGGGGCGGATCGGCATCGCAACCGCCCTGCGGGCCAAGGCTCTGGGGATGGACGTGGCCTTCTACGACCCCTACCGGCAGGACGGGTTCGACAAGGCGATCGGCATTCGCCGGGTCGAGTCGCTCGAGGATCTCTTCCGACAGGCGTTCGTGCTCAGCCTCCACTGCCCGCTCACGGTCGAGACACGGCACCTGGTCAACGCCGAGTCGCTGGAGTGGCTGCCGCGGGGGGCGTATCTCGTGAACACCGCCCGGGGCGGCGTAGTCGATACCGCTGCGATTCCGGCGGCGCTCGCCTCGGGACGGCTGGCCGGAGCCGCCATCGACGTCCTCGCGCAGGAGCCGCCGCCGGCCGACGACCCGCTGCTCGTCGCCTGGCGGGACCGCAGCCATCCGGCCTTCGAGCGGCTGATCGTCAACCCGCATGCGGCCTTCTATTCCGAGGAGGGGCTGCTCGACATGCGGGTGAAGGGGAGCGACGCCTGCCGCCGGGCGCTCCTCGGCCAGCCGCTGCGGAACGTGGTGAACTGACCGCTGCGGGAGGCAGTGCAACTTGGGACGGGAACGTACACGGATCGGAGTTGCCGTCGGTTTCCGGGAAGACTCCAGGGAGCGGCTCACGGGCTGAACCGGTGCACCATTGTGTGCCGGTAGGTTTGGCCCGGATCGAGCCGCACGCTCGGCCAGTCGGCGTGGTGGATGGAGTCGGGGTATTTCTGCGTTTCCAGGCAGAGTGCGACGTTGGCCTTGTAGGCCGTCCCCCCTTTTCCGACGAGCGTGCCGTCGAGGAAGTTGCCCATGTAGACCTGCACGCCGGGCTGGTCGGAGAGCAGCTCGAGCCTGCGGCCGCTCGCGGGATCACGCAGCATGGCGACGGTCCGCAGCCGGCCGTCGGGCTGCCACCCGCGGATGAGGTAGGTGTGGTCGATGCCGCGGGGCGTGCCGGCGGGGGCGTTGGGGGGCACCGTCGCGATGGCCGGTCCGCAGCGGCCCCAGGGCTGCCGCTCGGGGCGGAAGTCGAAGGGCGTGCCCGCCACGGGAGCGATCGCCCCCGTGGGCGTGCCCGTGGCGTCGACCGGCAGGTAGCGGTCGGCGGAGACCGCCAGTTCGTGATCGGCGATGGAGCCCGACGCATGGCCGGCCAGGTTCCAATAGGAATGGTGGGCGAGGTTGACGATCGTCGGGGCGTCGGTCGTGGCCGTCATCTCCACGTGCAGTTCACCCGTCGGCGTGAGCGTGTAGACGACCCGGGCCACGAGTTGGCCCGGATAGCCCTCCTCGCCGGCGGGCGAGACGAGCTCGAACTCCACGGCCGGGCCCTTGTCGGTCGCCCGCGGCGTGGCTTTCCAGAGTTTCTGGTCGAAGCCGGCGACGCCGCCATGGAGGTGGTTGGGGCCGCTGTTGGTGGCGAGCGTGTAGGTCTTGCCGTCGAGCTCGAAGCGGCCGCCGGCGATGCGGTTGGCGCACCGGCCGCAGATGGCGCCGAAATACGGGGAGTTCTTCAGGTAGCCGGCGAGCGAGTCGAAGCCGAGGACGATATCGGTCGGCTTGCCTGGCGTTCCCGGCTTCGGCGGCACGAGGAAGGTCGTGAGGATCGCTCCGTAGTCGGTCAGCGTGGCCTGCCATCCGCCCGGCGCCGCAAGCGTATAGAGCCGGGCCGCGCGGCCGTCGGGGAGCTTTCCGAAGGTCTGCACGGCGGGTACGGAAGGCACGGCGACTTCCTGGGATCGGGCCGCAACACCCGTCCCGAGGGCGAAGGTAGCGGTGGCGAGGAAGAATGAGCGATGGAGCATCGTTTTTCCGCTGCTGCAATCGTCAGGAGCATCGCCCCGCCAAGGAAACTTCCGCATCGCATCGCCCGGCCGCCGGGCGAACCTAAGGATAGGACGGTCAATGGCACTTCCGCAAACATCGAAGGGTTGACGAGCCTTCGATGAGTCTCGGCCGGGGCGGGTGGCGAGCCCGTGGCGGCTGGCACTGACCACCGCAACGCTCCCACATCGCCGTCGAGCGACAGGTTTTTCATGCTCGGCACAGACCCGCTTCGCATCCGGCCGTGAAGCGGAACGTAACGACACGGCCTCCGGCTGGGACGTTCACGGGCTGTGGATGTCGATCACCGGCAGCCCGTCGGGCGACGCGTGGGCCGCGGACGCCTGGATCGCGTCGCGGTCGTCGTGCACCTGCACGAGCTCGCCCCAGTCGGTGGGCGGGCCACGGGCCGGCGCGAGCGGCGGCGGCTCGAGCGGTTCGCCGAGGTGTGTCAGGATCTTCCGCATCGGCCCCGGAAACGCCGCCGAATCGTCCCGTCTCCTTGCCGGCGATCCGCACAGTCCCCTCGCCGAAGTCGACTCGGGCCTCGCCCGGCGGATGGGACAGCGGCAGGAACACCTCGCGGCGGTTGATTCGCCACCGCGCCGCCGTTTTCGACCGCCGTCAACAGAGCCAGGCCTCGTTCCCCCGCACGAACCGGCTCTCCCGATCCTTCACGAAGAGATGGACGTCGGGCAGCGCGTCGAAGAGCGCCAGCACCTGGTCGGCCGCAAAATCGGCAGGGTGGTGGGCTCGGGCCGACGCCTGCAGGATGCGTACATACAAAGAGCTGCCGCGGCCGTCAAATGACGTGAAAGGAACTGCGACCTATCCTTGCCGAGAGGACGATAATATGAGAAAGCCGCAGTGACGGCTCCGTGAACCCCGTGGAGGCAGCGAGGATGCTCGAGTTTCAGGTCGCCCGGCCCGGTGAACGGGCTCTCCTGTGCGGAGGCGCCGCCAGCCGTCGCGATTTCCTGCATGTGGGGGCGCTGGCCGCCGTCGGCCTTTCGCTGCCGCAATACGCCCGCGCCGCTGCCGAGGGAAAGGTGCGGCCCGGCCACGAGAAGCGGTCGTGCATCATGATCTTCAATCTCGGCGGCCCGTCGAACATGGACCTCTGGGACATGAAGCCCGACGCGCCGGCCGAGATCCGCGGCCCCTTCAAGCCGATCCGCACGAAGACCGACGCCTTCGAGGTGTCGGAACTGCTGCCGAAGCACGCGGCGATCGCCGACAAGTTTTCGCTCGTGCGCAGCTGTCATCATGACGGCGCCGCGGTGCACGACGCCGGCTGGCAGATCATGCAGACGGGTCGACGGTTTACCGGCGGCATCCACACGCCCCACGCAGGGAGCGTCACGGGCTACCTCCTCGGCCGCCGCACCGACCTGCCGCCGTTCGTCGTGCTGCCGGAGACGATGGGCCGTGGCGGGGGCAATCTGCCGAACGGCCAGGCGGGTGGGTTCCTCGGGAAGGCCCACGATCCCTTCGCGCTGATGGCCGACCCCTCGAAACCCAACTTCCGAGTGCCCGATCTTCTGCCCCCCGACCAGATCTCGGTGGCCCGGCTCGACCGCCGCAAGAAGATGCGGGAGATTGTGGAAGGGGCCGCGAAGCAGTTCGAGGCCAGCGAAGACGCGCGGCTTCTCGACGAAAACTTCCACGCCGCCTACCGGCTGATGACGAGCCCGCAGGCTCGCGAGGCCTTCGACCTCTCGAAGGAGCCCGAGGCCGTGCGGGAGCGTTACGGCATGAACCGGTTCGGCCAGTGCTGCCTGCTCGCGCGGCGGCTCGTGGAAAACGGCGTGCGGTTCGTGACGATCAACACGTTTCTCACGGTGTTCGACGAGATCACCTGGGACATCCACGGCTCGAAGCCCTTCACGTCGATCGAGGGCATGAAAAATATCGTCTGCCCGATGTACGACCAGGCCTACGCGGCCCTGATCGGCGACCTCTTCGAGCGCGGCCTGCTCGACGACACGCTCGTGGCGGGGCTCTCCGAGTTTGGTCGCACGCCGAAGGTGAACCCGGCCGGCGGCCGCGACCACTATCCGCAGTGCTTCACCGTGTCATTCGCCGGCGGCGGCGTGAAAGGGGGGAGGGTCGTCGGCGCGAGCGACACGGTCGGCGCCTTCCCGGCGGAGCGGCCCGTGAAGCCGGGCGACATCGTGGCGACGATCTTCCACTCGCTCGGCCTCGACCACGAGAAGCACCTCCCCGGTCCCGCCGGCCGCCCCTTCGCCCTCACCGACTTCGGCACCGACCCGATCAAGGAGCTCTTCGCATGAGAGCGTGGTTGCTTCTCGGGCTCGTGGTGAGCGTGAGCGTCGCGCGGGCCGACGAGCCGAGCTTCGAACTCGACGTGATGCCGATCCTCTCGAAGGCCGGCTGCAACGGTGGCGGCTGCCACGGGGCGATGGCCGGCAAGGCGGGCTTCCGGCTCTCGCTCTTCGGCTACGATCCGAAGAGCGACTACCTCGCGATCACCCGCGACGCCCGCGGTCGGCGGATCGATTTTGGCGATCCGGGTGCGAGCCTCCTGCTCACGAAGCCCACGACGGCGCTGGCCCACAAAGGGGGCAAGCGGCTCGACGTCGGCGGCGACGACTACAAACTCCTGGCAGCCTGGATCGAAGCGGGCTGTCCCGGGCCCCGCGCGGAAGAGAAGAAGCTCGTGGGCATCGACATGGCGCCCGCCGAGAGTACGGCGTCCGTGGGGCAGAAGGTGGCGATGACGGTGACGGCCCGCTACGACGACGGCTCGGCCCGCGATGTCACCCACTGGGCCCGGTTCACGTCGGCCGACGAGACGGTGGCCACGGTCGATCCGGCGGGGAGCGTGAGCGTGATCGGCCATGGCGCCGGGGCGGTGACGGCCTGGTTCTCGTCGCAGATCGCGGTGGCGAACGTGATCGCGCCGTTTCCGCATGCCGTGTCGGCCGCCGACTATGCCTCGGCCCCGCGGGCCAACGTCATCGATGAGCTCAACCTCGCGCAGCTCGAGCAGCTTCACCTGAAACCGTCGCCGCCGTGCGACGAGGCGACGTTCCTGCGGCGGGCCTTCCTCGACACGATCGGCCGGCTGCCCGCGCCCGAGGAGGTGCGTGGCTATCTTGCCGACCGTTCGCCCGCGAAGAAGGAGCGGCTGGTTGAACTGTTGCTCGCACGGCCCGAGTTCATCGACTACTGGGCCTATAAATGGTCCGACGTGCTGCTCGTGTCGGGGGCGAAGCTGCGGCCGGCGGCGGTGAATGCCTACTACGGCTGGATTCGCGACCGCGTGGCGGAGAACGCGCCGTGGGACCGTCTCGTCCGTGAGATCGTCACGTCCCGCGGGTCGAGCGTGGAGAACGGGGCCACGAACTTCTTCGCAGTGCATCAGGATCCGGAGACGGT
The DNA here is from genome assembly GCA_964545915.1 of uncultured Candidatus Kuenenia sp. Classification (GTDB taxonomy): domain Bacteria; phylum Planctomycetota; class Planctomycetia; order Pirellulales; family UBA1268; genus QWPN01. The sequence goes on along the minus strand of CAZJHQ010000041.1, from coordinate 4,199 downwards.
GGCCGAGAACGTGGCCCAGGCATTTCTCTCGCTCTCGATCAACTGTGCGAAGTGCCACAACCACCCGCTCGAAAAATGGACCAACGACCAATACTACGCCTTCGCGAATCTGTTCTCGCGGGTGCGGGCGAAGGGCTGGGGAGGCGAGCCCCGCGACGGCGACGGCGTGCGGACGCTGTTCGTCGAGTCGCGCGGTGATCTGCTCCAGCCGAAGACGGGAAAGCCGCAGCCCCCCGCGCCGCTCGATGGCGAGCCGCTGCCGATGGACGACGCCGGCGACCGTCGCCAGGCCCTCGCCCGCTGGCTCACGTCACCTGACAACCCCTATTTCACGCGGGCGATCGTCAACCGAGTGTGGGCAAATTTCTTCGGGTTCGGCCTCGTGGAGTCGGTGGACGACCTGCGGGCGACCAATCCGGCGAGCAACGAGAAACTGCTGACCGCGCTGTGCGACTTCACGAAGGAGCAGGGCTACGACCTCAAGAAACTCATGCGGCTGATCCTGCTTTCGGAGACCTACGCCCGGTCGAGTGCGCCGCTGCCGGAGAACCGCGACGACCGCCGCTGGTTTGCCCGGGCCTATCCGAAGCGTTTGATGGCCGAGGTGCTCTCCGACGCGATCGCCGACGTGACGGGCGTGCACGACCGCTATGCCGAGATCGTGCGGGCTGACGGCACGACGGAGAAGGTGACGGGCTATGACACCGACACGCGGGCCCTCGAGCTGCGCGACTCGACCGTGAAAAACGCATTCCTCGAGACCTTCGGCCGCAACGCCCGGGAGATCACCTGCGAGTGCGAGCGGTCGAACCAGCCGAGCCTCGTGCAGGTGCTCCATCTCTCGAATGGCACCACGCTCAACGACAAGCTCGCCGCGAAGGAGGGGCGGATCACCCAGATCATGGCGACCGACCCGAAACCCGCCGACCTCGTCGAAGGGGCCTGGTTGCGGACGCTCTCGCGCCGGCCCACCGACGCCGAAAGAAAGCCCTTCGAGGAAATGCTCGCGGCTGCGTCGCCGGAGGAGAAGCGGGCGATCGTCGAAGACATGCATTGGTCGCTGCTCACAAGCCGCGAGTTCCTCTTCAGGCATTGAGATGAAATTGCACGTCACACAAGCTTTGGCCGTCGCGATGCTTTCGGCCGCGCCGGTCATCGCCGCGCCGGCGTATGACCGCGAGATCGCCCCGATCCTGCGGACCTATTGCTCCGGCTGCCACAACGACCGCGACGCGGAGTCGGAGTTTTCCGTCGAGCGGTTCGCGACGCTGCGAAAGGGGGGCGCGGGCTCTGGCGACCCGATCGTGCCGGGCGACGCCATGGCATCGACCCTCATTCAAAGAATCAAGAGCGCCGACTCCGACCACATGCCGCCCGACGACGAGCCGCAGGTGCCCGCGGCCGACCTCGCGACGCTCGAGGCCTGGATCGCGGCGGGCGCGGCCGGTCCGGCCACCGACGCCTCGATCCTCGAAACACTCGTCGTGCCGCAACTGCCCCCGTCGCAGGGGCCGCGTCCCGTCACGTCGCTGGCCGTCAGCCCCGACGGCAGCCGGCTCGCCGTGGCCCGCGGCCGCACGATCGACATCGTCGCGCGCGAGAGTGCGGCGGCATTTGGAAAACCGCTGCTCACGATCACGGACCTGCCCGGTCCGATCGCGGCCGTCCACTATTCCCGCGATGGCTCGCGGCTCGTGGTCGCGGGGGGCATCACCGGCCTCCGCGGCGTGGCCGAGATCCGCGATGCGGCCACCGGCAAGTTCGTGAAGTCGTTCGGCGGCCACCGCGACATCGTCTACGACGCCGAGCTTTCCCCCGACGAACAGACGCTCGCCACGGCGGGCTACGACCGGTCGATCAAGCTCTGGAACGTGGCTGACGGAGCGCTCCTGCGGTCGATCGACGTCCACACCGGCGCCGTCTTCGACCTCGCCTGGCATCCGTCGGGCAAGCTGCTCGGCTCGGCGAGCGCCGACGAGACCGTGAAACTCTGGCGAGCGCGCGACGGCGTGCGGCTCGACACGCTCAGCCAGCCGCAGGGAGAACTGGCCAGCGTGGCGTTCACACCCGACGGCGGCCACGTGATCGCCGCCGGCCGCGACAAGCGGATTCACCTCTGGAAGCTCGTCTCGCTCGACGCGCCGGCGATCAACCCGTCGCTTCGCTCCGTGTTCGCGCACGAGACGCCGATCGTGGCGGTCGCCCTCTCGGCCGACGGCCGCAGGCTCGTCACGACGGCCGAAGACCGGTCGCTCAAGACCTGGAGCGTGCCCGACATCGCGATCGAGAAGGAATTGCCGCGGCAGCCCGACCTCGTGGCGGCGGTCGTGGCCGGGTCGGACGGCCGGTTTATGGCTGGCCGGATGGACGGCTCGCTCGCGTTGCTCGACGTGGCCGGGTTACCAGGCGTTGACGCTGGGAATCCGGCCGTGGCATCACGTCCGGCCGCCACGGCCGCGAGCCCCGCGGCCGACACGCCCGCCGCGACACTCTCCGAGGCCGAGCCCAATGACACCGCAGCCGAGGCACAGCCGGTCGCCGCGCCGGTGTCGCTCTCCGGCTCGATTCAAAGAGGCGGTGACGCCGACTGCTTCCGGTTCACCGCCCGGGCCGGCGTGCCGCTGTCGCTCGAGGTGATCGCTGCTTCGGGCGCGCCAAAGTCGAAGCTCGATTCGCGGATCGAGGTGCTCGACCGCGATGGCCGGCCCGTGGAGCAGGTCGTGCTCCAGGCGGTGCGCGACTCGTGGTTCACGCTCCGCGGCAAGAACTCCAGTCAGACCGGCGACTTCCGCGTTCAGAACTGGGAGGAGATGGAAGTCGATCAATATCTCTATGCGAACGGTGAAGTGGTGCGGCTCTGGCTGGCTCCCCGTGGCGCCGATTCCGGCTTCGATGTCTATCCCGGCTCGGGCACCCGCCACACGTTCTTCCACACCTCCGCCGTCACCCACGCCCTCGGCGAGCCGGCCTGGATCGTGGAGCCGCTGCCCCGGGGGGCGGCGCCGATACCGAACGGTTTGCCCGTCTTCCGCATCCCATATGAAAACGACGACGACTCATCGCGTCGTCTCGGCACAGACTCGCAGCTCATCTTCACGCCGCCGGCCGACGGCGAGTATGTGGCGAGGGTGACCGATATCCGCGGATTCGGCGGGCCGGCCGACTTCCACTACGCGCTGGGCATCCGGCGGCCGAACCCTTCAGTCACAGTGACCGTCGAGGACAAGGATCCGAAGGTGAGCCCCGGAAGCGGCAGCGAGCTGACGTTCAAGGCCACCCGCCTCGAGGGTTACAACGGGCCGGTGCGGATCGAGATCGACAACCTGCCGTCGGGCTTCACCTTCCATGGACCGATCGAGATCGAGGCCGGGCAGCAGGACGCGCGGGGCGTGCTCTCGGCGGTGGCCGATGCCCAGTCGCCGGACGAGGCCGCCGACAAGGCCGTCCGCGTACGGGCGGTCGCCCAGATCGACGGTCGCGAGGTCGTGCAGGATCTCGGCACGCTCGGCGACATCCAGGTCGGCGACCAGCCGAAGGTCACGATCGAGATCGTGCCGGGCGCCGATCCCGCCGTGGTGCGGCAGGTGCCGGGCGAGCGGCTCGAATTCACGATCCGGCCCGGGCAGACGATCACGGCGAAGGTGAAGGTGACGCGGCACGACTACGCCGACGCGATCGAACTCGGCGGGGCGGGGGCCGGCCGCAACATGCCGCACGGCGCGTTCGTCGACAACCTCGGGCTCAACGGCCTCTTGATCGACGAGGGGCAGACGGAGCGGGAGTTTTTCATCACGGCGGCCCCGAAGACGGCCCCCGGCCGACGGTTGTTCCACCTCCGCGTCTCGCGGCTCCAACGCAGCACCGCCGGCAGCAGCGAGGCCTCGCTACCGGCGGTGCTCAACGTCCTGCCGCGTTAGTGACCCCCTCCCCAAATCGTGAGCCAGGTCTTGTGAGAGAATCCTCGCGCCCCAAGAGGGGTTGGAAAGGGTTCTCAGATGAAGAAGCAACGCAGTGCAGAGCAGATCGTGGGCGTGCTTCGGCAGGCTGACGTGGACCTTGGGAAGGGTGCGACGGTGCCCGATGTCTGCCGACGGCTGGGGATCAGCCAGCAGACGTACTACCGCTGGCGGACCGGGCACCGCCGCGCAGCGGTGGTCGCGGCGGTATGGATCCGAAGATGGCCAAGCAGCTTCAGGAGC
>CAZJHQ010000040.1:0-28576 GCA_964545915.1 uncultured Candidatus Kuenenia sp. | reverse complement strand
TGGGGCTTCTTGTGTGGGTGCCAGGCCCGGAGGGCCGGGTTGATTCCAAGCGGGCTGCGGCCCGCCAAGGGAACCGCGGCACGAGGCCGCGGGTTCGCGTGGATCATGCTCCCGGGTTTCCACCCGGGGCTTCTTGGGCACGACGGGCGGGTGCCGGTGCCATTTTTTCACGGAAAAGTTGGGCTTGAGCCAGGTCGAGGGGATCGCCATCATGCCCCCGCTTTCGGGTTCGCGGCGGCCACGGACGGCCGTCGACCACGCGGATCCGGCGCCGTTTCGCCAGCAAGGAGTGCATTCCGTGAAGAGGCAACTGACAGCGTTCACGCTCGCGGCCGCCGTGGCCCTCGTGCAGGGGTCCGCGTTCGCGCAGGTTCCGGTGCGCCCGGTCCAGCCGGCTCCCGCCGCAGCCCAGTCGGCACGGCCGGCCGTGCCGGCCGCCCAGGTGGCCGTCGTGGACGTGGGCTACATCTTCAAGAATCATGCCCGGTTCAAGGCCGAGATGGACAGGATGAAGGACCAGGTGATGGCCGCCGAGAACGGGCTCAAGGCGGAGCAGGAGCGGATCAAGGGCCTCATGGACCAGCTCAAGGGCTACAACCCCGGCACGCCGGAATACCGGAAGTTCGAGGGCGAGGTGGCCAAGGCCCAGGGTGACTTCAGCGTCAATGCCCAGCTCCAGAAGAAGGACTTCATGGACCGCGAGGCCAAGGTCTACCTGCAGGTGTACAGCGAGATCGAGCGGGCCGTCAGCCAGTTCGCCCGTGATCACGGCATCGCCGTCGTGCACCGCTTCGACGGCGACCCGATCGACGCCAGCGATCGCAACCGGATCCTCGGCAGCATCACCAAGCCGATGGTGTACTACGATCCCCAGATCGACATCACGCCGGACGTCCTCAAGATGCTCAACGGCGCCAGCGTCGCCGCCCAGCCGCAGGCCGGGCAGCCCCGGCGCTGATCCGCGGTTTTCCTGTCGGTGCCCGGCAGCCCCCCGTGCGGGGCCGCCGGGCCCGTTCTCTCTTCACCCCTCTCCGAGTGTCATGCGCCCCAGGTCGCAGCGAACGATCCGTCGCCCGGTGGCCGTGTCTGGCACGGGCTACTGGACCGGCTGCAGCAATCGCGTCGAGCTGCTGCCGGCCACCGCCGGGGCCGGCGTCGTCTTCGTGCGCGGCGACCGGCCGGTGCCGGTGCGGATCGCCGGACTCGTCGAGAATCGGGTGGATGCCGTGAATCGCACCACCATCGCGTTTGGCGGAGTGCAGGTGCAGATGGTGGAGCACTGCATGAGCGCCCTGGCGGGCCTGGGGGTCGATTGCTGCGTCGTGCGGGTGTCGGCCGAGGAGATGCCGGGGCTCGACGGCTCGGCGTTGGCCTTCGTCGAGGCGATCGAGGAGGCCGGCTGCGAGGATCTCGCCGCGCCGATCGAGCCGCTGGTCGTCGAGGAGACGATCCGAATGGTCGACGGCCCCGCGTGGGTCGAGGCGGGGCCGCCGCGGTTCGCCGGCCTGTCGGTCGAGTACGAGCTCGATTACGGCCCCGGACCGATCGGCCGGCAGACGCTCGCCCTGCGGATCACGCCGGAGAACTACCGCGCCGAGCTGGCCGCGGCACGGACGTTCATCTCGGTCGCAGATGCCGAGAAGCTCCGGGCCGCAGGGCTCGGGCTGACGGTCACGCGGCAGGACCTGCTGGTCTTCGGCAGCGCTGGGCCGATCGACAACCCGCTGCGCTGGCCCGACGAGTGCGTGCGGCACAAGGTGCTCGACCTCGTCGGCGACCTGGCGCTCGCGGGACGGCCGATTCACGCGCATGTGCGGGCCGCGCGAAGCGGGCATCGGCTCAACGCCGCCTTGGCGACGGCGATCCTGGCGGCCGAAGGCGACCGCACCGGCGCACGGAGGCGGGCTTCGGCCTGAATCACCTGTGGCCCAGACCGCCGAGCGACAGGATCCGGGCATGCTCTCGCTGGCGGGTGGGCCGGCGGTCGTGCATCCGACGGCGGTCGTCGAGGCGGGCGCGCGGCTCGGCCCGGGGGTGCGGGTCGGGCCGTGGTGCGTGATCTCGGCCGGCGCGGTCATCGGCCGCGACACCGTGCTCGAAAACGGCGTCACGATCATGGGCGCGGTGACGATCGGCGCGCGGAACCGCATCTATCCCAATTGCGTGATCGGCGGCGAGCCGCAGGATGTCAGCTATCGTGGCACCGTCACGCGGGTCGAGATCGGCGACGACAACGTGATCCGCGAGGGGGTGACGATCAATCGGGCCTCCGAGAAGGAGGACGGCGTGACGTCGATCGGCCATGCGAACTTCCTCATGGCCTGCTGCCACGTCGCCCATGACTGCCGGATCGGCGACCACGTGATCATCGCCAATGGCACGCTGCTCGGCGGCCACGTGCGGGTGCAGTCGCGGGCGTCGCTCTCCGGCGCGGTCGCCGTGCACCATTGGGTGACCATCGGCGGCTGGTCGTTCGTGGCCGGCCTCTCCCGCGTGCTGCACGATGTGCCGCCGTTCATGCTCTGCGAGGGCTCGCCGGCCCGGCCGCGGTGCATCAACGTCGTCGCCCTGCGACGCGGCGGCTTCGACCACGCCGCCATCGATGCGGTGACGGAGGCCCACCGGCTCCTCTACCGGGCGCGGGTCGGGCTCGAGGCCGCCCGGGAAATTCTGCGGCAGCAGGGCATGCTCGGGCCGCATGTCGATCAGTTGTTGGAGTTTCTCGCCCTGCAGCAGGGCGGCCGGCATGGCCGGGCCAGGGAACGACGGAGGGCGGCATGAGTCGGACACGCGTGGCGGTGGTGGGATGTGGGCACCTGGGGGCGATCCATGCCCGGCTTTTGGCCGCGCGGCAGGATGCTGAACTGGTCGCCGTCGTCGATCCGGTGGCCGAGTCGCGTGCGCGGCTCGCGGCGGCCCACGGCTGCCGACCGCTGGCGGAGCCACGGGAACTGGTCGGCCTCGTCGATGCCGCCGTGGTCGCCGCACCGACGGGCCTGCATGCAGGGGTCTCGCTGCCCCTGCTCGAGGCCGGGCTCGATCTGCTCGTCGAGAAGCCGATCGCCGCCGACGTCGAAGAGGCCCGCGCGATCTCGATCGCCGCCCGGCGGCACGGGCGGGTCGTGGCGGTGGGGCACGTCGAACGTTTCAATCCGGCCTGGCGGACGGCGGTGGCCCGCGTCGGCCGGCCGGTCGTCGTCGAGTCGGCCCGGCTCGCACCCTTCACCTTCCGCTCGCTCGACGTGGGCGTCGTGCACGACCTCATGATCCACGACATCGACCTCGTCCTGTCGCTCGAACCCGGCCGGCTGGAACGCGTCGAGGCCCAGGGCATCGTGGCGACCGGCGGCCACGAGGACGCCGCCCGGGCACGGCTCGTCTTCGCCTCCGGGCTGGTCGCCGACCTGTCCGCCTCGCGGATCAATCCGGTCGTCCGCCGCTCGCTGACGATGTGGTCCGAGTCGGGCATCGCGTCGGTCGACTTCAACGCCAAGACCGTGGACGTGATCGAGCCGTCGGCGGCGGTCCGCGACGGATCGTTCGTGGCGGACGCCGTGCCGCCGGCCGAACGCGGCGGCATGAAGGAGCGGTTCTTCGCCGACATCCTCCCCTTGGAGACGGTGGCGGTCGCCGATGCCAATGCGATCGCCTGCGAGCACGACGACTTCCTCGACGCCGTCCGCACGCGGCGGCAGCCGCTGGTGACCGCCGCGGCCGGCGCGGCCGCCGTCGAGATCGCCGCCCGGGTGCTCGAAGCCCTGGAAACGACCCGCTTCGGGAAAACCGCCGGGGGCCGTGCCGCCGGCACGATCCCGCTCTACCCCCGTCGCAAGATCGCCTGACTGTCCCGCCTCACGCGACCGGCAAGGTCGCAGGGCAACTGGGGACGGACCGATGCCGATAAAGATCGGGAGGGGCCGCCATCCCCGGCCCGGAGTCCGCACCATGCACGGCATCCTGCGCACCGCTTTCCTCGCCTGGCTGCTGGCCGTCTGCATGCCCGCGTCGGCCGCGGATGCTCCGCGGCAGGCGCCGCCAGTCGAGACGTTCACCGGGCTCGGGCTGGCCGGTTTCGAGGGGGAGGGATCGATCGCCGCGGCGCTGCGTCGTGCCGGCGAGATCCGCCCCGCATCGGAAGAACAGGAGCAGATTCTGCCGGGGCTGGAGTTCCGCGGCCTGTCGGTGCAAGGCCCGAACCAGCGGGATCTGCAGTCGCCGATCGCGGCCGAAGTCCGCAGCCGCATCGATCGGTTCGACGTCGCGGCGGGCGTGCGTGCCGATCAGGACCGCGTCACGGAGGGGCCGTCGCATTGGGTCGGCCGCATCGGCCTGTCGAACGACCATCCGGAAGGCAGTGAGCGGCTCGAACTGCGGACCACGCTGGGCCGGCGCAGTGAGGGGGGCATGCTCGGGATCGAGGTCGGCCCGCGGCTCGAGCGGCGGCTGCGCCGCGGGGCGACGTTCTTCATCGACGGCAAGGCGGAGGCCCAGGCGGCGCGGTCCGTGGACGGGGGCTGGTGGTCGATGCCGGGCACCGCCACTGACGGTTCCAGCATGGTGGGCGTCGGCGCCCGCACCGGCCTCGTGCGGTAGCAGCCGTCAGGCCAGGTCGCGGTCCTGGAAGAGGACGAGGGCGACCAGCAGGGCGATGGCGGAATAGAGGCCGGCGTAGACGGCCGCCCAGGCGAGGTAGCCCCAGGGGACCGGCACGCCGCCGGCCACCGCCGCATCGATCGTGAAGTGCTCCAGCACCGGCAGGAGCGTCGCGAACAACTTGCCGACGAACCGCACGATCGCGAACTTGCCGACGCTCGACTGCACGATCATCGGCACCAGATGGCCGAGCGCGTAGACCGTGAAGCAGATGATCAGGTTCGGCACCATGCCCAGCCGCGTGGATACGGCCAGGCTCACCGCCGCCAGGAGGATCGTCTCCAGCAGCGCGAGCACCAGGCCCGGCACGACCGTGATCATCTCGCCGGCGCAGTCGCTCCACAGCGGATCGACCTTCGCCCCCTCGCGGGCGTCGTACACGACCTTGAGGCTCGTCGTCGCCAGGAGCACGCCGCCGAGGATCATGAACACCAGCAGGGCGACGAGGGCGAGGCCGATGAACTTGCCGATCACGAACTGCCAGCGGGTGAGCGGCTTGGAGAGCACCGTCAGGGCCGTGCGGCCCTCGATCTCGTCGGCCACGGCCACGCTCGCCGTCCACACCACCACCAGCAGCGCCAGGACCTTGATCAGCGTCAGACCGCTGTCCTTGAGCATCTTCACGTCTTCGCCGAACGTGTTGTAGGGAATGACGATGAAGGCGAAGAGGAGCGCGACGCCGGCGATCAGCGCCACGGCGAAGACCGGCTGGCCGATCGCCTCCTTGGTGGTGGCCGCCGCCACCGCCGCCATGCGCCGGGCCCCGAGCCGGAAGGCGGCGTAGACGGCCGCCACCGCGCCCAGCACCGCCGCCGTCCAGGGCAGGATGGCCGCCTGCGGAAACTCCGGCACCAGCCGCCAGCGGATCGTGAGATCGACCGGCCGATCGGAGGCGTTGGTCGCCTGGAGCGTGGCCCGCTGACCGAGGAAGGGGTTCGTGGCCCCCTCGGCACGCTTCCACGTCCAGGAGGTGCCGGGGTCGAGGTCGACATCCGGCACCTTGGACAGCGCGAACCCCTCGATCGGCTGCTGTGTGCGCACGACGATTCGGCCGGCGGCCTGGAGATCGATCCGCTCGAGTTCCTGGGGGCGGAAGCCGAGTGTGATGTCCTGCAACGCCGCGCCCGGCGCGATCGTGACCGTCCGCGTGCCGCTGTCGGCCGTGACGAACCGCTGCAGCGACCGCCCGATCTGCCCCAGGGGCACCAGCGGCGCGAAGGCCACGGCGATGGCGGAGAACGTCAGCAGCAGCCATGCCAGCGGGCCGAGGAAGCCGTCGCGGAGGCTGGCGCGGGCCTCGGCCGCGGACCGGGGGGCGACGGCCCGGAGCAGGGCATAGACGGCCAGGATCGCCACGACCGCCACGAGGGCGCCGGCCCCCAGCAGCCAGATCGGCGGCAGGGCGATAAGCCAGCGGTTTTCGGCGAACAGCACGAGCATGAAGAGGACCTGCAGGAGGGCGTCGGGCCTGAGGCGAAATTATGACCAGGCCGCGGCCGCGGCGGAAGGATGCCGGATGAGGGTCGTTCCCGCAGGTGTCAGGCCGGCCGGGGACCGGCCAGCACGGTCGCCGCCGTTCCGGTGAGCGGCCAGGTCGCAGCGACACGGTGCAGGTCGTCGCGGGTGAGCGACTCCACGATCCGCAGCGCATCGGCCACCGAGCGGTAGACCTGGGCGTGGGCCCATTCGCCCCCCACCTCGAAGAGCCGGCGGCGGGGCCGTTCGCCCGAGAGCACGACCCGGCTGGCCACCTTGTTGCGGGCCTGCCCGAACTCCGCGGCCGTGATCCCGCCGGCCGCGGCGTCGCCGTAGATCTCGAGGATCTGGTCCAGCAGGCCGTCGGTGTCGTCGGCGTCGCAGGACAACTGCGTGACGAACAGCCCGGCGTCGAGAAACTCGTGATGGTGCAGCGACGCCTGCTCCGCCACGCCCGAGTCGACCAAGGCCCAGTAGAGGCGGCTGCCGGACGAGTCGCCCAGCACGGTCGCCAGCAGCTTGGCGGCGAACCGATCGGCGCTGCGCTCGTCCGGGCCGGCCGACATCCGCACGGCATACTCCAGCGCGGCGGTCGGCCGCACGATCGACTCCCGCGACACGGCCGCCGCCGGCACCGGGATGAGCCGCTCGGCCGCAGGCTGCGGCTCCCAGGCGCCGCACAGCCGGCGGGCGACGGCGACCAGCGCCGGAAAGTCGACCGCCCCGGTTGCGGCCAGGACCATGTTGCCCGGCGCGTAGCGGCGCCGGTGGTAGTCACGCATCGCCTCGACCGGCAGCGCCTGGATCGACTCCACGGTGCCGAGCACGCTGCGGGCCAGCGGATGACCGCCGAAGAAGGCGGCCCGGCACCGCTCGTCGGCCCCGAATGGCGGCTGGTCGTCGTACATCCGGATCTCTTCCAAGATGACGAGCTTCTCGGTGGCGAAATCCTCCTCCCGCAACGCCGGCCGCATCATCCGCGCCAGCAGCTCCACCGCCTCCGTCTGCTGCTCCGGCAGGACGATCGCGTAGTAGACGGTGTCTTCCTCGCTGGTGAAGGCATTGGCGCTGGCGCCCATGCGGTCGAGACGGCGGTTGATCTCGTCGCCCGGCAGGTCGGGCGTGCCCTTGAAGACCATGTGCTCGAGGAAGTGGCTCGTGCCCCACAGGGCATCGGTCTCGTCCCGCGATCCGGTTTTCACGAAGAAGCCGACGCTCGTCGACAGGGAGGCGGGGTTCGTCTCGGCGACCACATCCAGGCCGTTGTCGAGCCGCTCATGCAGAAAGGGCACGGGGCACCTCCAGGGGCTCACGGCCCAGCGAGACCACCGTCAGGTCGCGGGGCGGGCCGGCCGCCAGCCAGGCCTCGATCGAGTCGACGGTCAGCCGGTCGTAACGGGCCAGTTCCTCCGCCAGCGTGCGGACGTGGCCGAGGTGATACCACTGCCGGGCGATGGCGCCGGCCCGGGCCGCGCTCGACTCCTGCTGCATCACCAGGCCGCTCTTCGCCCGGGCCTTGACCCGCTCGACCTCGTCGGCGGTGATCGTGCCCGGCAGCCGGTCGATCTCCGCGAGCATCACGTCGAGCGTCTCCTGGGCGCGGGCCGCGGTCGTGCCGGCGTAGCCGAGGGCCATGGCGAAGTCGCGGTGGGTCTGGTAGCCGCTCGACACGCTGTAGCACAGGCCGCGCCGCTCCCGGACCTCGGTGAACAGCCGCGAGCTCGACCCGCCGCCGAGGATGGCCAACGCCGCCGTGGCCTCATAGGACTCGTCGCTCCGATACGGCGGCGCCGACCAGGCGAGGGCGACGTGCGTCTGCTGCGAATCGTGGGGCACGTGCCGCAGCCGCGGGCCGCGCGGGCCGGGGGTCACGGCCTCCGCGTCGCCCGCCCGCCAGTCGCCGAACAGGGCTTCGATCCGCCGCACGAAGTCGTCCCAGTCGATGCGGCCGGCGACGGCGATGATCGTGCCGGCGGGCCGCACGTGGGCCGCGATGAAGCCGCGGACGGCGGCGCCGTCGAGCCGCTCCACGTCGGCCGTGAGCCCCTCCGATGGCGCGCCCCAGGGGGCGGGGAAGTGCATCTGGCGGAGCGTGGTCATCACCCGATGCCCCGGATCGTCCTCGATGCCGGCGAGGTTCTGCAGCACCATCTGCCGGGCGGCCTCCAGCTGGTCCTCGGGCAGGCTGGGGCGGCGGATGATGTCGGCATAGACCGGCAACGCTTCAGGCAGCTGCCGCGCGACCATGGCTCCGGAAAAACTTGCATGGCTCGACGACACGGCCTGGGACCATTGGACGCCCGCAGCCTCGAGGGCCTCGACCAGTTGGCGGCCGGTTCGCGGGCCCGCGCCGCGCAGGCACATTTCGCCCGCGAGCGTCGCCAGACCACTGCGGCCGGGCCCGTCGTGGACGGCGCCGGCCGGGGCGTGGAACGCCATCGCGACCGACTCGACGCCGGGCAGTTCCTCGCCGAGGAGCGTGATCCCGTTGTCGAGCGTCGCCGAGAAGAGAGTCTGCTTCAACGTTCCTGCCGCCTACAGAAGTGCCGGTTCCGCCAGGGCGGTGTCGGCCGCCGCGGAATCCACCACTTTGTACACGGTCTTCGTCCGGCGGAAACCGAGCCGCTGGTACAGGCGGACGGCCCGCGAGTTTTCCGCCGTGACCTCCAGGCCCGCCCCCCGCAGGCCATGGCTGCGAAACCCGGCGATCGCCCGCCGGACGAGGGCCGCACCCAGGCCCAGCCCCCGATGCCCAGGAACGACGCCGACGTTTTGGATCATGCCCAGGCCGCCCCGTTCCGCGACCCCCTGGATCGTGCCGCACCACTGGATCTCCTCGGGGCCCTGCCCGCGGGCGATCAGCCAGGTCGCCTCGGGCACGAAGCCCGGCTTGTTGCGGATCTCCCGCATCAGGCGGCGGCAGCCCTCGGCGTCACCGAGGCAGGGGAACACCAGGGCGTCGATCTCGTCGCGAAACGCCCGCCACTTCGTCCGCGCGTGGGCGTCGAGCACGGCCTCGTTCCACGGCACGAAGCGGTAGCCCGGCGGCAGGTCTGGTGGCGGCCGGAAGGGCCCCACCTCGGTCTCCATCCGAAACCGCTTGAAGTAGGTTGAATCCACGGCGTCGCCTCCCAGTGCCGGAGCGGATCTCCTGACCTTAAGAATGCCGCTTGAAATGGTCAACGCGCCGGTCGATCGGCGCGGTTCACGGCCGGGAATGCCCCCTGACCGTGCGGCTTGCAGGGACATTGCGGGCCGTCCGGCCGCGAGCGTATGATTTTTGAGGCATCAAAAAATGTTTTTTGGACACTCAAAAAAAATCGCCCCGCTGCTCGTGGCCGCCGTGGTCGCCATGGCTGGCTGTCGGGCGTCGGAGCCGCCGCGGCCGGCCGGCAAGCCGCGGGTGCTGGCCACGACGACCGTGGTCGCGGATCTCGTCCGCCAGGTCGCTGGCGACCGGGCCGTGGTCGAGTGCCTCATGGCCCCGGGCATCGATCCGCACTCCTACCGGCCGACCCCCGCCGACGCCGACCGCCTGGCGCGGGCAGATCTCGTCGTGGCGTCCGGCCTGCAACTCGAGGGCCGCCTGGCCGCGCTCCTGGAGCGGCTCGGCACGCGGCGGCCGGTGCTGGCGGTGGGCGACAGGCTTCCCCGCGAACGGCTGCTGCCCGTGACCGACGATCTTTTCGACCCGCACGTCTGGTTCGACGCCGGGTTGTGGAGTCTCTGCCCGCCGCTGGTGGCCGAGGCGCTCGCCGGGATCGACCCGGGGGGCGCGTCGGAGTATCGCGCACGGGCGACGGCCCATGCCGCAACGCTGGTGACGCTCGATTCCGAGATCCGCGGCCGGATCGCGACGATCCCGCAGCGGCGGCGGGTGCTGGTCACGGCGCACGACGCGTTTCGATACTTCGGCCGGGCGTATGGCATCGAGGTGGTGGGCGTGCAGGGCACGAGCACCGAAAGCGAGGCCGGGCTGCACGACGTGAACCGGCTCGTCGAGCTGCTCGTGTCGCGCGGCATCCCGGCGGTGTTCGTGGAGACGAGCGTGGCCGACCGCAACGTGGCGGCACTCATCGAAGGCGCGCGGTCCCGCGGCCAGGCCGTCGCCATCGGCGGGCGGTTGTATTCCGATTCACTGGGGGAGCCGGGCAGCGGCGCCGACACGCTGGCCGCGGCCTTGACCGCGAACGTCGAGACGATCGTCGGGGCGCTGCACGACGGAGGCGGGTGACATGGGCTCCGCCCCACGCCCCGCGGCCCCGCTGCTCGAGTTTCACGACGTCACCGTCGCCTACGGCGGGAAGCCCGTCCTCTGGAACGTCGATCTCACGATCGCGGAGCCGTGCCTGTTCGGCGTGATCGGGCCCAACGGCGCCGGCAAGAGCAGCCTGCTGAAGGCGGCCTTGGGCCTCGTGCCGCTCGTGGCCGGATCGGTGCGGTTCCTGGGACTGCCGCTGGACCAGGTTCGCGGCCGGATCGGCTACGTGCCGCAGCGGGAAACGGTCGATTGGGACTTTCCCGTGAACGTGATGGACGTCGTGCTGATGGGCACCTATGGCCGGCTCGGCTGGTTCCGGCGACCGGGCAGGCAAGACCGTGACTTCGCCGCCGCATGCCTCGACCGCGTGGGCCTGGCGGACCTCGCCGGCCGGCAGATCGGCCGGCTCTCCGGCGGGCAGCAGCAGCGGGTGTTCCTCGCCCGGGCGCTGGCCCAGCGGGCGGAGATCTACCTCCTCGACGAGCCGATGGCGGGCGTGGACGTGCGATCGCAGGAGCAGATCTTCCGCGTGCTCGCCGACCTCGAGGCCGGCGGCAGCCTCGTGGTCGTCGTGCACCACGACCTGCGGACGGCGGCGGAGTGGTTCGACCGTGTCGCGCTCGTCGATCGGCGGCTCGTGGCCGCGGGGCCGACCGCCGCCGTGCTCACGCCCGAAAACCTGCGCCGCACCTACGCCGGCCAGCTCGACGTCCTCGACGAGATCGGCCGCGCCGTCGCCGCCCGGGGCCGCACGCCATGACTGTCCCGTGGATGTCCGCCATCACCGCCCCCAACACGCTCGTCGCCGCCGGCGGCGTGGCGGCGGTGGGATTCGCGGCTGGCGTCGTGGGCAGCCTCGCCCTGCTGCGGAAGCGGCCGCTGGTGGGGGACGCGGCCGCCCATGCCACGCTCGCGGGCGTGGCCTGTGGCTTTCTCGCCACCGGCCGCCGCGATCTGCCGACGCTGCTCGCCGGGGCGTTCGTGGCGGCGTTGGCCGCGCTCGGCGTGCTCGTGCTCATCCGACGGTTCACCCGCACGCGAGACGACGCGGCCACTGGGATCGTGATCGGCGTGTCGTTCGGGCTGGGCATCGCGCTGGTCTCGGGGCTGCCGCGGTGGGGCCTGGCGGGGAGCGGCGGCCTGGAGCAGTTCCTGCTCGGGCACGCGGCCGCGATCACCGCGCGCGACGCCGCCGTGCTGGCGGGCGTGTCGCTGGCGGCCGTGCTCGTCGTGGCGGCGGCGCTCAAGGAAATCACGCTCGTGGCGTTCGACGCGGCGTTCGCGGCGGCCGGCGGCTGGCCCGTGGACTGGATCGACGCGCTGGTGGCGGCGCTGGTGGCGGCGATGGTCGTCGCCGGGCTGCCGGCCGTGGGGGCGGTGCTGGTCACCGCGCTGGTGGTGATCCCGCCGGTAGCGGCCCGCCTGTGGACCGACCGCGTGGCCGCGATGCTGATGCTGGCGGGGCTGTTCGGCCTGGTGGCCGCGGTGGTCGGCACGTTCGTCAGCGCCACCCGCCCCGGCCTCGCGACCGGTCCGCTGGTCGTGCTCGCCGCGGCGACGATCTTCGCGGTCTCCCTGGTCGTGGCCCCGCGCCGGCGGCAGGAGGGCTCATGACCGCCGCGCTGGCGTCACTGGAAGGTGGCGAGTGGGCGTTGCATGGCTGGGCGCTGGCGACGGCCGCCGTCACCGCCGCCGCCTGCAGCCTCGTGGGCACGCTGCTGGTCGTCCGCCGCATGAGCCTGTTCGGCGACGCGCTGGCCCACGCGGTGCTGCCCGGGATCGTGGTGGCGGCGCTCGCGGGCGGCCGGCCTGGAGGGCCGGCCGTGTTCGCCGGGGCGCTGGCCGCCGCGCTGGTCACGGTGTGGCTCACGCAGGCGCTGCGGGCCGCGGGGGGCGTGGCGGAGGACGCGGGCGCCGGCGTGGTGTTCACGACGATGTTCGCCCTCGGCGTCGCGCTGGTCACGGCGGCCGGCCGAGGCGCCCATCTCGACGCCGCCTGCATCCTCGCCGGCGACCTCACGTTCGTGCCCTTCGACACGATCGACCTCGCCGGCCTCCCCGTGCCGCGGGCGTTCATCGGCGGCGGCCTGGTGCTGTCCCTGCTCGTCGCGGCGGCGTGGGCCACCTGGAAGCTGCAGGTGTTCACCGCCTTCGACGCGGAGGCCGCGCGGGCCGCGGGCCTGCCCGTGGCGGCGGTGACCGGCGGCCTGCTCGCCGCGACGGCGCTGGCGACGGTGGCCAGCTTCCAGGCGGTGGGCGCGATCCTCGTGGTGGCGCTCCTCGTGGTGCCGGCGGCCGCCGCCGAGCTGCTCGTGCGCCGGCTGCACCACGTGGCGTTCGTGGCGGTGCTGCTGGCGATCGCCGGCGCCTGCCTCGGCTACCTCGCCGCCTGGCGCTGGTCGGTCAACGAGGCGGGCGCGATCGCGGTGGTGCTCGGGCTCGAGTATCTCGCCGCCGCCTTCCTCGCCCCGGAGGACGGCATCGTCGCCCGGGCGCTGGCCGCGGCGGGCTTCCGCTGGCGGGTGGCGTGCGAAGACGTGCTCGCGGCGTTGTGGCGCGGCGAGGAGAGCGGCGTGGCGGCCGCGCCGCCGGCGACGCTGCGCGGGCGGGCGGCCGGGCTGTGGCTGCGGGCCGCGGGCGACATCGAGCGCGGGCCGGCGGGCTGGCGGCTCACGCCGCGCGGGCGGCGGGACGCGGAGATGGTGGTGCGGTCGCACCGCCTTTGGGAGGCCTGGCTGGGCCGGCATGTCGAGCTGCCGACGGACCACCTCCATCCGCCGGCGGAATGGGTGGAGCATCACCTGGGCGCCGCGGTCCGGCAACGGATCGAGGCCGAATTGGGCGCGGTGAGCAGTGACCCGCACGGCAGCGAGATTCCGCCCGAGGCGTAACCGTGGGGTCGGGGGGTGTCCCGGGCCGCATGGCGTGGACGGCGGGGTGGTTTTCGTGCCCGGAGTCCCCGGGTTTCCACCCGGGGCTTCTTGGGGCTGCACGCCACTCGCACAAAAAGCCCCCGGCGGAAGCCGGGGGACTCCGCGTCGCATCTCTTCCCGGCTGCCATGCCATATGGGTTTGAACCGGGAAAGCGTTCGCCGTCGTGCGGCGTGGACGGCGGGGTGGTTTTCGTGCCCGGAGTCCCCGGGTTTCCACCCGGGGCTTCTTGGGGGACAGTCTGGAGCCTGACCGCATGAACACCGGCCGGTTTACCGGCCCGCGAGGCGGCGGAGGAGGGCGAGGTTGCGGCGGTCATTGGCCGGCGTCGGCTTGCCGTCGGGGCCCTCCTTCGGCGTTTCCAGCACGATCGGTATCCCGGCCAGCCGGGGGTGGTTCATGATCGCCGCGAACGCTGCCTGGCCGATCTTGCCCTTGCCGATCTCCTCGTGCCGGTCCACCCGCGAGCCGCGTTCGCGTTTCGAGTCGTTGGCGTGGATCAATTTCAGCCGCCGGATGCCGATCAGGCGGTCGAACTCCGCGAGCGTGTCGTCGAGGGCCGCCGGCGGATGGAGCGGATAGCCGGCGGCGAACACGTGACAGGTGTCGAGGCACACACCGACCCGCTGTCGCCGGGCCGCCTGGGCGTCGATGCGGTCGAGGATCGCGGCGATCTCCGCGAACGTCGCCCCGAGGCACGACCCCTGGCCGGCCGTGGTCTCGACGAGGATCCCGGCCGCGAGCCCGCTCGTGCGGTCGAGCGCCGCGGCGATGCCGTCGGCCGCGCGGGCCAGCGCACGATCGAGTGGCTGCTCGCCCGCCGCGCCCGGATGGGCGACGACCCAGCGGATGCCGAGCTGCTCAGCCCGCTCCAGCTCCGTCACCAGGCCGGCGATCGACTTGTCGCGGAGCGGGTCGGCGGCGGCGGCAGGATTGATGAGGTAGGAATCGTGGGCGACGACGCAGGCCAGGTCGGCGTCGCGGACAGCCGCGCGGAAGGCGGCGGCCGCGGCCGGATCGATCGGTGACACGTTCCACTGGTTGACGTTGCGGGTGAAGATCTGCAGGCACTCGCAGCCCGTCTCCACGGCCCGCTCCACGGCCTTGGCGAAGCCGCCGGCGATCGACTGGTGGGCGCCCACCGGCGTTCCGCCCGACTCACGGCCCGACTTTCTCATGCTGTCCTCCGGGAAAAACAGGCCGCAGTGTAGCCGCGGCGGCGGCCATCTTTTGCCGGTTCGCCGCGGGCTCGTACACTGAAGCGGACGTGGGCAAAGCCTTCCATGGTCTTTGTCCACGTGGCCGACCGGTGGAAACGCCGAGTGTTTCCACCGGTCTGCATTCCTCGCATCCTTGCTCGGGCAGACTTGGTACAGCCTGCCAGGGCGTGTGGCCGTCACTCGCGGAGCCATCACGTGGTCGATCTCGTCCAGCTCATCGCCACGTTCACCATCGCCGTGGTGGCCGGCGTGGCGATCGCCATGGCCACCCGGCCACTGCGGGCCGCCCGCGCCGCCGAGAAGCTGGCCCGTGCCCAGCGTGACTTCCACCGCCAGCGGGAACTCCTCGAGGCCCGGTTCATCGAGCGGGCGGCGGCCACGGGCAAGCCGCGCGGGCTGCGCTGGACCGACGTGGATTTCGACGACGACGTGATCTACGCCCGCGACCGCCGCACCCGCCGGCTCAAGGCTCTGGTGGCGATCGAGGTCAGCTTCGAGGCGATCGAAGGGGGCGGCATGGAGCACGTGGAGGCCGTCTCGAACGTGCGGGCCGCCACGGCCGAGTTTCTCCACGACGGCACCCGGTGGATGACCGATGGCCGGGTGTTCTTCAACCTCGCGCCATCGGCGACGGTGAAGTATCTGGCGACGGACCTGGAGCTGGTCGCCGAAGAGCACGCGGCGGACCGCGGGTGAGAGCCGGCATCGCGCCGCAATGTGCGGTTGGAGGATGGGCGGAACCCGGCGGCCAGGTCGTTACGGCAGATTCGCGATCTGCTGGCCGTCGGCACGACGACAGATCAGCGTGAGCACCGACTCCTCCATCGATTCCTCGAGCAGCCGCACGCTGCCGTCGGCGAACACGCCGTTGGCTCCCATGCGGTGCTGGCTCCCGATGGCGGCCAGCCGTCGGTCCTGATGTACCGCCCAGTCGCTGGGGGTCGCGGGGGCACCCGGCTCGCCGTGTCGGAACGGCGTCTGGTATTTGATGGGCGCGAACGCGCCGCACATCACGTGACCGAGGCCGGAGTCGTCGCCCCCCGGATACCATCGCGACCAATGGGCGATCGGCTGCCCACCGTTGAGGCCGATCGCGGAGAACGTGTCGAAGCCTTCGTCGGCGTGGGATGTTTCGGCGAACAGGAGCGTCTTGGCGACGCCGTCGGTGATGTGCGCGAGCCGCACGACCTGTCCGGGGGCCGCCGTGGCGGCGCGGCGGGCCTGGCTGCCCGTCGCCATGAAGGTGCCGTCGTTGGTCGCTTCCGCGGCGGCGACAGGGCGGCTGCCGCCGTTGGCCCGGTAGCTGGTCACGCCGTAGCGGTTGCCGTCGGTCGCGTCGAAGGGGTTGCCGGCCGCGAACACGTCGCTCGGGCAGACGAGAATCGGCAGGGCCGCCGCCGCCTTGGTGCCGGCCACGGGGGTGACATTGTTGCGAGGCACGCGGGCGTCCATCTGATCGAAGACGGCCTTCTCCTCGAGGAACGGCAGCAGGAAGTAGAACGCGGAATGCCCCTGCAGTTCGTCGTGGATGCGTTCCTGTGTGAGCCCGGGGGGCAGGGCCTTTTTGGCGTCGTGGTAGTGGAGGGATGCGAGACCGATCTGCCGCAGGTTCCCCGCGCACCGTGAGCGGCGGGCGGTCTCCCGGGCCGACTGCACGGCGGGGAGCAGGATCGCGAGGAGCATCGAGAGCAGGGCGATCGTCGTCAGCAGTTCCACCATCGTGAAGCCCCGCACGCGACGGGTGTTCATCTCGGGCATGATGCTGATCCCGGCGGGCGTGGCAGGAGCGATGGACGGCGCGTCGGCAACCTTTGCCGCTCTTCGGACCAGAGAAGACACGAGAACCATGAGGATTTTGTGAGGTCTGCCGCGGCAGGCCGTCCGTGGAAAAGCCCTCCATGGCCTTTTCCACTTGATCGACAGCAGGAAACGCCGAGGGTTTCCTGGGTCGATCGCCATCGCATCCTGCTCGGGCAGACTTGTTCAGCAGTCTGCTTGGCCGGGGAAGCGGGGAAAACCCTGTCGGGTGCTGCCGAATCGAAGGGGCTTTCCGGGTGGCCTGTCGATGAGGGGGGCGGGGGAGGGGGCATGAGATTCCTGCTCGCCGCGACGGTGGCGGTCGCGCTGTGGTGTGACGGGGCGCCGGCCGCCCAGGAGGCGGCGGCCCCCGTCTCGCCCCGGCAGGTCGCCGCAGGGCACCTGCGGCGGGCCCGCGAGCACGGCCAGGCGTCTTGCGCGATGCTGCGGCAGCACCGCCGCCAGGCCGTCGACGGCTACTACGTCTCCTGCGAGGAGGCATGGAACGCCGTCTGGACGTGTCCGGAGTCGGCCGAGGTGTTGGCCCAGGCGGCGGAGGTGTATGCCGACTCGCTGGCGGGCCTGTTCGAGGCCGCCCGGTGTCATGGCCGACTGACGTCGGATGGCCTGTGGATCGGCACGGCGACGAAGCCCGTGCTCGTGCCCTGGCAGCCGAAGGCCTTGCCAATCGAGCCCGGGATGATCGCCTCGATCGAGCCCGAGGGGCAGGCCGACGACACGCGGATCACCCGCCGGCACGTGCGGCCCGGCTTCGGCCTTCCCGTGGTCGTGCGGGTGGCGGCGAACCGCGCGGATGATCCCCTGCGGCAGTTCGCCCCGCAGCGGCAGTCGCTCGCGGCGACGGCGGTGCTTCGCTTCCGGATGCCGGGCGCGGAGAACTTCCTGCAGAAATTCGCCGGGCCGGTGTATCGCGATCACGCCGCGGCGGTCCTCGATCTGGCGAATCCCGTCGAGATCGCGGCCGTCCACATCGGCCCCGCCAAGCCGCATCTCGCCGCGGATCTCACGGCTCCGCTCCTCGACATGCTCGCCGGCATGCCGAAGACCGGCGGGATCGAGGGCTTCGTTCAGCCGTTCGGCCGCGGCGACACGCAGCCCCGGCTGGAGATCCTGGAACCCCATCGCCCCGGCCGCATCCCGGTCGTCTTCATCCACGGCCTGGCCAGCGACGAGGGCACGTGGTTTGACATGCTCAACGAGCTGCGGGCCTGGCCGGTGTTTCACCGGCGGTTCGAGCCCTGGGTGTTTCACTATCCCACCGGCGCGTCGTTCCTGCAGGTGTCGGCGGTGCTTCGCCGGGAGCTCCAGGCGGCCGTCCGCGCGGCCGATCCGCAGGGGCGTGATCCGGCCCTCGGCAAGTTGGTGCTCGTGGGCCACAGCATGGGCGGGCTGCATGCGAAGCTGCAGGTCGTCGATCCGGGCACGGCCCTGTGGGACGCGATCGCCGACGTGCCGTTCGCGGAGATCCGCCTTCGGCCGGAGACGCGGCGGCTGGTCGCGCCGGGGTATTTCTTTCATCCACTGCCGTTCGTGAAGCGTGTCGTGTTCATCGCCACCCCGCACCGGGGCTCGGGGCTGGCGGCGCTGGGGGTGGGGCGGCTGGCGTCGCTGACCGTCCGGCAGCCGCCGGAAATGGAGGCCATCCACGCGGAGGCGGTGCGGCTCAACCCGGGCGGCTTTCATCCCGACTATGAGCGCCGGCTCCCGACGTCGGTCGACCTGCTGCGGCCGAACTCGTCGATCCTGCAGGCGGTGGAGCGGCTGCGGCCGCCGTGCTGGGTGACGACGCATGCCGTGGTGGGCGTGGCGCACCACTCGCTCGCCGGCGGCGACGACTGCGTCGTGCCGGCGGCCAGCGCCCACACCACGGGAGCGGTGAGCGAGATCACGGTGCCTGCCAGCCACACCCGCGTGCATCACCATCCGCAGACGATCGCCGAGGTGCAACGGATCCTTCTCCAGCATCTGCACGAATGCGGAGTCGCACCGATTGGTGTGGCCGGTGCGGCGGTGCCGTGACGCGGCGTCGGGGTCTGCCGGTCAACGGCTGGCGGGAGCGAATCGCAGGCAGACGGGCGCCGGGCAGGGAGTCGGGTCGCCGGCCCGCGTCATTTCGCCGGTCTGCGGATCGATGCGAAACACCGTGATGGTGCCCCGGTTCTGGTTGCCGACGAGCACGTACCGGCCGCTCGGGTCGATGACGAAGTTCCGCGGCTTGTCGATCGTGTCGGTGAAGGTGCCGACCGGCGTCAGCCGCTGGGCGGCCGCGTCGAACGCCAGCACGGAGATCGAGTTGTGGCCGCGGACCGAACCGAGAACGAACCGACCGCTGGGATGGACCGCCACCTCGGCCGCCGTCGAGTTGCCGGGAGCCTGGCCCCGGGAGACCAAGGGCACGGTCTCCAGCGACTCCAGCCGCCCGCGTGCGGCGTCGAAGGCGAACGACGTGATCGAGAGCTTCTTCTCGTTGATGGCGAACAGCACGGCGGCGGTGGGGTGAAACGCCAGGTGCCGCGGCCCGCTTCCCGCCGCGACCTCCACGACCGGGGGATCGTGCGGCACGAGGGCCTTGGCCGCGCGGTCGATGCGATAGACGTAGATCCGGTCCGTGCCCATGTCGGCGGCCAGGGCGAAGCGGCCGCTGGGGTCGACGATGATCGAGTGGGCGAACGGCTTCGTGGGCCGGCCCTGGGAATCGACGCCCGGGGCGTGCTGCTGGATCCGCGAACCCTCGTCGAGACTGCCGTCGTCGCGGACGGGAAACATCCGCACGCTCCCGCCTCCGAAGTTCGCCGCCAACACGAATGCCTCGTCCGCGTCGGTGGACACGAAGCACGGGCCCGGCCCGCCGCTGGCCTGCCTGTTGAGGAGCGTGAGCCGGTGCGTCGCCGGGTCGATGGCGAATGCCGAGACGACTCCGGACGGCTGTCCCTCGTACATGCCCACCTCCGACACCGCATACACCGTTCCGCGCCGCGGGGCGACGCAGAGAAACGACGAATGCCGGGCCTCTGCGGCCAGCCCGCGGGGCTCCAGGCCGCCGGTCGCCGGATCCATGGCGAACAGGTAGATGCCCATGCTCTCCTTGCCGGAATAGGTGCCCACGTAGAGCATCTCCGGCCCGGCGGCCAGCGCCGCCGACGAGGCCCCCGCCAGCGCCACGATCAGGCACAGGAACGTTCGAAACATGGCGACTCCGCGCTGAAGGCTCAAGGATCTTCGGGGCTCATGGTAACCTTCCCCACCACGACAACGATACTCGCCGCCCCCAGAGAAACACGGAATGCGACCGCTCGGCCTGCTGCTGATGATGCTGACGCCGATGCTGATGCTGACCGCGGCGCCGGTCGCCCTCGCGGCGACGCCCGGACCGGAAGGCGTGCTCCGGGCCACGATCATCGAGGAGAGCCCGACGCTGGCCGCCGGGCAGATGCATTGGGACGCGGGCCGGCTGCTGATCGCCGACCGAAGTGGCAATCGGATCGTGGAGTTCCTTCCTCCCGGCACGTTCAAGGACGTCTGCCAGGTCGAGAATCCCGGCGGCGTCGGCGTCGATGCCGCAGGCCGGATCCTCGTCGTGGCCGGCCGCCCCGCCAGCCTGCAGCGGCTCGCCGGCGACACCACGGAGCCCGTGGTAGCCGACCCGCCGGGCTCGCCGTTTCGCGTCCTCGGGCACCCCACGGGCACGATCTTCTGGACGAACTTTCCCGGCGGCGAGATCCGTCTCCTCGATCCCCGGGGGCAGACCGAGAAACTGGAGCCGGCGATCGGGCATTCGTGCGCCATCGCCTTCGGCCCGCGGCGGGACTTTCTCTACGTGACGTCCAAGCTGCCCGACCTCCGCAGCCGGACCGTGTGGCGGTTTCCGCTCGATGGCGACGGCCGCCCGGGCCGCGGCGAGGTCTTCATCCGCACGCCCGAGCTCGAGCCGAACCTGCCCGAACTCCCGGCCGCCCAGGACGGGAGCAAGACACTGGCGGGCTGGGTGGGGCGGGTGCAGGCCCTGGCGATCGACGCCGACGGCAACCTCTATCTCGCCGGCACGGAGGCCCATACGTCCGGCGAGGCGGTGGCCGTGATCACGCCCGACGGCAAGTCGGTGCGGGCCATGATCCTCGACGTGCCCCGAAACATCTCCAGCCTCGCGGTCGGCGACGACACGCTGTACATCGCCGTGGCGGGCCCGGGACGGCTGCGTCGGGTGAAGATTCGCTGACCTCCATCGACGGGTGCCGCTCGGCCGACGGCCGCTTCGAGATCGTCGCCGTAGCCAAGGTGCAGGGGTCGAGCCCGCACGGCCCGAATGAATGGGAGTTCGTGTGGAAGGACAACCAGACCGGCGCCACTCACCGCATCCCGGCCTGGATCGAAAATTATTTCCCGAGCCTCGACACGGTGCGGAAGGCCGGTGAGTTTCGCGTCGTCTCCGTGGCCGAGGCGTTTCCCGTCGCCCAGGCGCGGCCCGTCGGGGCGGTGAAGTTCGGCGAGGTGAAACAGCTCGCCGCCGGGTATCAGCAGGCCGACACGCCCGCGGTGCTGCCGCAGTTCGCGGGCCGCAAGGAGCCGAGCGTGCTGTTCGCCGACAACAAGAAGAAGGAGCTCTTGCGGTTTGTTCTGGGCGGCGCAGGGGCCGCGGCGGAACTGGTCTCGGCGGAGGCCGGCCGGGGCCGGATCGGTCCCGACGGCCGCACGTTCTACGGCCTCCACGGCGGCAAGCTCGCCGCGTGGGACCTCGGCTCCAAGAATGCCAAGCCGGTGATCCTGTGCGAGCGGGCCGCCAATGACCGGGAGTTTTCCAGCAACGATCTGGCCGTCTCGTCACGGGGCATCGTCTCCTTCACCACGCTCAAGGATCCGGAGAAGGGCCGCCTTTCGGCCTTCGATCCGCAGACGGGCAAAGTGACGGTGGTCTTCGACGGGGAGCAGGACGAGAATTTTCACAATCCCAACGGCATGGCGCTCGACCCGGCGGAGCGCTTTCTCTACGTGGGGATTTCGAGCTACGAAAAACCGGGCCGGGCCGGTGTCTACTGCTTCCCGATCCGCGGCGACGGCTCCCTCGACGTCGCCACGGGCAGCCAGGCGGCGTGGGTGCCCGTCAAGGGCGACGGCATCGCCGTGCAGAACTCCGGCGACGTGTTCCTGACTCCGGAGGGCAAGGTGGAGTGCTTCGACGTCTACGGCCGCTCCCGCGGGCACGTGGCCGTCCCCAAGGGCACGGCCACCAACCTCTGCTTCTCGCAGGACGGGAAGACGCTCTACTTCACCAGCTGGGAAGATCTGTACTCCGTGACGGTCGAGTGATGCCGGGGCGAGACGGCCCCGCGGGCCGCCGGGGCCTGGGCTTAATCCGCCGTCACCGGCTCGCCGCCGGCACGGGTGACGAGGGCGATCATCGTTTGCGGGTCGATGTCCGCGGCGAGAAACCGACTGCTGCCGTCGCCGAACAGCCCGCTGGCGCCCCCCGGATGGAACGCGTACGGCTCGTCCCAGTTCGTGCAGTTGATCACGCACCGGCCGCCGCCGGTCGTGCCGGTGGCGGGCACGCGGCCCGTGGCATCGGTGTGGTAGCACCCGCCGTTCGGCACCCCCGTCGTCGCGTCCGCGCCATCGAGGGCGAGCGTGGCCTCATTGTCAGCCCAGGCCGCGTGGAGCGTGTCGTTGTGGACGGCGCACGGTCCGGTCGCACTGCCGCTGCGCACGCCCATTCGCCCACGCTGCAGGTAGCGGGCCGGGCGGTTGCCGCATTCCACGACCGCCAGCGTGTTGCTCATGCCGTCCCGCACGTGGGCCGCGGTCGTGCGGCTGTTGGTCCGCAGCATGCCGACGCTCCGCGGTGTGCCGGGATAGGGGATGCCGAGGGCGGCATGGAGCCGCGACTCGACCTCCACCAGCGGCGCGTAGTCGTTGCAGGCCGGCTGCCATGACCGGAAGGTGTTGGTGGGGTATCTGGCCGCGGTGATCGTCCGCGGACCTTCGGGCGTGCTGCTGCACGCGAAGGCCGCGATGACCGTCCGAGCGGCAGGGCGGTTCACGGAGCTGTCCCAGTCCTGCTCGAAGTCGTATCCCAGCGTGCCGAAGAGGGTGCCCTGCTCGAGATACGGCAGGAGGAGCCCGAACATGCCGTGTTCCCGCGGATTGTGTGGCGGCCACATCGCCCCGGCGCCGGTGGAATTGGCCGGGGCGAAGAAACCATTGGCCGTCTCAAAGCCCAGCATCGCGATCCCGATCTGCCGCACGTTGTTCAGGCATGACACCCGCCGGGCGGATTCCCGCGCCCCCTGGATGGCCGGCAGCAGGAGGCCGACGAGGACCGCGATGATCGCCACGACGACGAGCAGCTCCATGAGGCTGAAGCCACTTCGTCGCCGGGGGGAGGCGGCCGGGCGCGAATCCATGCGTGCATCCTCGATCGTGTGGTTGGGAATCAGACGGGCCGCCGCCGTCGGGCGGCGATCCCGGCGGCGGCCATGCCCAGGACCGCGAGGGCGAGCGTCGATGGCTCGGGCACCGGCACGATGTCGAGCCCGCGGAAGGCACCGGACGCACTCGAGATCGAGGCGATCGGCGTCCCGACCGCGGCGCTGCCCGTGTCGATCGCCGTGAACACCTTGGTCGGTGTCGTCCAAAAGAGCCGCGGGTCAGGGCCGGCGAAGTCCACGGCCAGCCCGAAGGCGGCGTTGGTGGTGACGCCGCTGGCGGTAAAGTTGTAAGCGTGCGTCCACGCGGAGCCGTTGAACGTGAACTTCTGCACGCCGATCGAGGCGTCCGCCACGTAGACCGTCGAACCGGATGCCGCGACGGCGAAGTCGTACGGATTGCTTCCCTGGCCGGCCACGCCCGTGAGCCAGGCCGTGGCGCTGGCCGTACCGCCGGGTAAGCCCGCATAGCGATACAGTCCGGTGGTGCCGGAACCGATCGAATAATAGAGCCTCCCGTCGATCACCTGGACGACGCGGGCATTCACGTTCTGCACCCGCGTAGCCAGCGTGGTGCTGCCGGAGTAGGTGACGATGCCTGCGTTGGTGCCGTCGGATCCAGCGAACCAGAGGTCGTTCCCTGACCGCACGCCGTTGCGAATGTTGTTGCCGCTGTAGGCGGTGGAGCCACCGATCGCGAGGGCCAGCGGGGCGGCCGTGGCCGAGACCGATCCCGAGGTCGAAATCGTCATGAAGCCGCGGGCTGCATCCGCGCTCGTGCGGACCGCCAGGCTGCCGGTGCCGGAGAACGGCGGCATGTAGACGCCGAGCGTCCAGGAGTCGCGGGAGGCGTTGAGGCTGATCTGGCCCTCGGACGTCGCCGTCGCGGAGATCTGACCTCCGCCGCTGCCGGAGTTGACAGCCAGCGACTGCACGGTGGAGCCTGAGGCGGTCAGTTCGCGGATCGTGATCGGCCCGGCACTGGAAACGGTTCCGGCGACCTCGACAAGAATGAGATTGCCGGGCGTCAGCGGGCCGGCCAGAACGGGCATGGACCAGGCAGCCAAGGCGACGGCCAGGAGGCGGCTGAAAGCCGTGGAGGGGGACAGCGTCATGCTTCCGGAGCGAGGGGGGTATTGTAGTCAAAATGGGGACTCTGGGGTATTTATAGTGCCACCCGTGCGAGGTGGAATCAAGAACGCTGAAACCGTGGGTTTTGCCTGATCGCCAGGCGGGAAACGGCACAAAAATGCCCCCTCCGGCTGGCTTCAGGTAGCCGGCCAAGGGTGCGGCAGTCACAATGCACGGAATCCAGCGCCCCCCATGCCCGGAGTGACCATGCAGCCAGCGGTCCCCCGTCGCCGGTTTCTCTCGTCGGCCGCCGCCGGCTGGGCCTCGACGGCGGCGCTGACTGCGGCCGCGGAGCTCGGCCGGGCCCGCACCGTCTCGATCTTCCACACCACCGACCTCCATGGCCGGATCCTCCCCACGAGCACGTACGAAGGGCTCGACGACGTGGGGGGGCTGGCCCGCTGCGCGACCTGCATCCGGCAGTGGCGGAAGGAGTCGCCCCACTCGATCACCGTCGATGTCGGCGACGTCGTGCAGGGCACCCCGGTCAGCAGCCGCCGCGGCGGCCAGTTGATGATCGAACTCTTCAACCGGCTGGGCTACGACGCCTGGACGCTCGGCAACCACGACTTCGACTGGGGGCCGGAGAAGCTCGAAACCCTGCTCGCGCATTCGACGGCGCCGGTCCTCACGGCCAACATCACCCGCGGCGACGCGGTGCCGGGGAACTTCGCCGGCGCGTGGCAGGCCGTGAAGCCGTGGACGGTCCGCGAAGTCGGCGGCTTTCGCATCGGCCTCGTGGGGCTGATCACGCCGGGGCTGCCGTTCTGGCTGTCGCCGGAAACGCTCGGCGGCACGGCACCGCTCGATCCGCTCGCGGTGCTCGCCCGCGCCGTGGCCGAGGTGCGCGGCGAGCGTGTCGACGCCGTCGTCGTCATGGGCCACATGGGATGGCGGTTCAACGACGACTACGCCAATCCCGTCCGCACGCTGCTCAAGGACGTGAAGGGCGTCGACGTCTACCTGGCCGGGCACTCGCACCAAAATCAGCCGAGTTGGATGATGAACGGCGTGCTCTGCTCGCAGGCGAGCTACCATGGCATCCACTGCGGGCGGATCGATCTGACGTTCGATCTCGACACCCGGAAGTTGGTCGATCGCAAGGCGTTCACGCTCCTCATGGACGACCGCTTCGCACCTGATCCCATGGTGCTGGACCTCGCCCGGAACGACCTCCAGGCGGCCGACGCCGACCTGGCGCGGCAGGTGGCCACGGTGGCGCGGCTGATACCCGGCAAGGGCCGCGGCAGCGGCCTCGCGAACCTGCTCTGCGCATGCCTGGCGGGGGCGCTCGAACGACGGAAGGTGGCCGTGGACGGCGTGTTCCACGGCACGTTCGGCTCCGGCGACCTCCATCCCGGCCCGCTGACGGTCGCCGACTGCTGGCGGATCATCCCCTACGAGAACATGCTCGTCACCGCGGAGGTGACCGCGGCGGAATTGCTGCAGATCGTGGCCGAGGACGCGGAGGTGCGTGATTCCGATCGCACGCTCTGGCCGTTCGAAGTCGTGGCTGGTGCCGACGGAAAGCCGGCGCACCTCCGACTGCAGGGGGCCGAGGTGCCCGCCGCCAAGCGGTTGACGATCGCCTTCAACAGCTATGACGCCCAGTCCGGCGGCCGGCGACTGATGCGGACTCGGGGCATCCTCTCCGCGCCGGATGCGAAGCGACGCACGACGCCCGTCGACACCCGTTCGGCCCTGATCGACGGTCTGCTCGACCGCGGCACCGTGTCCTGACGACCCCCCACGGGGCGCAAAAATCGCCATAATCGCCCCAAAATCACCTGCAAAAAGCCCACAACGGGGTTGGACATCGGTGGGGAGCGTGGTGTATGCTTGAGAAGTCGCGAGGAAAACGCCCGCGGCCCAACAACACAACAGGTTCTCTTCAGCGGCTGTTCCCCCCCCCAAAGACCCACACCTCGATAGCCGCTACCGGCCCCGTGGCTTCCCCAGCCACGGGGCCTTTTCTTTGGGTGTCGCCGGTCTCGGACGATCCTTCTCCCCGCCTGCCATGGTCGGCTACGATACGCGGCTTGCCGGCCGGGTTCCGGCCACCCCGCTCCTCCTGCCCCACGAGACCATGGCAGCCCATCCCGCCGATCCCTTTTCCGCCCGTTCGACCTTCGAAACCGGTTCCGGCCCCGCCACCTTCTACCGCCTCCGCGCCCTCGACGACGCCGGGGTGACCAACACCGCGCGGCTGCCCTATTCGATCCGCATGGTGCTCGAGGCGCTGCTGCGCACCTGTGACGACTACGAGGTCACCGAGAAGGACATCCGCGCCCTGGCGACGTGGAACGCCGCGCAGCCGGCCGAAGTGGAGATCCCCTTCAAGCCGGCGCGGGTCGTGCTCCAGGACTTCACCGGCGTGCCGTGCGTCGTGGACCTGGCCGCCATGCGGGCGGCGATGCGGCGGCTCGGCGGCGACCCGGCGAAGATCAATCCGCTCGTGCCCGTGGACCTCGTCATCGACCATTCCGTGCAGGTCGATCACTTCGGCGCCGCCGATGCGCTGGAGAAGAACGTGGAGATCGAGTTCGCCAGGAACGCCGAGCGGTATGCCTTCCTGCGTTGGGGCCAGCAGGCCTTCCGCAACTTTCGCGTCGTGCCCCCCGCGATCGGCATCGTGCACCAGGTGAACCTCGAATACCTCGCCGGCTGCGTCTTCCTCCGGGATCCTGGCCAGCGCGAAGCGGGCGGGAGGCGGACGCTGCCCGTGGCCGTGCCCGACACGCTCGTCGGCACCGACAGCCACACGACCATGATCAACGGCCTGGGCGTGGTCGGCTGGGGCGTGGGGGGCATCGAGGCCGAGGCCGTGATGCTCGGCCAGGCGCTGTCGCTGCTCCTGCCGGAAGTCGTCGGGTTCGAACTGACGGGCCGCCTGCCCGCCGGCGCCACGGCCACCGACCTCGTGCTCACCGTGACCGAGATCCTGCGGAAGGAGGGCGTGGTCGGGAAGTTCGTGGAGTTCTTCGGGCCGGGGCTGACGGGCATGTCGCTCGCCGACCGGGCCACGATCGCCAACATGGCCCCCGAGTACGGGGCCACGATGGGCTTTTTCCCGATCGACGACGAGACTCTCGCCTACCTGCGTCTCACCGGCCGCCCGAGCGAGCAAGTGACGCTCGTCGAGCGGTACATGAAGGAGCAGGGGATGTTCCGCACCGACGCGGCGCCGATCCCGGAGTTCACGAAGCGGCTGGCCCTCGACCTGGGCACGGTGGTGCCGAGCCTCGCCGGCCCGAAGCGGCCCCAGGACCGCGTCCCGCTGACGCACGTGAAGCGGACCTTCGCCGAGTCGCTCACGGCGGCCACGGCGAAGCGCGGCTTCGCGCTGGAGGGCCCGGCCCTGGCCCGCACCGGTGTCGTGCGGGAGAACGGCCACGCCGACACGATCGGCCATGGGGCCGTGGTGATCGCGGCGATCACCAGCTGCACCAACACCAGCAACCCGAGCGTGATGGTGGCCGCGGGGCTCGTGGCGCGGAAGGCCGTCGCCAAGGGGCTCGCCACCAAGCCGTGGGTGAAGACGAGCCTGGCGCCCGGATCCCGGGTCGTCACCGACTACCTGGAGAAGTCGGGGCTCGACAAGGATCTCGACGCCCTGGGCTTCGAGACGGTGGGCTACGGCTGCACGACCTGCATCGGCAACTCGGGGCCGCTTCCCGACGCGGTGGCCAAGGCCGTCACCGAAGGGGATCTGGTGGCCGCCGCCGTGCTCTCGGGCAACCGCAACTTCGAGGGCCGCGTGAATCCGCTCGTGAAGGCCAACTGGCTGGCCAGCCCGCCGCTGGTGGTCGCCTACGCGCTGGCCGGCACGACCGACATCGACCTCGCCACGGAGCCGCTCGGCACCGGCACCGACGGCCGGCCGGTGTTCCTCAAGGACATCTGGCCGACGGCGGACGAGGTTCGCGACACCGTGGCCGCGGCGGTGCAGCCGGCCCAGTTCCAGGCCCGCTACGGCAACGTCTGGGAGTCGAACCCGCGGTGGAACGCCGTGCCCACGACCGCGGGCGATCTCTACGACTGGGACGCGACGAGCACCTACATCCAGGAGCCGCCGTTCCTGGCCGAGCTGTCCCGCGAGCCGCGGCCCCCGCAGAGCGTCCGCGGGGCGCGGGTGCTGCTGGCGCTCGGCGACAGCGTGACGACCGATCACATCTCGCCGGCCGGGAGCATCGCCAAGACGAGCCCCGCCGGAACGTATCTGATCGAGCACGGCGTCGCGCCGGCCGACTTCAACAGCTACGGCGCCCGCCGCGGCAACGACCGCGTCATGACCCGCGGCACGTTTGCCAACATTCGCATCCGCAACCTGCTCGTGCCGGGCACGGAAGGAGGCGTGACGCGGCTCCTGCCGGGCACCGACGTGATGCCGGTCTACGACGCGGCCGTGAAGTATCGCGAGCGCGGCACGCCGCTGGTCGTGCTGGCCGGCACGGAGTATGGCACCGGCTCTTCCCGCGACTGGGCCGCCAAGGGGACGATGCTCCTCGGCGTGCGGGCCGTGCTGGCGGCCAGCTTCGAGCGGATCCACCGCTCGAACCTCGTCGGCATGGGCGTGCTGCCGCTGGTGCTGCCGGAGCCGTGGCAGCAGCTAGGCCTCACCGGTGAAGAGACCTTCGACATCCCCTTCGAGAATCTCGCGCCGCGGG
>CAZJHQ010000039.1:0-29642 GCA_964545915.1 uncultured Candidatus Kuenenia sp. | reverse complement strand
AAGAAGCCCGAGACGATCAACTACCGCACCTACCGTCCGGAGAAGGACGGCCTGATGTGCGAGAAGATCTTCGGACCCGAGAAGGACTGGGAGTGCTCATGCGGCAAGTACCGCGGCATGAAGTACAAGGGCATGATCTGCGATCGCTGCGGCGTGAAGGTCACGCACAGCCGCGTGCGCCGCAAGCGGATGGGCCACATCGAGCTCGCCGCACCGGTCGTGCACATCTGGTTCTTCAAGGCGATGCCGAGCCGGCTCGGCGCCCTCCTCGACATGAAGACGTCGAGCCTGGAGAAGGTGATCTACTTCCAGGACTACGTGGTTCTCGATCCCAAGGACACGCCCCTCAAGAAGCAGCAGTTGCTGTCCGAAGAGGAGTTTCGCGAGGCCCGGGCGACCTATGGCGACGGCAGTTTTGATGCGGAGATGGGGGCCGAGGCGGTTCGCAAGTTGCTCCTCGGGCTCGACCTGGTGACCCTGTCGCGTGAGCTCCGCGAGGAACTCGCGACCACGAACTCCAAGCAGAAGAAGAAGGACCTCGTCAACCGGCTGAAGATCGTCGAGGCGATCCGCGACAGCGAGAACAAGCCCGAGTGGATGGTCCTCGACGTGATTCCCGTGATCCCGCCGGACCTCCGTCCGCTGGTCATGCTCGATAGCGGCAATTTCGCCACCAGCGATTTGAACGACCTCTACCGCCGGATCATCAACCGCAACAACCGGCTCAAGAAGCTCGTCGATCTCAACGCGCCGGAAGTGATCATCCGCAACGAGAAGCGGATGCTGCAGCAGTCGGTCGACGCCCTGTTCGACAACAACCGCTGCAAGCGGCCGGTGCTCGCCTCGAGCAATCGTCCGCTCAAGAGCCTCACTGACATGATCAAGGGCAAGCAGGGTCGGTTCCGTGAGAACCTGCTCGGCAAGCGGGTCGACTACTCGGCCCGATCGGTGATCGTCGTGGGGCCCAACCTGCGGCTCCACCAGTGCGGCCTACCCAAGAAGATCGCGCTGGAGCTCTATCAGCCGTTCATCATCCGGCGTCTCAAGGAGCTCGGCCATGCCGACACGATCAAGAGCGCGAAGAAGATGCTGGAGCGGAAGGATGCCGAGGTGTGGGACATCCTCGAAGAGGTGATCCGCAACCACCCGGTGCTCCTCAATCGTGCCCCCACGCTGCATCGCATGGGCATCCAGGCCTTCGAGCCTGTGCTCGTCGAGGGTAACGCGATCAAGCTTCATCCGCTGGTGTGCAAGGGCTTCAACGCCGACTTCGACGGCGACCAAATGGCCGTGCACCTGCCGCTCTCGATCGAGGCCCAGGTCGAGGCCCACACGCTGATGCTGTCGACGAACAACATCTTCAGCCCGGCCAACGGTGCGCCGATCATCTCGCCCTCGCAGGACGTGGTGATGGGCTGCTACTACCTGACGATGTCGCTGCCGCGGCGGCGGGGCGAAGGAATGGTGTTCAAGAGCTTCGAAGAGGTCGAGATCGCCCACTCGCTGGGCAAGGCCGACACGCACGCCAAGATCAAGGTCAAGCTCCCGGCGGAGCGGCGGCTGAAGACCGATGTCGAGGCCCTCGGCAAGCCCGGAGCGGTGATCGAGACCACCGTGGGCCGCGTGCTGTTCAACGCCGTGCTGCCCAAGGGCATGCTGTTCTACAACATCCCGATGCGGTCCAGCGAACTGGCGCGGGTGATCTCCGACTGCTATCAGACCCTCGGCCGGCGGCGGACGATCGACCTGCTCGACGACATGAACCGCGTCGGTTTCAGCTGGAGCACGAAGAGCGGCCTGTCGTTCGCCACCGACGATCTGATCACGCCCGCGAACAAGACGCGGATCATCGGCGAGGCCGAGAAGGGCGTCATGAAGATCATGAAGCTCTACCAGCGCGGCGTGATCACCGACGGCGAGCGGTACAACCAGGTGCTCGACGCCTGGACGCATGCCCGCGAAGAGATCACCAAGGAGATGATGGCCGAACTGGAGAAGGACACCGCCAGCGATCGCCGGCGGTCCGGCTACGTGAATCCGATCTTCCTCATGGCCCACTCCGGTGCCCGCGGCGGTGTCGAGCAGATCCGGCAGCTGGCCGGAATGCGCGGCCTGATGGCCAAGCCGTCGGGCAAGATCATCGAGACGCCGATCAAGGCGAACTTCCGTGAAGGGCTCACGGTGCTGGAGTACTTCAGCTCCACGCACGGCGCCCGCAAGGGTCTGGCCGACACGGCGCTCAAGACCGCCGACTCGGGGTATCTGACCCGGAAGCTTGCCGACGTGGCCCAAAACGTGGTGGTGACGATGCACGACTGCGGCACGACGCAGGGCATCACCAAGACGGTCATCTACCGGGGCGAGAAGGTCGAGGTGAGTCTCGCCGACAGCATCCGGGGCCGTGTCAGCCGGGCGAATATCGTGAACCCGATCACGGAAAACGTGATCGTGCACGAGGACGAGCTGATCACGCCGACGATGGCGCGGCAGATCGAGGAACTGGGGCTGGAGAAGATCCAGGTCCGCAGCCCGCTGACCTGCGAGGCTCCGCTGGGTGTCTGCCGCCTGTGCTATGGGATGGACCTCTCCACCGGATCGCTCGTGGAGGAGGGCATGGCGGTGGGCATCATCGCCGCCCAGAGCATCGGCGAGCCGGGCACGCAGCTGACGATGCGGACCTTCCACATCGGCGGCGTGGGGCAGCGGGCGATCGAGGAAAGCGAGAGCAAGGCGAAGCGGGCCGGCACCGTGAAGTTCACCCGGCTGCGGACCGTGCAGAATGAGCAGGGCGAGCAGGTGGTGCTGGCCCGGAACGGCGAGATCGCCATCGTCGACGCCAAGGGAGCCGAGCTCGAGAAGTTCGACATTCCGGCGGGGGCCATCCTCAAGGTCAAGGACAACGACGAGGTGAAGGCCGGGGCGGTGCTCGTGCAGTGGGACCCGCACTCGATCCCGATCCTTTCCGAGGTGGCCGGCAAGGTCCGGTACGAGGACGTGGTCGAGGGGGAGACGCTCCGCGTCGAAAAGGATCCCAGCGGCCACACGCGGCGGATGGTGATGGAGCACAAGGGCGTCTATCATCCGCAGGTCGTGCTCGAGGACGAATCGGGCAAGATCCTCGACTTCTACTACCTGCCGGAGAAGGCCTACATCGAGGTCGCTCCGGGCGAGAAGGTCGCGGCGGGCCACGTGCTGGCCAAGACGCCGCGCGAGGCGTCGGGCACGCAAGACATCACCGGCGGTCTGCCGC
This sequence comes from uncultured Candidatus Kuenenia sp., assembly GCA_964545915.1. GTDB lineage: Bacteria > Planctomycetota > Planctomycetia > Pirellulales > UBA1268 > QWPN01. The sequence goes on along the minus strand of CAZJHQ010000039.1, from coordinate 26,392 downwards.
GGGTGACCGAGATTTTCGAGGCTCGCAAGCCGAAGGATCCGGCCATCATGGCCGAGATCGACGGCAAGGTGGAACTCCTCGGCGAGAAGCGCCGCGGCAAGCGGACGATCGTCGTCAAGAACGAGAGCGGCATCGAGCGTGAGCACCTCGTGACGCACGGCAAGCATCTGCGGGTGCACGCCGGCGATTACGTCAAGGCCGGCGAGGCGCTCGTCGACGGTCCGCTCGTGCCGCACGACATCCTGCGGATCTCGGGCGAGGAAGAGGTGCAGCGATACCTCGTGCGGGAGATTCAAAACGTCTACCGCAGCCAGCGGGTGGACATCGACGACAAGCACATCGAGATCATCGTGTCGCAGATGCTGCGCAAGGTGAAGATCGAGACCGTCGGCGACACGAACCTCCTGCCCGGCAGCGTGCTCGACAAGTACGAGTTCCGGCAGGCGAACGAGCGGCTGGCGAACTGCCTGCGGATCACGGACAAGGGCGACAGCGAGTTTGCCGTCGGCTCGATCGTGCCGAAGGACGTGCTCCAGCAGACGAACGCCCAGGTCGAGACCCTCGGCGGCACGCCGGCCAAGGGGGGCAAGCCGAAGCCGGCCACGGCGAGCACGCAGCTCCTCGGCATCACCAAGGCGAGCGTGCAGAGCTCGAGCTTCATCTCCGCCGCGAGCTTCCAGGAGACCACGAAGGTGCTCACGGAGGCGGCCCTGGCGGGGAAGATCGACAACCTCGTGGGGCTCAAGGAGAACGTGATTCTCGGCCACCTGATTCCGGCCGGAACGGGCTTCAACACGTTCCAGTCGGCCGAGGTGCGGGTGCGGCCCGAGGCGCTGGAGTCGTTGCGGATCGACCGGGAAAACCTCCTGGCCCGGCAGTTCCCGCTGCTCGAGGCGGGCGGGGCCGACGAGGCGGCGGGCGCTCCTATGGCCGGCGAGTCCGCGGGCGACGTGGCGACGATCGACGGCGAGGCCGAGGGGCTGTAGGCGGGTCACGAAGGCGTATCGTTCGTGCCGCGTGTGCCGGTTGTGCTGCCGTCATCGGCCGCACCACCGGTATCGGCGGCGTGGCCGCACGGCCGCCGTTTTGCGTGGCCGCCGGCGCCGAAGTAACGTCTGAGGAGGTTTCGCTCCTCGGAGTTCACCGTCATGCCCCGCCCGATCGCGTTCGCCTTCGCCGTCGTTGTGGCCGTAGTCGCTTCCCGCTCGTCGTACGGTGAGCGGTTCAACCCGTATGCCGACGCCCCTGCAGCGCTGGCGCCCGTAGCGCCCGACGGGACGATCCAGTGGGGTACGTTCTTCAAGTCGGCGGAGCTGCAGCTCAGCTACGAGCGGCTCTGGAACATGGGGGCCTGTCGCGGCACGAACAAGGCCATCACCGAGCCCGTCCAAGACAACAAGCTCCTCATCGACCGGCTGCCGGAGACCCAATTTGCGGGCGTGGTGCGGGCTGCCAACGGTACCCGGGCCGGCGGGGTCGTGGCCTTTTTCGAGAAGGGGGCCGCCGGCCAGGCGCCGGCCTACTTTGCCCAGCTCCATCCAGCGGGTGTGTCACACCTGACGGTGACGGGCGGCATCTCCCTCGGTGACCTGCGGCCAGGCATGGCGGTGCGACTCCGTGCCACCGTCGACGAGCGGGGCCGGGGGACAGTGCCGCTGCCGGCGGTCACGGTCGTCACGCCTGCGGCCGGCTTCAAGCCCGAGCCTGTGCGGCCTGGCAAGGCGGACGACATCATCGCCACGATCGTCAGCCTGCGCGGGGCCACGCTCGTCGTCCGGGTCGATGCGGGGAAGATCCGGCGGCTGACGTTGACGCTGGCCGACGACGCCGTGGCCTCCGTCGACGGTGCTCGGCTCGATCTGGTCGCCGCGGGCGACGCGATCGAGGTCAAGGGCCGCCTGTGGAGCGGCGAAGGTTCCGCCGGGGCGGGCACGATCTTCGCGTCGCGGCTGACCGTGACGAAGCGGTCGCCGGCGCGTCCCGAAACGCGGGAGGTCGCCAAGGACGCTGGTTTGGCCCCCGGTCGGGCCGTAGAGTGACGTCCGGCGGACTTCTCGTTTCCCCCGGGCGGTGTGATGGCGCTGCAGAGCACCTGGCTGGTCGTCGAGCACGGCAGCACGCCGGCATCCCAGGTGGCGCGGCGGACGCTGCGCAAGCGGCTCGACGCGGTGTGGACCGAACTGCAGGCGGCCGCGGGGGAGCGTCCGACTGCGGACCGGGTGCATCGACTCCGCGTGGCCACGCGGCGCACGCTCGCGGCGGTCGATGTGTTCGCCGACTTGCTGCCCGCGAAGCGTCGAGACTGGTTCGCCAAGCGGCTGCGCAGGCTCCGCCGGGCCGCCGGAGAGGCACGAGACCTCGACGTGCTGACGGACCGGTTGGGCCGTGAAGTCACGGGGCCGCAGCCCCCCGCGGCCGGCCTGGCCGCGCGTGACAGGCTCGTCGCCATGTTGGCGCGGCGGCAGGCCGCTTCCCGGGCCCCCATTCGGCAGATGCGCGACTCGCTGCTGGCCGCCGACTGGCACGGGCGGACGGAACGGCTCCTCGACGGGGTGAGGCCGCGCGGCAAAGAACGGCCGTTTGCGGACTTCGCACGGCGGCGTTTTCGCCCCATCGTGGCCAGTTTTTTCGCCACGGCGAACCATCGGCTGCGATCCGCGGACGAGATGCATCGGCTGCGGATCGAGGGCAAAAAGCTCCGCTACGCGATGGAGATCTTTACCAGCGTGTTCCCCGCTCGGGAACGCGTCCGGTGCACGGACGCGCTGGAGCAGCTGCAGGAGACGCTCGGCGACTTCACGGACCATGCGGCGGCGGCCGATCGCTTGCGGCGCTGGGCCCGCTCCGACGGCATCGGCGTGCAGCACCGGACGCTCGCGGCCCTGCACGACGTGGAGGCCGAACGGGCCGAAAAGGCCCGCAAGACGTTCACCAAGTGGTGGAGTCCCGCCCGGAGGCGGCGGCTGCGACGCGCGCTCGAACGCACGCTGCGCCGCCGGTGCGCGTGATGGCCGCGGCGTCCGGCGGGACACGGTATCTCCGCTGGGCCGGCGTCGCGGCCGGGCTGGCCGCCATGGCGTGGGGCGTGCGACAGGCCGGCCCGCGGCCGCGCGGACCCGACAAAGGCCTGCAGTCATCCGCGCCGGCGCCGGCGTTCGGTCCCACGGTGCCGACCCAGTCGCCGCCGGCCGCCACGCCGCCGGTCGGCATGGTGTGGGTGCCCGGCGGCGAGTTCTCCATGGGCTGCACGGATCCGCGCGGCATACCCTTTGGCGGCTCCGACCCCATGAAGGATGCCCGGCCGATCCACCGCGTGCGGGTGGCCGGGTTCTGGATGGATGCCACCGAGGTCACCAACGACCAGTTCGCCGCGTTCGTTGCGGCCACTGGGTACGTCACCGTCGCCGAGCGGCCGCCGCGGCCGGAGGATTTTCCCGGCGCCCCCGCGGCGAACCTCGTGGCCGGATCGATCGTGTTCACGCCGCCCGCGGAGCCGGTGCCGCTCCGCGATCCCACCGGCATGGCCCACCTCCGCTGGTGGGCCTACGTGCCGGGAGCATGCTGGCGGCGTCCGACCGGGCCGGACAGCGATCTGCAGGGGTTGGGTGACGCGCCCGTGGTGCACGTCGCCTTCGAGGACGCCGCCGCCTACGCCCGCTGGGCGGGCAAGCGGCTGCCGACCGAGGCGGAGTGGGAGTTCGCGGCGCGGGGCGGGCTGTCCGGCGCGGTGTATCCCTGGGGCGACGAGTTTCGCCCCGGCGGCCGCTGGATGGCGAACATCTGGCAGGGCCGCTTCCCCGGCGAGAACACCGCCGCGGACGGCTTCGTCGGCGCCGCCCCGGTGGGCCGCTTTCCGCCGAACGCCTACGGGCTCCACGACATGGCGGGCAACGTCTGGGAGTGGTGCGCCGACTGGTACCGGCCCGACACCTACCTCGGCGACGCCGGGCCCGATGGCCGGGCCGTCGCCGTCGATCCCCGCGGCCCTGACGACAGCTTCGACCCGCAGGAGCCGGGGCAGCCCAAGCGGGTGCAGCGCGGCGGCTCGTTCTTGTGCTCGGACCAGTACTGTTCCCGCTACATCGTGGGCACGCGTGGCAAGGGCGAGGTCGCGAGCGCCACGAACCACATCGGGTTCCGGTGCGTGCAGACGCCGTAGGGTGTGGCAGCTCTCTCCGCGCCCAAACCGGCTCGGGACCGCCCACGCCCCCTCGCCGGACGTTCGGCGTCGTTGAGGGCACGCCGGCTCGTGACGGCCCAGACCCTCTCGCTTGACGTTCGCTGCGGGCCTCCAGCCCTCCACTCACTGCATGTCCGCTTCGCTTCGCCCTCCTGGCTTCGCTCGCTTCCATAGCCCGCTCGAGGGCATGGGCAGTCCCGAGCCTCCTCAACTGGAAAAGGGGAGGGGTTGCCCATGCTCCGGGAGCCGGCGTAGCTGGCCAGCGCAGGCATGGAAGCCGGAGCGCAGGCAGCTCCGAGAGAGCGAAGGTCCGGAGGACCGTAGCGAACGTCCGGCGATGGGGCGTGGGCGGCCCCGAGCCGGGAGCCGCTCATTGGCTCAGGCTTTGCCCGTCAGCTTCCTGACCTGGGCGAGCGTGCGGGTGTTGACGATGTCCTTGGCCTCCAGGCCGGCGCGGCGGGCCTGGAGGACGCCGCAGCGCATCACATCGAGGCCACGGGTCGAGTGGGCGTCGGTCGAGATCACGAGCTTCACGCCCGCCTGTTTCGCCGCGGCCGCATGCCGGTCGTCCAGATCGAGCCGCCAGGGATTGGCGTTGATCTCCAGGAACGTGCCGGTGCGGGCGGCGGCGGCGATCACGGCCTCGATGTCGACGTCGTAGGCGGGACGGCGGTTGATGAGCCGACCCGTGGGATGACCGATCACGGAGACGTGCGGGTTCTCGATCGCCTCGATGATCCGAGCCGTGATCCGCTCCCGGGGCTGGTTCTGGCCGTAATGCAGGCTGGCCACCACCCAGTCGGCCCGTGCCAGGACCTCGTCGGGCAGGTCGAGGCCCCCTTTCTCCAGCATGTCGACCTCGATCCCCTTGAGGACGACGATCGGCGGGCGGCCGTCCTCCGCCAGGGACTCGTTGAGCCGGTCGATCTCGTCCCACTGCTTCAGGAGCCGCTTCCGGTCGAGCCCATGGGCCATCGTCACCCGTTGGCCATGGTCGGTGATCGCGATGTAGGCCAGGCCGCGGTCGATCGCCCCCCGCACCATGGCGCCGAGCGTGTCCTCGCCGTCGGTCGCGGTGGTGTGCATGTGCAGATCGCCGCGGATGTCGTCGAGCGTGACGAGCTCCGGCAGCGTGCCACGCTCCGCGCGGGTGATCTCATCGCCTGCCTCGCGGAGCTCGGGCGGAATCCAGGGCAGGCCTACGGACGCATAGACTTCCTCCTCGGTCCGTCCCGCCACCGCCGCGCCCTTGGTGGGACGGGCGTCGGCGTCGGCGCCGGGCTCGAGGCGAAACACGCCATACTCGTTGATCGAGAGCCGTCGGTCGCGGGCCCGGGACCGGAGCCGGACGTTGTGCTCCTTGGAGCCGGTAAAGTACTGCCAGGCCGCGCCGAACGAGCCTTCATCCACGACCCGCAGGTCCACCTGCACGCCACGTGGACCACGGATGCTCGTCTTCGTGTCGCCGCGGAGGAGGATCCCCGCACACTCCTGCCAGCCGACAAGGTGGTCCATCACCCGCGCCGGATCGTCACCATCGACCACGATGTCGATGTCCCCTACGGTCTCTCGGCCGCGCCGCCAGCTGCCCGCCCCTTCCGCCCGGCGCACGGCGGGGCACTCCCGCATCCAGGCGTGCAGCTGCTGCACGATCGCATCGGCCTCGGACCACAGCAGCCGGTCGTGCTCGGGGCTCTTCGCGAAGCCGATGTTCTCCAGGATCGCAGCCTCGGTCTTGGCGCCGAAGCCCTTCACTTCTTGGACCCGCCCGTCTCGGCAGGCCTGCTCCAGGGCGTCGAGCGAGTCGATGCCCAGCTCGTCCACGAGGGCCTTCACCTTCTTGGGGCCCAGCCCCGGCACCCGCATGAGCTCGAAGACGACGGCCGGAATCTCCCGCTGCAATTCGTCGAGGAGCGGCAGGCGGCCGGTGTCGAGCAGCGTGCCGATCTTGGCGGCGAGGTCGGCTCCCACCCCCTCGATGTCGGTGAGCGTGCGGGCCGGATCGGCCCGCACCGTGGCCAGCGACTCCACCATCGAACCGATGGTGCGGGCCGCGTTGCGGTAGGCCCGGACGCGAAACACGTTGCCTCCCTGATACTCGATCAGGTCGGCGACGTGGTCGAAGACGGCGGCGATGTCGGCATTGGTCATGGAGGAGAATGTACCGTCGCGGCTCGATCGGAATGGAGACGCAGGTATTCCCGCGGTCGGGGCTGCCCATGCCCCATCGCCGGACGTTCGCTCCGGACCTCCGGTCCTTCGCTCACTCGGAGCTGTCGGCGCTCCGGCATCCATGCCTCCGCTGGCCAGCTACGCCGGCTCCTGTGGCATGGGCAGCCCCTCTCGAAGTCCGCGTTCCTCGGTACCCGACTTCTCCGCACGGCACACCGAGCGGCGTGTCTGACGTTGCGGGCTTATTGCTGGGCGCGGAGGGGGAGGGCGGCGGTGGGATAGGCCGGGCGGAACGTCGCAGGACGGCCGCCGAGGCTGGCGGGCTGCCAGGACGTGGTGTGGCTCGTGGGCTCGAGCAGACGGGGGAAGGCGCCGGTGGCTCCGGTCGGTCCGGCGCCCGGCAGGACGGGCATGCCGTTGGTGCCGCTGGCCGCCGGGGGCGGCGATTGCGGAGCGGATGGCAGGGCCGGGGCCGGCACGGTCGGGGCCATAGCCGGAGCCGCCGTCGTACCGCTGGTCGCCGGGGCCGGCTGCGGCGCGATCGGGATCGGCTTCAGGGGCGGCGGCGTGTAGGTCGGCGGCTGCGTCGGCCGCTGGCTGGTCATGGTGTCGGGGGCGGTCGCCCCCGGTTTGGGCTGCGAGTACGTGGGCTGCGGGTACGTGGGCTGCGAGTACGTGGGCTGCGAGTACGTGGGCTGCGTGTACGTGGGCTGCGTGTACGTGGGCTGCGTGTACGTGGGCATAGCTTGGGCGGGAGCCGCCGGCTGCGCGGAGGGCAGCGAGGGTTGCACGTATGCTTGGCCGATCGGTGGCGAGAGCGGCCGTTGCTGGAAGGTAGGAGCCGGTGGTGTGCCCTGCAGCGTCGGCGGATTGATGCTGGACTGGCCCGGTGCGAGTTGGTTGGACACGTCGCTTCCCGCGGCGCCCCAGGCCTGGGGCGTGGTCACGATCGGCGCCGCGAACGGGCTGGCGGCGCCGGCCGGCGCCGCGGTCGGTCCCGGCGCGACGGCAGCAGGAGGAGCCGGATAAGCGACCGGCGCACCGTATGCAGCCGGCGGGCCGTATGCGGCCGGTGCGCCCTGCTGCATCTGCACGTACTTGGTGCTCGTCACCGCCCGATATTGCGTCACCGGCACGTTGACGGCCTGCTGAACGTACTGCGTGACCGGCTGCATGCAATCACGCGGGCAGCCCGTGCAGGGATCAATTTCACAGGAGGGCTTGTAGGTGGTGACCGGCACGGTCTTGTACTCGGTGCGATACGTGGTCTCTGGCACGTAGCTCGTCTGCTGAACCGGCACCATGACCGGCGGCGGGGGGGCGGGAATCGGCGCCATCATCGGGGCGACCGGAGCCACGGCGTAGGCCGGGGGCTTGCGGAAGCAGGTGCCACACCCGGCGAACAGCTCGTTCAGGCAGCACTGCCCGCGGGCGGCTTGCGGCGTCACAGCCCCGACGGCCAGCAGCAGCGCGGCGAACGTGGGTCGCATCTTCATCGCTCTCTCCTCGATCGGGAGGGCCCGGCACGGCCCTGCCACTCGAACCCAAGCCTAGTTCGCCGCTCGGGGTGCCTGCGGCGGAAAAATCCCGGCGCGAATCATGAATTTCCGGGCGGCTGCCGGTGCGACCCCTGCCAGGCCTGCAACCGGCATATCCGGACCCGTCGGCCGGGGTTCTGCGGATGGGGGCGCAGCGCAGGCTCGCCGCCGGTTCACGACGGCAACGCAGTGCTCGGCAGGCGGCTGCGGCGTTCGATCGTGTCGTAGAGGTCGGAGAGTGTCTCGCGGATGTTGCCGCCGTGGCGCTGGAAGGCGGCGTCGATATCCATCTCGTTCACCACGCCCCCATGATCGGGAACTCGGGCGACGATGGCCCGCAAGAGGGCGGGCGTGGTCGCGCACGTCCAGAGCACCGGCAGGCCCGCAGGCCGGTGGCTGGTGATCAGCAGCCGCCGCCGCAGCATGCGGGCCACGAGACGCATCGGGCCGGCCAGGAGGCCGAGCCGCTCCCAGCCGTCGACGAACACGGCCGTCCTGCGCGGGGCCGTGACGATGGCGATGCAGGCCGTGCAGGCGTCGTGCCAGTCGCGAATCTGCACGATCGTCACCGGCCTGCCTACCGCATGCAGCGTGGCGGCGAGGGCGCACAGCAGCGTCGACTTTCCGTGGCCGTGCGGCCCCTCGATGGCGGCCGCCGTGACCGCCTCGAACCGGGAGGCCAAGGCGGCGACGTCGAGCGGGATGCCATGCCGGTCGAGAGGCGGGATCGCGCCCGGCCGCGTGTAGCGGGTCGCGAACGGGTTGCCGGGCCGGGTGTCCGAGGCGAACTCCGGCGGCAGCATCGCGCCGTGCATGCTGTTCACGGTGCCTCCGCCGTGACCAGCCGAGCGGGGGGCAGCCGCCCGACCTCGAAGACATGCTCCGACACGAAGTCGCGGGCAGCTCGGAAGAAGATCCGGACCCGGGCGCACCACCGGACCTTCACGATCACGCCCTCGTAGGAGAGCGGGCTCGCCGGCAGCCGGGTGTGGAAGGTGATGGTGCCGTCCCCCGGCCGGGCCGCCTCCCCCTCGACCCGCGCGAAGAAGTGGACGCCCAGATCCTCCTCCCCCTTGCCCTCGGTGTACCAGAGCACCGAGTGTTCGACGGCTTCGATCGGCTCGTCGCCCAGGCCTTCGACGCGGTAGCGGGCGGTGAGTGGAGCGCCGGGCTCGTAGCGGCGATCGACGCGGTCGAATTGCAGGCTGACGACGGGGGATGGCCGGCCATCGGGGCTCCGGGTCATCGCATCACCTCGGCCGCCTCGGCCGCGGGTGGAAATACAACCAGGGGAAACACCCGCTGGAACGCGGGCCACCGCGTGGGCGTGCCGTGAACCACCAGCATCCAGCGCACCGAGTTGTGCTCGGAGGCGAAGGAATGCATGGCCGTCGGGGGAACGCGGACGGTGGCATGGGCCTCGAAGCGGGTGCCGGGGGAGAGCTCCACGTCCTGCCAGACGCGAATCGGCTGTCGCCAGACGACCACCCGCTCGCTGCGGGTGTCGGTGCCCTGGCGGAAGGTCGCCCGTTCCTCCAGTTCCAGGGACAGCGACAATTCCCGGAACTCGCCCGATCCGGCCTGGGCGAGCATCAGGCCGTAGCTGCCGCCCGGCCGCAGGGGATGGTCCGCGATTTCCACTTGGGTCGTGCCGACCGCCGATGCGAGGATGATGCCCCGGATGAACACCGCGATGCCGGCGATGCCGACGATCGCGAAGGGCAGGAGCAGCGCAAACAGCAACCAGTCACGCCGGCCGCCCAGCAGGTCGATCCCGGCCTGCACGGCGAGCACGGTGAGCACGGCGTTCCACAGCAAGGCAAACAAGCCGAAGCCGAGCAGCGTCCAGTTCTCCGGGCTCTCGATCGGCAGGCGGTACCGCAGGATCGTGCCCGGTGAGTTCACCAGGTCATCGCAGCACGGGACGGTCGGATGTCCCTGCGACGCGCGCGGTCGCTGGGCGAGCGGGTCGAGCAGTTCGGGGAGCCCCGCGGAGGCGGCGCGGTGCTCCTCCGACTTGCCCCACCGGCGGGCGGCCCGCAGCAGCCCCGCGCCCCCGAAGGCGATCAGCGCGCCCGGGAGAAGCAACGCCAAGAGCCACATCCACCAGTTGTAGCCGCGTTGGAGCACGACCGTGCCCGGGGCCGCGGGGTCGTACCAGCCCGGCACTTCATCGCCCAGCGGCCAGGCCGCCAGCCGGCGCACGGCCTGGTCGCGGTCGCCGGCGCCCGCGGCCGGCTCGGGCCAGGCCCAGGCCTCGCGAACGGTGCCGTCGGTCTCGTACCGGAGCAACAGCGCCGCATGCCATGCGCCCGGAAGCCGGTCGGCGACGCGGCGCTCGATCCGCTTGCCGACCACGGTGCACCGGGCCGGCAGGTAGTCGTGGTTGATCCGCCACTCCGGCACGGCCACGCCCGAAACGAGGAGCCCGCCGAAGACGATGCCGGCCAGGAGCAGCGCCGCGTGGAAGGCGGCGTCGCCCACCGTGCCCCAGATCTGCGAGCCCGTTCGTCGATGGCCGCGCTTCTTGCCGAAAACCCGCGGCAGCCTCACGAACGCCCCCCTGCCTCGATCAGCCCGCCTGGGCGACCGTTTCGGCCCGCTTGGCACCCGATTCGTCGGCCGGACTCGCGGAGCGGAAGAAACCGATCTTTTCCAAAGACTTGTAGACCTCTTCCAGGGTCTTCTCGCCGAAGTTGGAGATCGACAACAGGTCGGCCCGCGTGCAATTGAGCAGGTCGTGGACCGTGAAGATCCCCCGCTCTTCGAGGCAGTTCGTCGTGCGGACGGAGAGGCCGATCTCGGCGGTGCTCATCTCGAGTTTCTCCGCCATCTCGTCCGATTGCGTGAGGTTCTTGTATGGAATGCGTGGCATGGGTTCCCTCCCGTGCGTGATGAAATGTGACCGCACGATCCAGCGCGGCGGTCGCGTCGCTTCCCGACGCGGCTCGAATATAATCCAAACGTGCCGAAATCGCCTACCTGCCCTGCCGGCAGGGGGCGGTGATTTGCCCCGCTTGCCGGGGCCGCCCGCTTTGCCGAGTCCCGTAGCCAGCGTGCCATTCTCCATCGCCTCACTGAACGAAGCGCAGCAGCGCGCAGCGACGCACGTCGAGGGGCCGCTCTTGGTGCTGGCCGGGCCGGGCAGCGGCAAGACCCGCGTGGTCACGCACCGCGTGGCGCACCTGATCTCCGCCGGGGTGCCGGCCCACCAGATCGTGGCCCTGTCCTTCACCAACAAGGCCGCCGACGAGATGCGGCGGCGGGTGACGGAATTGGTCGGGCCACAGCCGGTCGAGATGGGCACCTTCCATCGGTTCGCGGCCCGGCTGCTGCGGCGGCATGCCCGGCAGGTGGGCCTGACGAGCGACTACTCGATCCTCGATCCGGACGACGCCGGCGCGGTGCTGAAACGGGCCGCGAAGCAGTCGGGGCTCGCCTTGACCCACACGCCGATCGATCGCATCGCCGGCATCATCAGCCGGGCGAAGAACGACCTGCTCACGCCCGAGACCTTCGAGCCGCGTTGGGGGCGGCCCGCCGACGAGGTGGCCCGCACGTTGTGGCCGCGGTATCAGGAGTATCTCCTGCGGGCCAACTCCGTCGATTTCGACGATCTCCTCGTCCACGTGGCCCGGCTGCTCGCCGACGATCCCGGGCTGCGGGCGGAGCTCGACGCCCGGCACCGCTTCATCCTCGTGGACGAGTACCAGGACACCAACGCCGTTCAATACTGCATCCTCCGCGGCCTCTCGATCGACCATCCGCACCTCGCGGTCACGGGCGACCCGGATCAGGCCATCTACGGCTGGCGCGGGGCCAGCATCCGCAACATCCTCGAGTTCGAGCGCGACTATCCCACCGCCAAGGTGGTCACGCTGGAGCACAACTACCGCAGCACGTCGAACATCCTCGGCACCGCCGACCGGCTCATCGCCCACAATTCGCGGCGCAAGCCGAAGCGGCTGGTCACCGACGCCGCGCCGGGGGCCCCGGTGCGGATCGTGCTCGACGGCTCGGGTCACGAGGAGGCCGACCGGATCGCCGCGGAGATCGCCGCCGCGGTGCGGGACGGCCGGCGCACGCCCCGCGACTTCGCCATCCTGTTTCGCACCAACGCGCTGTCGCGGTCGCTCGAACTGGCGCTGCGGACCCGAGGCGTACCCTATCAGCTCGTCCGGGGCCTGGAGTTCTTCAAGCGCCGCGAGATCCGGGATGTCGTCGCCTGGCTGCGGCTGCTGCGGAATCCAAAAGACGACGAGGCGCTGCTGCGGGTGGTGAACGTGCCGCCCCGCGGCATCGGCCGGCAGTCGCTCGACCGGCTGTCAGCCTGGGCCGAGGATCGGCGGATGAGCCGGCTGGAGGCCGCCGCTGCCGCGGACGCGATCCCCGGCATGCCCGCCCGGGCGGCCAAGGCCCTGCTGACGTTCGCCCGCCTGCACCAACGGCTGGCCACGACGGCGGGCCGCGAGCCGACGGTGGCCACCTTGCTGGAGGCGGTGCTCGAGGAGACCGGCTATCGGCGGATGCTCGCCGAGGAGCAGGATGACGACGAGGAGGGCCAGGACCGGCTGGCCAACGTCGAGGAACTGGTCACCGCCGCCCGGCAGTTCGACGCGGAGTTTCAGCCCGAACCGGCCGGCGGTGCGGAAGCCGTCGATCCGCTCGGTGGCTTCCTCGAGACCACGGCTCTCGTCGCCGACACCGACGTCTGGGATCCGGGCAGCGATCGCGTGGCGATGATGACCTATCACGCCGCCAAGGGCCTGGAGTTTCCGGTCGTCTACCTGGTGGCGATGGAGGACGGCATCCTCCCGCACGAGCGCAGCCTCGACAACGCGGAGCAGCTCGAAGAGGAGCGGCGGCTCGTGTTCGTGGGCATCACCCGCGGCCGCGAGGAGGTGCATGCCAGCGCCGCCCGGATGCGCGACTACCGCGGTACGCGCCGCGTGTCGGCGCCGAGCCTGTTCCTCGCCGAGATGACCGGCAGCGAGACGGTGGTCACGGGCGCGGAGGCACCGGCCGCAGACGGCCCGCGGTTCGACCCGTTTGGTGACGCCGCGCGGCGGGCCGCGGCCGACGTCGATGAGTATTCGCAGCTCGTGGACGAGACGCCGCACCGCAGCCCGGCCCCCCGGCCGCGGGCCGACGGCCTGGTGCTCGAGCTCGACGACGCGCCGCCGGGGGATTCGCGGCCCCGGCGCCGCCGGTCGGCCGAGGCGGTGATCGAGCGGGCCACGGATCTGGCGGAGCGGATGGCGGGCCGGCAGCCGGCGGCGCGCAGCTACCAGGTCGGCCAGCGGGTGCGGCACTCGGAGTATGGTGAGGGCGTGATCGCCGGCATCAGCGGCACCGGGCCGCGGGCCGTGGGCACGGTGCTCTTCGACGGCCCGGCCGGCACGCGGAAGTTCATCCTCGGCCACGGGGCGCTCGCGCCGGTCGGGGAGGCATGACGGCAAGCGAACGGCACAAAAAGCCCCCGGCGGAAGCCGGGGGACTCCGGGTGGAATGCCTTCCCGGTTGCCATGCGTGTCGGGTTTGAAGCAGGGCATCAACGGCCGTCGTGGGGCATGGACGACGGGGTGGTTTTCATACCCGGTGTCCCCGGGTTTCCACCCGGGGCTTCTTCGAACCATGACGCGACCGATTCACTGTTCGACGGGTTGCCAGAACACGGTTCGCAGTTCGCCCGCTCGAGGGCACGGCCAGCCCCTCGCTGCTCCCCTGAAAGCGTTTACCATTGGCCCGGCTGAAGCTGCGGCCTTCGACCGCCGGCTCGCATGGCACGACGCTACCGCCGCCGGGGCGTGCGGCTCTGCGCGGCGGGCAGCCGCGACTTGCCCTGCGGCGCGGTGATGGCCGGGCCGGCGGCCGGCTTCTCGGCGGCTCCGTCGAGGGCGAACGCGAACCAGCCGTCGGTGCTCACCACCTGCACCGCTCGCATGTCGGCCAGCCGCGGGTTCTTCACGATCGACGCCGGCAGCAGGGCGATCGGCCGCTCCTTGGGGAAGATCTTGCTGAAGATCGTGCGCAGCGGGATCTCCAGCCCCTTGTGGCCCGGGAGGTGCACCTGCCCGGACCGCTCGAGGAGGATCTGCGGACCGGCGGCGGTCGGCTGGTAGGTGACCTCCGCCACGACGTCGTACCAGTTGCGGCGGCCGCTCTCGATGGCATCGAGCGCGAGCCGCAGCCGCACGAGGCCGTCGCGGCACTCGAGCCGCAGCGGCTGGACGGTGGCGAAGGTGACGCTCACGCCTTCGGGCAGGTCGTCGGGAATCCGGGGCTCCATGCCCAGCCGGCGGCTGACGAGCCGGATCAGGTCTTCCAGCGGGTAGCGCCGGCCCGCGAGGTCGAGCCGTTGGCAGCCATTGTTGAGCGTCGACTCATGAACCTGCACGCCCAGCATGGCGTCGGCCGGGGCCCGGGGCCGCGGCGTGTGGGCGGCGAGCTGCTCCGCAGCCGCCAGCCGCAGCCGCACGGTCGCCGCCGCGGCGGTCGACTCCAGCGCGACCGCGGTCGGCTCGAGCCCGAGGCTCACCATCGGATTCCAGATCCGTTCCCGAATCCGCTCGGCCATCTCGGTGAACTTCGGCTCGGCCTGGAGGTCGACCTCCCGGCAGGCCCGCGTGATGATCTTCTCGTTGACTTCGCGGGCGGCCTGCGGCTTGCTCTCGTCGTGCTGGTTCCGCACGATCTTTTGCACGATCGAACCCATGATCGGCACGCCGTCGAAGCTCGTTTGGATGGTGGCGAGCTGCGACTGGTTGGAGGCCGCGCCGAGGGCGGTGCCGAAGGCCAGTCCGGCGGGCGACAGGCTCATCGGCTTGCGGACCGTGAAGTTTGCCGCGCCGCGAGAGTGGATGGCGGCCGGACCGGCGTCGGTGACCGTGCGGGAGTCGACCTCGCCGCGCACCAGCAGTTCGAAGCGGATGTGGTCGGCATCCGGCACGAAGGCGATGCTCATCGATTGCTCGACGGTGCTCGTGCCCCGGACCTTGCGGCCGAGGACGAAGTCCTGCATTGGCGCGGTCTTGACCGTCGACTCCGGCATCATGCGCTCGACGAACTTCTGGTGGACGGCGATCCGCACGTTGGGCGTGAGGTAGTGGTCGGCGACCGTTCGCGTCAGGTCGGCGGCGCGGGCGGAACCGGTGTCGGCGATGCCGCGCAGGGCGGCCTTCACGGTGGCGGCGTCTTCCGGAGACGAAGTCGATTCGAACCGCTCCAGAGCCGCCAGCAGGGCGGCGGCCTCCGCCGCGACCTGGGCGGCGGCGAGCCGCCGATCGACGTCCAAGCCCCGAGCCTGGGGCGCGCGGCCGGACAGCTCCGCGCACAGCGCCGCTGCCGCCCGCCAGACGGCGACGCGTCGCGCCACGGCCAAGGCGGCCCGTCGCGTCAGCGACGCGAGCGCCGGATCGCCGACGGCGTCTCCGGCGGCCATGCCTGCGGGCACGGCTTCGCCAAACGCGAGGAGCGCGGCGTCAGCCTGCTCGTCGCCGGGGCCCGCGGTCGCGAGCACCTGCTGGAGCCGTTCCCGGCAGAGCGTCGTCCAGGTGGCGGTTTCGGCCGTTCCCGTCAGGCCGGGCCGCGCGCCCGGGCCGACCTGCTCGATCTGCTCCAGCAGGCGGGCGGGAGACGGCCACCGGCTGATGTCGGGCGGGAGCGCCGGCGGAACGGAGCCGGCGGCTGGATCGTTCGCGGTGGCCGCCGGGTTCCGGCGCTCGGGGCGGAGCCGTTCCAGCAGCCGACCACCGCGCTGGGCCGCTGCGGACTCCTGTGCCGCGCCGGCCTGCTCCTGCCGGCGGTCCGTGAAGATGCCGCGGCGGCGGACCATGGGCAACGCACTGGCGGCGGATCCGGTCGTCTGACCCTGATCCGCCGCGGCGTCCGACCAGTTTACCTGGTCGGGATCATTCCATTCCGCGCCCGGCAGTGGCGCCGGGGTCGGGAGCGGCGGGGGCGAGGCCTTCGCCTCGGGTGGCAGTGGCGCGGTTGACCGCGGGCTGTTGTCCGCGGGGCGGACGCGGTCCACCAGCGCCTTCAATTCCTCGACGGCCGGCTTGCCGACCGTCTCCGGTTCGACGGCACGGAGTTCCGGCTCCGCGACCGTCGTGCCGTCGATGATCGGCAGCGGAGGCGGCGGTGCGGCCTGGGCGTGATCCACGAGTGTTTCACGGCCGCGATCCCCCCTCGGCAGGGCCTGTGCCTGGACGGTGTCTGCGATCGGCCCGATCCCGGCAGCGAGAGCGAGACGCTCTGGCGGTTGGGCCAGGGCGGCGGCCATTTCCGCGAAGCCCCCCACGACCGGTCGCGGCTGCGGCTGCGGTTTGTCTTCGTGGGGCTGCGCGTCGACTGGTCCGACAGCCTTCGCATGGGCGTCGAACCGCGGCCCGTCCTCCAGCCCGAAGAACGGCTCGGTGATCGGTGGCTGCAGGCTGCGCGACGTCAGGACGCCGGCACAGATGACGCCCGCCACGAATGCGGTGGCGAAGACGCTCGCTGCTCGCGTGTCGCACATGCCCTGCCCTGCCGCCGTGAATCCGCCGCCTGATTGCGACTCACCTGCGGGGCCGAACGGACCATGCCGACCGCCCCTGCCGTTCCATCGACAGTCGCGACCGGAAAAATCGATCCACGCCGAGCGGCCGGAAATGTCCGCCAGGGCCGGCTTCGGCGCGGCCGCGAGTTGCGCGGTCGGCGAGAACGGGGCAAACGGGGGCGTGGCGGCTCAGGCAAGCCGGGCAAGCCGGGGTTCTTCGAGCAGCGCCGTCCACGCATCGACGAGAATGGTGAGGTTCGCGTTGCGGTCCACGGCGTCGAGCGCTTCGAGCGTCTGGTGGAGCGCCTCGGCGCTCGCCTCCGGATCATGGGCCCAGGCCGCGGCCGCGCGGTGGACCTCGGGATCGGCCGGCAGTTCGTGCGTCACCGCCTGACGCAGGGCGGCACGGAAGAGATCGACGGTCGTTTCGAGCACGAACCGCAGCCGGGCGCGGCGCGGCGGTGCCTCCTTGCCGGCCGCTTCGACGAACGCGATCGTGTCGCGGGCCAGCTCCACGCCGGCCAGCGGTCGGCGGCCGAGGATGTCGAGCAACCGCCCGCGAAACTCGCCGACGCCTGTGTCGGCGAGGCTGCGGCCCCGGGCCAGGCTGCCGGCCGCGGCCATGGCGCGGAGGTGCAGCGTGGCCGGGTCATCCGGCCCGCCCGCCAGGCGGACCTCGGCGCCGAGGATCCGTTCCAACGTGGCGGTCGGCAGCGGTCGGAAGCGGATGATCTGGCACCGCGAGCGGATCGTGGGCAACTGCCGCTCGACCGCGGTGCCCACGAGGATGATGACCGCGGACTCGGGCGGCTCTTCCAGGGTTTTGAGCAGACAGTTGGCCCCCTCTTCGGCGAGATGGTCGGCGTCGAGAATGATCGCCACCTTCCGCGAGCCGAGCGCCGGCCGCAGCAGCAGTCGCCACACGAGCCCCTCGCGCATGCGATGCTGGTCGTCGCCGATCAGCAAGTCCAGCGGAATCGTCGCCCGGTCGTCCGGTTTGCCGACGATGTCGATGTCGGGATGACTGCCGGCGGCCGCCTGGATGCAGGACCGGCATCCCCCGCAGGGCACGAGCCCGGGGGCGGGATGCTCGCAGAGCAACGCCTTCGCGAGTGCGAGGGCGAACGTGCTCTTGCCGACGCCCGGCGGGCCGACGAACAGATACGAGCCGGCGATCCGGCCCCGGGCCTCCGCGGCCGCGAAGCGGGCGACGATCGCGTCGTGTCCTTCGATGCCCTGCCACGCCATGCCGTCAGCCCACCTCGGGAAACCGCTCGGCCACCGCCGCACGGAGGCGGGCCGCGACCTCGTCGAGCGGGCCATGGGCGTCGATCACAGCGATCGCGTCGGGAGCGCGGCTCGCCTCCGCCAAAAATCCCGCGCGGAGCCGACGTCGATAGTCGTCGCCACGGTTCTCGAGCTTGTCGAGCGGCCGGGAAAGCCGCCGGGCCGCCGTCTCCAGGTCGACGTCGAGCACGAGCACGAGGTCGGGCATGATGCCGCCCGTCGCCACCGCGCCCACCCGGCGGATGACCTCGGGGTCGAGGCCGCCGGCATGACCCTGGTAGACGACGTTCGCCAACAGATAGCGGTCCGAGACGATCCACTCACCGCGGTCGAGCGCCGGCCTCACGACCTCGGCCACGAGTTGCGCCCGCGCCGCCATGTAGAGGAGCATCTCCGCCGTCGGGGAGACGTGCAGGTCGTGGCGGTCGAGCAGGATGGCCCGGATCGCATCGCCGGTCGGCGTCGAGCCGGGGTCGCGGCAGGTGACCACCGTCCGGCCGCTGGACCGGAGCCAGGCCACCAGCGCCGCCAGCTGCGACGACTTCCCGGCGCCATCCATGCCGTCGAGGGCGATGAACCGGCCGCGGCGCGGGGCGGTGGATGGATGGGAATCGGCCATGGGCGGTCCGGGTTACTTCCGCTCGAGGAGTCGGGCGATGCCAAGCGGATCGGTCGGGTCGAGTGGCGCGATGCGGCGACACACGTCCTGGGCCACCTTCCGCCGCCCGGTCTCCAGGAGGCAGTGCACCAGTCCCTTCGCCGCCTCGTGGAACGGGCGATTGCCCGGCAGTTCGTACGGCACGGGCTGCGGGCTGCCCGCCGCCTCGAAGGCCCGCAGGCACAGTTCGTAGGCGCGGCCGAAGTGGCCGCGGGCGAGTTTCAAATCGTTCTCCTCCATGGCGATCAGGCCGAGGTGGACGTGGCCCTCGAGGAAGTCGGGGCATTCCGAGAGCAGCCACACCAGCTCGTCGCGGGCGATCTCCGTCTCGCCCGCCTCGACCATCGCCTCCACCTCCTCGATGTCCTCGCGCCGTCGGCGGGCGCACCGCGGCTGCACGATCTCCCAGGCCGCGCCGCCCGGTGCCTCGCGGCGGGCCATCGTGATCATCTCACGGCCACGGGGGGGCGGGCCGCGGCGGCGGGGACCCTTATCGGACGTTGGATCGCTGGGCGTCATGCACTGCTGCCTGGGAACTCGTCTACACTCCCACCGTTGGACTCGACCGAAAACGCGTTTGCAAGGGGCCGGAGTGAAGGTCGCGGGCCGGGAAACACCGAAGCCGCCGGTTCGCACGGCCCGTGATCCGGCGGCCCCGGCGGCCGTGGCCCGCCGCCTCCTGGCCTGGTACGCCCGCGAGAAGCGGGATCTCCCCTGGCGGCGGTCGCTCGATCCCTACCGCGTGTGGGTGAGCGAGATCATGCTCCAGCAGACGCAGGTCGAGCGGGTGAAGGATTTTTTCGCCCGGTTCGTCTCGCGGTTTCCAGACGTCGCCAGCCTCGCCGCCGCCCGCGAGCCGGAGGTGCTGCGGCTGTGGGAGGGGCTCGGTTACTATCGTCGCGCGCGGCAGCTGCACGCGGCCGCGCAGCAGATCGTGGCCGACTACAGCGGTCGGTTCCCGCGAACCGCCGCCGAACTGCGATCGCTGCCCGGCATCGGTCGCTACACGGCCGGCGCGATCGCTTCGATCGCGTTCGATGCGCGCGAGCCGATCGTGGAGGCCAACTCGCGCCGAGTGATCGCCCGCCTGGTTGGGCACGACGGGCCGCTCGGAACCGCGGTGGATGACGAGCCGATCTGGGAGGCAGCGGCGCGGCTCCTCCCGCCGCGGCAGCCGGGCCGGTTCAACCAGGCGCTGATGGACCTCGGGGCGATGGTCTGCACCCCCGAGCGGCCGCTGTGCGGCACGTGTCCGCTCGCCGGGCAGTGCGTCGCCAACCGCGCGGGACTCGTCGCCGACATTCCCCGCAAGGCCGCGCGGCGGACGGTGGAGCGGCGGCACGAGACGGCGGTGGTCGCCACGCGGCGGGGCCGCGTGCTCGTGGTGCGGCGGGGCGATGGCGAGTGGTGGGCCGGACTCTGGGATTTTCCCCGCGTGCCGGGCCGGGCAACGCGGGCGGCCGGCGGGATCGCGGCCTGTGCACGGCTCGGAGCGTTGCGGTGCGGGCCGCCGGAGCGGCTCGGCACCGTCGTCCACACGGTCACGCATCACCGGATCACGCTCGACGTCGTGCGGTGTGCCGCCGGCCGGACCGAAGCAGCCGCGACAGATCGCCGCTGGGTGACGCCGCGCCAGCTCGCGGCGCTGGCGCTGACGAGCCCCGCCCGCCGAATCGCCCGGCTGTTCCTGTAGCGGCGGTCTCCGACCGCCGGCCTGCTGTTCCCGGCGGCGTGATCACGCCCCGGTTCCGGCGATCACTCCGCCGATGTTCCCGTCGAGCGTCCCGCTTCCGGCGCGGCGCACTCCAGGATGAGACGCAGCGCACCGTCGCCTGGTGGATGTGGCGCGCGACCGAACTGGGCGACTGTGTAGCCGGCATTCGGGCAAGCGTCCGTCAGCATGCGCACCCGGATCAGGATCGACGTGCCGCCCAGAACCAGCCCAGGCAGCGGGCCATCGATGCGCCAGTCACCGCTCCATCGCTTCGCGGCGATGTTGTCGTGGAGCACGTGCCAGTTCCGGCCGTCGCGGGAGACTTCGATCGCCGACGCCCCGCGACCCTGGCCGCCGGGCTCCCGGGTGAAGTCGGTGCAGAATGAGGCAGCTGTGAGCCGGGCGGCGGTGATCGGCACGGTGGTATCGAAGCGAAACAGGACGCTGCCGGTGGTTCCGTTTCGCACCGGTCCGAGGTACGTGACCGGGGGCGTCTGCCATTCCCGGTAGACCCGCAGGTTCTCCATCGACACTGCATACGGCAGGGCGTCCTCGATGCTCGCGAAGGGCAGAGGCACTTGCGGGGGTGAGCCGACAGGTGTCGCCGCTGGCACCGGGGGCCGCCGGACCGATCCATCGGCCGGCAGCAGCCGCCATGCCATGAGCCCCAGGCCGGCGACGGCCGCCGCGAACATGCCGCCGACGGCCAGCTTTCCACGGGCCGGCTTGGCTGCTCTGCGTGGGCCGGTTGCAGCGTCGCCGGCCACAGCCCTCTGCAGCTCGGCGGCGAAGACCGCAACCGAAGGCTGCCGCCCGGACGGAACGCGGCACAGGGCCCGGCGACAGAGTGGGACGTACCGTGGTGGCAGCTCGGCCGCGACGGCCACGGGCCGATCGCCGCGCAGCGCGCCGTAAATGATCCGCGGGTCATCCGACGAGTAGGGTGACCGACCTGTCAGAACCTCGTGCAGCAAGACCCCCAGGCTGTAGATGTCGGCCTGGGGGCCGACAGCGCCGCCGTCGAGCTGTTCTGGCGCCATGTATCGCAGCGTCCCGATGCTCGGCGCGAAGGCGCCCGTCTTCGAGGCCGATTGGGCGATGCCGAAATCCGTGAGGACAGCATCGCCGTGGTGGTTGACGAGGATGTTCGCCGGCTTCACGTCGCGGTGGATCACACCGTGGACGTGGGCGAACTCGAGCGCGGCGGCGATTTGACCGACCCAACGTACCGCCTGGTCAGGCGCCAGCGGTGCGGATGCCAATCGGTCGGCCAGACTACCGCCTTCTAGAAACTCCGACACAATGAAGCACTCGTCGCCATCGATGCCCACGTCGTGGACCGCGGCGATGGCCGGATGACGGAGGCGGGCCACCCGGCGGGCCTCGGCCAGGAAGGCGTCCTTCATGGCGAGGCGGGAAGCCTTGGGGATCTTGACCGCGACGACTCGTTCCAGTTCCGTGTCGAAGGCCCGCCAGACCTCGGAGAAGCCTCCGATGGCGACCCGCCGGTCGAGGCGGTAGCGGCCGGCCAGGGTGCGCGGCGGGGTGGGATCGGCGTCGTCGCCGTCCGCCATCGCGCCGTCGGCCGAGTCGTGGGGCTGGTCGAGCCAGCGAGCTCGTTTGAGGACCTCGATCCAACGCGCCAGGGGCGCGATGAGTTCCGGGTGTTCGCGAGCCAGTTCTGCGGCCGGGGTGTCTTGCCCCATGCTGAACCGGTCCTCCCACGCGATCACGAGGTCGGCGAGCAGGTCATCGGTCCGGCGATCCATTGTTCAAGCCCCCGTGGAGCCGAAACTTGGCGTCGTTCCACCGGCGGCGAACCGTCCTGACCGAGCAGGCGAGGATCGCCGCGGCCTCCTCTTGCGATAGGCCCTCGTAATAGAGGAGATCAACGACCTCCCGCTCCTCTTCGGGAAGGGAGGCGACCCGCTCGTGAAACTCGGTCCAATCGGCGAGGTCGAGCGGTTCGGCCTCGAGTCTGTGCAGCGTGCCCCTCCGATCGTCCGCAGGCTGCCGATCGGTGTGATGGTTGCGACCGAGGCCGTGGGGGCCGAAGTGCTTGCGGCCGAGGTCGATGAGCTCGCGGCGAATCTGCACGGCGGCGAGGTTGAAGAAGTGCCGCACGCTCTCAAGTTCGCGGGATTCGAGCGCCTTGTGCAGCCGCAGCATCGCGTTCTGGAACACGTCGTCGGTCTGCTCCCAGCGCTGCAGGCCCGGCCGGCCGCGGAACATCCGTCGCGTGAGGAGAAGCAATCGGGTGGCGGCATGGTCGAGGAGTGCATCCTTGGCCTGCGGATCTCCGCGGCGCACCGCCGCGACCAGGTCATGCAGACGCGTCTCGTCGCCGGTGGTTGCGAGGGGGTCCATGCCATGGGTACTCTACCCGCACGCAGAGGGAAGGTCACCGGCTCCCTCGAAACGGCAGTGCGAGAATCGGCCCCGCAGGCGGCCAGGACGGCATTTTGGTGCCCGCATGGCCGGTCGTCGCCGCGGCACACGCAAGGTATGGCGGAAGCCGCCGTTCGGGGCGGCAGACACGCAGGATCGGCAATCGTGATCGAAAACGCTGCAATTTCGTCCGCGAAAAGGCCGCCAACCGCCGCCCGCGCGGGCGGCGGTCGGGGGACGCGGGGTGTCACGCTGGTCGAGCTGCTGGTCGTGATCGCGATCATCGCCACGCTGGTGGGCATCTTGCTGCCGGCGGTACAGAGCGCGCGGGAGGCTGCCCGGCGGACGCAGTGCCTGAGCCGCATGCGGCAGGTCGCCCTGGCGTTGCACGCCTACCATGGGGCACGGGGGCGGTTTCCCGAGGGAATGATCGACGCGATCAACGACATCTCGACCGGGTATCGGATCTGCTGGATGCATCACCTCCTGCCCTTCATGGAGGAGGAGCCGCTGTACAAGCAGATCAAGCCGCAGATGGATGCGCTGCTGCCGAACAGTTTCGGTATGCAACGCGTCGAGGGGCGCAACACGGTGGTCGGAGAACTTGTCTGCCCGAGCAATCCCGGTGGAGTTCGCACGAGCACGCCCGCCGGGGATGGCGCTGGAACGCAGGGCTTTTTCGGCAATTACGTGCTCTGTGCGGGCTCGCGGGCCTACGGCACGAAAGCCGACAGTCTCGCGATGAACGGCATGTTCTATCCGAAGTCGCGTACGCGGATCTCCCAGGTCAGGGACGGGCTGTCGCACACACTGATGGTCGGCGAACTGATCGTCGTGCCGCGGGATGCCGGGGACACAGCGGCGTGCGCCTACTGGGGCGGGATGGACTACCGCGGCTCCTACTACAATTCGCTGCACGGTGGCGCACTATTCACAACACTGAACCCGCCGAACTCCTCCGTGCCGGATTATCTCTGGGAGGCGTGCGCCAACTACCCGGCCGGCTCGGCACTGCCGAAGACGCCTTGCGGCGGCTGTACGGATCCATCTCGGAACAACGTCGGCGGCCGTAGCATGCATCGTGGCGGAATGAACGTCGGCATGGGTGACGCCTCGGTCCGATTCGTCGACGAGCAGATCGATGCGGCTGTCTGGCAGGGCCTCGGGACGCGGGACGGGGGCGAACCGTCCGGGGAGTGGTGATGGTTGGTCGCAGGCTGGTCGTGGCGTTCGGAATCCTTTTGTGCGCCGGGTGCAGCGGTGCAGCGGACGGGAAACTCCACGTTTCCGGAACCGTGACCTTCCGCGGCAGCCAGATCGCCGACGGAGCGATCTACTTCGTCGCGGCCGATTCCGAGGCGGTGTTGGGTTTCAGCAAGATCGTGGCCGGCCGCTACTCGGCCCAGGTTTCCGGCGGCCGCGCGCGGGTCCGGATCACGGCCGACCGTTTGGTTCCCGGCCGGAAGAACGCGGCCGGCAACCCGCTCATCGAGCAGTACATCCCGTCGCGGTTCAACGACGCCACGGAGCTGGAGGCGGCCGTCGAGGGCAACTGTCGGCTCGACTGGAACCTGGCCGCTGCTGGCTGATGCCGGTGCCGGATGACGACGGTCAGAGACCGCCGCTACAGGGGAGGGGCACGACGGTCAGAGACCGCCGCTACAGGGGAGGGCACGACGGTCAGAGACCGCCGCTACAGGGGAGGGGCACGACGGTCGGAGACCGCCGGGCCAGGGGTGGTATGCTGTGGCGATCTCGAGAGGAGACGAAACATGATGCTCGTTCGCAGTCTGGTGGCGTTCCTGGTGGTCGGGGTTGCAGTCCAAGCCGCAGAGCCGCCGCGGCCGCTCCAGGTGCTCTACATCACCGGCGGCTGCTGCCACGACTACGAGGGGCAGAAGAAGATCCTCGTGCCGGCGCTCGAGACCCGGGCCGGGGCGAAGGTGACGGTGATCCATGAGGGGGGATCGAGCAGCGACCACAGGGTTTCGGTCTACTCGCAGCCCGAGTGGTCGAAAGGCTACGACGTCGTCTTTCACAATGAGTGCTTCGCCAAGATCAACGACCCGGATTTTCTCAAGGGCATCGTCGCCGAGCATGAAAAGGGCACGCCGGCGGTGGTCATGCACTGTGCGATGCACTGCTACCGGGCCGGCACGGACGACTGGTTCAAGTTCTGCGGCGTGACATCGCCCGGCCACGGCAAGCACTACGAGTACACGGCCCGCACGATCGCCGAGCATCCCGTGCTCCGCGGGCTGCCGCGGGAGTGGAAGGTGCCCAAGGACGAGCTCTACTACATCGACAAGCTGTGGCCCACCGCCACGCCCCTGGTCGAGGCCCGCAGCGAGGAGCGGCAGGCGATGCAGACGGTCGTGTGGACGAATCAGTACGGCAAGGCCCGCGTGTTCGGCACGACGATCGGCCACTACAACCACACCATCGAGACGCCGGAGTTTCTCGGGCTCGTGAGCCGCGGCACGCTCTGGGCCGCCGGCCGGCTCGGGGACGACGGTGAGCCGACGGCCGCGGCACGGCCGGAGCCCGCAGCGGCCCGTTGATTCAGGGGCCGCTTCCGGTGGGCCGAGGTTTCATTAGATTGAGCGGGCCGCCGACAGGCTCGGGCGGCTCGACCGGAAGGAGACAGCGACGGTGGCACGCGCGGCATTGGCACTCGAGGACGGCACGGTCTTTCACGGCGAGTCTTTCGGGGCCACCGGCACCGTCTCGGGCGAGGTGTGCTTCAACACCTCGATGACCGGCTACCAGGAGATCCTCACCGATCCCTCGTACCGCGGTCAGATCCTCACCATGACCGCGCCGCAGATCGGCAACTACGGAGTCAACCCCGCCGACGTCGAAAGCGGCAAGCTGCAGATGGCGGGCTTCGTGGTCCGCGAGGCGAGCCGGATCGCCAGCAACTTCACCTCCACGGGCACGCTCGGCGATTACCTGGCGAATGCCGGTGTCGTCGGCATCGCGGGCATCGACACCCGGGCCCTCGTCCGGCGGCTGCGGATCCGCGGCGCGATGACGGGCGTGCTGTCGAGCGAGGTGCTCGATGACGCGCGGCTTGTCGCGATGGCGAAGGCGGCGCCGGCGCTGGTCGGTCGCGACCTCGTGGCCGAGGTTATGCCGCAGGCCCGCAGCGAGTGGGTGGAGCCGCTCGATGACGAGGCCACGCCCCTGCCGCAGCCCGCGGAGGGGGGCGTGCTGCCCGAGCGGCCGGCGGTGGCGGCGTTTTCAAAGCACGTCGTGGCCCTCGACTACGGCATGAAGTGGAACATCGCCCGGCATCTCGTGACCGCCGGCTGCCGCGTGACCGTGCTGCCCGGCCGGGTGACTGCGGCCGAGGTGCTGGCGCTGCAGCCCGATGGCGTGTTTCTCTCCAACGGCCCGGGCGACCCGGAGGTGCTCACCGGCTGCGTGGAAACCGTCCGGGGCCTCGTGGGCAAGGTGCCGATGTTCGGGATCTGCCTCGGGCACCAGTTGCTCGCGCTCGCCTGCGGGGCGAAGACGTTCAAGCTCAAGTTCGGCCATCGCGGTGCGAATCAGCCGGTGCTCGACCTCGAGACCGGCAAGGTGGAGATCACGTCGCAGAACCACGGCTTCGCGGTGGACGAGGCCACGCTGCCGCCGGACCTCGTGGTCACGCATCGCAACCTCAACGACGGCACGATCGAGGGGCTGCGGCACCGCACGGCCAACGCGGCCAGCGTGCAGTACCATCCCGAGGCCGCCGCCGGTCCGCACGACTCGGCGTATCTCTTCGACCGCTTCCGCGGGATGATGGCCTGACGCTGAAGGGCGTTCATGCCCCGTGGCCCCGGCTCCCGCCGGGGGCTTTTTGTGGGAATGGCGTGCGTGCAAGAAGCCCCGGGTGGAAACCCGGGGACACCGGGTACGAAAGCCGTCC
>CAZJHQ010000038.1:0-29970 GCA_964545915.1 uncultured Candidatus Kuenenia sp. | reverse complement strand
TAACAAGGTAGCCGTAGGGGAACCTGCGGCTGGATCACCTCCTTTCTAAAGGAAAATGCCAAACCGGCCTGGTTTATCCAGCGTCCGCGGAGGCCATCAGCGAGTCGATCTCGGTCCGCGAGGGCCGTTCAATCGACGACGCTGCATGTGGAGGCGATCGTGTTGCCAGCCAAAAGAGATCGGCCGATGACCGGAGCAATCCGGTGATCGGCGAGGCTGCCAGATCGAAAAGATCATGTGACCCGCCCGGGGCTGTCGAGCCCCGGGCGGGTTTTTTCATGCGCGAATGAAATCCGTAGACTGCAGCGGGAGCGGAATTGGAGGCCGTCGTTCGATGCAACGCTGCATGAGAATGGTTGTCGGGGTGATCGCGTGTGCGTTCGTGGTGGCGACGTGGGCTGCGGAGGGCACGTGGGACCTGCGGGCGGAGTTCGTGGGGCTGAAGCCCGGTAATCCGGCGGTGGCGATATTCCAGTTGTCCGACAAAACTCGGATCGAACTGCCGCTCGCCGCGTTGTCGGATGAGGACCGCGACGCCATTCGGCGTGCGGTCGGGGCCAAGCCGGCCGACGCTCTCGGGGAAACCGTCGTCGTGCGCGGGCCCCAGGGAAAGTCCGTGACGCTGGCCGTGCCCCCGATTCTCAAGGCAGTCGAGACCGATGCGATCTGGTGTCGCGACGCCACCGACGCGGTGCTGGTCTACAGGCTGTATCTAGCCGGAGACGGTGTGACGGGCGAGGTCCGGGCGGCGGCCGAGAAGCGGCTGGAAGCCTGGCGGCAGCTCGCGGCCGAGAGGCGGCAGCGGCAAGGGAGTGAATGGATCACCCCGCGGCAGAAGTCCCAGATTCGCCGCGACGCCGAGGAGCAGCTGCAGCAGGGGTTGCAGTTCCTGAAACTGGGCAACGCGAAACTCGCGTTGGCAGCCTTCGAAAAAGCCAGCCGCCTGGATGTCGAGGATGGTCAGGCGGACTTCATGCTGGGCCTGGCGTTCGCGTTGTCGCCGGCCGATGCGGACGATGCGGGCAAGGCGCTCGCCCATTTTGGCGACGCCGTCCGCCGGGCCCCCAGTGCCCCCTGGGCTGCCCACAATCTGGCGATCTGCGAGTTCGCGGCCGGCCGTTACGGCAACCTCGTAGACCGGTTCCGCACGGTGTTCGACGCGGTTCCAGAGTCCCAGGCTGCGGCCGACAACCTGGGGCTTGTGATCGCCACCGCGCCGCAGAGGCGGCAGAAGGTTCCCGATCGGGTGTTGAGCGACGTTACCGCGCTGTATCGCGTGGTCGTCAAGGACTTGAACCTGAAGCCGATCGAGGGAGGCCCCGGCCGGCAGCCCGCCTTGCTGGCGCTGAGTGGCAGCAGCTGCACTCCCGGGCCGGTGTCCACCCTGCCGGCCATGCTCGAGCCGCCGCGGGAGTGGGTGGTCGGCAGCCGCACGGCCAGCGGGGTGGTCGTCGCGGCAGGGCACGTGCTCACGAGCCGGCGCGTGCTTGTCGAACGAGGGGAAGTGTGGGTCGAGGATCCGGCTACTCCCGGGCGGCGGCTGGCCGCTACCGAGGTGGCGTCGCTGGATGATCCGGATGTCACGCTGCTCAAGTGCGAGGCGTTGACCACTCCGCCGGTGCCGCTGGGGGAGAAACTGTCCGGCGTTGCCGGGGAGGTGGCGGCCGCGAACAGGGGGGGAGGACTGCTTTCCGGCGCGTCGACGGAGGTGCGGCGGGGGACGGTCGTCGCGGCCCCGCGCAGCGATCTGGGGAACGCCTTCGTGCACTCGGCGGCCGTGTCGCGCGGCCTGGGTGGTGGGCCGATTGTGGATGCCACGGGGCGGCTGGTGGGGCTGGTGGCGGCGACACCGCGGACCGATGCCACGGGGAACGCCCGCGGCCTGGGGATTCCCATCGAAAGCATCTGGCCATTGCTGAAGGAGCAGCTCGCCGAGCTCGCGCCGGCCGAAGCGGATGGCCCGCCGCCGGGCTGGGAGGTGGTCGAGGCCCGGCTGGCCCCAGCCACGGTCCGGGTGATCGTCGTGGAAAAGCGGGTTCAGCCGAAGGCGGAAGAGCGGTGAACGGCGAGGGCCTTCCGGTCGGCTCCCGAATGGGTAGGATTTCAGCATGACGCGAGCCCAAACGATTTCCGGTGTCGTTCCCCCCGCCGTCGCCGAGGCGACCGTGATGACGGTCTGGCCGTCGGTGGCGAGCACCGGCCTGGGCCAGGCCCTCGGGCGGCTGTATCGCATCAAGGGGGGCTTCGGCCCGATCTCCATCGGCCGGCTCGCGCTGCTGGCGACGATTCCGGTCGGGCTGATGCTCTACCTGTCGATGCGGCTCCCCTGGGCGTTCAAGCGCTATCGGCTCACGAATCGTCGCGTCACGATCGAACGCGGCGTGAATCCGCGGGTCGAGCAGTTCGTCGATCTCGATCGCTTCGACGCCATCGACCTTGTGGTGAACCCCGGCCAGGAGTGGTACGCGGCCGGTGATCTCGTGTTTCGTCGCGGACAGATCGAGACACTCCGCCTGCCCGGCGTCAGCCGGCCCGAGTCGTTCCGCCGCGTGTGCCTCGAGGCCCGTCAGGCCTACGTGAGCGTGGCCGCGGCCCAGCCGCAGGCCGTTGGCGCGGCCTGAAACGTTTCGTGCGAGCGGTTCAAGACGCCGCCACCGACTCACTCTGTCGGCGCGAGCCCAAGTTGCTTGACCAGTCACACCGCCCTGCGACCCGCGACGGGGCCGCGGGCGGCGATCGCCGTACGGATCGAATCGCGGGCCGCGTCGTCGAGCTCGCACGCCAGCGCCGCGGCGTTTTCCGCGACCTGCTCCGGACTCGTGGCCCCGAAGAGCACGCTCGTGATCCCCGGCTGCTCCGCCGTCCACGCCAGCACGAGCGCCGTCAGCGTGCAGCCCAGCCGCGTCGCCACCGGCCGCAACGCATCCACGAAGTCGAGATTCCGCCCGAACTCGGCGCCGGCGAAGATCGGATACTTGCGGCGGCTGTCGTCGGCGGGGAACTCCTGGCCACGCCGCATCTTCCCCGCCAGCAGCCCCTTCATCAGCGGCCAGTAGGCGACGACCGCCACGCCCCGCCGCATGCACCAGGGCAGCACGTCGGCCTCGATGTCGCGCTGCAGCATGTTGAACTGCATCTGGCAGGCCGCCAGCGGGCAGACCGCGGCGAACCGCTCCAGGTTCGCGACCGACGCGTTCGAGAGGCCGATCGCCCGGGCCTTGCCGGCGGCCATGAGCCGCCGCAGTTCGCCCGCCGACTCCTCGATCGGCACGGCCGGATCGGGGGCGTGCAGGTAGAGCAGGTCGAAGCGGTCCGTGCCGAGCCGCCGAAGGCTCTCGTCAACCTCGGCGCGGATCCGCTCCGGCCGGCCATCCACGACCTGCCGCCGTGGCGGTGACAGGGCCGCATCGGGCTCCCAGTGAATGCCGCACTTGCCCGCCAGCACCACGGCGTCGCGCTGGCGGCCGCCGTTGCCGGGAGCGCCGGAGGTCAGCCCCAGCGCCGCGGCGATCGCCCGCTCGCTCTCGCCCTGCTCGCCGTAGCAGTAGGCCGTGTCGAGGTGCGTGACGCCGGCGTCGAGCGCCGCGCGGACCGTGGCGACGGCCGCCTCGTGGGTCACGCCCGCGCGGGTCATGCCCGCCAGCGGCCAGCAGCCGAGACCGAGCGGGCCGACGGAGACGGGGGACGAGCCCAGCGGACGTGCGGCGGTGTTCATGGTTTTTTTGACGCTCAGGCTGGGTGGCGGGAGAATCCTAAACGTGGTCCGGGCAGACTCGACAGAATGTGAACATGCGTACACAATGCTTGGGCCGATCCGGTGGAGGACGTGTCATGTCGATCGTGGTTTCAGACCAGCAGTTGGTGGAGCGGCTCACTGCCGCCGGCTCAGCGGAACTGCAGGACGCATCGGGCAACCCAATCGGGCGGTTTTTCACGGAAGAGCAGTTTCGCCGGATGGTGGCGGAATGGATGTTGGAGAACGTCTCGATCGCGGAACTCGATGCCGATTTTGAGGCCCGGCAGGGCCGGAAGTTGCAGGAAATCTGGAAACGATTAGGTGCGTGATGGGAGTACCGGCAGGGTATCAGGTCTTCTGGCATGCCGCCGCGGAGCAGCAACTCGCCGCAATCTGGATGGCAGCCAGTGAACGAAGAGAGATCGCTGCCGCGGTCAATGCTTGCGATCAGTCGCTTTGTCAGGATCCGCAATCCGTCGGAGAATCAAGAGACGGACCTTATCGGATCAGCATCGTTAGGCCATTGGCCTTCATTTTTCGCGTCTCGGAATCCGACCGCAGCGTCTGGGTCATGCGCGTGCGGCACGTGCGGCCTTCCGATTGACCGCGGGAAAGTTGCCCGTGGCAAGGAACGCCGCCACGCAGTCGGCCGCGTCCTCGCGAAACAGCAGGCCCGTGTGCCAGGTGGGGAGCGTCACGTGGGCGTGGGGCACGGCCGGGTGCGTGCTCGCCTCCGACACGAGCGCGTCGTATTTGGCCGCGATCACGCCGAGTTCGAGATCCGCCGGCATCGGCAGGTTGTTCACGAGGCTGTCGGACGCGGTCGAGAGCTCCACGACGGGCTTGAGGAACCGGCCGAACGTGCCGGCCGCACGCGTGGCCACGAACGAGCCGCGGTTCGGCGGCGCGAGCATGACGATCCGGCCCAGCTTCCGCGGCCGGTAGCGGTCGAGCGCGGCGCGGGCCACGATCCCGCCCATGCTGTGGGTCACGACATGCAGCGTGCCGACGGTGGGATCGGCATCGCGGGCCGCGAGCTCGCGGGCGAACCGCTCGGCGTGCACCAGGAGCGAGCACTGCACGTTCCAGTAGCCCCACGGCCGCGGCCGGAAGCCGCGCCGCCGGAGGCGGCGGGCCAGGCCCGCCAGCAAGAACTTGTTGGCGAGGTAGCCGTGGATGAGCGACACGCAGGCCGCGGGGGAGTTTTCCATGGCGTCAGGCCGGCGGCGCGGGCCGGGCGGGCATCTGCGGTCGTTGCGGGGCAGGGCAGCAGTCGAGCGGGCAGACGTCGTGGTTCGCCGGCAGGCGGCCGATCGCCACCCGCTCGGCGAGACCCCAGGCCCGCTCGGCGATCAGGTCGCGGACCATCGCCACGAACTCCGGCGCCGTGCCCACCGTGGCCGCACGCGTCATCTGCACACCGATCTCCTTGCAGAGGTCGGCCGCCTCCGTGTCGAGGTCATACAGCACCTCCATGTGGTCGGAGATGAAACCGATGGGGGCGACCACCACCTGCCGCCCTCCGCGAGCATGCAGGTCGCGGATCGCATCGCAGATGTCGGGCTCGAGCCAAGGCTGCGTGGGGGGGCCGCTGCGGCTCTGGTAGACGAGCCGCCAGTCCGTCACGCCCGCCGCCTCGGCCACCAGCCGGCACGACTCCTCGAGCTGGGGAACGTAGCGGCAGCCGTCGGCCATCGACGTCGGGATGCTATGGGCCGTGAACAGCACCGGCACGCCCGCACGATCGGCCACGGGAAACGCCTCCAGGGACCGGCGGACGTTGGCGGCCATCGGCCCGACGAAGCCGGGATGGTTGAAGAACACGCGGATCTTGTCCACCTGCGGCGCCCGGTCGCCGAGCGGCGCGAGAGCGGCGGCGATGTTCTCGCGATACTGCCGGCAGCCGGAGTAGCTGCTGAAGGCACTGGTCACGAAGGCGATCGCCCGCTTCACGCCGGCGTCGGCCATCTCGCGGAGCGTGTCGGTGAGCAGCGGATGCCAGTTGCGATTGCCCCAGTAGACCGGCAGGTGCGGGCCGCGGCGGTCGAGTTCCGCCCGCAGGGCGGCCAGCAGGGCGAGGTTCTGCTCGTTGATCGGGCTCTTGCCACCGAAGTGGTAATAGTGCTCGGCGACCTCGAGCATCCGCTCCCGCGGCACGTTGCGGCCGCGAAGGACGTTCTCCAGGAAGGGAATGACGTCGTCGGGACCGTCCGGGCCACCGAAGGAAACGAGCAGCACGGCGTCGTAGGCGGAGGCATGACTCACGCGAATGATCCTCGGGGAAAAGGTGTGTGTGGGCGGTCACCGCTCCGGGGCGGTACGAGTTGTCTCGCTGGCGGAAGACCGCCACGCTCGCCATCCTCGCACCGACCCCGTCGCTGCCTCGAGCGCACGTGGTGCCCAGCCGGAGGCCCGGAGAGAACGTCTGGAGACGTGGCCAGGGCATCCCCGAGCCACGGAAAACCCAGACAATAAATTGGAATCGGCATGACCCCACGGGGATTCGAACCCCGGTTACCGCCGTGAAAGGGCGATGTCCTAGACCTCTAGACGATGGGGCCATGTGGAAGGTGGAAACCACCGACCGCATGCGTGCAGACTACCCGCGAAAGCATAGTCACGAAAGGGGAGCCGGTGGAGCAAAACCACCCGAGCAGGATGCGATGGCCATCGTCCCAGGAAACGCTTGGCATTTCCTGCGGTCGATCAAGTGGACAAAGGCCATGGATGGCTTTGTCCACGTGTCGTTAGCGGCTGGCCGGATCGGTCGGTTCGCTCGCGTCTTCCACGGTCGTCACCGCGGGCAGATCGATCGGTTCGCCGCGGGCGATCGCCTCGAAGACCTCGCGGCGATGGACGGGTACGTCCTTCGGGGCCTCGACCCCGAGTCGGACCTTGTCGCCACGGATCTCCACCACAACGATCGTGATATCGTTGTTGATGACGATGCTCTCGTCTTTTTTCCGCGACAAAACCAGCATGGCCCGTTCCTTGGCGGTGCTGACACCCGACCGAGATTCCTCAAACCCCCTAAAAATAAAAGCTTTTCAGGCGATCGTCAAGCAAATCGCAGGCCCAAGCCGGGGAAAACACCTGTCTGGCGGCCCCGAGAGCCGTTCTCGGCCGGTTTGCCGGCGACCAGCTACGACAGGGGACACCCTGGCGATGCCCCCCGCGCGCGAGGAGCACGGCGTCTGCGATGTCCGCCGCGACCGACCGTGGAGGCGGTGGCTTGTTGGGTTCTCGCGCCTTCCTATACTGGCGACGCCGCGACTGAACCTCCGGTTCCGCGGCACCCGCAGTCCCGTCAGGACCCTCCATGAAAGCCTGGTTCCGTAACCTGTTCACGGCCGTGTGGACGGTGGTCGAGGGAATGTTCGTCACTCTGCGGGTCTTCGGGAGCACGTACGACCAGAAGCGGCGGACGTTCACCGAGCATTTTGAGTACCCGGAACTGCCGGCCCCCGTCGCCGCCCGATACCGCGGCTTTCACCGCTACGACCTCACGACCTGCATTGCGTGCGACCAGTGCGCAAAAGCCTGCCCGGTCGACTGCATCTACATCGGCAAGGAGCGGGTCGAAGGGGGCAAGGGCTTCCGGGTCAGCGGCTTCACGATCGACTACTCGAAGTGCATGTTCTGCGCGTTGTGCGTGGAGCCTTGCCCCGTGGACTGCATCTTCATGGGCTCGACGCTCGACCTGTCCTGCTACAGCCGCGACGGAACGATCGTCGACTTCGCCCGGCTGCCAGTCGAGGTGGCGTGGGGCCGGTCGACCCTGAATCCCACCGCCGTCGCCGCATCCAAGGTGATCGTCGATCCCGTCCACGGCGGCCCGAACCAGTAGCCCCGCGAGCCCTTCCGCATGCATCCCGTCCTCATTGCCGGCTACGTCGCGCTGTTCGTCGCCGTCGGCGCGGCCTTCCTGGCCGTGAACCTGATCGTGGGCTGGCTCGTCCGCCCGCGGGCGCCCAACACCGAGAAACTCGAGGTCTACGAGTGCGGCGAGCCGACGATCGGCTCGAGCTTCGTGCAGTTCGACCTCCGGTTCTACGTCGTGGCGCTGCTGTTCATCATCTTCGACGTCGAAGTGGCGCTGTTCTTCCCCTGGGCCACGGTGTTTGGCAAGGCAACGCAACTTGCCGATCCGGCGCTGGCCACCGTCCAGGCCGACGGCAGCCTCACGCCCGCCGCGGCAGGGCTCTTTCGGGAGCTCGGTGTCGACAAGCCGACCGTGCCAGCCGAGGCCGGTCCGCTCTTTCAGCCGACCCTGACCGAGGCCAATGCCATCGAGGCCGCCCGCGGCGACAAGACGCCGGCCCAGGCGCGAGGCGAGTGGTCGGTGGCCCGCGCCGGCACGCTGCTCGCGCGGACCGCGGCGGTGGACATGGCCGCGTTCTTCGCCATCCTCCTCGTCGGGTTCGCGTATGTGTGGTATCGCGGCGACCTCGACTGGGTGCGGGCCGTGTCGTCGGAACGCGCCACCGCCTGACCGGCGGCTGACCTCCCTTCCTCCTGCCAGATGCTTGCCATGCGTGGATCCGACTTCATCAGCCAGCTCGACGCCGCCCTGCCGGGCGGGATCGTGGGCCGCAATCTCGAGGCCATGGACCCCTGGATCGAGATCGCGCCGGAGCGGATCGCCGACGTCTGCCAGTGGCTCAACACAAAGAGCCCGGTGCGGTTCGATGCGCTCGAATGCATCACGGCGATCGACTGGTTCGAGCCCGATGCGAAGAAGGCGGCCAAGGTCTCGTGGCAGCCGCACACGGAGCTCGTCTACCACCTGTGGAGCACCGCGGCACGGGTGAGCCTCGTGCTGAAGTGCAAGCTGCCGCGGTGGAAGGGGGACGTGCCCGGGCAGTTGCCGGAGATCCCCAGCGTGTGCGGCGTGTGGCGCGGGGCCAACTGGCACGAGCGCGAGGTCTACGACCTCTCAGGCGTGTGGTTCACGGGCCACCCTGATCTGCGCCGCATTCTCTGCCCCGAGGACTGGGAGGGCTATCCGCTCCGCAAGGATTACGAGCAGCCGCTCGAGTACCACGGCATCAGGGGCAAGTGAGCATGGCCAGCGCGATCGACGACGATCCTCGGATCATTGAGTTCGACGTCCGGACG
Source organism: uncultured Candidatus Kuenenia sp. (assembly GCA_964545915.1). GTDB lineage: Bacteria > Planctomycetota > Planctomycetia > Pirellulales > UBA1268 > QWPN01. The sequence goes on along the minus strand of CAZJHQ010000038.1, from coordinate 21,116 downwards.
GACGAGATGCTCGTCAACATGGGGCCGCAGCACCCCAGCACCCACGGTGTGCTCCGGCTCGTGCTGCGGACCGACGGCGAGGTGGTATCGGAGATCGAGCCGCACATCGGCTACCTGCACCGCTGCGCCGAGAAGATCGGCGAGAATCTCACGGCCCGGCAGTGGATTCCGTACACCGACCGGATGGACTACCTCGCCGCGATGAACATGAATCTCGGCTGGGCGCTGACGGTCGAGAAGCTGATGAAGTACGAGGTCAGCGAGAAGGCCCGCCACCTGCGGGTCCTAATCGCCGAACTGGGCCGGATCGCCAGCCACCTCGTGGGCATGGGGGCCTACGGCCTCGACCTCGGCACGTTCAGCCCGTTCCTCTACGCCTTCCGCGAGCGGGAGAAGATCCTCGACCTCTTCGAGGAGGCCTGCGGCGCCCGGCTGACCTACAGCTACATCACCGTGGGCGGGCTGACGGCCGACCTGCCCCCCGGCTGGCTGGGACGGTGCGAGGCCTTCCTCGACCAGTTCGAGCCGATCATCAAGGAATACCATGCCCTGCTCACGACCAACGCCATCTTCGTGAAGCGGACGGCCAACATCGGCGTCCTGTCACGCGAGCTGGCGATCGAATATGGCTGCTCTGGGCCGGTGCTCCGCGGTAGCGGCGTGGATCAAGACATGCGACGCGACGGCGAGGCGATCTACACGGCGATGTACGACGGCTACGCCTTCGAGGTGGCCGTGATGAAGAACGGCCACTATCCCCGCGATCACGAGTATCCGCCGGTGCCGGCCGACGCCGTGCTCGGGGATTGCTGGCACCGGTTCTTCGTGCGGATGCTGGAGGTGGTGCAGTCGATGGACCTCGTGCGGCAGGCGATCGACCGCTACTCGGCCTGCAAGGGCACGATCGGCGAGCCGCTCAAGCTCACGGAGAAGATTCCCGCCGGCGACGCCTATCTCGAGACCGAGGCCCCGAAGGGCCAGATGGGCTTCTATCTGGTCAGTGACGGCACGGCGATCCCGTGGCGGGTGCGGGCCCGTTCGAGCTCGTTCTCGAATCTGGCGGTGGCGCCGGAGCTGTGCCGAGGCTGCCTGATCGCCGACGTCCCGGCGATCGTGGGGAGCCTCGACATCGTGATGGGTGAGATCGACCGCTGACCGCCCGCTCGTTCCGGACGGCCTTGGTCGCGACGCCGTTTTGCGGCCGGGGCTTGTGGTTTCCAACGGCGTAGGGCAAACTTCGTGCGATTTTTCACGAAGTCCGTTTTCGGCCTGAAATACTGCGTACATGGCTGAATTTCTCATCAATTCGGCGGGCCTGCCCGAGTGGCTGGCCTGGACGATCACGGCCGTCGTGGCGGCGGTGTTGATCCTGAATGTGATCGCTGGCGGGGCCCTCGTGTTCATCTGGGCCGAGCGGAAGATCGCGGCCCGAATCCAAGACCGCCTCGGGCCCACGCGGACCGGCGGCCGGTTCGGCTGGCTCCAGTCGCTCGCCGACGGCATCAAACTCCTCGCCAAGGAGGACCTCATGCCGGAGGGGGCCGACGGCATGCTGTTCCGGCTCGCGCCCTACGTCAGTTTTTGCGCCTCGTTTTGCGCCTTCATCGCCCTGCCATTCGCCTTCGATTTCGTCGGGCAGCGGCTCAATGTCGGCGTGTTTTTCGTCGTTGCCGTGCTGGGTCTGGAGGTCTTCGGCGTGATCCTGGCGGGCTACGCCTCGGCCTCGAAGTGGTCGCTGTTTGGCGCGATGCGCGAGGCCGCCCAGGTGGTGAGCTACGAGGTGCCGCTGGGGATGTGCGTGGTCGTGCCGGTGATGCTCGCCGGAAGCATGGATCTGGTCACGATCGCCGAGAAGCAGGCGGGCTGGTTCACGAACTGGTATCTGTTTCACGACCCATTCACGTTCGTGATCTTCTGGGTGTATGTCACCTGCGCCGTGGCCAGCGTGAACCGGGCGCCGTTCGATCTGGCCGAGGCCGAGAGCGAACTCGTCGCCGGTTTCCACACGGAGTATTCAGGCCTCCGGTGGAGTTACTTCTTCATGGCCGAATACGGCTCGATGTTTCTCGTCAGCGCCCTGGCGGCTGTGCTCTTCATGGGGGGCTGGAACGGACCGATTCCCGTGGCCAAGCTGGTCGGGCTGTCGGCCGGCACCGGTGACACCGCCGGCTATCTCGTGCGGCTGCTCGGCATGGCAAACCTCCTCGGCAAGGCCACGCTCGGCGTGCTGGTGATGATGTGGGTGCGGTGGACGCTGCCCCGGCTGCGGATCGACCAGGTGATGACCACCTGCCTTAAGTACTGCACGCCGCTGGCGGCCGCCATGTTCGCCGGGGTCATGCTCTGGCAGCTCGCCCTGCCAGGCGGGATCGTTCGGGGCCTTTCTCGGCCGGCGGGTGAAGTTCGCGAGGGATGGCTCGAAGGGCCGGGGGGCAAGGCCGCGGCCCGGCCTGCCGCCGACGCCACGCAGAAGGTGGCGGAGGTGGCTCGATGAGCGGCATTCTCGCGACCTTCGGCGCGGTGGCGCTGCCGCTGGCGGCCCTGAATTGGCATTCGTTCTTTTTCCTGCTCTTCGCGGCGGTGGCGTGTGCGTGCGCGATCGCGGTCGTGCTCGCCGACAACGTCGTGCGGATGGCGCTGTATCTCGTGCTTTCGCTCGGGGCGACGGCGGGCCTGTTCTTCCTGGCCGGCGCCGAGTTCGTGGGCGCGATGCAACTCATGATCTACGTCGGGGGCACGCTCGTGCTCCTCGTGTTCGGCGTGATGCTCACCGCCCAGGCGCCGTTCGTGTCGATCAAGACCACGACGGGCGACCGCGTGTTGGCCGGCGTGGTGGGGGCCGCGCTGCTTGCCGTGCTCCTGCAGTCGGCGTTCTCCGTGCCCGCCTGGCGGCAGCCCGCGGCCGGAGTCGTGGCCGCCCCGGCCGCCACGCCGGTCGGAATGGCCCTGCTCGGCGTGCGGGTGGACGAGCCTGCGGCGGGTAGCCCGCAGGCCGCGGTTCGCAGCGGCTATCTGCTGCCCTTCGAGATCGTGTCGGTGCACCTGCTCGTGGTGCTTGTCGGGGCCGCCTATCTCGCTCGGGCCAAGAAGCGGAAGACGCCCCGGGCGATCGAGGTGGCAGCTTCGGTCGAGCCCCCCGCCTCCGTGGCGGAGCACGCGGCAGTCGGTCGCGGCGCGGGCCGGGCGACCTCCGTGCTCTCGGGAGGCCGGTCATGAGTGGTGGACTTCTCGGCCAGGTCGCGGCGCTGCCGCTGTTTGCCAGCCTGCTCACGGAGCCGGTGAGCGTGGCCCACTATCTCGTGGTCGGTGCCATCCTGTTCGCGGCCGGCATCGTCTGCATGGCCGTGAAGCGGAACGCGCTCGGGGTGTTGATGGGCATCGAGTTGGTGCTCAACGGCGCGAACGTGAACTTCGTCGCCTTCGCCTCGCCGTACCTGCAGGGCGAAGGGGCTCGCGGACTGGGAATCGATGGCCAGGTGATCGCGCTGTTCGTGATCCTGCTGGCCGCCGCCGAAGCCGCCGTGGCCCTCGCGATCACGCTCAACTTCTACAACAACCACGCCACCGTCGACATCGACCGGGCGGACGACCTCAAGGGCTGATCGGACGCCTCCTGTCTATGGACATCGCCGCCCAACTTTCGTTGCTGCTCGGCCTCGCCTGGCTGGCGCCCCTGGCGTCCTTTGTGGCGATCCTGTTCTTCGGGCCGCGGATGGGCAAGCACGGCCGCAACGCCGCCTGGGTGGCGACCGCCGCGATCGTCACGTCGCTGGTGCTGTCGCTGGCAGCCTTCGTCACCTGGCTGGGCAATCATCCGGTCACCGCCGCGCACCACGGCGGCGACCACGGGGCGGCGCATGCGGGTGATCATGCCGCTGCGGACGGCCATGCCGCGGGCCACGCGGACGACGGTCACGCCCCCCACGGTGCCGCCGACGGCCACGCCGCCGCTGGCCCGATCGCCTACTCCGGCGACTGGTACACGCTCTACCAGGGGGGGAATCTCAAGCTCTCGATCGGCTGGTATGTCGACGCGCTGACGGTGTTGATGTTCGTGGTGGTAACGTTCATCGCCACCTGCATCCACGTCTACGCCTCGGGCTACATGCACGACGAGCTGCACGACGTCACCGACCATGAGGTGACGCTCGCCGATGGCCACCACTTCCATCGGCCGGGGCGTTTTCCGCGGTTCTTTCAGGCCCTGTCGCTATTCTGCTTCTCGATGCTCGGAATCGTGATCGCCGGCAACCTGGCGATGGTGTTCATTTTCTGGGAGCTGGTGGGCATCTGCTCGTGGTTCCTGATCGGCTTCTACTACGAGCGGAAGAGTGCCTCGACGGCCGCCAACAAGGCGTTCATCGTCAACCGTGTGGGCGACTTCGGCATGCTCATCGGCCTGATGGCCCTGTGGGGAGCGCTCGGCACGCTGCAGTTCGCCGACTCGCGATCCACCGGGCCCGACGGTACGGAGGTCGTGCAGCCCGGCTTGTTCAGTCTTGTCCGGCCCGCCGCCACGGGGCACGTCCTGCAGGTGCCGGATGGCATGGTGAAGTTCGCCGCGGCCGATGAGGTGGCGAAGATCGCCGCCGGCCAGGCGCAGAACCCGGCCGCCGCCGCCAGCGAGATCGCGGCCCGCGTCGGTGACTGGCGGGCGATGGGCCTGGGCAACTGGCTGTTGTTCATCGCCGGCCTCGGCATCTTCTGCGGCTGCGTGGGCAAGAGCGCGCAGTTTCCGCTCTTCGTCTGGCTCCCCGACGCCATGGAGGGGCCCACGCCCGTCTCGGCGCTCGTGCATTCGGCGACGATGGTGGCCGCGGGCGTGTACCTCGTGGGGCGGTTCTTCCCCGTGCTCACCCCCGACGTGCTGCTGGTCATCGCCTACTGCGGCGCGATCACGCTGTTCATCGCCGCCACGATCGCGCTGGTAGCCAACGACATCAAGCGGGTGCTCGCCTACTCCACGGTCAGCCAGCTCGGCTACATGATGCTCGCCCTGGGCGTCGGCGGCTGGGTGGCGGGTCTGTTCCACCTCGTGACACACGCCTTCTTCAAGAGCCTGCTCTTTCTCTGCTCGGGCTCGGTGATCCACGCCTGCCACACCAACGACATGCGGAAGATGGGCGGGCTCGCCAAGGTGATGCCGCAGACGGCCGGCACGATGCTCGTCGGCTGCCTGGCGATCATCGGCGCGGGCATTCCCTTCGTGATCGGTCTTTCGGGTTATTACTCGAAGGACGCGATCCTCGCCCAGGCGCTCTCCTTCTCGCAGGTCAACCCGAAGCACTCGATCCTCTTCCTGGCGGTGGCGGGGGGGGCGTTCCTGACGGCCTTCTACATGTTCCGCCTGTGGTTCATGACGTTCGCGGGCAAGCCCCGCGACCACCACGTGGCCGAGCACGCCCACGAGTCGCCCTCGGTGATGGTCACGCCGTTGCTCGTGCTCGCGGTGCTCGCGGTGGTGGCCGGCTGGACCCTGCCCGGCGGCTTCGGCATCGCCAATCTCCTGGAGCAGGCCCGGCCCGCCGGCACGGCGGAAGGCTTCACGCTCGGCGCCGTGACGATTCCCGCCGAGTACAAGAGCCACGAGGGTGCGATCCACGTCACCGCGACGATGACGGCGTTCGCCACCGCGCTGGCCGGCGTGTTGCTCGCGGCCGCGATGTATCTGTGGCGGATCGTGTCGCCCGACGTGGTGGCGACGATCTTCCGGCCGATCTACTCGTTCCTGGCCAATCGCTGGTACTTCGACGAGATCTACCACGCCCTGTTCGTGCTTCCGGCGCACGGCATCGCCCGACTGGCGAGCGGCATCGACACCGGGCTCATCGACGGGCTGATCAACGGTCTGGCATGGGGGGCGCGGCAGCTGGCAGGCATCGACGCCTGGATCGACCGCACCATCGTCGACGGGCTCGTGAACACCACCGCGAATGTCACGTGGAACGCGGGCCTGGAGCTCAAGAAACTGCAGACCGGCCGCCTGCGGCAGTACGTGATGTTCATCGTCGCCGGCACCGTGGCCCTCTTCGTCCTCGCCAGCATGCTGTTCAAGTCGTCGCTGGCCGGCTGACGCCGGCAGCCCCCGACCCATTTCCTCGAACCCGGATCACGAACGGACCCCGACATGCCTCCCGTCGACACCCTCGCCCAGCCCGCCCTCTGGCCCCTCACGGCGATCGTCTTCCTGCCGGCCCTGGTGGCGGCCGTGCTCTCGCTGCCGATCTTCAGCAAGGGGCGCGAGGAGGCCGTCCGCTGGATCACGCTGGCGACGACCGCGGTCGTGTTCGTGCTCTCCCTGTGGATGGCCTGGCCGACGCTGTTCGGGGCCGTGGGGCCGGGGCAGTTCATCGTCGGCGAGGCGGGCATGCAGGGCGTCGTCAAGCAGCCGTGGATCCCGGCCTTCAACATCGAGTATCTGCTGGGCGTGGACGGCATCAGCATGCCGCTGGTCGTGCTCACGACCTTCCTCTCCATGCTCGCCGCGGCCGCCAGCTGGCCGATCACCAAGCACGTCAAGGCCTACCACGTGCTCTTCCTGCTGCTCGTGACGGGCATGCTCGGCGTGTTCGTGTCGCTCGACTTCTTCCTGTTCTACGTGTTCTGGGAGGTGATGCTCCTGCCGATGTACTTCCTCATCGGCATCTGGGGCGGCCCGCGCCGCGAGTATGCGGCGATCAAGTTTTTCCTCTACACGCTGCTCGGCAGCGTGCTGATGCTGCTGGCGATCCTGATGCTCTATTTCACGAGCGACCTGCGGATGCTCTCACCGGAGCAGCTCCAGGCGGCCCACGTGATCGCTCCCGGCCTCGATGCCGCGGCCGCGGCCGACGCCGTGAACGCGATCAAGTCGGCCAAGGATCCGGTCCACACCTTCAACCTGCTGGCCCTCGCCCAGCTCGGCCAGTTGCCGAACTCGCCGTTCGCGGCGGTGAACCTGTGGGGCATGTCGCTGGAGACCTGGGCCTTCCTGCTCCTCCTCATCGGCTTCGTGATCAAGGTGCCGGTGGTGCCGGTGCACACCTGGCTCCCCGACGCGCACGTCGAGGCCCCGACGCCGATCTCCATGATCCTCGCCGGCGTGCTCCTCAAGCTTGGCGGCTACGGCATCCTCCGCATCTGCTACCCGATCTGCCCCGGAGCCGGCCTGTCGCTGGCGTGGCTGGTGTGCGGCCTGGGGGTCGTCTCGATGGTCTACGGCGCCTTCGCGGCCCTCGCCCAGAAGGACTTCAAGCGGATGGTGGCCTACAGCTCGGTGAGCCACATGGGCTACGTGATGCTCGGCCTCGGCGTGTGGAGCGCGGTGGCTGGCAACGAGTTCCGCTGGGACGCCTGGGCCCAGGGGGTCAACGGCGCCATGTTCCAGATGCTGGCCCATGGCATCTCGTCGGCCGGGATGTTCTTCATGGTCGGCGTGCTCTACGACCGCGTGCACCACCGCAACCTCGAGGAGTTCGGGGGGATCGTCGGCCGGATGCCCGTCTACTCGGGGCTCGCGTTCGCCATCTTCTTCGCCGGCCTCGGCCTGCCGGGGTTGTGCGGTTTCATCGGCGAGGTGCTCGTCACGCTCTCCTCGTGGAACTACAGCCGCGTGCTCGCGGTGATCTCGGCCTTCACGGTCATCCTCACGGCCGGCTACATCCTGTGGGCGATCCAGCGGGTGTATCTGGGCGCCGAATACAAGGGGCCCCACGGTGACCATCTGACCCCGATCACGGGGCGCGAGCTTTCCATCGCCGTGCCGCTGGTGTTCTTCGCGATCCTGTTCGGCGTGGCGCCGCAGTTGATCTTCAATTACGTCACCCCGTCGGTGAACCGGCAGGTCGAGACGCTCGCCGACTGGACGCGGCGGGTGCGGCCCGACGCTCCGGCCGCCCAGCCCGCGCTCGCCTCCGCCCCGGCCGCTCCGGCGGGCCGCTGAACCTCGAACCCAACGGCTGCACCGTGGAAATCGGATCCCTCATCACCGGCGCGATCACCGACACGCTCGACGTGTCGCTGCCGCTGTTTCGCGTCGAACTCGCCATCGCGGCGACGATCGTTCTCATGCTCCTGTGCCGGATGCTGCCGGTGCTCCGCCGGGCCGACTCGGCCCTGATCGCCCTCGGCGGGGCCGGCTTCGCGCTGTGGTATGCATGGTGCGATTTGCGGGGGCTGCCGGGCTCTCCCTGGACGGTCGCGGAGGCGGCGGCCGTGCCGGCCCGACAGGAGCTGTTCGGCGGCCTGCTCGTGTTCGATTCGTTGACGGCGGCGATCCGGCTGCTCCTCGCCGGGTTCCTCGGGCTCTACGTTCTGTTCACGAAGGTCTCGGGGATTCCCGACCGCGAGGATGGCGCCGACTTCTACACGCTGGTCTTCGGCGGCGCCCTGGGCATGTGCCTGATGGCTTCGGCGAACCACCTGCTGATGGTTTTCATGGCCGTCGAAATGGCGAGCGTGCCCTCCTACGCTCTGGCCGCGATCCTCAAGGGCCGCAAGGCAGCCTCGGAGGCGGGGCTCAAGTACGCCGTGTATGGCGCCGGTGCCGCCGGGATCATGCTTTACGGCATCAGCCTGCTCGCCGGCGTGACGGGCACCTGCCACCTGCCGAGCATGGCCGGCGAGCTGGCGCGGATCGTCGGCGAGGGGGGGGCCGGCGGCGAGGTGCTCGTGCTCGCGCTCGGTGGGCTGATGGTGGCCGTGGGGCTGGCATTCAAGCTCTCGGCGGTGCCGTTCCACTTCTGGTGTCCGGACGTGTTCGAGGGGGCGGCGGCCGAGGTGGGGGGCTTCCTCTCCGTGGCCAGCAAGGCGGCGGCCGTGGCCCTGCTGCTGCGGCTCGCCTTCACGCTGGGGGCACCGGCGGCCGTGCCGGCTGCCGCGGCCACCGTGGTGGCGGGGGGCGGCGACGTGCAGCACTTCATGGTGTACGTGATCGGGCTGATGGCGGCGGTCACCTGCACGCTGGGCAACCTCGCCGCCTACGGCCAGACGAACATGAAGCGGCTGCTGGCCTATTCGACGATCGCCCACGCCGGCTACCTGATGATGGGGGCGGCCGCCGCGGTGGCCCTGATGGGCGTCAGTTCCGCGGGCGCCGGCAGGGCGGTGGGAGCGCTCGTCTTCTACCTCGCCACGTATCTGTTCATGAACCTCGCCGCCTTCGCGATCGTGGCCCTGCTGCGGAACCGGCTGCGGAGCGAGGAGATCGCGGCCTACGCCGGCCTCGTGCGGACGAGTCCGGGGATCGTGGTCGCCACGGCCGTGGTGCTGGTGAGCCTCATCGGCCTGCCCCCGCTGGCGGGCTTCGTCTCCAAGTTCCTCGTCTTCTCGTCGCTCGCCGAGGCGATCCAGGTGGGCGCCGAGAAGCCGCTGATGCTCGTGCTGCTCGTCGTGGGGGGCGTGAACACCGTGATCAGCCTGTTCTACTACCTGCGGGTGCTGAAGGTGATGACGTTCGATCCGCCCCCCGCCGAACGCGCCGGCGAGGCGTTCCCGCTCGTCTCCCTCCCGGGCGCGGTGGTGACCGCGCTGGCGGTGCCGGTCGTGCTCCTCGGGATCTTCTGGTCCGGGCTGTACGCGGCGGCGCAGCTTGCCGGCACGTTCGCCAGTTAGGGAAACCCGATCATGCCTTCCGTCGATCCGCTTCGTCGTCTCGTCGCCGCCCTCGAATCGTCGCTGGCGATGTACGTGGCCGATTCCGGCATCTGGTCCTATCCGGGACCCGAAGAGATCAAGCTCGCATTGGCCGATCTCGTGGGGGATCACAAGAGTCTGCTCGAGCGGGCCGGGACGGTGCTGGCGGAGCGGGAGGTCGCGGCCCCGCGCACGGCTTATCCGCTGTCCTTCACCTCCGGGCACGATCTCGATCTGCGGTATCTCCTGCCGCGGATCATCGCGGGTCTGGACACGCAGGTGCGGATCAGTGACGAGGTCGCGGCCGCCGCCGGCGACGACGCCACGGCCGCTCAGCTGGCCCGCGAGACCGTGGAGACGAATCGCCGCCACGCCGACCAGCTCCGACAACTCGTCGCCAAGAGCCGCGCGGGACTGGTGGACGCGAAGCCCCTGTAGCGGCGGTTCGTAATCGAGCGGGCTGTTTCCCCAGCGTCGGCCTCTGACCGTCATGTCCGATTGCTGGGAAGCCCGAAGCGTGAGCTGAGCGGCGGTCTCTGGCTGCCGCGTCCGGTTGCCGGGAAGCCCGAAGCGTGAGCTGAGGGAAACCGCGTCGCTTCACCGGAAATCGATCCCCAGACCCTCGGCTCACGCCTCGGGCTTCAAGGGCAAGGTGGCGGACCAACCAACAATGACGGCGTCCCCGTCCGTCGTGACCGTCCGCTCCCGTGGCGCAAGCCTCCAGGCTTGCGAATGCAGGTTGTTGAGCCACACGCCGGATTCGACGGTCGGAGACCACCGCCACAAAGGGCCGGGCCCGCTCCGTCGGGTATAACTCGCGGCTCATGAACGCACCCCACCTCTTCGACAGCCATTGCCACCTCGATCCGATGCGGTTCGGGGCCGAACTGCCGGACGTGCTCGCCCGGGCCCGGGCTGCGGGCGTGACGGGCATGACCGTGATCGGCACGCGGGCCGCCGACAGCGAGGCGGCGGCGGAACTCGCCGCCCGCGAGCCGGGCATCGTGGCGGCGGCGGGCATTCATCCCAACGACGTCGCCGAGGCCGAGCCGGGGGAGTGGGACCGGATCGTGCGGCTCGCCGCGTCGGGCCGCGTGGCCGCCATCGGCGAGACGGGCCTCGACTGGTACCGCACGACGGCGCCGCCGGACATGCAGCGAGACTCCTTCGATCGGCACCTGCGACTGGCCCAGCAACTCGGTCTCCCGGTCGTGATCCACACGCGGGAGAGCATCCGCGACGTGCTCGACATGCTACGCGAGGCCGTGGCCCGCGGGTCGCTCACGGCTGTGCTCCACGCCTTCACGGGCACCGCGGACGAGGCGGCCGAGGCCCTCGACCTCGGCTGCCATCTCGGCTTCGCCGGGATGGTGACCTTCCGCTCGTCGGCGGCGCTCCGCGAGGTGGCGAAGACCGTGCCCCTGGAGCGGCTGCTCGTGGAGACCGACAGCCCGTTTTTGTCGCCGGAGCCGCTGCGCGGCAGGCGGAACGAGCCGGCGAACGTCGTCCATACGGCCCGCTGCCTGGCGCTGGCGCGGGGCGAGCCCTTCGAGGAGTTCGCCGCCGCCACCACCGCCAACGCCCGCCGGGTGTTCGGGGGCGGCAGGTAGCGGGTTCCGCCCACCGGCCCCGTCCACGGTCAGAGATGGACCATGCTCGACTTCGCCACCGGCCATCGGCTGTTGCTGGAACGCAGGCTTCCGGTCGATCGCAGCGCCGAGTTCCACGCCCGGGCCGCCACCCTTTCCGATCCCCTGGCCGCGATCGCCCGGCGGTTTTTGGCGTCGCAGGCGGCGGGGGCCACCGAGGATGAGCAGGCCCGCGTCGCCGCCGAACTCGGCGGCTGCGACGACCGTCGACTCGCCGACATCTTTGCGGTGCTCCTGCCGGGGCTCGCCGCCGCCGCGGTGCGGACGTGGCGATCGATTGGCACCGGTTCCATCTCGGCCTTCCGTTCGCCGCTCCCCTGCCGGGCGGACGATCCGGGGGTGAACCTCGGCAAGCAGATGGCCTGGCTGCGGGCGACGCAGCGGGTGTTTCTGGAATATCCCGCTGACATCACGACCGCCGAGGGCCTCGCGGTCTGGGCACCGTATTTCGACCACGAGATGCTCCGCACGATCTTCGGGTTGCTCGTGTCTCTCGAGGGAGACGACACGACGGAGCACGTGGGCCGCCTCCTGGCCGGCGTGATCGATCAGGGAGGCGACTCCGGCCACAACGTGCTCGACACGCTGCGGCTCACGCTCGACGACCGCCATCCGGCCAGCATGTTCGCCGGCCACGTGCCGCGGGCCTTGTGGCGCTGCGACAGCGCCGAGGCGCACGGCATGCTGCTCGAATGCCTGGCCACGGGTCGAGGTCGCGCGCATCACCGCCTCATCGTCCGCGGAGCCGCCGAGGTGGGCCTCGGCCACGTGGAAAGCGTGCTGCGGTGCCTGCTCGCCAACAGCGACGCCCTGTCGCCGGCGGTGGGGGCCGAGATCCTCGGCTGGTTCGGGCTGCCCGACGCCAACGCCCCGGCGGACGCGGTGGCCGGCCTCATCGAGCAGATCCTCGATGCCATCGACACCCGGGCGCTCGGCCTCGCGCCGCCTGGCGACGCGCCCGTCCGACTGTTCCATGCCTGGGTCGCCCTCGCGGCGGACGTGCGCGAGGGCGTGCCCATCCTGACGCAGATCCTCGAGGCCGACGACACCGAGGCTCGGGTCGGTGCGGTCCTCCTCGCCTGCCACATATCCCATCCCGTGGCCCTGCCGGTCCTCGACCGGGCACTGGCCGATCCGGATCTGCGCGTCGCCTTTCTCGCCGTCGACGCCCTGGGGGAAAGCAAACGCAAGGCCGCCGCGGCGGACAGGCCGGAGCGGCTGCGCCGGCTCATCGACCTCGGGCGGCGGGGGGCCGCGGCAGGACCCCGCCTCGCCCCCCTGAGCGGTGCCGAGCCGGAGCAATTCTTCGGTCGCATCCGGGCCGCCCTGGGACATGCCTGGGCCGACGAGCCGGTGACGGTGCTCGGCGACCTGATCGACAGGCCCGAGTTCCGCGCGTGCATGTTTCTCCCCGCCGATTACCGTCCTCCTGACACGGCGTCCATCGAGGTGCTGATCGATCGTTCTGGTTCGCTCCCGGCGGGCGAGTCGGTGGCGCAGAACCGCCTCCACACGTTCATCGCCCGGGCCAGCCTGACGCCCGACCAATGGCACCGCTGGCTGGCACCGCAGGCCGAATCGCGGACGGGCGTCGACTGGGAGCAGCGGCGGCTCGTCCGCACGCTCGATGCCGAGAGCCTGACTGCGGTCTGTGAACGGCTCTGTGCAGATCCTCGACCGCGGGTCCGCCGTGCCGGGCTGATGATCGTCGTCGAGGCCCTGGAAGACACGGTCGGAGAGCCGTGCCTGACCCTGGCGCGGTCGCTGGTCCGCGACGCGACACACCGCCCACGGCTGTCGCTCCAGCCTGCCGACGAAGCCGGCCTGCTGGCGGCGATCGAGGCCGGCATCGCCGCGCGAGACGGTGTCGAACTCCCCGCCCTGCCGGGGCCCATCGCCGCCGCGTTTCCCGATCTCGTGGCCACGCCCCCGTGGACGCCCCGGCCGCGGACCATCCGCCGCTTCACGCCCGGCTGTGCGGTCCTGTTCGCGGCCCTCGACGACGTCGTCGGCGACTTCTTCGCGGAGCATGGCGGCACGCTCCTGGAACTGGCGGCGCGGATTCCCGGCGACAGCCACCCGGCGGACGATCGTCCGCAGGCCCTCGAGCGGCTGCCCTGGTACCGCCCGCACCTCGCCCCGTGGCTCGATCGACTGCGGATGCGGGCGGTCGAATGGTGGTCGGTGCACGGAGCCCGGGTGGAGCCGGGCGACGGCCTCGATCTCGTCCGTCTCGGGACCTTGCGGCGCGGCGTGTTCGAGAACGAGCTCGAGCGGACGCGGCTCGAGTCCCTCGGCTTCGACCTCGGCCCGCTCGTCGCGTTGCGGGTGCCGGCCGGTGTGTTCGGTCGTCCGGAGACGGCCCGCGGCTCCGATGCGGCCGTGGTCGCGGAGTTCGCCGCCATCGACGCGGCGACGCACGTGCGAACGGTGTGCACGCTGTTCGAGCATCTCCTGGAAAGCCGCGGCACATGGCGGGACTACGGCTGGATGCTCGACGTCGCCGAGACGATGTGCGCGGGCGTCTCGACGGAGCTGATCGCCTGCCTGGGGCGGCAGCTCCAGACCGTGTTCGGCCAGACCGTGCCCGTCGAGGCGTGGCTGCGTTCCCCCGCTGCTCTGCACCGGGAACGGGAGCCCGTGGAGATCGCCCGCAGGCTGTTCCTCATCCGGCGGCATATCGGCGCATGGAAGTGGCACGACGGGACGGACGACAGGTTTCACCTGCAGAGCCATGCCGCCGGCGGCGCGACGCTCGCCGACATGCTGCGGGCCGTGGTGGTCAAACCGCCGACTACATGGGAGGCCCCGCGGCTTCCGGCGGAGCTCGTGGAGCAGATCCGGACGACGGCGCCGCAGCGGGCCGAGGAGTTCCGCGGCTTCCGCGACCGGCTGACGGCGTGCCTCGTCACCGCGGAGACCGCCCGCGCGGACGACGAGCCGACCGACTGGACGACGCTCGCCGCCACCGTGGGCCATCTCGAGGGCTTCGAGCACTGGCTGCGGGCGGTGGAGGGGAGTGCGGCCATCGGGCTCGCTCGCCTCGCGGGGGACCGCACGACCCGCCGTCAGGCGATCTCCCGCCTGGTGCACTCGATCCATCCCGAGCCGACGCTCGATCACGACGCGGCCGGCGCCCGCATCGCCGATCTGCTGGCCCGGCGGCGGGTGACGCCGGCCCATCTGCTGCAGGCTGCGTTCCTCGCCCCGCAGTGGCTCACGATCGTCGGCCGGGCGATCGACTGGCCGGAGCTGCCGCGGCTCTACGAGTGGATCACGGAACTGCAACGCGTCGGAACAGCCTGGGACGACGACGATGACTCAGCCGCGGCCGACGATGCCGACGCGGCCGCGGAAGAAGGGGCTGCCGCCGCACCGGCGGCAGCAACCGCTGGCTCCCCGACCATCGAACGCTGGTACGAGCGGGTGCCCGCCGGCCTCGATGACCGGCAGATCGGGCGGCTGCTGGCCGCCGCCCGCGTGATCATGGCCCCGAAACTCCTCGAGCAGGTGCGAACCTGCATCACGATCCTCCATCAGCGGATCGATCGCGGGCAGCTGGTCGCGGAGGCCCGGGCAGCCGAGAAGCCGGTCGATCCGATGCCGTTGGCGTTCGTGCCGGTGGAGCCCGGAGCGGGCCGGTTGCCGGACCTGATCGCGCGGCGGCAGGCCCTCGCCCATCTGCGGCAGGTCGCCGGCACGGTGCGGCGCAAGCAGGACGCGATCGAGGCGGTCGATCGGGCGGTGAATCTGCTCGCCCGCAGGGCGGGCGTCGGGACGGCCGAGCGACTCGACTGGCTGCTCGCGGCAGCGGCCGGCCATGAGGAGCCAGCCGCGGTGGTAACGGAGGAGTGCGCGGCGCAGATCGTGATCGACCCTCAGGGGCGGCCGGCCTGCGTGTTCTCGAAGCGGGGCAAGGCCCTGAAGACACCGCCGGCGCCGCTCAAGAAGCATCCCGGCTTCAAGCCTTTCCAGCAGTCCTTCAAGTCGTTGCAAGCGTTGTTCGACCTCACGTGCCGCATGGGCACCGAGGCGATGCTCCGGTGCCGGTGGCACCCGGCCGACGAGTGGGAGTGGCTCGGGCGGCATCCGCTGGTCCGCGGTGTGCTCTCGGCCCTCGTCGTGACCGACGGCACCCGGGTCGGGCTGCGCACGCCGGACGGCCGCGGGCTCGCCGCCGCCGATGGTCGGGTCGCGCCGCTCGCGGCGGCCGCCCCGCTCCGCATCGTGCATCCTGTCGAACTCGCGATCTCCGGCGACTTGCCGGAGTGGATCGCCCGCCTGCGGGCAGAGCGGATCGAGCAGCCGTTCGAACAGGTGGAAAGGCGGGTTCATCTGCTCGCAGAGCATTCCGGGATCGGGCAGACCGCGGAGTTCCACCCGTTTCCGGAGGCCATCTGCGACGGTCCGGGGCTCGGCGCGGCGCTGCATGCCGCAGGCTGGCGTGACATCTTCGAGCAGGGGGCGAGAACGCGCCGGTTTACCGGGTGCGGCGTCACGGCCCGCGTGGCGTGGGAGATCGGCCTCGACGGCGGGTATCGGTTGACGACGCTGACGTTCACGACCCGAGGGTCGCGGCCGCTCCCGTTGTCGGGCGTGCCGGCGATCGTCTTCTCGGAAACGCTCCGCGACCTCCAACGGGCCTCTGAGGCTGCCCGGTTCGTGCGTGGCTGACGCCGACGCGTCCTCGGGCCCACCGTCACCCGCGGCGGAGGCGGCCGACCTGGAAGTCGGCGATCGCCGCGGCGCAGACGACGAGCAGGGTGACGATCGCGGCCACGTTCCAGCGGAAGACGGTGGGGCTCGTCGCCAGGAGGATCGCGTAGCCCGTCAGCGAAGCCGCCGCGGCGATCCGCACCAGGCGGCGGTCGAGCCACAGGCCGGCCGCCGAGACGAGCACCGGATGGGCGGCGACCAGCGGGCTTTCCGCGGCCCCCACGGCCGCGAGCAGGGCGGTCACGAATGCCGCGTCGGTGACCACGAACGCGATGCCCGTCTGCCGTAACGAGAGGCGGCGGATGCCGAGCCACTCGCAGGCCACGGCGCAGGCCGCCCACAGCATCAGGCCGAGCGCGACAGGGCGGTAGAAGCTGACGGTGGTCGGATCGTCGAGCATCCGTGCGCTGACGACCGCGAGCGTGCCGAGGATGCTGGCCAGCCGGAAGCCGGCGGCGGGATACCGCCGCAGCATGCGGCCGAGCCGGTGGAGCGGCCCGCCGCCCGGCGGGGCGATGCGGTCACCCCGCAGCCAGGCCTCGAGATCGTCGGCGACGGCCGCGGCCGACGTGTAGCGGCGGGCGGGATCCTTCTCCAGGCACCGCAGGCAGATCCTCTGCAGCGGCCCGGGTACCTGCGGATTCAGCCGGCGCGGCGGCACCGGCTCCCGCTCCAAGACGTTCATCACCACGAGCACCCGCGAGTCGCCCCCGAAGGGGGGCCGGCCGGTGAGGATCGCATAGAGGATCGCGCCCAGGCCGTAGACGTCGGTGCGGGTGTCGAGACCGCGGACGCGGCCCGCGGCCTGCTCCGGGGCCATGTACTCGGGCGTGCCGAGCACCGTCCCGGTGGCTGTCGGCGCGTCTTCCGTGGACGCATCGCGGGCGAGGCCGAAGTCCGCGAGATGCGGCACGCCCGCCGCGTCCACGAGCACGTTCGAGGGCTTGAGGTCGCGGTGCAGAATCCCCGCGTCGTGGAGGTGCTGCACGGCCCGCGCGACCGTCGCGATGATGGTGGCCGCTTCGCGGGGTGGCAGCGGCCCGGCCCGCAGGCGGGCGGCGAGATCGTCCCCCGCGACGAGGTCCATTGAGAAGTAGAGCTGCCCGTCGAGTTCGCCGGCGTCGTGGATCGCCACGATCCCGGGGTGACGAATGCGGGCGGCGAGCCGGGCCTCGGAGACGAACCGCCGCCGCTGCTCGGCCGTGGCGTAGGCCCCGGCGGCGAGCAGCTTGAGGGCCACGTCGCGGCCGAGCCCCTCGTGACGGGCCCGATAGACGACGCCCATGCCGCCGCGGCCGAGTTCGGCGCCGACGATGAACGGCCCGAGCCGCCGGCCGGTGAGCGGTTCCATCGCGGCGACCGGCGCGGCATCCGCGGCGACGGATGAGGCCAGGGCGTCGAGTCCGCGCAGGCAGGCCGTCCAGGCGGCCAGGGCCGGGCAGGCGGCGCGGAGCCGCTGCTCCTCCGTCGTGTCGCCACCCTGAATGGCCTGCACGTAGCGGTCGAGCAGGTCGGGATCGATGTCGGCGCCGTCGGCGGCCGGTTCCGGCACGCGGGTCATGGCGGCGGCTCGCCGCCGGCGAACTCCGCCGGAAGCTGCTCCTTGAGGGCGGCGACGGCCCGCATCCACAGCATGCGGCAGGCTCCGCTGGACCGGCCCATCCGCCGCGCCACCTCCTCGAAGGGCAGCCGCTCGATGTTTCGCAGCACGAGCACCTCGCGGTGATCCTCGGCGAGCGCCTCCAGCGCCGCCGCGAGCAGCAGTTCCTGCTCCCAGCGGATCGCCCGGCCGCTCGGCGACGAGGCGGGGTCGATCGGCTGCGCGTGCCAGCCGTGCGAGGCGTCGGCATGGGGGGCCAGGGGCACCTCGCGGCCGGCGTCGCGCTTCGCCGTGCCTCGGTACCGCTTCGCCGCGTCGAACGCATTGTGGGCCACGATCCGCTTCAGCCAGCCGAGCCACTCCTGCGGCGTCTCACCCCCGAAGCCGTCGAAGCCGCGGTGCGCCTCCAGGAGCGACTGCTGCACGACATCGGAGGCATCGACCTTCGCCTGCAGCCGCCGTTGCAGGTGGCACCGGGCCGCGGTGGCGACGAAGCTCCGGCAGGCCCCGAACAGCCGGTCGCGGGCGGCGGCGTCGCCGGCTCGGGCCGCGGCCAGCCAGCCCGCGATCTGCGCGGCATCCCCCTCGTGGCCGGCGGCCGAAGGCGCGGCGGAGCGGGAAGGGCTGTCCGACATGACGGGGCACCAGGGAGCCGTGATCTGCAGGGGAAAAATCCGCGTGACAACCGGTTCGGATCGTCGCCTGATCCGGGGAACGGCCCTCCAGACGTCGGCCGTGCCCCGGCAGGATACACCGTGCCCGCGATGACCACCCAGCCACGACCGACCCGCTGCGGCCCCGACCGGGCCGCCGCCCCGTCCCCCGCGGACGGCCCGATGATCGCCCTCGACGACGTCGCCAAGGCCTACGGTGGCCGACAGGTGTTGGAGCCCACGACGATCGCCGTGCCCCGGGGCACCACCACGGTGCTCATCGGCCCCAGCGGCTGCGGCAAGAGCACGCTCCTGCGGATGATCGTCGGCCTCGTCGCCCCCGATCAGGGCAGGGTGACCATCGACGGTCGGCGGCTCGATGCCGGCTCGGTGTCGGACCTGCGCCGGCGGATCGGCTACGTGATCCAGGATGGCGGGCTGTTTCCCCATCTCACCGGCCGCGACAACGTCGGCCTCCTCGCCCACCACCTGGGCTGGGAGCCGCCGCGGATCGCGGCCCGAATCGCCGAGCTCGCCGAACTGACGCGGCTCCCCACTATCGCCCTGGACCGGTTTCCGGCGCAGCTGTCGGGTGGACAGCGTCAGCGGCTGGGCATCATGCGGGCCTTGATGCTCGACCCAGCGGCCGTCCTGCTCGACGAGCCGATGGCCGCTCTCGATCCGCTCGTTCGCTATGACCTCCAGGAAGACCTGCGGCGGATCTTCCGCGCCACCGGCAAGACGGTCGTCATGGTCACGCACGACATGGGAGAGGCAGGTTTCTTCGGCGACGAGGTGCTGCTCTTCGGCGCGGGCCGCATCGTGCAACGCGGCACCCTCGACGACCTGATCCACGCCCCGGCCGACGAGTTCGTGCGGCGGTTCGTGTCGGCCCAGCGGTTTCCGGGATTGACCGATCGCGAAGGGAGAAACGCATCGTGAGTGGGCGAGTGATGGATTTGGCGCATGAGATGCAGGCGTCCGGTGGGGTCGGGGCTCCCCACGCCCCATCGCCGGACGTTCGCTCCGGCCTTCCCGGCCTTCGCTCTCTCGGAGGCGTCTGCGCTTCGGCATCCATGCCTCCGCTGGCCGCCTACGCCGGCTCCTGGGGCATGGGCAGCCCCTCCTGGATTCATCGAGCCGGATGCTGGCAGGCGTCAACTTCGACTGCGATCCGTGTGGCTGCGGATCGTCTTCCGACCCGGATTCTGGCCGGGGCGCTGGTGGTCGGGATGATGACGATGACGGCGCCGGTCGCGGTCGCCGCGCCGGCGGCGGGGCCGGTGGTGCGGATCGGCTCCAAGCCGTTCACCGAAGGCATCGTGCTCGGCGAGGTGCTGGCGGGCGTCGCCCGCCAGGCGGGGTGCACGGCCGAGCACCGCGCGGCGCTCGGCGGCACGCAGATCGTCTTCGCGGCGCTCGAACGGGGCGAGATCGACTGCTACGTCGAATACAGCGGCACGCTCGAGCGGGAGATCCTGCATGGCGAGACCGTGCGCGGACCGGAGGACGTCACCGCCGCACTCGCCCGCCGGGGGCTGTGTCGCACCGCACCGCTGGGCTTCGACAACACCTACGCCCTGGGCATGAAGGAGGCCGTGGCGGCGCGGGCGGGCATCGAGTCGATCTCCGATCTCGCGGGCCGCGACCTGGCCATCGCCGTGAGCGACGAGTTCGTCCGCCGCGCCGACGGCTGGCCGGCGATCCGTGACGCCTACGGCCTGCGGCAGACGCCGCGGGTCCTCGACCACGCGCTGGCCTACCGCGGCCTGGAGAGCGGCCACGTGGCCGTCACCGATCTCTACGCCACCGACCCCGAAGTCCGCGCCCACGAGCTGCGGATCCTGCGGGATGACCGGGGCGTGTTTCGCGAGTACAAGGCGTTCGTGCTCTACCGGGCCGATCTCGCCGCGCGGGCCCCGGGGTTCGTGGCGGCGCTCGGCGCGCTCGCGGGGACGATCGAGCCGGCGGCGATGCGCGAGATGAACGCCCGCGTGCGGCTCGCTGGCGAACCGGAGCGGGCCGTGGCGGCGACGTTCCTGCGCGAGCGGTTCGGCTGGGAAGTGGCCGCCGCCGAGCCTGCCGCCGCGGTGCGGGTGGCGCGGGACGTGGGCCGGGCGACGCTCGAGCACCTAACGCTGGTGGCCGCCTCGTTGGTGGCGGCGATCGCGGTCGCGGTGCCGCTGGGGGTCTACGCCCAGCGCCGGCCCCGGCTCGCCGGCGGCATCCTCGGCGTGGTCGGCGTCCTGCAGACGATCCCGTCGATGGCCGTGCTCGTGTTCCTCGTGCCGCTCGTCGGGCTGGGGTGGAAGCCGGCCGTGGTGGCGCTGTTTCTCTACGGACTGCTGCCGATCGTGCGTGGCACGTACAACGGCCTGGCCGGAATCCCCTCGCATCTGCGCGAGTCGGCGGAGGTGCTTGGCCTCGACGGGCGGGCCCGGCTGCTGCGGGTGGAGCTGCCCCTGGCCTCGCGGTCGATCCTCGCCGGCATCAAGACCGCGGCGGTGATCGCGGTGGGCACGGCCACGATCGGCGGGCTGATCGGGGCCGGCGGCTACGGGGAGGCGATCCTGGCGGGCATTCGCCGCGCCGACGCCGGCCTGCTCATGCAGGGCGCGGTGCCCGCGGCGGTGCTGGCCCTGCTGATCCAGGCGGCGTGTGACGTGCTGGAACGGTTCCTGGTTCCCGCCGGCCTGCGAGCGGGCGGGTAGCAGGCTATGGAACACGTCTGCCCCGAGCAGGATGCTTTGATGGTGCGCGGAGGAGTTGAACAGAGCGTGGCCGCTGCAGGGATCCAGCTGCGAATCGTGTTTTTGCCGACCCGTGAACAGGGCATCGGGCCTGGCACGCACACGAGAAGCCCCGGGTGGAAACCCGGGAGCATGC
>CAZJHQ010000037.1:5469-29972 GCA_964545915.1 uncultured Candidatus Kuenenia sp. | reverse complement strand
CGTTCGCTGCGGCCCTCCGGGCCTGCGCTCACTCGGAGGTGCCGGGCGCTTCGGCGGGCACCGATCCGCCGGAGGCGGATTGGTCGGCCTGCGCTGGGCACCTACGCCGGCTCTTGGGGCAGGGGCAACCCCGCCCTGGGATCGCGTGATGGGCCGGGCAGCCTGATGGGCTGTTGATGGTGGAAAAACGAAAGCCGTCTGGAATCGGCGGTCTTCGACCTTCGATTCCAGACGGCCGAACGGCGAGCCTTCTCGAACCGTGGGCCTACCGGCGGGCGAGGGCGTCGCGGATCTCGCGGAGCAGCACCACGTCTTCCGGCGGGGCGGCCGGCGGCTCGTCCGCCTTCGAATCGAAGCGGGCCTTGGCGGTGTTGATCAGCTTGATGACGAGAAACAGCGACGCCGCCACGAGCAGGAAATCGACCACCGACTGGATGAAGGGGCCGTAATTCAGAATCGGATAATCCTGGAAGGCCATCACCGGCTTGCCCCCGTCCAGCACCGGCGTGCCGTCGGCGTTGAGCTTGGGGGCTTCCGTGCGGATGCGGTAGGCGAGATCGGCGAAGTTCACGCCGTACTTGCTCGTCAGCAGATTCAGCGGCGGCAGGATGATGTTCGACACCAGCGAACTGATGATCTTGCCGAATGACGCACCGATGACCACACCCACGGCGAGGTCGATGACGTTGCCACGCATGGCAAAGTCACGGAATTCCTTCATCAGTCCCATCGTTTCATCTCCTGTGCTCGAGGTTTCCGACCCGGATTATGGATCAGCCGATCCCGGCTCGGGAAGACGGGGGCAGTTTTGCCCGACGTGCAGAGACTTCGGCCCGCGCGGTGGCGGCCGTCAGGCCACGCCGCCGAGGACCGTGGCCCGGGCGACGCGGCCCACGCCGAGCATGTAGGCGGCCGTCCGCAGCGGCACCTTGCGGGATCCGGCCAGCTGCCAGACCTGCTCGAAGGCCTCGCCCAGGATCCGGTCGAGCTCCTGCCGCACGCGGTTGATGCCCCACTGGTAGTGCTGCCGGTTCTGCACCCACTCGAACCAGCTGGCCGTCACGCCGCCGGCATTGGCGAGGATGTCGGGCAGGACGACGACGCCGCGGCCTTCGAGGATGGTGTCGGCGTCGGGATCGGTCGGCGCGTTGGCCCCCTCGACGATGATCGGCGCCCGCACCGCGGCGGCGTTGGCCGCGGTGATCACGCCGCCGAGCGCGGCTGGAATCAGCACGTCGCAGTCGAGCGCGAGCAGCTCCGCGTTGGTGATCGCGTCGCCCCCCGTGAACCCCTCCAGCCGGCCGCCGTGGGCATGGGCGTGCCGCAGGAGTTCCAAGATGTCGAAGCCCGCGGCCCGATGGAAGCCCCCTCCCGCGTCGCTCACCCCGACGATCAGGCACTCCGCGTCGTGGAGGAACTTGGCGGTGTGGGTGCCGACGTTGCCGAAGCCCTGGATCGCCACCCGGGTGCCCGGGATGCGCCGGCCGAGGCGGCTCAAGAGCTTGAGCGTCAGCGCGCCGACGCCGCGGCCGGTCGCCTCCTCGCGGCCGGGGATGCCGTGATACTCCACCGGCTTGCCCGTCACGCAGGCCGGAGCGAAGCCGTGGTAGCGGCCGTACTGGTTCATGATCCAGGCCATCGTGTCGGCCGTCGTGCCCATGTCGGGGGCCGGGATGTCGACGTCGGGGCCGAACAGGTCGTGGATAGCGTCCACGAACCGGCGGGTCACCCGCTCCAGTTCCCGCTGCGACCACAGGGCCGGGTCGATCGACACGCCCCCCTTGGCACCGCCGTACGGGATGTCGACGACGGCCGTCTTCCAAGTCATGAGGGAGGCCAGGGCCCGGACCTCGTCGAGGTCGACGTGCGGATGGTAGCGCAGGCCCCCCTTCATGGGGCCGCGGGCGTCGTTGTGCTGCACGCGGTAGCCGATGAGCGTCGCCAGCTCACCCGAATCGCGCTCGATCGGGATCTGGACCTGCACCTCGCGCTTGGCGGTGAGCAGCAGCCGGCGCATGCTCTCCGAAAGGTCGAGCTGGTCGGCGGCCCGGTCGAAGGAGATACGGGTGGCTTCGCTGGCGCGCATGGCGTCGTGCCTCGCTGGGTGGGGGCGGGCCTGTCGACGGCCGGCTGCCGAATGGTAGCGGGCGTCGGGGCCGGCTCACAAGGAACGGCTGCGCGGCGGCTTTGGGCAGCACACGCTACCATGCTTGGATCCGAGGCCCGCCGCCGATGCCCACTCCCTCCGTCGACGAGTTCTGGAACCTGCTGGCCCGCAGCCGGCTCGTCGATGCCGGCGCCGTCGCCGCGCTCCGCGGCACGTGGGCCGCGGCCGGTCCGTCCGGCGACACGCAGGCGACGGCGCAGTGGCTCGTGGACCGCGGCGTGATCACGCGGTGGCAGGCGAAGCGGCTGGCGGTCGGTGACCGGGGGCCGTTCTTCCTGGGCGACTACCGGCTCCTCGAGCGGCAGGAACGGCAGGGGGACGGGCTGCTCTTCGCGGCGCGGCACGACCCTTCCGGTCGGGGCGTGACCCTCATGCTTCTCAACGCCAAGCGGTGCAAGGAGGTGGATGTCTGGACGGCGATCGTCCGCCGCACGACGGCCGCTCACCAGGCGACCGACCCGCTGCTCTCGCGGACGTGGGCGCTGGAGCAGGTGGAAGGCAGCCGGTTCATCGTGTGCGAGGCCGTGACGGGGGTGCCGTTGGCCGACGAACTGGCGCGGCTCGGGCCGCTGCCGCCACTGCAGGCGGCGGTGCTCACCCTGCAGGTGGCCCGCGCCGTGGCGGAGATCCATGCGGCCGGGGGGGTGCATGGCGGGCTGTCGCTCGACGTGCTCCTGCGCGAGCCGGCCGCCGCCGGCGCCCCGGAGCGGAACGGCCGTGTGCGGCTGTTGCAGTTTCCGTTGGTCGGGGATCCGCATGTCCGGCCGCTGCGGGCGGCCGTCGCCACCGAAACGGAGGTTGCCGGCCTGGGACGGAGGGCGTCGTTCGTCGCCCCCGAGCTCCTGCTGCCCGAGCAGCCGTGTGACGCGCGGTCCGACGTCTACGCCCTGGGCTGCATCTTCCACGCCCTGCTCGCCGGCACCCCGCCGTGCTGGCAGGGGGACCCGCAGGCCACGCTCCGCCAGGCCGCGTTCGCCGGCCCGCAGCCGTTGGGGCCGCCGATTCCGCCGGAGATCGCCGCCCTGGTGCAGTCCATGACCGCCCGCGACCCCGATGCCCGCTACCAGTCGGCGGGCGAAGCGGCCGATGCGATCGCCGCGTGCTGTGGCATCGCCGCACCGCCATCCGCCCCGCCCGAACCCGAGGATCCTGCGTTCTGGCCCAGTGACGGTGACGGTGACAAGGCGCTCCACGCCGCTGGCACTGACTCCGCCGACGGCTTCGTCTGGCAGTCGGCCGGTCCCCGTGAGTCGGCGCCGGTCGCTCCAGCTGCGGCGGGTGCCGCCGCGCCGCTCGCAGCCCGCCGCCGTGCCACGCGGCTGCGGCTTGTCGGCGGCGGGGTCGCGGCGCTGGCGGTCGTGGCGGCGGCCGGGATCGTGGTGTCGCGACTCGACCTGGGCGAAAAGAAGGGCCGGCCGAAGTCGCCGGTCCGCCGCGTCGAGGGCAAGCCGTCCGTCCGTCCGGAGGGCGACTCCGGGATGGCCTCTGAGCCTGCGGTCGCCTCCTCCGCGCCGAACGCCGATTCGTCGGCCGCGCGGGGTGCGGAGGCGACGCGGCCCGCCGCGGCGCAGCCGGTGGCCAGCGAACGCCAGATCATCGTGGATGACCCGACCCTCCCCTGGGCATCGCCGACGTCCGGCCTCCCGCCGCGGCTGGCATTCCTGCCCCCCGGCTCCCAGCTCGTGCTGCTCGTCCGCCCCGCCGCGGCGCTCGGCGACGACGAGGGCCGGCTGTTCTACAAGTCACTGGGGCCGGCGGCGGCGGCGGCGTCCAAGACGCTGGCCGCATGGTGCGGCTGCGATCTCGCCGACATCGAGGCCTTGCAGGTCGGCTGGCAGGCCGGCCCGGCCGGCGACGTGTTCGAGGGCTTCATGCTGCGGCTCGTCGAACCGCGGCGGATTCCGGAGGACGAGGCGGCCCGCCGGGCCGCATGGGGGGTGACGGAGGCCGTCGAGATCGAGGGGCAGACCATCCACAAGGGAGAGCGGCTCTGCTTTTGGGTGCCGGCAGCCGAGCAGGGACGCACGCTGGTGGTGGCGCCGGAGGTGCTCCTGCGGGAAATCGTCACCGCGGCGGCGGCCGCTCCGGCTGAGGGGCTCGCCGCCAGCCTGCCCAAGGACACGGAGACGCTCGTCGGCATGCTCGACGCCGATCGCCACCTGACGCTCTTCGGGTCGCCGCACTACCTCGTGCACGATGGCCGCCGTCTCCTCGCCGGGCCGCTGGTCCGCCTCGCCGACCCGCTGGCCGCCTTCTTCGGCGACGCGATCCACGCCGCGGCACTGTCGCTGCACTTCGGCCCGAGCGCCTACGTCGAGCTCGACGCCGTCGCCACCGTCGAGGCCCCCGCCGGAAGGCTCGCCCCGAGGCTCAAGGCCGCGGTGGCGGCCGCGCCCGATGCCGTGGAGGAGTATTGCGTGGCGCTCGAGCCGGCCGCGTACGGCCGCAAGCTGGTGCTCCGGCTGCCGCAGATGATCCGCATGCTGGGGGAAAACGTCCGCGCGGCCGCCGAGGCCCGGGGCGTCGTGGTCAACGCCTACCTGCCGCGGCACGCCACGCACAATCTCGCCCTGGCGACCGAACTCGCCCTCTCCCAGTCGCCGGGGCGATCCGCTCCGGCGCAGGTCCCGGGGACGGCGGCCGCGCAGGACGCCCTCGGCAGGCTGCAGAAGAAGATCACGCTGACCTTCGTCAAGGACACGCTCGAACGCTCGATCCAGTTGGTTTCCGAGGAGATCGGCGTGCCGATGGAGATCCTCGGCACCGACCTGCAGCTCGAGGGCATCACGAAGAATCAGTCCTTCGGCCTCGACGAGCGGGACAAGCCCGCCGCGGCGGTGCTGCGGGCGATCCTCGCCAAGGCCAACCCCGACGGCAAGCTCGTGTTCTTCGTCCGCCGCCAGGACGGCGCGGAGACGATCGTGATCACGACCCGCGCCGCCGCCCAGAAACGCGGCGACGCGCTCCCGGCAGGGCAGTGAACGCTCGGGCCGCGAGCGGAAGCCGTCTCACCCCAGCAGGGCGAGGGCGACCGACATGTAGAGCACGATGCCCACGATGTCGACGATCGCCGACACGAAGGGGTTGCTCATCAGCGCCGGGTCGAGGCCCAGCGAGCGGAAGAGCAGGGGCAGGGCGGAGCCGACGAGCGTGCCCATCAGCACCACGCCCACGATCGTCAGCGGGATCACGGCCGCGGCCGCGGCGGTCGGGGCATAGGCCAGGGCGAGGAGATACCCCGGGATCGCCAGCAGGCCGCCGAGCAGGAGGCCGAGGGCGAGTTCCCGCCGCAGGATCCGCGGCCAGTCGGTGAGCCGGCAGTCGCCGGTCGAGAGCGCCGTGATCACGAGCGTGGCCGACTGGTTGCCGGAGTTGCCGCCGCTGGCGATCACCAAGGGGATGAAGGCCACGAGCCAGGCGTGCGGCGACTGCCAGTTGGCGAGCACCATGGCCGTCACGGCCGCGGTCGCGAACAGGATCGCCAGCCACACGCCCCGCTTCCAGGTCATGGAGACGAGGGCGGCATCCAGGTAGCTCTCGCCGAGGGGCTGGATGGCCGCGATCCGCTGGGCGTCGTCGGTCGCCTCCTGGCGGACGGCGTCGAGCACGTCGTCGTGGGTCACGATGCCGACGAGCCGGTTCCGGTCGTCCACGACCGGAATGGCGATGAAGTCGAAGCGGGCCAGCTTCTCCACCACCTTCTCCCGGGGCTCCTCGACCCGCACGCTGATCGGGTCGCGCTGCATGAGGTCGGCGACGAGGGCCGTGGGCTTCGCCAGGATCAGGTCGCGGAGCGACACGAAGCCGAGCAGCTGCCGTTCGCCGTCGAGCACGTAGATGTAGTAGATCGACTCGCTGTCGGGGGCCTGGGAGCGGAGCCGCGTGATCGCCTCGCCGGCCGTGACATCGGCCGGCAGCGACGCGTATTCCGTGGTCATCAGCGACCCGGCCGAGCCCTCCGGGCAGGAGAGGAGCATGCGGATGTCGTGCCGCTCCGCCTTGGCCACCAGCGGCAGGATCTCCTCGACGAGCTCCGGGGCGAGCTCGCGGAGGAGGTCGTCGCGGTTGTCGGGGGCCATCCATTCGATGAGCGGCCCGAGGTGGGCCCGGTCCCCCGCCTGCACCAGCTCCACCTGCCGGGGCATCGGGTAGTAGGGAAAAATTTCCGCCTGCCGCTCGACCGGCAGGGCCTCGAGCATCTGCCAGAGCTCACCGTCTTCGAGCCCCTCCGAAAACTCGGCCACGGTGGCGGGGTGGAGCTCCGCGGCCACCTCGCGCAGGCCGGCCGTGTCCCCCTCGGTGAGCATCACCCGCAGTTCGGGAATGAGGATCGGGTTGGCGACGGACATGGCGGAGCGGTCGGCGGACGGGACGGGCCTATACTGCGGGGCAACCGCGATCACGGGCCAGTATGCCATGAACGACCGGAGAGTCGAACGCCGAAACCCGTTCCTGTGGGCCTGCGTCGTCGTCATGTGTGGCGCCGGCACGGCCGCGAACGGAGGGGATGCGGCGCGGGGCCGGGAGCATCTGCTCACGCGCGGTTACCTGCCGGCCGACTTCGACCAGGAGGTCTTCGACGAGCTCTGGACCACGTGGGAGGAACCGCTCAAGGAGCGGGCGGCACGGGCGCCGGTCGCCGAGCGGCGGCGGATGGCGATGGCCCGCTATGGGCTCACGCCCCATCCGGACGACCCGGCGCGGTCGCTGCAGTACGTCGTCGGAGCCGATGGCGGCTGGACCATGAGCTGCCTGGCCTGCCACCAGGGCCAGGTGCGGGGCCGGGCGATTCCGGGCGTGCCCAACTCCACCTATGCCCTGGAGACGCTCACCGAGGAGGTGCGGGCGGTGAAGGTCCGCCAGCGGAAGGCGTTCGGCCACATGGATCTCGGCTCCCTGTTGCTGCCGCTCGGCACGACCGTCGGCACGACGAATGCCGTGATCTTCGGCGTCGCCCTGATGCGGCACCGCGACGCGGACCTCGCCATCGTGCAGCGGCCGCCCCGCTTCGACCTCCTGCACCACGACATGGACGCCCCGGCCTGGTGGCACTACCGCCGGCGGCAGAGCCTGTACGTGGACGGCTTCGCGGCCAAGGGGCATCGGGTGCTGATGCAGTTTCTGCTCGTCAAGGAGAACGGCCCGGAGAAGTTTCGTGCCTGGGAGGACGAGTTTCGCGACATCGAGGCCTGGATCGCGGACCTCGAGCCGCCGCGGTGGCCGGGGGCGATCGACGCGGCCCTGGCGGAGCGGGGCAGGGGGGTGTTCGGGCGGCACTGCGCGGAGTGTCACGGCACCTACGGCCCCGATGGCGTGTATCCCGAGCGGCTCGTGCCGCTGGCGGAAATCGGGACCGACCCGGTGCGGCTGCAGTCGCTGTCGCGGGAGGATCGCGGCGCGTTGAATGCCAGCTGGTTCGGCCACTTCGGCGCCGACCGGCGGACGGCGGACGTCGACCTCGCAGCCCGCGAGGCGGGCACCGGCTACGTGGCGCCGCCGCTCGACGGGGTGTGGGCCACCGCGCCCTATCTTCACAACGGCTCGGTCCCCACGCTCTGGCACCTCCTGCATCCGGATGCGCGGCCCGTCGTCTGGCGGCGGTCGGCGACGGGCTATGACGACCGGCGGGTCGGTCTCGAGGTCGAGGAGCGCGACGCCATGCCGGCCGAGAAGCTGCCGCCCGCCGACCGCCGCCGGTATTTCGACACGCGGAAGCCGGGCAAGTCGGCCGCCGGTCACGACTTTCCCGCGGCGCTCGACGACGCCGAGAAGGCCGCCGTGCTCGAGTATCTGAAGACGCTGTGAACGTGGACGTCGTGGCCGACCGTCGGCACGAACCGCTCATGAGCCATTCCAAGGCGGAGGCCCCGGGCTGCCGACCGGGGCGTGTCTTCGAGCGTGCACACTCGACCCAAAAAGCCCGTCGCGGAAGCGACGGGACACCGGGTCGTTGGGCGAGACCGGAATCGCTTTGCTCGCTGTCCGTGGAAAAAGCCCTCCATGGCCTTTTTCCACTCGGTCGACCGCAGGAAACGCCGAGGGTTTTCTGGGTCGACGGCCATCGCATCCTGCTCGGGCAAACTTGTTCCACAGTCTGCTAAAGTACGGGCTACCGCATCCGAACCCGGAGATTCATCGATGACGCAGCTCGAACGCGCCCGTGCCCAGGAGATCACTCCCGAGATGAAGTTCGTCGCCGCCCGCGAGGAACTTCCCGAGGAGCTGATCCGCAGCGAGGTGGCCCGCGGACGGATGGTGATTCCGGCCAACAAGGTGCACCTCTCGAAGCGGCTCGAGCCGATGGCCATCGGCATCGCGGCCCTCACCAAGATCAACGCCAACATCGGCAACTCGGCGGTCACCAGCGACGAGCAGACCGAGCTGGAAAAGCTGCACATGGCCGTCCACTACGGTGCCGACACCGTGATGGACCTCTCCACCGGGAAGGACATCGATGCGATCCGGCAGGCGATCATCGCCGCCTCGCCGGTGCCGATCGGCACCGTGCCGATTTACCAGATGCTCGAGGAACTCGGCGGCGACATCGAGGACATGAAGCCGCAGCACTTCCTCGACATGTGCGCGAAGCAGGCCAGCCAGGGGGTGGACTACATGACCGTCCACGCCGGACTGCTTCAGGAGCACCTCCACCTGACGATGAACCGCGTCACCGGCATCGTCAGCCGCGGCGGATCGCTGATCGCCCGCTGGATGATGGCCCACCGGCAGCAGAACCCGCTGTACACGCACTTCGAGGACCTGTGCGACATCTTCCGGGAGTACGACGTGACCTGGAGCCTGGGCGACGGCCTGCGGCCGGGCTCGATCGCCGACGCCAGCGACGAGGCCCAGTTCGCCGAACTGCACGTCCTCGGTGAGCTCACGCGGCGGGCCTGGAAGAAGGGCTGCCAGGTGATGGTCGAGGGTCCCGGCCACGTGCCGATGGACCAGATCGACATGAACGTGAAGCGGCAGATGGAGGAGTGCGACGAGGCGCCGTTCTACGTGCTCGGACCGCTGGTCACCGACATCGCCCCCGGCTACGACCACATCACCAGCGCCATCGGCGCGGCCCTGGCCGGCTGGAGCGGGGCGGCGATGCTCTGCTACGTGACCCCCAAGGAGCACCTCGGCCTGCCCGACGCGGAGGACGTGAAGCAGGGCGTGATCGCCTACAAGATCGCGGCCCACGCCGCCGACCTGGCCCGGCATCGGAAGAACGCCCGCGTCCGCGACGACGCCCTCTCCCGGGCCCGTTTCAATTTCGACTGGAACGAGCAGTTCCGCCTGGCGCTCGATCCGGAGACCGCGCGGAAGTATCACGACCAGACGCTGCCGCAGGAGACCTTCAAGAGCGCCCACTTCTGCAGCATGTGCGGGCCGAAGTATTGCTCGATGAAGATCTCGCAGGAGATCCGCGAGATGGCGGCGGCCGAGGCGAACGGCGGGCCGCTGCCGGTCATCCAGGCCGGCACCTGACGCCGGCTCGGGGCCGGATTCGCAAGCCTGGAGCCTTGCGCCACAGGCGGCAGCGTTGTTGGAGAACTACTTCCGCGACCAGCCGGTGCCGTCGGGCCGGTCCTCGAGCACGATGCCGGCCGCGGTGAGCTTGTTGCGCACCAGGTCCGCGGTCGCGAAATCCTTCGCCTTGCGGGCGTTGGCCCGGATCTCGATGACGAGATCCATGAGTTGCGCCACCAGGCCCTCGTCGGCACCGCCGGCTGGCCGCGGCTGCTGGAGAAACAGCCCGAGCACCCCGGTCAGTTCCCGCATCACCAGCAGCATCGCGTCGAGGGCGGCCAGTTCGGGAGCCGGCTTCTTCGTCTCCAGGCCATGCTGATCGACGAACTTGTTGACCACGCGGACGAGGTCGAAGAGCGTCGCCATGGCGATCGCCGTGTTGAAGTCGTCGTCCATCGCCGCCAGGAACTTCGCCCGCAGCGCCGGGACCTCGGCGCCCGCCGCCGCCACGGCCGCGTCGCCGGCCCGTCGGTTGCGGCAGGGCAGGCCATAGAAGTCCTTGCCGGTGATCCGCTCGTAGCGGGCGAAGAGCCGCTCGAAGGCCTCCATCGCCCGGGCGGTCTCACCCAGCGGCTCCTCGCCGAAGTGGATCGGACTGCGGTAGTGCGTGGAGAGCAAGAGGATGCGGATCGCCTCCGGGCGATGGCGGGTCAGCAGGTTCTTGAAGGGCTCGGCGCCGGTCGATTTCGAGATCTTCGTGGCGGCCAGGGCGGCGGCATCGTCCGCAGAACCCTCGCCGCCGCGGGGCCGGCCGCCCACCTTGCCGGCGGCGCCGGCCGCCTGCATGAGGCCGTTGTGCATCCAGTAGGTGGCCATCGGGCAGTCGTGGAGCGACTCGCTCTGGGCGATCTCGTTCTCGTGATGCGGGAAGACGAGGTCGAGACCGCCGCCGTGGATGTCGAAGTGGGGCCCGAGGATCGCCTTGCTCATCGCCGAGCACTCGATGTGCCAGCCCGGCCGGCCCGGCCCCCAGGGGCTGTCCCATGCCGGCTCGCCCGGCTTGGCCTGCTTCCAGAGGGCGAAGTCGGCGGCCGACCGCTTCCGCTCCGCCGTCGATCCCCCCTCACCCTGCGTCTGCTCGACGGAGCGGTTGGTGAGCTTGCCGTAGTCGGGATCCCGGGTGACGTCGAAGTACACGTCGCCGTCGCTGGCGTAGGCCATGCCCTTGGCGATCAGGCCCTCGATGAAGGC
The DNA here is from genome assembly GCA_964545915.1 of uncultured Candidatus Kuenenia sp. Taxonomy (GTDB): domain Bacteria; phylum Planctomycetota; class Planctomycetia; order Pirellulales; family UBA1268; genus QWPN01. The sequence continues at coordinate 19,093 of CAZJHQ010000037.1, read as the reverse complement.
GATGATCGTGCCGATGTGCTCGGTGGCCTTCGGCATCGCGTCGATGCCGGTCACGCCCAGGGCGGCGAGGTTCTCCAGGTAGTCGGCGGTCATCTCCTCCGCGAGCTGCGCCATCGTCGTGCCGCGGGCCGCGCTCTCGGCGATGATCTTGTCGTCCACGTCGGTGACGTTGACCACCCAGGTCACCTTCCAGCCCGAGTAGGCGAGGTGCCGCTTGACCGTGTCGAAGATCACCGGCCCGACCATGTGGCCGATGTGGCTCGGCTTGTAGACCGTCGGGCCGCAGAGATACATGCCCACGTGGCCGGGCTGCACCGTCTCCAGCGGCGTCTTCTTCCGCGTCAGCGTGCTGTAGATCTCGATCCGCGGCAATCCGCCGGCTGCGTCCGCCATCTGCGTTTGGTCTCCGCTCTCTCACCGCTCGATGAGGGCGACGCACTCCGCGGCGATCGCCTGCTCGTCACCGATCGGCCCGACCGACTCGCCCGTCTTGGCCTTGAGCCACACGGCCGACTCGTCCACGCCGAGCACCTCCGCGATCCGCTTCCGCATCGCGGGCCGGTGCGGGAGGATTTTGGGCCGCTGGGCGAAAATCACGCAATCCAGATTCACCAGCCGCCAGCCGCCGGCTGCCACCCGGTCCATCGCGGCCCGGAGCATGACGGCGGAATCGCGGCCGCGATTGGCGGGGTCGGTGTCGGGAAATAACTCGCCGATGTCGCCCAGGCCCGCGGCGCCCAGGACCGCGTCGGTGATCGCGTGGAGGAGGACGTCGGCGTCGCTGTGGCCCACGGCCTGCCGGTCGTGGGCGATCGTGATCCCGCCGAGCACGAGGCCGTGGCCCGGGGCGAGGCGGTGCGTGTCGTGTCCGAGGCCGATGCGAAACATGCCCGCGGGTCTCCCGGGGAAAAGGGCCGCATCGTTTTCCCCTATACTCCGCCCATGCACAACTCCGCCGCGAATCCGCACCCTCCCGCATCGGCGGCCGACCCCGTGATCGCCGTGTCGCGGCTGGCGAAGGAATACCGCGTCTACGACAAGCCCGAGGGGCTCCTGGCGAGCGTCCGCGGGCTGTTTCACCGCCCCAGCCGGGTCGTGGAGGCGCTGCGGGGCGTCGATCTGCAGGTCGGCCGCGGCGAGTTCGTCGCCTTGCTCGGTCCCAACGGCGCCGGCAAGACGACGTTCCTCAAGCTGCTCTCGGGCATCATCACGCCCACCCGGGGCACGGCGCGGGTGCTCGGCCACGTGCCGTGGGAGCGGGCCGACGACTTCCGCCGCCGGTTCGCGCTGGTGATGGGGCAGCGGAACCAATTGTGGTGGGACCTGCCGGCCGCGGAGAGCTTCCGGCTCCACCAGGAGATCTACCGCATCGATCCGGCCCGCTTCGCCCGGGTGCGGGACGACCTGGTGGAGATGCTCGGGGTCGGCCGGCTGATCCTCCGGCCGGTCCGCGACCTGTCGCTCGGCGAGCGGATGAAGCTCGAACTCGTGGCGGCGCTCCTCCACGAGCCTGAGGTGCTGTTCCTCGACGAGCCCACGATCGGCCTCGACGTGGTCGCCCAGCACACGATCCACGAGTTCCTCCGGGCCGTGCAGGCCGAGCGGCGGGTCACGGTGATCCTCACCACCCATTACATGAAGGACGTGGCGGCGCTCTGCGAACGGCTCGTCGTGATCACGCACGGCGACATCCTCTACGACGGCTCCCTGGCCGGCGTCGTCGACCGGTTCACGACCCACAAGATCGTCACGCTCGACTTCGATGAGCCCCCCGACCGCGGGCGGCTGGAGCGGTGCGGGTTTCCCTGCGAGCTGCGCGGGCCGCAGGCGGTCCTGCGGATCGACCGCACGCGGATCGCCGACGTGCTCCCCGAGCTGCTGCGCGGGCAGGGCGTGCGCGACGTCTCGGTGGAGGACGTGCCGCTGGAGGAGATCGTGGCGGGGATGTTCCGATCCGCCGACCGCCGCGCCGTGTCGGCCGCGGAGGGCGTGCGATGACCCCCCCCGCCGCGCGGCCCGGGCCGCTCCACGGTCTGCGGGTGTGGTGGACGATGCTGGCCATCAGCCTCGAGGAGCGGCTCGCCTATCGGGGCGACTTCATGCTCGGCACCGCGATGCGGTTCCTGCCGATCGTGACGCAGATTTTTCTCTGGACCGCCGTGTTTGCCGCCACGAGCCGCCCCGACATCGCCGGCTATTCGCGGAATGACATCGTCGCCTACTACCTGCTGACGATGGTCACCCGGGCCTTCTCCAGCATGCCGGGCCTCGCCGGCGGCATCTCCCGCAGCATCCGCGACGGCTCGATCAAGAAATACCTCGTCCAGCCGGTGGACTACGTCGCCTTCCTGCTCGCCGCCCGCGTCGCCCACAAGCTCGTCTACTACGCCGTGGCGCTCGTTCCCTTCGCGGCGGTGTTCTGGCTGTGCCGCGGCTACTTCCCCCCCGCACCCGACGCCGCCACGATCGCCGCCTTCCTCCTGGCGCTGGTCCTCTCCTTCCTCCTCGGCTTCTTCATGGAGGCCACGCTGGGCATGCTCGGCTTCTGGGTGCTCGAGACCTCGAGCATCGTCTTCGCCTACATGCTCGTGCAGTACCTGCTCTCGGGCCACATGTTCCCCATCGACATGCTCGCCGGCGTCCCCACCGGCATCGGCGGCGTGAGCGTGGCCGACGTCGTCCGCTGGCTGCCCTTCGAGTTCACGGCCTACTTCCCCGCGGCGGTCTGGCTGGGCAAGGTGCAGGGGCCGGCGCTCGTCCGCGGCCTGGCGATCGAGGCGGCGTGGGTCGTCGTCATGGCCGTCGCCTGCCGCGGCGCCTGGTGGCGCGGCACCCGCCGCTACGCGGCCTACGGGGGCTGAACGGAACGATGCTCCGCTATCTCGCCATTTTCGGCACCTTCGCCCGGGCCTGCCTGGTCCGCGACATGACGTTCCGGGCCAACTTCATCCTCGAGTGCGTCACGAGCCTCGGCTGGATGTCGATGAACCTGGCGTTCTATCTGCTCATCTTCCAGTTCACGGCGGAGATCGGCGCCGGTACCGGCTGGTCGCGGGAGCCGTTCTTCGCCTTCGTGGCCACGGGCCTGATCATCAACTCGATCGTCCAGGCGCTGTTCATGCCGAGCGCCGAGGAGCTCACCGAACTGGTCCGCACGGGCGGCCTCGATGCGGTGCTCGTGCAGCCGCTCGACGCCCAGTTCCTGCTCTCCCTGCACCGCGTCGACTTCTCCGCCTTCGCCAACGGCCTGGTGGGCCTGGGGCTGCTCGCCTGGTCGCTGGGGCGGATGGACCACGCCCCGCCGCCGCTCGCCTGGGTCCTCTACCCGCTGCTGGTGCTCTGCGGCGTGGCGATCCTCTACGGTCTCGTGATCATGCTCGCCGCCGCCACGATCCTCATGGGCCGCAACCAGAGCCTCTACGACTTCTGGTTCTATCTGACGAACTTTTCCCGCTATCCGGCCGAGATCTACGCCGGCCCCTGGGGCGGCCCGCTGCGGGCGTTGTGCACGTTCGTGCTGCCGATCCTGCTGGTGGTGAACGTGCCCGCCCGGGTGCTCACCCGGCCGTTGGCCGGCGCCGCCTGGTGGCCCGTCGCCGGCGCCGTCGTGGCGGCCGGGGCCACCCTGGTGATCTCGCGGCTCGTGTTCCAACGCGCCCTCGTCAAGTACCGCAGCGCCTCCAGTTGAAGAGCCGCAGCAGATGCTTGGCGTCGATAGCCTGAGCCATGTAGGGTAGGCGAGCGGGTCGGCGTGAGGATCGCGAGCGTGTCAGCGAGCGAACTCATGCCGCCCGTGAGCCGGTTTGGGCCTGGCTCCGGTCAGGCAGGAACGCGTGCCATGCGTTCGAACCTTCACGAAGACACTGCGGCGACGACGATCGGCCTGGCGATCGTCACCCTGGCGTTGGCCATGACCTGGACGGCGCGGCCGACGAACGAGCCGGCGAGCCGCGCGGTCCACCCCAAGGGCTGGCCGACGCCGCTGGCGGCCACGATCGACAAGCCGCAGACCTGGGCCGACACGCCGCTGGAGGCGCTCCGCGACAAACAGGGGCGGAGCGTCGCGCCCGCCGTGCTCATGGGCATGGGCTGGGTGGTGGCCGTGACGCTCGCCGGCGCGGCGCTCGCCGGCCGGCGGGTGCCCCCCTCCCTGCCGGCCGCGGCCGCGGTGGCGGCGCTGGCCTGCGCGGCCTACCTGCTCGCGAGCCAGAAGGTGATCCACTACTACAACCTGGAATACCCGCTCTGGGCCCTGGCCGTCGGGCTGCTGATCGGCAACCTGGCGGGAGTGCCGGGGTGGCTCGGCCGGGGGCTGGCCGGCGAGTTCCTCATCAAGACGGGCCTCGTCATCTTCGGAGCCGAGGTGCTCTTCAGCCGACTGCTGGAGCTCGGCCTGCCCGGCGTGATGACGTCGTGGATCGTGACGCCGATCGTGCTCGTGGCCACGTACTGGGCCGGCGTGCACCTGCTGAAGATTCCCTCGCGTTCCCTGTGCATGGTGGTTTCGGCCGACATGTCCGTGTGCGGCGTGTCGGCGGCGATCGCCACCGGCGCCGCCTGCCGGGCGAAGAAGGAGGAGTTGTCGCTGGCCATCGGCCTGTCGCTGGCCTTCACGGTGCTCATGATGGTGGCGATGCCGCCGGCCATCCGCTGGCTCGGCCTCGACCCGATCGTGGGCGGCGCCTGGCTTGGCGGCACGATCGACGCCACCGGTGCCGTCGTGGCGGCCGGCGAGGCGCTCGGCAAGGAGGCGGGCGCGGTGGCGGCGACGGTGAAGATGATCCAGAACTCGATGATCGGGGTGATCGCCTTCGCGGTGGCCGTCTACTGGGCCGGCTGGGTGGACCGGCGGCCAGCCGCGGTCCCGGGGTCGCTGGCCGCCGAGGCTTGGCGGCGGTTCCCGAAGTTCATCCTCGGGTTTCTCGCCGCCTCGATCGTCTGCTCCTGGCTGTTCACCCGCGGTCCCGAGTTCGCGCTGTGGGTGGACGGCGCCACGACGGGCTTCACCGCGCGGCTGCGCGGCTGGCTGTTCTGCGCGGGCTTCGTCTGCATGGGCCTGCAGACGAACTTTCGCGAACTGGCGCCGGTGCTCGCCAGCGGTCGGCCGCTGGCGCTGTACGTGGGCGGCCAAGTGCTCAACCTCGCCCTCACGCTGGGCATGGCGAGCCTGACGTTCGGCTGGCTGTTTCGGAAGGTGGCGGAGCCATGAGCCGCGCGCCGTCTGTCCGTCTGGCGATCGGCCTCGCCGCAGTGGCCGCGATCTGGGGGGCCGCGCTGCCGGCGCTGCTCCGCTGCCGCGGCGTGGCCCGGCACGTCGCCCGCATGGAGGAGCGGGGGGTCAATCCGGCCGCGATGTACTACACCGAGCTCGAGCGGCTGCCGCTGCGGCCCGCCTGGCTCGAACGCCGCGTCAGGCTCTGGCCATAGCCGCGGCTCCGCGTGCCGCCTACACTCCTGCCACCGGCCCCGGTGCCCCTCTGGATCCGACCCATGGCCCTCCGCCTCGCCTTCAGTTCCAACGCCTACCTCGACGTGCCCGTCGAGGAGGCGATCGCGCGGATCGCGGGCTTTGGCTACGCTGGCATCGAACTGCTCGCCGACGTGCCCCATGCCTGGCCGGCGGGCCTGCTGCCGGTGCAGAAGCGGGCGATCCGTGCCGCGCTCGACCGGGCCGGTCTGGCGATCTCGAACATCAACGCCTTCATGATGAACGCCGTGGCCGATCCGCGGCAGCCCTACTGGCACCCGGGCTGGACCGATCCCGACCCGCACTACCGGGCCATTCGCCGTGAGCACACCAAGCGGGCGCTGCGGCTGGCCGCCGAGCTCGGCGCGGCGGCGATCTCCACGGAGCCGGGGGGCGAACTCCAGCCGGGGCAGACCCGGGAACAGGCCACCGCGATCTTCTACGACGAGATCATGCCCGTGCTCGACGTGGCGGCCGAGGTGGGGGTGACGCTGCTCGTCGAGCCCGAGCCGGGCCTGCTGATCGAGAAGTTCGGGCAGTATCTCGAGTTCGCGGAGCGGGTGAACCATCCCGCCCTCGGCCTCAACTTCGACATCGGGCATGCCTACTGCGTCGGCGAGGATCCGGCGGAGTGGGTGCCGCGGATGCAGGCCCACACGCGGCACTACCACTTCGAGGACATCGCGGCCACGCGGGTCCACCACCATCTCGTGCCCGGCGAGGGGGCGATCGACTTCACGGCCACGTTCCGGGCGATCGCCGCCTGCACGCCCGACCTGTGGGTCACGGTGGAGCTGTATCCGTACCGCGACCGGCCCGACGACGCCGCGCGGGCCGCGCGGGCGCATCTGCTCTGCTGTGCCGCGGCCGCCGGGGTGGAGATCGCCTGACATGCGCGACTGGCTGCGGCTCGTGCGGCTGCCCAACCTGGCGACCGCGGTGGCCGACGTGCTCGCCGGCTTCCTCGTCTGCTCCCAGGGGCCGGCCGGGTTGGCCTGGCCCCCCGTGGCGTGCTGGCTCGCGATCGTCGCCTCGGTCGCCTTTTACGCGGCGGGCATGATCTTGAACGACGTCTACGACCTGGCGGTCGACCGGAGCGAGCGGCCGGAGCGGCCGCTGCCCGGCGGCGCGATCGCCCCGCGCACGGCTGCCGCGGCCGGGGCCGCGCTGCTGACGCTGGCCGCCGCGGCCGCCTGCGGGGCGTCCTTCGTCACGCAGTCACCCTGGCCCGCCCTGGTCGGTGCCGGTCTCACCGCCGCCGTGTGGGGTTACGACCGGCACGCCAAACGCACGGCGTTCGGCCCGGCCGTGATGGGGGCCTGTCGCGGCCTCAACTGGCTCCTCGGCATGACCGCCGCGGGCGGTCCGCAGGGGGCCCATGAATGGTTGATTCCCCTCGGCATGGCCGGCTATGTCGCCGGGATCACGCTCTACGCCCGCGACGAGGCTGGCCGGCCGCGGGCCGCAACGCTCGTGGGTGGCACGCTGCTGATGCTCGGCGGGCTCGTGATCGCGGCCGGCTTCGTCTGGACCCGCACGCTCGGCGGGCCGCTCGCGGCGGGGTGCCGGATCGGGGGCCGCGACTGGCTCCTCCTGTGGGGCATTCTCGCGGCCTCGATCCTGTTCCGGGCCGTGGGCGGAATCGTCGTGCCGGTGCCCGCCCGCGTGCGTCAGGCCGTGGGCAACGCGATCATGTCGCTCATCACCCTCGACGCCGTGCTCGTGCTGGCCGCCCGCGGCGAGCAGTGGGCGCTGGTGGTGCTGGCGCTCCTCGGCTGGTTCCTGTTCGGCCGCCAACTCGTGCCGCCGACGTAGCGGTCATGCGGCTCGGCTCACTGCCCCTGCCCGAGCGAATACCCGGGCTCGCCGTCGAACGTGCAGAGGTGTTCCGTCTTGATGAAGTCGACACCCGCCTTCGCGAGACGGCCGAGCAGCTCGGCGATCATGGCGTGATTGAGCGGCTTGCCGGGCTCCGCCATGTAGCGGCACCGCCAATGATCGGTGCAGAAGGTCTCGGGCAGGCCGCCCGGCCACACCTTCACGCCCCGATTGGTGATCATGGCCAGGTCGTACGGCCCGAACACGCCCTCCTTCATCTTCGCCGCGAGCGCGTCGGCGGCGACGCCGGGTGCGTGGACGAACACGTCGATCCCGACGATCTCCTTCTTTGCCGGCGGCTTCCGCGTCCACGTCGGCAGTCGCATCGTCGGCCGGGTGGCGTAGTCGGCGGCCCGCAGCGTGGTCGGCCGCTGCCCGAGCCGGGCGATCACCTCCGCCGCGAACGCCTGCGTGCCCACCTTCTTCGTCGAGACGCCCTCGGTGAAGATGTCATAGGTGTGCACGCCGTCCTCGATGGTCTTGAGCCAAGCGTTGTGGACCCGCTCGGCCACGTCGGCCTGCCCCACGTGGACGAGCATCTGCACGCCGCCGAGCAGCAGGCCCGAGGGATTCGCCAGATCCTGCCCCGCCCGCCGCGGGGCCGAGCCGTGGATCGCCTCGAACATCGCGCAGTGCTCCCCGATGTTGGCCGACCCGGCCAGGCCCACCGATCCGGCGATCTCGGCCGCCACGTCGGAGAGAATGTCGCCGTACAGATTCGGCATCACGATGAGGTCGAATTGGGCGGGGTTGTCGGCCAATTTCGCCGCCCCGATGTCGACGATCCAGTGTTCCTTCTCGAGTTCCGGATATTCGGCGCCGATCTCGTCGAACACCTTGTGGAACAGGCCGTCGGTGAGCTTCATGATGTTGTCTTTCGTGAAGCAGGTCACCTTCTTGCGACCGTGGGCACGGGCGTATTCGAACGCGTAGCGCACGATCTTCTCGCACCCCGGACGGCTGATGATCTTCAGGCACTGCACCACCTCGTCGGTCTGGCGGTGCTCGATGCCGGCGTACAGGTCTTCCTCGTTTTCGCGGACGATCACCACGTCCATCTCCGGGTGCTTCGTGGCGATGAACGGGGCATAGGCCGTGCACGGCCTGACATTGGCGTAGAGCCCGAGCGTCTTGCGGACGGTGACGTTGAGGCTCTTGAATCCGCCCCCCTGGGGCGTCGTGATCGGCGCCTTGTAGAAGACCTTCGTCCGCCGCAGGCTGTCCCACGCCTCCGGCGCGATGCCGGCGGTGTTGCCGGAGAGATAGACCCGCTCGCCGATGTCGATCGGCTCGAAGGCGAGCCGGGCGCCGGCCGCGACGAGGATCTTCAGGCACGCCTGCATGATTTCGGGGCCGATCCCGTCGCCGAACGCCACGGTCACCGGCGTGGCGCCGGCCTCCGGCCGCTTCAGGGTGTCGAGAAAGGCTGCAGGGTTGGCGTGGGCGTTCATTGACCGTTGGCTCCGGGGAAAGAGGAGGTATGAGAATAGGTCGGCCAACGGCATTTCAGCAAGCGGCGGGGGCGCACACGCTGCTCGGTGGCGCGTGCGGTGCCGGATCCGCGTGCCGGCCGGCCGCGACGCCCCACGGGTGTCCCTGGGGGTAGGTTTGCCAGGCCTGCGGTACAGTGCTCTCGAATCCCCGACGAAGGACACCGCCTGGTGACCGTCCGTGCGTACCGGCTTCAGCACCAATTCAATCGGCGACATCGACCCGCTCGCGGCGGTGCCCATGCTGGCCGATGTGGGCTGCCGGTCGCTCGCGATCACGCTCGACCGGCACACGCTCGATCCGTTTGCGGCCGACCTTCCGGCAACGATCGCCCGCTGGCGGGCCGCGCTCGCCGCCGCCGGAATGGCCTGCGTGGTCGAGACCGGCGCCCGGCATCTGCTCGATGCCCGGTTCAAGCACGAGCCGACACTGGTCTCGGCGGATGCGGCCGATCGGGCGCGGCGGATCGACTTTCTGTGCCGCGCCGTGGACGTGGCGGCGGACCTCGGGGCCGGCTGTGTGTCGCTCTGGTCGGGCGTGGTCCGCGACGCGGCCGACGAGGAAACAGTCTGGGCGCGGCTGGTCGCCGGGCTGACGCCCGTGCTCGACCGGGCCGCCGCCCGCGGCATGCCCCTGGGCTTCGAGCCCGAGCCCGGGATGTTCGTGGACACGCTCGCCCGTTACGGCACGCTGCTCGACCGCATGGGCCACCCTGCCGGGCTGTGGCTGACGGTGGACCTCGGCCACCTCGAGTGCATGGGGGAAAGGCCGGCCGACCTGCAGCCATGGGGGGGCCGGGTCGTGAACGTGCACGTGGACGACATGCTGGCCTGCCGCCACGAGCACCTGCCGCTGGGCGCGGGCGCCGTCGATTTCCCCGCGCTCTTGGCCGTGCTCGCAGCCGCCGGCTATGCGGGGGGCCTGCATGTCGAGCTGCCGCGGCAGGCACACCGCTGGTTCGACACCGCCCGCGAATCGTTCGCCTTCCTCGCCCCGCTCCTCCGAGGCCTCACGCCATGAGCCACACGCCGCATGTTCTCGTTCTCTCCGTCCCCGGCCTGCGGGCCGAGGATCTGCCACGGATGCCGGGGCTGGCGGCGCTGGCCGCGGCGGGGCAGTGCCTCCCCTTGGCCCCGGGTTTTCCCGCCGTCACCTGTCCCGTGCAGGCCACGCTGACGACGGGCACGCGGCCGGCCGCCCACGGCATCGTGGCCAACGGCCTCTTCGATCGCGGCACGCAGCACCTGGAGATGTGGATCAGCCCCGACGGCGTGCACCGGGCGCCGCGGCTCTGGGACCGGCTCACCGCGGCGCGGCCGGGCCTGCGAACGGCGGCCTGGTTCCTGCTCCAATCGAAGCACGCCACCGCCGACCTCGTCTGCCTTCCCGCCCCAAAGCACAACCCGGACGGCACGGAGACGATGTGGTGCCACACGAACCCCGAGCCGCTGTACACCGACCTGCGGGAGCAGCTCGGCGAGTTCCCGCTCCACAAGTTCTGGGGCCCGGTGGCGGGCATCGAGTCGAGCCGGTGGATCGCCCGCAGTTTCATCGCGGCCGCGCGGCCGCAGCCGCCGCACGCGGCCTGGGTCTACCTGCCCCACCTCGACTACGCGGCGCAGCGGTCCGGCCCCGACAGCCCGCCGGCCCACGCCGCCTGCGGGGAGCTCGACGCGGAGATCGCCACGCTCGTGGACGACTTCGCCGGCCTCGTGGGGCGGGAGCGTCTCACCGTGCTCGTCGTGGGGGAGTACCGCATCCGGCCGGTCTCCCGCGCGGTGTTCCCCAACCGCATCCTCCGGGCTGCCCGCCTGCTGCGGGTGCATGACACGCCCGCCGGCGAGCTGCTCGATATCCCCGGTTCCCAGGCATGGGCCCTCGCCGACCACCAGGTGGCCCACGTCTACCTGCGCGATTCCGGCGACCGCGGCCTCCGCGATCGCGTGGTGGACGTGTTTCGCCACACGGCCGGCGTGGGCCGCGTGCTGGCCGGCGCCGACCTCGTGGCCGCGGGCCTGGCGGCGACGGCGGAGCAGGGTCCCGAGAGCCGGTGTGGCGACGTCGTGCTGGAGAGCGATCTCGACGCCTGGTTCGCCTATCCCTACTGGCTCGACGACGCCCGGGCGCCGGACTTCGCCCGCACGATCGACATCCACCGCAAGCCGGGCTACGACCCGTTGGAGCTCCACCTCGACCGCACGCGGCTGCCGCAGATCGCGATTCCGCTCGACACGGCGCTCGTGCTGGGCTCCCACGGAGCGGTCGATCCGGCAAATCCGCACGAGACGGTGTTCATCGCCTCGCGTCCCGGTGTCGCGTCTCAGCCGACGCTCGCGATGCACGAGATCGCGGCCATCGTGGAGCGGCTGGCTGGTGCGTGAAGCCTGGCAAGCCCGGAGTCCCCGGGTTTCCACCCGAGGACTCCGGGCGTGTTGCCCCCAAAAAGCCCCCGGCGGAAGCCGGGGGACTCCGGGTCGCTCGCCTTCCCGTTCACCATGCGTTCCGGGTTTGAACTGGGTATCACGTTCAGTCATCCGGCATGGAGAGCGGGGTGGCCTTCCTGCCCGGAGTCCCCGGGTTTCCACCCGGGGCTTCTTGGGCGCGGCTATCCCCAGCCGCGGCCGGTGCGGCTCACGTCCACTGCGGCGGCGGCTGGATCTCGTCGGCGGGGCGATGACCGCAGTCCTTGCGGCCCGAACCGGCGAGGCGGCTGACCACGCGGACGGTCATGTCGGCGTCGCAGGCGATCTGGCAGGCGAGCCGCAGACCCGGCGTCGTGATCCCCTTCGCGGCCAGCACGTCCTTCTCGGCCTGCGTCATTCGCGCCGGCTCGCCCGCCACGAACTCCACGCGGCAGGTCGTGCAGCGGGCCACGCCGCCGCAGGCGTGCAACTGGTCGGTGCCACACTCATCCACCAACGCATTGACCAGCCGCTTGCCGGCCGGCACGTCGAACGTTCCCGCTCCCTCCACTGTCAGCTTCGGCATCGTCATCCTCCCTGGGGCCGCGTCGCGGCCGGTTCCTTCTTCTTCGGGGTCTTGTCGTCGAGATTCGCCGCCATGTCTTCGGGCGTCACGCCCGACTGCACGCCCCCCGGCGGCACGTCGAGACCGCTGGTCCACACCAGCGCGTTGAGCATCAGCCGGCGAAAGTCGTCGTCGGCCCAGTTGCGGTGGTAGTGCCCGCCGGTGCAGCCGAATCCACGGCCGCCGGTGGGCCGCTCGTAGGCCCACGCGAGAGCCTCGCGGCTCCCCTTGCCGGCCCGGACCGCAGGGTTGTTGCTATGCGGGCCGTCGGGCCGCTCGCGGGTCGCGTCGGGGGGCACGGCCGTGAGGATCATCGTCACGCCGTCGGCCGGCTCGCGGAACCGCATGTGGTAGTACCACTCGTCCTGCGTTGCGAAGGGCCGCACACCCCGGGTGATCGGGTGGCCGTCAGCCACCTGCGGCTGGGCGAGCCTCCAGTGCGGGTTCACCGACCAGTGGGGTTCGAAGTAGCCGCCCAGCCAGTCGAGAAACTCGGCCCCGCCCTGTTCCTTGGGCACCTCCACCGCATAGTGCAGGCAGGCCACGCCCACGCCCCGCTTCGCCAGCGCGGCGATCTGGGCGAGCCGGTTGCTCTGGAGCACCGGATGGCGGTTGCCCCCGTCGGAGAAGAAGAACACGGCGTCGGCGTTGTCGAAGGCCGTGGGATCGGCGGGCCAGCCCCCCGCGTAGACGGCCGTGACCAGCGGCAGGCCGGCGGCGTCGAGGCACTTCTCCGCCAGCAGGCAGCCGGCGCGATGTTCGTGCTCGCCGGAGGCATGGCTCGGCCGCCCGGCCACGAGGACCAGTTTCTTGCGGCCATCGGCCAGCTTCAGCCGCTTGAGGCGAATGTCCTTGACCTCGAGCTTCATCGGCGGGCCGGCATGCAACTGGAGGGCGAGCACGCCTTCCAGCCGCCGCTTGTCGGGCTGCTCGTCGGTCGTCTCCGACATCAGTTGCCCGTTGATGAAGTGCTGGAGCTTGTTGCCGCGGGCCACGATGCGAAGTTCGTTCCAGCCGTCGGGCTTGATCACCTTCTGCAGTTCCTCGGCGGCGCCGATCGGCTCCCCCGACACCTTCTGGCCATCGGAGGTGATCGTGATCCGCTGGCCGCGCTCGGCGAGGATGCCGCGGCCCTTTTCCTCGTAGAGGATGCCGCTGAACTTCGGGCCGGCCTCGAAGTCGGCCTGGTAGCCACCGACCACGAAATCACCGCGGTCCGTGCTCCGGTACTGCACGCCGCTGTTGCCGCCGGTGAGACGATAGGCCAGGGCGAGTTCGAAGTCGTCGACGAGCCCCTGTCGCCAGATCAGGAACGTGTTGCCTTTGGTGGGCTGTTCGGGCGTGGTCTGGCCGACGATCGCCCCGTCCTCCACCCGCCAGAACTCCGGCTTGCCCTCCCAGCCTTCGAGGGTCTTGCCGTCGAAGAGCGAGACGAAGCCCGGGTCGTCTTCCGCAAGGGCACGGGCGGGGGCAGCCAGCAGCAGGGCCGCACAGCAGACCGACAAACACGCGCGAAAGGAACGAATCGGGAGCATGGTCACCTCGGTGGGCGGCAAGCGGGCATGGCCGACGGCCTCCGATCCGGCCGCCGCCCGCATCAGTCTGCCAGAGCAGGATGCGATTGTCATCGACCCAGGAAACCCTCGGCGTTTTCTGCGGTCGATCAAGTGGACAAAGGCCATGGATGGCTTTGTCCACGGAAAGAAAGCAGGATGCGATTGTCATCGACCCAGGAAACCCTCGGCGTTTTCTGCGGTCGAT
>CAZJHQ010000037.1:0-5369 GCA_964545915.1 uncultured Candidatus Kuenenia sp. | reverse complement strand
CAAGTGGACAAAGGCCATGGATGGCTTTGTCCACGTGAAATTCAGTTCGCCGCGCTCGTGGCTCGGCGGGGAAGCGATCGCCCGTCGTCGCCCCGCGCGGGGAGGCGGCCCGTCTCCAGATCGGCCCGCTCCAGCCCCAGCAGCTCGAGCAACTCGTCGAGACCCACTACGCGGACGCCCAGTTGCCGGGCCGACTTGATCTCGCGATCGCGGCGTTTGTCGTCCACGTTCGCCCGCCAGCCCGGTGTCTTGTTCTCGCCGCCGGCGACCGCCTTCGGCACGCCGGCGTCGACGACCAGACTGGTGCCGGGCGTTACCGCATCGACCACCCGGCCGCCGGTCCGCTCGATCGCCGTCCGCAGCGTGTCGGCGTCGGTCGACGCGTCGGCGTCGAGCTGCACGAAGCCGACGATCACCACCTCGGGAGACTCACCCGGCGTCCACAGGCTCGTGGCCACGCCGTCGCCGCCCAGAATCGGGTTGCGGATGGAGTCGCGGCGGATTCTCGCCCGCGCGACCGTCGGGCTTTCGACCGCGATCACCTCGAGCAGACCCTTGCGATCGCCGAGCCGCGGCCGTGGATCGGCCGGATCGTAGACCGCGAGCAGCAGGCCGGGCCGCATGCCGCGGGTCGAGCGGCACGAGATCAGCGCCGTGCGGTCGGCGGGATCGACGGCGATCACGCGGCCGTCAAAGCCGTCGATCCGATTGTCCTGGGGAGTGGCCGCCATGACCGCCGTCTGCACGGCCTCGTTGCTGCCCCGAAGCGTGGCCAGGAGCTCGTTCTGCCTCTCGATCACCTGGGTCCGAGCCCGGAGTGCCGCGTAGAGCACGCCGAGCTGCCCCTCCGGATCCTTCTTTTCGTCGAATTCCTTCTGCTGCTCCGCATAGAGGAACTGCCGGCCCTTGGCGACCTCCGTCCGCAGCTTGTCGAAGGCGACGGTTTGATTGAGCGCCTCGTCACGCTTGCCGGAGAGCTGCTGCTGCTGGGCCTCGTGCTGCTCGCGCGAGTCGGCGAACTTCCTCTTCTCCGCCGCCGCGTCGGCGGCGACCTTCTCCTTCTCGGCCGCCGCTCGGGCCGCCGCCGACCTTTCGGCCTCGATGGCCCTGTCCTTGTCGGCGACCACCTTCTGATGGTCGAGCCGCAGGCTGTCCATCTGGCCGTCCTTCTTCCGGATTGCCTCCGCGAGCCAGTCCACCAGCTTGAGGTAGGTCTTGGGCTCGGCGTCGAAGCCCACGAACTCTTGCGTGAACCGCTCGTTCGTCTCAGCTTCGATCTGCGCGACGGTCTTCTCCTCGGCGACGCCCAGGAGCTCCTGCAGTTTTCGCTTCTCGTCGACCGCCGTGTTGAGTTCCGTGCGGGCCTTGTTCGTCTCGGCGGCGGCGGCCTCGGCCTTCACCTGTTCGTCGAGCCGTTGCTTGAAGAACAGGTAGGTCGTGACCGCGAGCACGAACGTAAGCATCACGAACACGATCAGCGCGATGCTGAGCGACGCGACGGTGCGGTTGGCTGGCATGCTGAATCACCCTGGCCGGCACGACGGTCGGATGGGTCCGCGCGGCGCACGACCGGAGGTTGATCGTCGCCGGCCCGGCAGGCCGTGCAGCCACCTCCGGATTGTATCGGTTATGCCGACATGGGGGGCGGGGCGATTTCCCCCCAGCCGCGGGCCACGCCCGCCGTCGCCACCTCGCGGCCGAGGATGGCCGTCAGGGTGCTGCGGCACAGGGCCGGGGCCTCGGCCAGTGGCCGGCCGTGGCGAATCGATGCCAGGAACGCGGCCATGCTGCGGCCGTGCCTTCCGATGCCGGCGGTCCGCAGGTCGCAGGTGCCGCGCGTGCCGCGGACCCTCTCGGCGATGGCGTCCCGGCCACCCGTCCGCCTGAGGATGCCGGCCTCGAAGGACCGGCCATCGGGAAACACGTAGCGCACTGCCGTGCCGTCGGCGCCGGGGGCGGTGAGCGGCTCGGCCCAGGCAGGCGTGGCATCGTCGAAGGCCCAGAGGAGTTTGTCGATGGCGTGTACCTGATGCTCGACGAGATCGCCGCCCGATCGCGCGGGGCAGGCGATCCAGTTGCGGAGATCGGCGGCAGGGAGCGGCCGTCCGTGCGCCGCGCACCGGCGCCAGGCCGGACCGATGTGGCTCGTGGCGACACCCTCGATCGGCCGGCCGAAGCCGCCCGCCCGCAGGAGGTCGATCGTGCCGATCGTGGCGGGGTCGTGCCGCCAGGCCAGCCCACTGCCGAAGGCGAGCCCGCGGGCTGCGGCCAGTGTGGCGGCGGCGAGCACGGTGGCGACACCGTCCGCTGCGATTGCGGCGGGGGCCTCACAGAACACGTGCCGTCCGGCGGCCACCGCCGCCTCGACCTGTGCCGGACGGGCATCCGGCGATGTGGCGAGGATCACGACGTCGAGCGGGGCATCGATCGCCTGCCGCCATGCGTTCGCGCCGACGAACCGCCGCTCGCGCGGGCAGTCGAAAGCCCGCCCCGCGGTGCGGCCGAGCACCGCGGCCGCGGAATCGATGTGATCGGCGAACAGGTCGGCGAGCACCGTGATCCGCACGGCGGGATCGGCCGCGGCCGCCTGAATGGCGGCGCCGGTCCCCCGACCACCGCACCCGACGACACCGACCCGCAGCCCGTCGCCACCGGTGGCGAAGAAACCGCCGGCGGGGACCGCCGCGGTCGTGGCGGCCGCCAGGGAGCCGGCTGCGGCACAGGAATGGCCGAGGAACGCGCGACGCGGAAGCGGTGCAGAGGGCATGGCTTGGTCTCCGGGGTGATCGGCTGGCGGGCAGACGGGGGATAGCCGCTCGGCTCCGCCGGAAATGTTGTATGGCTGCGCCGGCAACGCTGGCAAACGCCCGCGCCCTTTTTAGCTGCCCGTGGACAAAGCCCTCCATGGCCTTTGTCCACTTGGCCGACCGGTGGAAACGCCAAGGGTTTCCCCGGTCGGCATACCTCGCATCCTGCTCGGGCAGACTTGTTCCACTTTCTGCTAAGGCCTGCGGGCGTGGAGACGGGCCATCATCCGTTGCACCTCGGGCTCCAGGGCGTCGGGGGTGGCGCCGAAGGCGGCGGCGAACTCCGCCAGTCGCTGCTCCGGGGAATCGGCGCCGCAGGGCTGCTTGGCGGCGATCGTCCGCAGGTAGCCGGCGAAGGCGTCACGCTTCGTCTTCATGAGGAAGTGTGTCAGAGCCCAGGCCCGGGCGTAGGCATCGAGCCCGTCGGCCGCGCGGCGAAAGGGCTCGTCGCCGGCGACGATCTCGCGCAGCCCGCCGGGCCTGGAGCCCTGCAGGAAGCGATCGAGCCGCGCCGTGTTCACCCCGCCGATCCCCTTCCAGCCGCGGGCATGCGCCAGGTCGGGCGTTTCAAAGCAGGTGGCGATGCCTTCGCTCACCCACAGCGGCACCGGCGCCAGCCGCCGGTGCATGCCGGTGTTGAAGGCCATCTGATGCGTCGCCTCGTGGACGAGCGTGGCGACGAGGCCGGCCGCTTCGGGACTGGCGAGAATCTCGAGGCCGGCCTGGCCGGGTCGGCGGCCCGCCGGCCTCGGCAGCGAATCGCTGCCGGTGAGATCGAACGTCGTGACGCGATTCGAGAGCAGGTTGTAGTAGCCGACGACGCGGTCGGCCGCCGCGCCCAGGTCGCGGGCCGCGAAGGCCTCGTAGGCCCGCCGGTCGGCGAAGATCACCACGACCAGGGGCCGGTCGGGACGACGGATGTCGAGGCCGGCGTTGGTCCAGTAGGTGACGAAGGTCTCAGACAGCCGCTCGAAGAGGGCGGCGCACCACACGGCGTATTCCCGCGAGGTGTCGAAGCAGACGACATAGTGCCTGGTGACGTGCACGTCGAAGCCGGCCGGCAGTTCGCCGAGGATCCGGCGGCCAAACTCCCGCGGCGTCTCGGCGGGCCTGGCGGCGTCACTGGGCCGCCGGGCCACGATCTGGTCCGGCTGGAGGAGTTCGTAACGCTGGTCGGCGAGTTCGAGCAGCAGCCCGCCATCCTGGGCCTCGACCACGAGTGTGCCTTCGAGGGTGCGGGGGCCGGAGGCCGACCGCACCTCCACGCGGGCACGCGGTGGCGGCTCGTCGGCCGCGGCGGGCGCGGCCGCGGCCAGCGACAACCAGGCGGCGAGGACGCATGTCCGGCGGGGCAAGGGGGATGTTCCTCCGGCGGGGCCGTGACGATGAAACCAGTTTGCGGTCGAAATCGCCAGACCGCATCACGCTGCGGTGTATCGCCGGCTCGGGGGGCAAAAGTCTTGTCGCTGGGCCGCGGATACGCCCCACGCTCCGCGAGCGTTCGCCGACCCCCTCGCCGGCGTCTCCCCAGGAGGTCCGGGCATCGTTGCACGTTTGCCGGCAACGCTCGAGCCCGAAAGCCGTGGCGGGCATGGGGGGAAGGGCAATTTCGGAAACATGCCGCGTCCCCACTGCTCTGGCCCCCCGGCGGGCCGGCGGCTATCGTCCGCCGCCGCCGTTTCCTCCCCGTCCCCTGAGCCGCTCATGGACACGTTCTTCGCCGCGCGTCAGATCGTCGCCTGCCTGGTGCTGCCCTGCCTGCTCGGCGCCGTCGGCTGCGCCTCCGGCAAGCCGTGGGCGCCGTTTCAAGATCAGAAGAAGGCCGCCCGCGAACGGGAGAAATACGGGCCCACGGCCGACGAACGGATCAAGCAGTTCAAGGCGGATGCCAAGCAGGCGCAGGCGGGCTCGGCGCACGAGCAGCACGAGTTCACGCAGGCGCTCGTCGCGGCGGTGCTCGAGGAGCACGATCCGCGGGTGCGGGCCGAGATTCTCGAAATCGCGGCCGGGTTCGCCACGGCCCCGGCCACGGCGATCTGCAAGGGCGCGCTCGAGGATCCCGACGCGCGGGTGCGGATGGCGGCCTGCTCGGCGTGGGCCAAACGCGGCGGGCCGGAGGCGGTGCAGCTGCTCGCCGCGCGGTATCAGTCCGATGCCGAGTTCGACGTCCGCCTGCGGGCGTTGCGGGAACTCGGCACGCTCGGTGACAAGCAGGCCATTCCCGTCCTCGCTCGGGCCCTTGAAGACTCCGATCCGGCGGTGCAGTATCGCGCGGTGGCGGCGCTCAAGCAGGTGAGCGGCCGCGACCTGGGCGACGACGTCAACAAGTGGCGCGAATGGGCGGCCGATCCCGAGGGCAGCGCCGCCGAGTGGTCACTCGCGGAAGCCTGGCGGAAGTTGTTCTGATCTGGGGCTGATCGCGTCGCGGGCCGTGATGCCGTCCATTTGCGAGGCGAACTACCCCTGGCCAAAGCCCACCATGGCCTTTGTCCACTTGGCCGACCGGCGGAAACGCCGAGGGTTTCTCCGGTCGCCATGCCTCGCATCCTGCTCGGGCAGACC
>CAZJHQ010000036.1:27063-30711 GCA_964545915.1 uncultured Candidatus Kuenenia sp. | reverse complement strand
CTGTTTCGCCCTGGAATCCCGAACCGCAATCCGAGTTCGCCCCCCTGCCCTGGAAGCCCGAAGCGCAAGCTGAGGGAATCCGCGCCGTCTCATTGAAACCCACCCCCATTCCCTCGGCTCGCGCCTCGGGCTTCCCGGCAGGCATGACGGCCGCGGTTCATCGCGGCATCGTGCTGGTCCTCGTCGCCGCCGTCGCTGTTCCGGCAGCCGAGTGGAACCAGTGGGGCGGCTCACCCGTGCGCAACAACGCGCCCGACGCCAAGAACCTGCCGATCGATTGGGCGCCGGGCGAGTTCGATCCCGACACGGGCGCCTGGGATCCCAAGACAAGCAAGAACGTCGCCTGGGTGGCGGCTCTCGGCAGCCAGACCTACGGCAATCCGGTCGTGGCTGGGGGCAAGGTGTACGTCGGCACGAACAACGGCAAGGGCTGGCTGAAGCGGTATCCGCCGGCCATCGACCTCGGCTGTCTGCTGGCCTTCGCGGAGCGGGACGGCTCGTTCCTGTGGCAGGACTCGAGCGAGAAGCTCCCCACCGGCCGCGTCCACGATTGGCCGCTGCAGGGCATCTGCTGTTCGCCGCTGGTTGAGGGGGATCGCCTGTGGTTCGTGACCAGCCGCGGCGAGGTGAAGTGCCTCGACACCGAAGGCTTCCGCGACGGCGAAAACGACGGCCCATTCACCGCCGAAAAGGCCTCGGCCGACGACGAGTCCGACGTCGTCTGGGTGCTCGACATGATGAAGCAACTCGGCGTGTCACAGCACAACATGTGCTCCTGCAGCGTGACGAGTGCCGGCGACCTGCTGTTCGTCAACACGAGCAACGGCGTGGACGAGGGGCACATCAACCTGCCGAACTTCGAAGCCCCGAGCTTCCTGTGCATCGACAAGCGGTCCGGGAAGGTGCTGTGGGCCGACAACTCGCCGGGGGCCAACGTGCTGCACGGTCAGTGGTCGAGCCCGGCCTATGCCGAGCTCGGCGGCGTGCCGCAGGTGCTGTTCGGCGGTGGCGACGGTTGGCTGTATGCATTCGACGCCCGCGGCGACAACGGCAAGGCCAAGCTGCTGTGGAAGTTCGACTGCAACCCGAAGGAATCGAAGTACACGCTCGGCGGCCGGGCCGACCGCAATCACATCATCGGCACGCCGGTGATCTCCGACGGCCTGGTCTACATCGCCGTGGGCGAGGATCCCGAGCACGGCGAGGGAGTGGGCCACCTGTGGTGCATCGACCCGACGAAACACGGCGACGTGTCGAGCGAGCTCGCCTTCAGCCTCGACGACCCGACGAAGCCCCTGCCCCACCGCCGCAACCAGGCCGTGATCAAGGAGCAGGGGGAAGTGGCCCGGCCGAATCCCAACTCGGCCGCCGTCTGGCACTATCCCGGCTTCGACGCCGACGGCAACGGCAAGCTCGCCTTCGAGGAGACGATGCACCGCACCTGCGGCACCGTCGCCATCAAGGACGGCCTGCTGTTCGTGGCCGACTTCAGCGGCCTGTTTCACTGCCTCGACGTGAAGACGGGCAAGCCGCTCTGGACGCACGACATGCTCGCCGCCAGCTGGGGCTCGCCGCTGATCGCCGATGGCAAGGTTTACATCGGCGACGAGGACGGCGACATCTGCATCTTCAAGCTCGGCCGGGAGATGGATCTGCTCGGCGAGGTCAACATGGGCAACAGCGTCTACTCGACACCGATCGCGGTGGGGGACACGCTCTACATCGCCAACAAGAGCCATCTGTTCGCGATCCGCGCGGGTGCCACGCCGTCCAAATAGGAGCCTTCTCGATGCCATTGATGATGCGTTTCATCCTGGTGGTCGCCCTCTGCTGCGGCGGCCTCGCCACCGCGGCGCCGCCGGCCGTGCCCGCATCGCTGCTCCTCGAAGCCAAGCGGATCGTGGCCCTCGGCGACTCGATCACCTACGACGGCCGCTGGCTGGCGAACCTCGTCGCCTGGATGGAGCGGCAGGGCACGACCGCCGAAGTCATCGACATGGGGCTGTCGAGCGAGACGGTCTCGGGGCTCTCGGAGGCCAGTCACGCCGGCGGGAAGTTCCCCCGGCCCGACGTGCACGAGCGGCTCGGCCGTGTGCTGCGGCTGGCGCGGCCCGACGTGGTGCTCGCCTGTTACGGGATGAATTGCGGCATCTACCAGCCGCTCGACGAAGAACGGTTTGCGAAGTTCAAGGCCGGCATGGAGCGGCTGCATGCGGCCGTGGAGCAGGCGGGCGCGAAGATCGTGCATCTCACGCCGCCGGTCTACGGCGGCCCCCCGGGCAAGCCCGCGCCGGCCGGCGCCGTGGACTACGACGCCGTGCTCGCGGCCTATTCAGACTGGCTCGTTTCGAAGCGGGCCGACGGGTGGCTCGTGATCGACGTGCACGGCCCCATGCAGGCGATGCTCGCCGCCAAGCGGGCGGCTGATCCAGGGTTCGCCTTCGCGGCCGACAGCATTCACCCGGATGACGCCGGGCACTGGGCGATCTGCCGGGCCGTCCTCGCGGGCCTGGGCGCCGGCGGGCCGATCGCCACCGCCGACACGCCTGAAATGCTCTCCCCATTCCTCCCCGAGGTCACCGCCCGGCTGAAGATCCTCCGCGATGCCTACCTCGCCGCCGCTGGGCACCTGCGACCGGGAATGGCCGCGGGCGTGTCGGTTGCCGAGGCCGAGGCGGAGGCCGCGCGGCTGACGGCGTCGATCCGCTCGCGGCGGTTCCATCTCGCCGGCCGTCAGTTACCCACCAGGGAATGGGTGTCGCCGATCGAGTGGCCGCGGCCGCGCGTCGTCGATCCCGGCCCGGCGCCTGCCGGCCCGGCGCCGGTCCCCACCGACGCCATCGTCCTCCTCGGCAAGGATCTGTCCGCCTGGAACGGCGCCGACACGTGGAAGGTGGAAGACGGCGTGGCCACGGTCGGCAAGGGACGGATCACCACGCGACAGGCCTTCGGCGACTGCCATCTGCACGTCGAGTTTCGGACGCCGGCGCCCGCGGTCGGCACGGGGCAGGGCCGCGGCAACTCGGGCGTGTTCCTCATGGGCAAGTACGAGATCCAGGTGCTCGACTCGTTCGAGGACGGGACCGACGGGCCGCTCACCTACCCCGACGGGCAGTGCGGCGCCCTTTACAAGCAGCAGCCCCCGGCGGTGAACGCCTGCCGCCGGCCCGGGGAGTGGCAGACCTACGACATCCTCTTCACGCGGCCGCGGTTCGCCGCCGACGGATCGCTCGCGGCGCCGGGCCGCGTGAGCGTGCTGCACAACGGCGTCGCCATTCACGCCGACACCGTCATCAAGGGCACGACGGCCTGGCCGACGCCGCCGACCTACGAACGGCATGACGATGCGCTGCCGATCGAGCTACAGGACCACGGAAACCCGCTCCAGTTCCGCAACATCTGGGTCCGCCCCTTCGAGCCGGTGCAGCCCCGGCCGCGAATCGACTGATGTCGGCCGGCGGGCGGAGGCCCGCCCCGCTCACAGTCAACCCGGCCCTCCGGGCCTGACACTCCCACAAAAAGCCCCCGGCGGAAGCCGGGGAGCATGCACACGCGAACCTGCGGCATCGTGCCGCAGTTCGCTTGGCGGGTCTCCGCCCCGCTCACAGTCAACCCGGCCCTCCGGGCCTGACACTCCCACAAAAAGCC
>CAZJHQ010000036.1:26541-26963 GCA_964545915.1 uncultured Candidatus Kuenenia sp. | reverse complement strand
CCCGGCGGAAGCCGGGGGACTCCGGGTTGCATGTCTTCCCGGGTGCCATGCGATGTGGGTTTGAACCGGAAAATCACGTGCCTTCGTGCGGCATGGACGGCGGGGTGGTTTTCGTGCCCGGAGTCCCCGGGCTCCCGCCCGGGGCTTTTTGGACCGGTGACGGGACCGATCCCCTGTTCACGGGTCCGGCACAACACGATGCGCAGCTGGATCCCTGCAGCGGCGACGCTCTGTTGAACTCCTCCGCGCATCATCAAAAGCTCCACGCCAGGCCCGGAGGGCCGGGTCACCCCAGCGGGCGGAGGCCCGCCAAGGCAAGGTCGGCAGGATGCCGAGCCGGACGCCTCGCCATCACCCCGGCCACATCGCTCCACGCCAGGCCCGGAGGGCCGGGTCACCCCAGCGGGCGGAGGCCCGCCAAG
>CAZJHQ010000036.1:0-26441 GCA_964545915.1 uncultured Candidatus Kuenenia sp. | reverse complement strand
GCAAGGTCGGCAGGATGCCGAGCCTTGCCGTGTAGTTTGCGCGGGCGTTACCCACCGCGACGGGCCCCGCACCGATACTTCTCCCGTGCGGCCTGCGCCGGATGGTTCCGGCGGCCGCGTCCTCACGGAGTTCCCGCCATGTCGCTTGCCATGCTGCCCTCCCGCCACGGTTCGCTCGTGTTTCTGGCCGCCGCCCTTCTCGTCACCGCCGCCCGGGGCGACGAGGGCAATCCCCGCATCGACTACCGTGGCTTCGCCGCCGGCGTGGCCGAGGTCGCGGCGTTGCGGGACAGCCGCCGCATCGACGAGGATGAGTTCCTCATGCTGGCCGCCAAGCCCGACACGATCGTCCTCGACGCCCGCAGCCGTGAGAAATTCAACCTCCTGCACGTCCGCGGGGCTCGTCACCTGAGCTTCCCCGACATCACGGCGGATGAACTGGCGAAGGTCATTCCCACGAAGGACACCCGCGTGCTCATCTACTGCAACAACAACTTCGAGAACGAGGAGCGGGCCTTCGCCTCAAAGGTGGCACCCGCGGCGCTCAACGTCCACACGTTCAACGTGCTCCACGCCTACGGCTACACGAACGTCCACGAGCTCAAGCCGCTGCTCGACGTGCAGACCACGAAGATTCCGTTCGCGGGCACTGCCGCCGACGGCCGCGGGAGGCTCGCCCGCCGATGACCGCCGCCCCGCGCCGCGTGCTCGTGGTCGAAGACGATCCGGCGATCCGCCGCGGGGTCGTGGCGGCGCTCGCCTTCGCCGGCTACGAGGTGCTGGAGGCGGGCGACGGGCCGCGGGGGCTGGCCCTCGCGGAGACCGCCGAGGTCGACCTCGTGCTTCTCGACGTCGTCCTCCCGGGCACCGACGGCCTGGAGATCCTGCGGCGGGTGCGGGAGTCGCGACCCACACGGCCGGTGATCCTGCTCACGGCCCGGGCGGCGGAGGATGACCGCGTCGGCGGGCTCGCCGCAGGTGCCGACGACTACGTGGTCAAGCCGTTCAGCGTGCGGGAACTGTTGGCCCGGGTCGAGGCGGTGCTGCGTCGCTCGCCGGAGCGGCCGCGGCCCGTGGAGGTGATCGAGTGCGACGGCCTCGTCGTCGACCTCGCCCGCCGCGAGATTCGCCACGCCGACGGCGCCCGCGTGGAACTCTCGGAGAAGGAGGCGGAACTGGCCGCCTACCTCGCGGCCCACGCCGGCCGCGCGATCAGCCGCGAGGAGCTGCTGCGCCGCGTTTGGCGGCTCGATCCACGGGGCGTGACGACCCGCACGATCGACATGCACGTGATGCGACTGCGGGAGAAGCTCCGCGACGACACGGCCGCGCCACGACGGGTGCTCACCGTCCGCGGCCAGGGCTACGCCTGGGCCGCCGCGGAGGCCGGCCGATGAGCCCGCGCCGCGTGTGGGCGGCGTATGCCGCGTGCCTCGTAATCGCCACGGCGGCCTTGGCCGCACTCACGCACCGCGCCCTCGAGGCCGACCGGGCCGAGGCGGCGGCCCGGCAGGAGGCGACGGTCGAGGAAAACGTTCGGCTCGCGCTGTGGCGGATCGACGCCGCGCTCGCGGCGCTCGTGGCCCGGGAGACGGCGAACGTGCGAACCGCGCGGCCGGTGCCGCCGGTCGTGGAGGCGTTCGTGATCGACGCCGCCGGCCGCCGCCGCACGATCGCCGCCGCGACCGGCCGCGAAGCCGTGCGTTTCGACGCCGCCACGCTCGTCGCCCGGCTGCCCGAGCCTGCGGCCGGCGAGTCGCTGGCCGCAGGCGACGATGCCGCGCAACTCGCCGACCTACCGATCCAGCAGGCGCGAAACGTCACCGAACGCCGGGCCCGGCAGCAGGCCGTGCAGCAAAACGCCGCCGCGCAGCAGCTCATCCTGGACCCGCCTGGCGTTGCCGCCGCCCCGCTGGCCGCCCTGTCGGCCGTGTGGGCGGGCGACGCGCTGCTCCTCGCCCGCCGCGTGCAGCCGGCGACCGAGGCGACTGCCGTCGAAGGCGCGGTCCTCGACTGGCCCCGGCTGCAGGCCGACCTCGTGGCCACGATCGCCGATCTCCTGCCCGGGGCGACCCTCGAGCCGGCAAACGAAACCACGCCCACAACCGATCAGCGGCTCCTGGCCGCGATTCCGGCCCGGCTCGTCCCCGGCCCAGTGCCGCCGCCCGTCGTGGCGGGCTGGTCGCCCTTGCGCGGCACGCTGGCCGTAGCCTGGGCGGCGATGGCCGTCGCCGCCGCCGCGGTCGGGGCGTTGCTCGCGAGCGTGCTCGCGCTCAGCGAACGGCGGGCGGCCTTCGTGTCGAGCGTCACGCACGAACTCCGCACGCCGCTGACCACGTTCCGGCTCTATTCCGGTCTCTTGGAGGAGGGCATGGTCGCCGCGGCGGAAGTACCCACGTACCACGCCACGCTCCGCCGGGAGGCCGACCGACTCACGCACCTCGTGGAAAACGTCCTCGCCTACGCGCGGCTCGAACGCGGCCGCCATGCCGCCAGGCTCGCGCCGGTATCGGTCGGTGACCTGCTCGCCCAAGTGACGCCCCGGCCCGCCGAGCGGGCCACGCAGGCTGGGTTTGACTGGCAGATCGAGGCCGACGATGCGACCCGTCGACTGACGGTGACGACCGATCCGGCGGCCGTCGAGCAGGTGCTCTTCAATCTCGTGGACAACGCGTGCAAATACGCCCGTGCTGCGAAGCCGGCCGTGATCGCGGTCACGGCGACGCCGCGCGGCCGCAGCCTGGCGATCGAGGTGCGGGATCACGGCCCGGGGGTCGCCGCCCACGAGGCCGCCCGGCTTTTCGAACCGTTCCGCAAGAGCGCCCGCGACGCGGCCGAATCCGCGGCCGGCGTCGGTCTCGGCCTCGCCCTCTCCCGCCGCCTGGCGCGGCAGATGGGGGGCGACCTCGCGTCCGAGCCGCCGGCCGACGGCGGCAGCCGCTTCGTGCTCACACTGCCCCTGAATCAGCCGGCAGGACGATGTCGCCGCTTCTGATCTTTACGCACTCATTTTCTGTCACTGCCGTGCGCACACCGCCCACGCGTGCCATGCCGCCACGTAGTCGGCGAGCACGCCGGCGGCCGCCCGCGGGGAGATCGTGTCGGTGTCGTAGCGGAACGTGACGGTGACGCGGTTGGCGTACTCGAAAAGGCCGAATCCCCAGTGCGTGGAGGGACGCAGCGGGGGCGTGCACAGCTGCATGTCGTAGCAGCGGGCCCGGTCGAGCCAGATGCAGCCCTCGTCATCCACCGGCAGCCGCTTGCGCAGACGGCGGGAGGGGTCGCTCAGATTCGTGAGCACGGCCGTAGCGAAGCACCGCCGCCAGCGGAGCCCGCGGCGCATGAGCCGCGGCCAGCGGGCGAACGTGTGGAGCATGGAGAGCATGTCGGAGCCCGCTACGGCCTGTCGCGGCAGCCATAACTGGCGGCGGGTGTCGGCCAGCAGAGCCGGCCAGTCGGTGCCGACACCGACGTGGCGGTTGACGAACAGGTACGTGTAGCGGTTCGCCGCCGGCATGCGCTCATGCCCGCGCCCGCGCAGGTCAACCGGCACGGAGATCCGCATGCGGGTTCCCGGCTTCACGCCCCGGTTCCGCTGCCAGCTGTCGAGCACGTTGAAGAGCAATGCCACGGCCACATCGTTGAAGCTCGCCGCGCCCAGCCGGCGCGGGTCCTGGAGTTCCCGGACGGTCTCGCGGTCGAACGTGTGCATGCAGAAGCCGATGCGGCTGCCCGGGGCCGCGTCGGCGGCCGGCCCGCCAGCCAGCCCCGCCTCGGACACTGTCGGTAGCGGCCGCGTGCGGAACATGTGGAGGAGATGACGCAGCCCCCGCCACACCGATGGCTCGGATGCATGGACGCCGCGGCCGTCAAGCTGCCCAGCGTCGAGCTTCATGAAAGCGTCTTCGGTCGCCGCACCGCGGAGCACGGCGTAGGCAAGGGCGAGATCCTGGATGAACATCCGCGCCCCCTGCCCGTCGCAGCAGGCATGGTGGAAAACGAGCGTCACGTCGCTACCGGTCGCGGTCTCGCAGATCCGGCCCCGCAGGCCTGGTCCTGCGGCCAGGTCGATCCAGCCCGGGCCAGACTCGGGGGGCGACCCGCGCGGAACGACCTCGAGCTCGTTCCATTCCGACGCCGGGGCATGCCAGTGTGCGCCGCGTCGGTCATCGACGATCGATGCCCGCAGGAGCGGATGCCGCCCAAGTGCGAACCGAAACGCATCGCGCATCGCCGCCACGTCCACCGGACCCTCGAACCGGATAACGACCTGAAACACCAGCGGATATCGCGGCCGGTCATCGAGCCACATGAAGAGTTCAAAGGGCGTGAGCGACCAGGTGCGTTCCGCGGAGGCCCACGGGGCGTGGGCGGCCAGCAGCGTGTTGATCGACGGCATCGTCAGAACCACCAGGGCCTCGTAGACGGATTACGGAGAGCCGTTCGAGGACGAAGGGCGACTCACCGCACCAGCGACGCGCGGATCGCCGCCAGTTCGGATGGCGGATCGTCGTCCACGTGGCCCATTCGACCGGCCCGGCGATACCAATAGCGGGCGTTGCCCGCGTCGCCCTCGATCTTGTGGAGCACGGCGTGGATCCAGGCCGCGGTCGGGTCGGCCTCGTCACGCTGCACGATCGCGTGGGCGGCCTCCCAGTCGCCGCCCAACGCCAGATCGATCGCCCGCCCGAGGTCTTCCTGCGTCATGCGGCCCTCGCTGCGGTCGCGTTCACTCGGCGATCATCGCCACCACGGAACTCGCGGCGGCCGCGGCCCGCTCGGAGAGGATCACCGCGCCGACCGCGGACTCGCGAATCACCGGATCCTTCTTCCGCCAGCCCACGGCCACCCAGCCGTCCTTGCGGGCCACGAGCTGCTCCATCGGCAGCGGACCGGCCCGCTCCAGCTCACCCGGCAACTTCAGCGGCTCCACGTCCACGACCTCCTTGAACACCTTGTTGAACCGCTTCTGGAGGATGCGCCGCAGCGACGTCTCCTGCATCGTGAGCTTCTCGCCGCCGCCGGGCACGAACCCGGGCGGATAGATCTGCACGTCGCCGTCGCGAACGAGCCGCACACCGGCCGGGCCCGGCTCGATCCGATAGGCCGCCCAGATGTCCATGGCCGGAAACTCCCGCTCGCCCGATGTGAAGCGGCTGCCACGGACCGTGACCTTCACCCGGTCGTCGCCGGCATCGAGCTCGACCGGCTTCCGCTTGGCGAACGTGATCGACCACGGCTGCTGGTCGGGATCGTTGCCCAGGGCCTCCGGCAGGGTGCCGTTGTTCTTCTTGATCTGCTCCTCGACGAACTGCTGCGTGATCGTCCGGCCGCCGAGCGTGATCTCGGCCGCGTTGTTGACGAGCGTCTCGTGCACCCGGGCCGCGAGCACCGCATCGGCATCGACCGCCGGCGGCGCCGTGAAGGCGCCGATCTGGTCGGCGAGCGCCTTGCGGGCCGTCACCGAGAGGCGGGAGTCGCTCGTGCTCATCTGGAGCAGCTCCGGATACCAGCCGCGCTCGATGAGCGGCCCGCGGAACTTCGTCTGGTAGTCGCGGGCCGCCTGGGAGATGGCCGATCCCGTCTGCTCCTCGAACTGCGTCCGCACCCGGTCGCGGGCCTTCGCCGCCGAGATGGCCTCGGCCTGCGGCCGCATCTCCGCGATCTTGCGGCTGGCGACCTTGCGGATCAGCCGCTGGCCGAACCGCTTGTTGACGCCGATGCCCGCCGTGCGGGTGTCGGTGTCGGCATGCGCCTCGACCGGCAGCGCCGTGACCCGCCGATCGTCGATCAGGATCCGCTTGCGGGCGCCGATCGTCGTGGTGCCCAGCGTGTGGACGGTGACCGGCCCCTGGGAACCGCGGGTGTTGGAATGGTTCGTGGCGTCGAGTTTCAGGTCGACCACGGCCTGCTGCAGGCTGGGCACGAAGTCGAGCAGCACCAGTCCGGTCGTGCGGCCGCTGCCGCGGACCCGCGTGCCGAGGACCGTGTCTTCGATCGCCGCCGTCTCGTCCACGGCCCGATTGACGGCGCTCCCCAACAGGCTCTCGTCCACGTCGAGGAACAGGTTCGGACGGTTGACCGCGGACCGCACGCGGGCCACCGTCGCCGGCGCCTGCCCCGACTCCTCCAGCCGCGCCAGCAGCGGGCCGACCGGATCGAGGGCATCGGCCGTGCCGGCGGCGGCCCCGGTCGCCACGGCCGCCGCGAGTTTTTCCAGCCGCTGTCCATAGACAGCCTGCGCGTTCGGATCCTTGGCGGCATCGGCGGCCTCCGCATAGGCGGTGACGGCGCGACGGACGGCGGCGAACGGCGGCATCTCCAGGCCGTTCTCCTCGGCGTCGAGACGTTTCTGGAGGCGGCGGAGCACGGCGGGGTCGGCAGCGGCCCCGGATGCGGCCTGGGCGGTCAGGGCCGGCCAGTCGAGATACGTCTTCCAGGCGGCGCCACTCGGGCTGCGGGCCAGCAGCCGGTCGAGCGGCCCCAGCGCCTCGCGCAGCCGCGCGGCGGCGGCAGCCAGCCGGCCTTCGGTGACCGGACGGAACGCCTCGCCCTCCCCGAGCGGCTGGGATCCCATGTCGCGGAGATCGATCGCCCGAGATGGGACTCCGAGCAGAAGGACGGCGAGGGCCGCACCGCAGAGCGTGAAAACGGTGCCGAAACGGGATAAAGCCATGCTGGTGCGCCTGTCCTGGGGGATTGCTGGATGCTGGGAGCCGGGAACCTGAGCCACGAACGAGTCGAGAGTGTAGCCCGCCGGTCGGATTCGCCTCCATGGCACTCGCCCGCCGCCCAAATACCCCCCATTTGCCGACGAATTCCGGCGCGCGGCGGCGGTTTTTCTCCTCCGCGCCCTAACCGGCCCAAGCCGTTCAACTTCCGGCAGATCCCCCAGGCCGCAAGTCGAACAAAGTCACCGCCACCGGCAGCGGCGCCGCAGTCTCCGCCCCTTGCCGGCCGTTGCCGCAGGGCATTCAATCGCCGCATGCCGGTCGGCCAGAAGGCTGCCGGCGGCCGTCACTCGGAGGACAGACACGCATGGTCGCGACCCGCCACACTCTTCTCACAGCTGCCCTGCTGGCCGTGAGTTCCCCCATCGGCATCGAGGCCGCGACGCCCGTGCCCCTCGCCCCCTCCCGCGCCGCAGCCGTGCAGCGGATCGACGACTACGCCGCCGCGAGCGACGCCGCCCGCCAGGCGGGGGCGATGCTGCTGGTCTCCATCGAGCCGCAGGCGGCCGCTGCCCACGACCCCGCCGGCGACCACCTCGAGCGTGCCGACGTGCAGCAGCGGTTCGCCGCGAGCGGCACGCCGTGGGTCTTCTGCCGGCTGGGGCTCCACGACGGCGGCGCGGCGCTCGTCGCCGATCCCGGCCTCGGCGCGATGCGGCGCGGCGCCGGGATCTTCGTCGTGGATCATGCCCACCCGGAGTATGCCGGCCGTGTCGTCTCGATCCTGCCGCGGACACCGGGCAAGTACTACCGCTTCGAGCCGGCGCACATCGACCAGCTCCCCGGCCTGCCCACCGCCTCGCTCACCCAACGGTCGCTGATCCTCGCGGTGCGGATCCACCCGGAGAGTCCACGCAGCACCGAGGGCACCTGCGATCCCGTGCTCTGCAGCGAGGCCACCGCCCACTCGGACCACCAGGCCCGCCTTCGCCGCCAGGGCCACCATGGCTGGGACACGCGGTCGCGGCGGCTCGGCGGCTCCGCGGCCGAGGTCTGCGCAGAGAGCTGGCCCGATCAGGACCTGCTCGACTCGTGCGTCGACTGCGTGGCCAGCTGGCGGCAATCGTCGGGCCACTGGAACGCCGTCCGCAGCCCGCAGGCCGCCTACGGCTACGACATCCGCCGCGGCTCCAACGGCATCTGGTACGCCACCGGCATCTTCCGCCGCTGATGCGACCCCGGCCGAGCCGCTGCCGGGCCACTCGCATACCTCTCCCCACAAGCCCCCAGCGGAAGCTGGGGGACTCCGGGTGGCATACCTTCCCGGCTGCCGTGCAATCCGGCTTCGCACCGGAGCATTGCCTGGAGTCGTGCGGCATGGACGGCGGGGTGGTATTCGTGCCCGGTGTCCCCGGGATTCCACCCGGGGCTTTTTGTCAGCGCGTGGCACGCGACCCCGGCGGGGCCGTGAGTCACCGCCTGCTCACACGTCGCCGGCGGCCACGGCGGGCAGCACGAAGATCTTGCCGTCGCCCATGCGGCCCGTGCGGGCGGCGGCGACGATTCGCTCCACCACCTCGTCGACGCGGGCGTCATCCACCCAGAGCTGAATCTCAACCTTGGGCAGAAAGGCGAGCGAGTACTCGCTGTCGCCGTACTGGTCGAGGTAGCTCTTCTGCCGGCCGTAGCCCTTGACCTCACGGACCGTGCAGGCCTCCAGCGGCGCGAGCCTCAACGCCTCGAGCACACGCTCCGCGAGAAACGGCTTCACGACGGCGAGGATTTCCTTCATGGCATCGCAGCCCCGCAGTCTGCCGTCCCACGTCGTCCGCCGCGGCCGCCAGGTCCGCCCGGAGATGCGGGCCTCTGTAGGTCCGGGCAGCGCCAGCGTTGCCCGAGGGAGCCATGGATGGATCCCTCGGGCAACTGAAGTCAGCTAAAAAAGTTCTCGCCAAACATGTTCATGGGGGGGCAGGTGGTGACGGTGATGTCCCCCTCGACCCGCGTCTGGCAGGCGAGCCGCATGGTCTGCTCGTTGCCGATGTAGGCCAGCGACACGGCCAGCCGGGCCGACTCCATGATCCCCTTGGGGCTGGTGTTCTCCATCCCCTTGGTGACCAGCACCCGACAGGCGCCGCACTGGCCGAAGCCGTGGCAGTTCACCACCTTGTGGATGCCCGGATAGAGCTGGACGCCGGCCCGCAGGGCCTCCTTCCGCAGGTTGGCTCCGTTGGGAACCTGAATTTCCTTCTTCTCGTTGGCGAACGTGATCGTGGGCATCGGATTCTCTCGACGGCGAGGGGCGGTTCGTCCGATACTGTAGCCAGCGCGGCAGCACCCTTCCAGCCGACCGGACGGCGAGCCATGGCGGAACTGACGAAATACCAGCGGTCGATCGTCAAGAACTACTACGAGAACCTCGACACGGCCCTCCTGCAGCGGCTCGGGGAGCAGGTGACCGACCTGTACCTCGCCGAGGGGAAGAAGCGGGACAAGCTCTGGACGAGCGTGACCGGATCGCTGGCCAAGCTCGGCGTGCCCGCGGCCCGGATCGACCACGTGCGGAAGTCCGACGACGCGCGGAAACTGGCCCAGCTTCTCCAGGAACTCCTGGCGAAGGATTGACCGCGCCGCGGCCGTGCCCCATGCTGTGACGCCCCGTCCCAGCAGGCACCGCGGCGATGAGCGCATCCTTCCCGACCCCGAACCCGGCCAGCGATCGCGGCCCTCTGCTCGAGGCGGTCCGTTGGCGGAAGTTTCCCGTCCTCGACGACGGGTTCGTGGCCCTCGTGGATTGCATGGGCGACGACGGCTCGGTCGTGCAGGCGGCGCGGGTCAGTTACGGCGAGGGCACTCGGAAGGTCAGCGACGATCGCCAGTTGATCCGCTACCTGATGCGGCATGCCCACACCACGCCGTTCGAGATGGCGGAGCTGAAGTTCGTCGTCCGCGTGCCGATGGACTGCTGGCGGCAATGGATCCGCCACCGCACCGCGAGCGTGAACGAGTATTCCACCCGCTACTCGCTCGCCATCGATTCGATGCAGGCCACTGCCGACGACGAGTGGCGGACCCAGGCGGCCAGCAATCGCCAAGGCTCCGACGGCCTCGTGGCCGCCGCCGAGGGGCAGCGGCTCACGGAGGCGGAACGTGATCTGCAGGGCCTCGCCCGCAAGGTCTACGAGGAGCGGCTTGCGGCGGGCATCGCCCGCGAGCAGGCCCGCAAGGACCTTCCGCTCTCCACCTACACGGAAGCCTACTGGAAGATCGACCTCCACAACCTGCTCCACTTCCTCGCCCTGCGGATGGACTCCCACGCCCAGTTGGAAATCCGCCGCTATGCCGAGACCATCGGCCGCGAGATCGTGGCCCCGCTGTTTCCGCTCGTCTGGGAGGCGTTCCTCGACTACCGGGTCGAGGCCATGCGGCTCACGCGGCTCGACCGCGAGGTGATCGGCCGGCTCGTGGCCGCCGCCGGCAGCCGCATGCCCGCCTCCCACGCCGACTTCCTCGCCGCCCAAGACCCGTCCTGGAAAAGCCTCGAGCGGAGCCGCGAGCGGGACGAATGCCTGCAGAAGCTGGTGACCCTCGGCCTCGTGAAGCCGCCGTCCCCCTGACCTCCCGAAGGAGTCTCGTCATGCCGCCCAACGCCGCTGAAGAGGTCCTGAACCTCAACCGCAAGCTGCTCGCCACGATCGCCGCCGGCGACTGGCCCGCCTACCGCGAGCTCGTGGCTCCCGACATCACCTGCTTCGAGCCGGAGGCCAAGGGGCACCTGGTCGAGGGGCTGCCGTTCCACGAGTTCTACTTCAAGCTCGCCGGCGACGCCGCGAAGCCCGCCGCCCCGGCGACGACGACGATCGCCACGCCCGTCGTGAGGATGCTCGCCGACGACGTCGCCCTCGTGGCCTACGTGCGACTCGTGCAGAAGCTCGACGCCGCCGGCAGTCCCGTCACCGTCGCCAGCGAGGAGACCCGGATCTGGAAGCGGTTCGCCGGCGGCTGGAAGCACGTGCACTTCCATCGCAGCATGCCGTCTTGAGCGCAAAACGGACCATCCTGGCTCCGTTTTGCTCGGCGAGCCGCCGCTCGCTCTCGAGGGCGTCGCTTCCGGCGACGCAGTCATGCGTGCAATACAGATGCCCCTGCTCGGAATCCCGAGCCGCGAGTTCTGATGGTGCGAGTTCTCCAGTCTTACTCTCGGCTTGACGCGCGCGAACGCCACGAAAAGCCCCCGGCGGGAGCCGGGGGACTCCGGGTGGCATACCTTCCCCGGTGCCATGCGACGTGGGCTTGAACCGGGAAATTGCCCACCGTCATCCGGCCTGGACGACGGAGTGGCTTTTCATACCCGGTGTCCCCGGGTTGCCACCCGGGGCTTCTAGGTTCAGCACGCCGCTCCCACAAAAAGCCCCCGGCGGGAGCCGGGGGACTCCGGGTGACCGTCCACGAGGCGGACCGACACAATAACATGGGGTGATTCGCTTGGTAGCTCTTTCCACTTCCTGATAGGAGATCGATCATGGCTCCGCTGTCGCTGATCCCGAAAGTCGCCCTGCTCACGCTCGCCTTCCTGGGCGTCGGCCTGGCGTTCTTCCCCACCACTTCCCCGGCCAATGCCGGCGAGCAAGCGGCCGGCCCGCGCCGCCTGCGGCACGTCGTGCTCTTCAAGTTCAAGGATTCCTCGACGCCCGAGGACGTGGCCCGGATCGTCGCCGGCTTCCGCGGCCTGCCGGCGAAGATCAAGGAGATTGCGGGCTTCGAGTGGGGAACCGACGTCTCGCCCGAGGGCAAGGCGCAGGGCTTCACCCACTGTTTCCTACTGACCTTCGCCACGGCGGCCGATCGCGACACCTACCTGCCGCACCCCGCCCACAAGGAGTTCGTGGCCCTCATCGGCCCGCACGTCGACAAGGTATGCGTCGTGGACTACTGGACGCAGGACTGACGCGGGCAGTCGAGCACGATGCCAACGCTCGAACCCGCTTCGCATGGCACACGGGACGGCATGCGACCCGGTGTCCCCCGGCTCCCGCCGGGGGCTTTTTGTGTCGATCACGCGACAAGAAGCCCCGGGCGGAAGCCCGGGGACTCCGGGCACGAAAACCACCCCGCCATCCATGCCGCACGACCGCATGCGGTTCCCCGGTTCGAACCCCGCATGGCATGGCACACGGGACGGCATGCGACCCGGTGTCCCCCGGCTCCCGCCGGGGGCTTTTTGTGTCGATCACGCGACAAGAAGCCCCGGGCGGAAGCCCGGGGACTCCGGGCATGAAAACCACCCCGCCCCCAATCCCGGAAAGGCGACCGGATCCACCTACGGAGCGTCGCGGCGGAGGATCTCGACTTCTTCACCCGGCTCGTGCACACGGCCGTCGGCGGGAAGCGCGACGAGGCCCGCGGCGCCGGCGAGACCGAGCAGGTCGGAGGATCCGGTCCATGGCTGCGGCGTGGCCACCATGCCCTGCGGCCCGTGCGCTATGCGACAGGGCAGATAGACGGGCCGGTCGGCCGCGGCCTTCGCCGCCGCGCCCAGCACGGCCCGCTCCCGCGGCAGGTGCCAGCGGTCACGCCCCGCGGCGGCGAGGATCATGATCGCCGGCCGCACGAAGAGCTCGAAGCAGACGAGACTGCTCGCCGGATTGCCGGGCAGGCCGAAGACGAGCGTCGGGGGTCCACCGTCTGACCGCGGGCGCATGCCGAACCACACCGGCTTGCCGGGCTTGAGCCGCACCTTGTGAAACACCTGCTCGACGCCGCAGCGGGCGAAGATCGCGGGCACGAGGTCGAGGTCACCGGCCGACACGCCGCCCGAGAGCACGAGCACGTCGGCGGCGAGGCCCTGCGCCACCAGCGCCCGGATCGCCTCCGGCTTGTCGCCCGCCAGCCCGAGCGGAATCGGCTCGGCGCCCAGCAGCGACACGGCTGCGGTGAGCATCGGGCCGTTGGAGTTGCGGGTCTGGCCGAACGCGGGCACGACATCGCAGGCGACGAGCTCGCTGCCCGTCGAGACGATCGCCACGCGCACCCGTGGCTCGGCGACGACGTGCGTGGCCCCGGCCTCGGCGGCGAGGCCGACCTCGGCGGCACCGAGCGCCGTTCCCGGGGCGAGCACCTCGCGACCGCGGGCGAACGCCGCCGCCTGCCGCGCCACGTGCTGCGCCGGCCGAAACTTCGGCTCCGCCAGCCGCACCCGGCCGCCGGCATGCACGCCGGCCGTGCCGTCCACCGCCCGCTCCACCGGCACGACGGCGTCGGCACCGGCGGGAATCGGCGCCCCGGTCATGATCCGGGCACAGGTGCCGGGCCGGATCTCGAGGCCCGTCACGTCACCGGCCGCGAGGTCCACGGCGACGTCGAGCTCCACGATCTCGCCCGGCCGCGCGAAGTCGGCCGACCGCACGGCGAAGCCATCCATCATCGCGCGATCCCACGGCGGCGAGTCGCAGTCGGCGACGACGCCGGCGGCGAGGCGGCGGCCGACGGCATCCAGAAGCCGCTGCCGCCGCGGCGGCAGCGGCGTCGCCGTGCGTTCCACCAGCGCGATCGCGTCGGCGAGGTCGATCATCCGGCAACGGGGGCGACGGCGAGGAACGCCCGCAACAGATCGTAACCCGCAGGCGTGAGGAAACTCTCGGGATGGAACTGCACGCCGTAGACGGGCAGCGTCTTGTGGCGGATGGCCATGATCTCACGGGAGCCGTCGGGGGCGGTGGACCAGGCATCGACCTCGAAGTCGCGGGGCAGGGTCGGCGGGTCGATCACGAGGCTGTGGTACCGGGTCGCCTCGATCGGGCTCTCCAGACCGGCGAACAGCCCCTGCCCGGCGTGCTCGATCCGATCGACCTTGCCGTGCATCAGCTGCTTCGCCCGCACGATCGTGCCGCCGAACACCTGGCCGATCGACTGGTGCCCGAGGCACACGCCCAGCATCGGCATCCGGCCCGCGAACCGCCGGACGACGTCGCAGGAGATGCCGGCCTCGTCGGGCGTGCAGGGCCCCGGCGAGATCACGAGGTGCGTCGGCGCCTTGGCGGCGATTTCGGCGCCGCTGATCCGGTCGTTGCGGTGCACCTCGACGGGCAGGTCGGGCGCGATCTCGCCGAACCGCTGCACGAGGTTCCAGGTGAAGGAGTCGTAATTGTCGATGAGGAGGAGCATGCGTGTGTTCGAACGATGGCGAGCGGAATCGGCGCACCCTCGACGAGCGGGAGGCAGCCGCGTATTCGCGCGGCTGCGCGTGCCATTCCGACCGACCGTGGCTACTCCAGGAGCGTGCCCGGGTGCCCCTCGCGGTCCACCAGCGGCATGACGTTGGGCTTGTAGATCGTGTTGTATGCCGCGGCGAGCCGGTGGGCCTCGAGGGCCGGCTCGTCGGCCCAGTGCTCGATGAGCGTGAACCGGCGCGGCTCAGCCGAGGAATGGTAGACGTCGAACCGCAGGCAGCCGGGCTCGGTGCGGCTCGAACGCATGGCCGCGGCGAGATGCTCGCGGATCCGGGGAACGTCGGCCGCGTCCTTGGCGGTGAGGAGGATCGTGAGACAGATCATGGCGTGGCTCCGGGAAAATTGGGGACGGGAGCGAATGTTCGCGGTGTGAGAGTTTTCATTATGGCGGCGTGGGGAGAAAAATCGCTCCCGTCCCCAATTTTGCCCGGCGGGCGAGAATCCGCAGGTAGGGCGGGAGGAACTCGGCCCGATGGGCGAACGATCCGGCCGCCGCCCCCGGCTGCCGGTGATCGGGCTCGCAAAAGTCCTCGATCGCGAAGCCGGCGGCGCAGATCCCGCCGAGCAGGGCGGAGAGCGAGTGGACGAACTCCTGCGTGCCCGCCTCCCGGAGCCGCGAGGGGGGCTCCGCAGGCAGCGGTGCGGTGCGGCTGAGCGGATGGATGAGCTCGTAGCGGCCGGCGGCCCCCGGCAGGAGTCCGGCCTGCAGGCTCGCCGGCGACTTGTGCTGGCTGACATACAGCCCGCCGGGCTTCGTCACCCGGGCCACCTCGCGAAACACGCGGCCCACATCGGGCAGATAGCAGGTGCTCACCGGGTGGATGACGAGGTCGAAACGTCCCACGCCGAGCATCGAAAGATCATCCATCGAGCCCTGGAGAATCTCGAGGTCGATCTTCCGTTCACGGGCGACCTGCCGGTCGAGCGCGAGCATCGCCGGCGAGAGATCGACCACCGTCACTCGTGCGCCGGCGGCCGCATAGAGCGGCCCGTGCTTGCCGCCACCCGCCGCGAGGCAGAGCACCTCGAGGCCGTCGAGCCGCTCGGGGAGCCACGGCCGTCCGGCGGCACCGCCGCCGAGCCAGCCGCGGGGATCGGCGAACGCCTGGTCGGCCGCGGGCTGGGCGAGGGCCGCCCGGTGAGCGGCGAGCCGATCCCACGCCCGCGCGTTGTGCTCGAGGACCGCGTCGCGGGATCGCCCGGGCTGGTTCATGCGGCCCGCTGCCGGCGCCGCCGCCACGCCATGGCCCCGAAGACAGCCCCTCCGCACCCCACAAGCGCGATGCTCGACGGCTCCGGCACGGCCGCCACCGGCTGCGTGAGGGTGACAGTCGCCGGGAACGCGAAGTTCGCGTCGTACTCTTGGATCAGGAATCCGTACCAGCCGCCATCGGCCAGCGGGGCACCGGCGATGCCCACCGCTGAAATGCTGAAGCCTGAAGCCGTCGGCCACGTGCCGGAAGCATTCGGGGGATCGGCGACGGATGTGTAAAAGGCGATCCCGAGGTCGTTGTCGAAGTCATTGGCCATCGAGCGCGTGGCTTGCGACCACGGACTCGGAAGGCCAACCTGATCGTAGCTGAATGATCTGATGAAGTAGGCGTCCCACTCCGAAAAGTAGTCGGCATCGATCGCCAGCCGAGCATCAGCTCCGGCCAAGGCGAAGACCATATTGGCCGCCGTCGTGTTGGGATCGTCCCAGCGATATCCCCATGCGATCGACGTTGGCGTCTCGCCGGCTCCGAACTGCAGCACGAGTGCCGACTCGTTCGTCCCGCTGCCCGTCCAGAAGAGGATGTCGCTGAAGTCGTTCACCGTCGCAAGTTCCGCCCGGGCCGGAACTGTCGCCAGCCCCACGAGCAACATGATCATCGCTATCGTCCGCACCATCGTCGTTCTCCTTTGCCGGCGGTTCAGCGCCGAGCCCTGTCCGCACCAGCACGAGTCAACAGCGCGAGCAGCACCGACTGCTCGACCGACTCGTGCACGAATTCCACATGACCGTCGCAGAACACCATGCCGGCCATACCGGGGTGGTCGCTCCAGATCTCGTTGTTCTGGGTGACGTTGATCCCGGTGGTGTGCCACTGGTCGAAGATGTTCTGGCCATTGGCCCACTCCGATTGGTACGTCCCGTCGCGGCCCGTGCATTCCGCGATGAGCGCCGTCTGGGAAAGCCCGTCCACCACGTGCTTCGCGGGCGTTGGCCGCTCGTATTGCATCACGCCCGCATGCTCCGGCAGCGGTCGGGGTACGGAATAGCCCACGCCAAACATCCCGCCGTAGTCGGTGTAGGCGAGATCGTCCCCCGCATCCCAACGGCCGTTCTTGTTGCGGTCGCCGGTGGTCGGACCGGTGCGCCTCGTCCGCGACGTGCTGGGGCAGAGGAAAAGACCCACCACGTGGCCGGCCGCGTGCCGGTTCTGCTGGCTGCGGAAGGAGAACTTGAAGTCGAACGCGGCCGCCGCCCCCGGCTCCTCCGCGAACGGCAGGATGAACGCATTCCAAGCGATCTGCTTGCGGGGGGCCTTCGTGGCGCATTCCAGGCAGCCGACGGGAAAGGTTCGCCGCGCCGATTCATAACCGTAGATGGCGCACCCGATCCCCCGCAGGTTGTTCATGCAAGCCGTCCGCCGGCCGGCCTCGCGGACCGACTGCACGGCGGGCAGCAGCAGCGCCACGAGCGCCGACAACACTGCCACCACGACGAGCAACTCGACGAGCGACATGCCGCGACGGCGGAAGGAAATGGGGCTGTCCATGGCCACACCGCGAGCGCACCGCTTCCCCCGAGGCTGGCGCATGCAGGCGCACACGCATACCTTCAGCGAAAGCGGGAGCCTGCAGCAGCGGATCCTTTGAATGTCTGACGACCGGCCGCCACAGCGGCCGTGCCCGCCATCCCGCCCTCGCGGTCCGGCAGACTCCTGACGTCTGGTAGGTCTTCTGACTTCCAGGCTCGGCCGACTGCATGCCTTCTCGCGGCAGGCCCCGGGGGCCGCACCGCAATGGCTCGAAACAGTCGACCTCACGCGCCTGGTCACAGCGGCGGGGCCGTCCCGGATTCGCACCGGAGTTCCCTGTTTGCCGGGCGGAAACAGCTGTTCCCACTCGGCCACCAGAGTCGGTGGAAAAGTCTACTGGTCGCGGGGGGCGTGTCAATCAAGCGGGTCTGGGCCCGGTTACCGGCAAGGTTTGACTTTTCGCGCTCGGACCGTGGCAAACCTTGCGGGTCGCGCGTGACTGTGCCGTGAAGGTTTGACGGTCGTGCGCGGCTGCGCCGCACGGTCAATCAAGACGGTATCGACGGCAGTGTCAACGCAATGCGCAGCCGCAAATGCCCGCTCGAAAAATACTTGGGACTCGCTCAAGCCGCTTTCACCGGGGCGCCGATAGCCCCCATGTCCCCCGGGGCATCACTGTGCCCGTCGGGCAACCAGGGGGCGGCAGCAACCTGCGATCCCTCGAGTCACGGAATGGCTCGACAGGCCTGCCGCGGAGAGTTCGTGGATCACAACCTCGGGGTGACAGCGTCGCAAGCGGGACGACCACACCGGTGATCCACAAGCAAAGGAGATGTGGCTCGATGAAGCGTATGATGTTTCTCGGTGCACTGATTCTCGGTGTCACTGTTTGTACCCAGTCCTTCGGTTTCGAGCTCCTTGACCGGATGCTCGGCGGCAAGGGCTGCACCTCGTGCTGTGAGCCCGGCTGCGGTGCCGGCAACGGCTGTGCGGAGCCCGGCTGCGCCGCCGGCAATGGCTGTGCGGAGCCCGCCTGCGGAGCCGGCAACGGCTGTGCGGAGCCGGCCTGCGACGCCGGTGCTGGCTGTGCGGATCCGAGCTGCGGTGCGGGTTCGTGCTGCGGCGTGCGGAAGTTCAAGAAGCATGACCTTTTCGGCGGGCTGAAGGGCCTGTTCGAGAAGTGCAAGCGGAAGCATCGTGGATGCTGCGACAGCTGCACCGAGCCGGCCTGCGGGGCTGGCAACGGCTGTGCGGAGCCCGCCTGCGGTGCTGGTAACGGCTGTGCGGAGCCCGCCTGCGGAGCCGGCAACGGCTGTGCGGAGCCGGCCTGCAACGCCGCTGCCAGCTGCAGCGAGCCGAGCTGCGGTGCGGCTGCCGGCTGCTGCGGCACCCGGAAGTGCCCGACCCCGATCCGTGACCTCCTCCGCGCCATCCATGCCGCGAAGAAGGCCTGCCATGCTCGCAAGAGCTGCTGCGGTGAGCCCGACTGCTCGGCCGGCAACGGCTGCTGCGAGCCGGCCTGCGGTGCTGGCAACGGCTGCGTGGAGTCGGCGGCTGCCCCGACCCCCGATGCCTCCGCGTCGACGACGCAGAGCAAGGTGGTCGCGGTGAGCCGGACGGTTGCCGCCAAGTGATTCGAGGGTAGATAGGTCGAACGGAGATCTGTTGCCCGACTTCGGCCAGTGAGCTCCGCCCGGGGGGAAACCCCCGGGCGGAGTTATTTTCAGCGCCCGCCGGGCCATCCATGGCCCCGGCGGGCTTTCGCATTCGAAGCCGCAGCCAAGGTGCGGCTTGAATGCGATGGCTCGCCCTCCAGGCGAGCCTCGCGTCAGCCGAAGCAGGCCCGAAGGGATGCGCCGGCGCGAATGACAGCCCATCCATGGCCCCGGCGGGCTTTCGCATTCGAAGCCGCAGCCAAGGTGCGGCTTGAATGCGATGGCTCGCCCTCCAGGCGAGCCTCGCGTCAGCCGAAGCAGGCCCGAAGGGATGCGCCGGCGCGAATGACAGCCCATCCATGGCCCCGGCGGGCTTTCGCATTCGAAGCCGCAGCCAAGGTGCGGCTTGAATGCGATGGCTCGCCCTCTCGTTCTCCTGTCTTGCTCTCGGCTTGAGACGCGCGAACGTCACAAAAAGCCCCCGGCGGAAGCCGGGGGACTCCGGGTTGCATTCCTTCCCGCGTGCCATGCGATATGGGTTTGAACCGGGCAATCACGAGCCGTCGTGCGACATGGACGGCGGGGAGCTTGTCGTACCCGGAGTCCCCGGGCTCCCGCCCGGGGCTTCTTGGGCCACCTTCCGTCACCAAAACCCTGTCCGCAGCGCGTGCATTGACTGGCGAGGGGCTGCCCATGCCCCAGGAGCCGGCGTGGCTGACCAGCGCAGCCATGGATGGCGAAGCGCAGGCAGCCTCGAGAGAGCGGAGCCCAGGATGGGCGCAGCGAACGTCCGGCGCTGGGGCGTGGGCAGCCCCGAAGCGGCGTTGCCAACCGGCGTGACCCAACGGCGCATCGCCCGACCCTACAACAGCTGCGTCGCAGGCCCCTGGCGGGCGACGCGGCCGGCGGCGAGTTCCACCACCCAGGTCGCCGCCCGTTTCGCAAAGCCGTGGTCGTGCGTCACCACCACCATCGTCTGCCCGCCCCGCGCCAGGTCCACGATCACGTCGAGCACCTCGGCCGTCATCGTCGGATCCAACGCGCTGGTCGGCTCGTCGAAGAGCATCACCCGCGGCCGCATCGCCAAGGCCCGGGCGATCGCCACCCGCTGCTGCTGCCCCCCCGAGAGCGTCGCCGGCCGGGCCGCTGCGAACGCCCTCAGGCCGACGCGGTCGAGGAGTGCCACCGCGCGGTCCCGCGCCGCCTCCGGCGGTTCCCGCAGAACCACGCGTGGCCCGAGCGTCACGTTGTCGAGCACCGACAGGTGCGGAAAGAGGTTGAACTGCTGGAACACCATGCCCACGTCGTGCCGCAGCCGGTCGAGCCGCGGCACGGGATGCGGCCCCGGGGCGAGGTCGTGGCCGGCGATCGAGAGCCGGCCCGCGTCGAAGGTCTCCAGGCCGTTCAAGCAGCGGAGGAGCGTGGTCTTGCCGCTCCCCGAAGGGCCCACGAGCGCCGTCACCGTCCCCTCGGCCCCGGCGAGCGACACGGCCTCGAGCACGCGCACGCCGCTCCGCGACTTCGACAAGGATTCGACGGTGATCATCGACGGTTGCCCCGCGGCTCAATGACCGGCGGCTCCGGGCCGCTCGAGCCGGGCCTCGAACCAGCGCGAAAGCAGCGCCAGCGGCCAGCTCATGCACAGATACAGCACCGCCGTCACCACCGCCAGTTCCACGATCCGGCCCGTGGAAAGCGCCAGCACGCTGTAGCGCTTCGTCAATTCGATCACGGTGATCGCCGAGCAGACGCTCGTGTCCTTGAAGAGCGCGATGAAGTCGCTCGTCACCGGCGGCATCACGATCCGCACCGCCTGCGGAACGAGCACGTGTCGCAACGCCTGCCACTTCGAGAGCCCCAGCGCCAACGCCGCCTCGAGCTGCCCCGTGGGCACCGCCTTGAGGCCGGCCCGGTAGATCTCCGACTCGTAGGCGGAATAGTTGAGCGCGAGGCCGATGATCGCGGCCACGACTGCGGGCAGGGCGAGGCCGATTTTGGGGAGCAGGAAGAAGATGGCGTAGAGCTGAAGCATCAGCGGCGTGCCGCGGAGCACCTCGACGAAGCCGGCCAGCAGCGGCTTGAGCCAGGCCGGCCCATGGAGTCGGCCGATCGCCACCGCCAGGCCGATCGCGATCGCCAGCGGAAAGGAGAGGCACGACAGCAGCATCGTCATCCCGGCCGCCGAGGCCAGCAGGGGCAGCGTCTGCCGGACGAGCGCGACGAAGGACCGCCGGCCGGCCACCGGGATCTCGGCCGCGTCGCGAATCATGAGCACCTGCTGGCGACCAGCGAGATCCCAGCGATCGTAGATCGACTTCAGGCGGCCGTCGGCGATCACCTTGCCGATCGCCGCGT
Organism: uncultured Candidatus Kuenenia sp.; assembly: GCA_964545915.1. GTDB lineage: Bacteria > Planctomycetota > Planctomycetia > Pirellulales > UBA1268 > QWPN01. Next base: position 5,787 of record CAZJHQ010000036.1, on the reverse strand, counting down.
CGATGGCGGCGGCGAGCTGCGGCGTGCGGCGCGAGGTGAGCACGGTATACAGGCCGCCCGCGAAGGGCCGGTCCACCGCCCGCAGGCCGGCGAAGCGGTCGGCGTAGAAGGCGACGATGCAGTCGTCGAGCACGGCCGCGTCGAGCACGCCGCTGGTCACCTGCTCCAGCGAGTCGAGGGTGCCGTCGTAGCCGATCACCTCGAGCTGCGCCGCGCCGCGGGCGGCGCGGGCCCGCATCTCCGTCTCGGCGGCCGAGCCCGTCAGCACGCCCACCCGCCACAAGCCCCGCGGCCCGGGCTCGGCGAGGTCGGCGAGCGACGCGGGGGGCGCGCCCCGGCGGCCGACCATCTGCAGGGCGTAGCCGAAGTACGGCCGGGAGCAGCCGTAGTCGCGCCGCCGCTCGGGCGTGAACTCGATGCCGTTGATGACGCAGTCGGCCGTCTGGTCGAGGAGCAGCGGCAGGCGGTCCCACTGCCCCTGCTGAAAGCGGGCCTTCACGCCCAGTTCAGCGGCGATCAGCTCCGCGAAGTCGACCTCGAAGCCCGTGAGCCGCCGCGGGTCTGCCGGGTCCGGAAAGACATGCGGTCCGCCTCCTTCCTGATCGGCCGCCCACACGAGCTCCCCGCGGCGGCGGACCTCGTCGAGTTCAGCGGCCGCAGCCGCCGACGACAGCGCGATCACCGCCAGCCAGCGGCCCGCTCCCCTCATGCCGAACCTCCGCGGAGCCGGCCCAGGGCGGCCGGCTCATCGAGCGCGGTGGCAAGCGCGTCGGCCTCCTTGCCGAGGCGATCGCCCTCGTCGAGAAAGGCGGTCGTCCGCGCCGCGGCAGCGGCGAAGTCGTCGAGCAGCGGGTCGACGAGCTGCGCGGCCGGGAGCCGGCCGACGAGGGCCGTGATGTCGCGATCGAGGCCCGACCGCACCACGGCGAACACGATCCACCGCAGCACGATCCCCCACAGGATCAGCCAGACGAGCGCCTCCTGAAGGAAGCCACCGCCGTCCATCGGGCGACCGTGCCAGAGATGATCGTGGAAGAACTTCCAACCGGCCCGCCCGATCACGGCCGCCAGCAGCCCGCCGAACAGCGCCTCGAAGATCCAGTGCAACAGCGGGCCGCCGGCGCGGCCGCGCCGGGCGGTGACGAGCTCGTCGATGCCGGCCGCCAGCCAGTGCCCGGTTCGCTCGAGCAGGGCGCCGGCCGTGGCCGGAACCCGCGCCGCGTCGAGCCGCGCCCGCCCGACCAGCGGCTCGGTGAGCCGAGCCCGCGCGGCGAGACCGGCGAGGATGCTCCGCGACTGCTCGACCTCGGCCTCCGAGAGTCCCAATTCCGCCACAGCCTGCCAGCCGCCGGACCCGGCAGCCGTCGCGGGGGACTGTCCGGCGAGCAGCCGGCCGATCAGCCCGCCGCCGGGACGTACGCGGCTCCAGAGCGCCGCCAGCGCCGCGAGCACATGCAGGAACGTCGCGAACGGGCCGCCATGCCAGCGATCGACGACCTCGTCGGTGACGAGCCGCTGCCAGGCGCCGCGGCTCGCGCGGAGCTTCGCCCCGACCGCCCGGGCGAGGATCGCCTCCAGGCGGGCCCGCTCGGCAGCGACGCCCGCGGCGAGCGCGGCGACCGGCTCGCGCAGTCCGCCGAGCTGGCGGCGGGCCTGTCGTGCGAACCAACCGGCCAGGTCGAGGGCACCCGTGCGGCGCACCCGCCGTGCCGCGCGGCCCACCAGTTCCTCGTCGATCGCCATCGTGAGCTCGCGGCAGCCCGGCTCCGGCTCGAGCCCGGCGGCCGCGCGGCGGGCCGCCTCGACGCCGTCGAGCCGGAAGATCCGCGGCACGCTGAAGCCCTGCGCCTCCAGTTCTCGCCGCCAGTCGGCGCGGATGTCGGGATCCCGCCCGGCGTGCGTCTGCACGAAGAGCAGTGGCCGGCCCGGCGCGAAGGCCTGCACCTCGCGGGCGACGATCCACGAGCGATACTTCTGCGCCGTGGCCACGAGCAGCAGCACGTCGCAGGCCGGCAGCACGGCCTCGAGCAGCTCGCGGTTGCGGTTGGCGTCGCTCGGCCGCGCCGCCCCGCCGGAGTCGCGCGGCACGGTCGCCGCCGGCTGCGTGTCGGGATCGGGGCAGTCCACGAGCACGATGTTGGCCACCGCCGGCGCGTCGCTTCGCACCACGCGGGCTCCCATGGCATCGACGGGCAGCCAGGAGAGATCGACGTCGCGGGCCGCCACCACGACCGGAGCGACGGTCGTCGGCCGGGCGACGTCGCCGGCCTCGGTGACGTCGGCACCGGCCAGGGCGTTGACGAGCGTGCTCTTGCCCGTGCCCGTGCCGCCGACCACGCCGACGACGAGGATCCGCGAAAGCTCGCGCCGCGCCCGCTCGAGCCGCGGCTCCACCTGCTCCCATTCGGCTCGCACCCGCGCGGCCGGCGGCCACTCCGGGAGCCCGCCGCTCCACCGGGCCAGCCCCGTCACCAGCTGGTCGAAGCCGGAGTAATCCGGCTCGCCGGCGCCGGTCTCGATGGATTCATTCGTCATGCCCGCCGCTCCCCCCGCGCCGATTCCAGAAGCAACCGCCGGGCCCGGGCCACCTCCGGCCGCGCGGCCGCGGCCGCCAGCCGATCGATCTCCGCCAGACGATCGCCGAGCACGACGTCGCGCAGCGTCTCGGCCAGGATCCGCCCGCGCTCGGCAGACCAGCCGGCGAAAAGCGTCTCGATGACCGGCTTGAGGCCCGCGGCAGTGAGCCCCAGCGCCCCCTCGCCGGCGAGCGTGGCCGCGGTGCCCACGACGACGTCGCCGACATGATGCACGAGCGTCGTCAGGCCGCCGGCCGTCGCGGCCGCCGCGGGCACCACCGCCGCGCCGGCCAGGCCGAGGCCGACGGTGATCGCCGGGCGGGCGACCGCCCCGACGTTGAGACCGGTGAGGATCCAGCCTACGAGCTGCGGGTTCTCGCGGGCGAAGCGGTCGAGTTCGGCCCGCACGAACCCGCGGTAATCCTCCGACACCAGCGGCAACGCCGCGTGCCGCCGCTCGAGGTCCGTGTACCAGGCGGCGCGGTCGGCCGATTCGAGCCGCGGACCGAGCACTCCGGCCAGCAGCGGATCCCGCCGACAGGCGTCTTCGAGCCGCTCCACGAAGTCGGCCAACGCCTGCTTGAGGGCGGCCAGCTCGACCAGGGAAAAATCCTCGCGCCGCTCGGCCTCACTGCGGGCCAGGCCGACCCGCCGTGCCGCCCACGTCACGCCCCGGCCGGCCACCCGGTAGACGCGGCTCACGGCGAGGTCGAATCCCGACCGGCGCGGCTCGAGCCACTTCCAGATCTCGTTCCACACGATCTCGCGAGGCGCGGTCGGCAGGTCCACGCGCACGCGGCCCTCCTGCACGAGCAGCTGCCTGGCCTGCCGCCACCGCCCCGCGGCCTGCTCGTAGGCGTCGAGCCAGGTGCCGAGCCCGGTGCGGGCGTCGAGCACCACGCCCATCGCGCCGGTCAGCGCCGCGAGCTTGATGCGATCGAAGTCGCAGCCCGCCAGCCGCTCGGCCGGGCCCAGGGAACCGCCATCGGGCGTCAGCTCGGGCAGCGGATGAAAGGCGATCCGCCCCGCCTCGGCGGCGGCAAAGTCGTGCGGCGCCGCATAGACGGCCATCGGTCGCACGCCGGTTTCCGCCGTGAACGTGACCAGCCAGCCGGCGATCCGCTCCCGCTGCTGCGGCCAGGCGACCATGTTGAAGACCACGAGCACGGCCTTGCCGGCCCCGGCGGCGGCGGTGAAGAAGTCGCGGACGACGGCGTCGTTGTACTTCTGCTGCGTGAGCACCGCCACGACGACGTCGGCGGCGTTGCGGACGAGCTCGGCCCGCTGCCAGTTGTCGCGCAGCGTGCCGTCGATGTCGGGCGTGTCGAGGAGCACGAGCCGCTCCGGCTGGCTGCCCGTCGGATCCTCCCGCCACACGAGGCGGTCCTCGTCGGTGGCCGCCAGGGCGTCGTCTTCGTCCGTCCAGGCGACCGGCGTGAATCCGGGAAACAGCTCCGCCAGGTCGATCCGCCCCGCGAGGCCGCGGGGCAGGCTGGCGACGGGATGTCGGGTCCGCGCCGCCTCCGGCAGCGAACGGCTGATCTCGGCGCCGACGAGCGTGTTGGCGATCAGGCTCTTGCCGGTGTTGGTGCCGCCGCAGACCGCGACGACGAGCAGGGGCGTGCGCGAAACCTGCGGCCGCAGCTTGCCAAACAGCGCGCCGTGCCACGGGGTGGCCGCCGGATCGGGAGCCCCCAGTGCCGCGGCGGTCGGCGCGAGCGTGTCCACGAGATCGCAGAGTTCGGACACGCCGGCCGACCAGGCCATGAACCCGCCCGGTGCCGCGGTGGCCGACCCGTCGTGCTCCACGCCTGCGCTCCTTCCTTTTTCCAGCGGCCGATTGCCGGTCATCCACCGGCCTTCTACACTCTCGCACACGGCCAGCGTGGCCGCGTCCAGTGTGTCTTCCGCGGGAATCCCCCGCAAATCCCGCCCTTCATCCCCGCACCGCCATGCTCGCACGTCGTCCCGTGTTCCCCGGCGTGATCGAGATGAACACCCAGGCCGGGTGGCGGATCGGCTGCAACGTCTACCTGATCCACGACGACCGGTCCTGGGGCCTGATCGACATCGGGTACGAGGAGACGGTCGACGAGATCATCGAGATGATCCGGCAGATGGACTTTCCCCTGTCCCAGTGCCAGGCGCTCGTCGCCACCCACGCCGACGTCGACCACATCCAGGGGCTGGCCAAGGCCAAGGCAATTCTCAAGGCGCCGGTCCTGGCCCATCCCAAGGCGGTCCAGGCGCTGGAGTCGGGTGACCGCGTCAAGACGTTCGCCGAGATCGCCGCGCAGAACGTCCACATGGAAATGCCGACCGTGAAGGTGGATCGCGTGATCGCCGACGGCGATACGCTCGAGATCGGCTCCCGGTCGCTCGAGGTCTGGCACACGCCCGGCCACACCGACAGCCAGCTCGCCTTCCGCATGGGCGACCTCCTGCTCTCCGGCGACAACATCTACCGCGACGGCTCGGTCGGCGCGATCGACGCCCACCACGGCAGCGACATTCCCGCCTTCATCCGCTCGCTGGAGCGGATCGCCGCCAGCGACGTGAAGTGGCTGCTGCCCAGCCACGGCCCGATCTTCGCCAAGGACGACGCCCTGCTCGCGAAGACGATCGCCCGCCTGCGGGGCTACCTGACGCTCGCCGACTTCGGCACCTGCGCACCCCACTGGCCGCTCATCGAGGAATGGGACCGCGAACTGGCCGAGGGCCGGCTGCCGGCGTGAAGCTGTACGGGTTTTTCCGTCAAGCCCGGTCGTGCGGCCGGCCGATACTCCTCCCGAAGAAGGTTTTTCACGGGGGGACTCACCGATGCGATCGCGCCTCTTCGCCGCCACCTTGGCCGGCATCGTCATGACCGCGGCCAGCGTGGCCGACGCCCAGCCGCCCGCCTTCGCGGGCACCCAGGCCTACGGCCGCCAGTGGGGCCAGTCCTACAACGCCACCGATTGGAACCGCCTCTACCACTACCCGTACGTCTGGTATCCGCAGAACTTCTACGCCGACGGCTACATGCAGTCGGCCAACGACCTCTACCATCGCTATCCGCAGGAGATGCGGGTGCCGGTCTACAACCGGGCGTGGCAGAACTACTACCCGAAGTCGCGCCGCTACCATCAAGGCCATCACTTCAAACTCGATGTTTTCTGAATTCACGCCTGCGGGGCCATCCATGGCCCCCGCAGGCTTGGCCCGGCGTGGT
>CAZJHQ010000035.1:30294-32271 GCA_964545915.1 uncultured Candidatus Kuenenia sp. | reverse complement strand
AGGCTCACGGAGTTGAACTGCGTGAGCACGTAGATCCGCTGCACGCCGCTGTTGACGCAGTTGGAGAGCGGCACGTCGATGATGCGATACTTGCCCGCCAGCGGCACGGCGGGCTTGGAGCGGTCGCGGGTCAACGGATAGAGACGGGTGCCGCGGCCGCCGCCGAGCACGAGAGCCAACACGCGCCGCACTGCCATGATGCGATCCTTGCCGAGGGCTATTTGGAGGGGGCCCTCATGCTACCCGCCGGGGGCGAAATGCGGGACGGGGGCCTGGCTGAGGGTTTCTCTGCGGCGGCTGTCGCCGACCTCGTTTTCTCCCGGCACAGTGGCTGACGCGGGGGCTGTTGGGGCTGATCGCTGTGTCGCGGCAGCCGGAGATATTGCGATATGATTTCATTCCATAACCCGGGAGATTCCTCGATGACCGATCACCGCGACTGGCCCGGATCCGCAGCCCGGCAGGGAAGCGTCGATCGCGAATTGAACGCCGAGTTGGGAACGTTCTGGCAGGCGGCTGCCGCGCGGCTGGCCCGTGAAATCAACCTCGGCTGGTGGCTGGCCGGCTGGCTGCCCTTGGCCGTGGCCACGGGCTTGGTCGGCACGTTCGCCATGCTCTACGCGCGGTATCGCGGTGTGCACACCGGCTGGGTCTGGGCGGCGCTCGGTGCGGCGCTCGCTGCTGCGGCCGTCGCCTCCTGGTGGCAGGGGCGAAGCCGCTTCGAGTCGCTGGCTTCAGCCCGCGTGCGCTTGGAGGAGGCGCTGAGCCTCAAGGCCCGGCTGACGGCCGCGGCGTCGGGCGTCGGCGGATGGCCCGATCGGCCCGCCGGCGGTGTGATCGACTGGCCGGTGCGGTGGCGGTGGCAGCGGCTGCTGGGCTGGGCCGCCGGCGTGGCGGCGCTGCTCGCGGTCGCCGCCCGCGTGCCCGTGTCGGGGCTGCAGCCGGCCCGTGGCCACGTGATCGAGAAGCCGACCGACGCCCGCCTGGTAGAGCAGTGGCTCGATGCCGTGCGGCGTGAGAAGGCCGTCGAGGAGCGGTCGGTCGAGCGGGTGCGCGAGCGGATCGCCGAACTGATGGAGCGGCCCACGGAGCAGTGGTATGAGCACGCGAGCCTCGAGGCCGCGGGCAATCTCAAGGAGCAGACGGCCGCCGACCTCAAGGAGATGCTCGAGAATCTCGCCCAGGCGGAGCAGGCGGCGGCCAAGCTTCAGGAGATGACCGACGCGGTGCCGCAGGAACTGCGGGAGGCGCTCGCCAAGGACCTGAAACTCGCGGCGCTGGCCCTGGAGATGGGCGCCTTCAAGCCGCCGGCGGATCTGGCGGAGATGCTCCGCGCCATGGAGGGCCGCGACCTCGGCGACCTCACGCCGGCGGAATGCCGCGGCCTGTGCCGGAAACTCGGCAAGCAGCTCGCGCAGAACCGGGAGTCGCTCGAGCGCGCCCTGGCCGATGCGCCGGGCCTCGACCTCGACGGGATCCCCATGGCAGGCGAAGGGATGCTCGTGCCGCTGCCGGGTGAGGGGGACATCCAGCGCGGCCGCGGCGACGCGGAGCTCACGCTCGGCGCCGAGCACGATCTCGGCACCAAGCGGAAGGAGAAGGTGAGCCAGCCGCTCGATCCGGACCGGGCTGCCCCGGATGAACTCTTGGCCGTGGTCGATGGCGAGCACGAGATTGACGAGGCAGCCTACGACGGCCCGCAGGCCGGCGGCACCGCCAAGGCGGGCGACGGCGGCTCGGCGGTGCAGGTCGATGCCCTGCTCCCCGCCGAGCAGGCCGCCGTGCGGCGGTTCTTCGAGTGACGGCGTGCCATCGCACCGCGAGCGGCGCAGCCGCGGATCGCAAAGGCCCGTCGCGGTAGGTCGCCACGCCGGGGCTTTTTGTGGGGCGGTTACGCGGCCCAGAAAGTCCCGGGTTTTTTGCAGCGCCGGCTCCAAGAAGCCCCCGGCGGAAGCCGGGGGACTCCGGGTCGCGTGA
>CAZJHQ010000035.1:0-30194 GCA_964545915.1 uncultured Candidatus Kuenenia sp. | reverse complement strand
AAGCCCCCGGCGGAAGCCGGGGGACTCCGGGTCGCGTGACGCCCTAAGAAAAGAGGCAGCGACCGGGAGTACAGTGGCGGCCATGACGCAATCCGACGAACCGGTGACGCGGGCCTCGCGGCGGCCGTGGTGGCAGGACCTCCGCTGGATCACGGCGGGGGTCGTGGCGGGCATCGTGGGCTTGCTCGCGTGGGGCCTGTTCGGCCCCGAGCCGCCGATCACGGTTGCGCGGAATACGACGTTTCTCACCGCGCCGCTCGCCGTGGACGGCCTGCCCGATTACGGAGCGGCCCTGCTGGCGGCGATGGGCCCGGCGCCTGAGCCCGAGGAGAATGCGGCGGTGGAGCTGCTGCAGGTGCTCTGGCCGCTGGGGATCAATGCGGCCGATCAGCCGGCGGTCTGCCAGGCCCTCGGCGTCCCGGCCACGCCGCCGGCCGACCCGCTGCGGGATCCGACCCTAGATGCCGCGACGAAGGTCACGCACGAGATGTTTGACGCGGCGCTCGAGCGGCCGTGGACCGGGGCGGAGTTTCCGGAACTTGCAGCCTGGCTCGTGGCCCGCGAGGCGGCGCTCGACCGGCTCGTCGGGGCGGCGGACCGGCCGCGGTACTGGCTGCCGAGCCCCACGCTCCTGCGGCGTGAGCCGCAGATGCTCGTGGGCATGCTCCTGCCGGAGTTGAGCGACGTTCGCATGGTCGCGCGGCTACTCGTCTGCCGGGCGATGGCGCACGTGGGAGCGGGCCGGCATGCCGCGGCCTGGCGGGACATCCGCGCGGTCCATCGACTCGGGCGGCTGCTCGCCGTGCCGGAGAAGGAGCCGCAGTTCATGGTGACGCAGTTGGTGGCGATGGCGACCAACGCCCAGGCCGACGCGGCCCTCACCCGGGGCCCGCTGGCCGCTGCCGATCTGCCGATCGACGTTCTGGCCGGGATCCGCCGCGATCTCGACGCGCTCGGACCGCTGCCCAAACCGGCTGACGGCTTGGCGAACGAGAGGCTCGTCGGGATCGACGCGATCGTCTGCCTGGCCCGAAGAACGCCCGGAGGGCGGACGGGCAGGCGAAACGCCCTATTCGGAATCGGACCAGGGGGACTGCTCGGGGCCGCGCTGCTCACGAGCCTCGACTGGGACCTCGTCCTCGAGCGGATGAACGCGAAGTACGATCGGTTCGACGCCGCTGTTCGCCTCCCCACGCGCGCGGCGCGGCAGACGCAATTGGACCAGCTGACGCAGGAATTGCAGGAGCCGGTCAGCCTCAGCCGCTCGGGCTGGGAAACAGCCGGTCAGGTGCTGCTTGGATCGTGCAGCCGCGGGCACCGCAGCGTCTTCGTCAGCGACGCGTGGCACGCGTTGTTCTTGCCAGCGACCGGAGGCGGGCTCAATGCATTGACCCGCGGCCAGGCCTCGTTCAACCTCACCCGCACGGCCGCGGCGCTCGCGGCGTGGAAGGCCGACCGGGCCGCGGGCGACGAGTCGTATCCCGAAACGCTCGCCGCCCTCGTGCCGCAGTATCTCCCGGCCGTGCCGCTCGACCCGTTCACCGACCAGCCCTTCATCTACGAGCGACGCGGGGCGGGCTACCTGCTCGCGAGCGTGGGCGATAACGGTGTCTATGACGGCGGCGACGACATGAACGGCTGGATCGTGCGGGGCGAGTGGCAAACATCCCGGCAGGAAGTGGATTCGCGAAAATGGGACCTTGTCGTGCGGATGCCCGTGCCACCGCGGCCTGCGACGCCGTAGGACGTTCCGCGCGTATCGTGATCGACGCACCGGCGAAAGTGCCCGCCATTGGAGGCGGCACCGTGCCCTTGAAGCCCGAGGCGTGAGCCGAGGGAATACGGCCAGGCTTCCGGTGAGGCGACGCGTATTCCCTCACCTTACGGTTCGGGCTTCCCGGCAACGGCAGCGGCAGCAGAGCGACGGTGGAGCGACAACGGCGGTGCGGATCACGCGGCGTCGCGCGGTGGGGGCGGCCGCCGCCGCGGGCCCCTGCTCCCATCCCCAACGCGGGCGGGGTATGATGGCCCGCTCCACGCGAGGTCACGCCGATGTCGTCCGCCTCCCATGCCGATCCGGCCGCCGCCGCTTCGCTCACCGAGCGGCAGGCCGACTTCGCCGCCGAGTCGATCACGCGGCTCGCCGCGGCGCTCAACACGGTGCTCTTCGGCCAGGAGCGGCTCGTCGAGATGGTGATTGTGGGCCTCCTCGCCCGGGGCCACATCCTCCTCGAGGGCCTGCCCGGCCTCGGCAAGACGGAGCTCGTGAAGGGGCTTTCCAAGGCCCTCGCCCTCGCGAGCAAGCGGGTGCAGTTCACGCCCGACCTGCTGCCGGGCGACATCACCGGCAACCCCGTGCTCGAGGAGGTGGACGGCCGGCGGAAGTTCGTGTTCCAGCCCGGGCCGGTGTTCGCCAACATCCTCCTCGCCGACGAGATCAACCGCGCCAGCCCGAAGACGCAGTCGGCCATGCTCGAGGCGATGCAGGAGCGGCGGGTGACCGTGATGGGGCAGACGCACCCGCTGCCCGCGCCGTTCTTCGTGCTCGCCACGCAGAACCCGATCGAACTGGAAGGCACCTACCCGCTCCCCGAGGCCCAGCTCGACCGCTTCCTCTTCAAGCTCGACGTGCCGAGCAACGACGTTGACACGCTCGAGCGGATCGTGCTCCACCGTGAGATCGGCGTCGAGCCGGCGGTGTCGCAGGTCATGGACGCGGCCCAGTTGGAGACGCTCCTCGGCCACGTCCGCCGCGTCTACATGCCCCCTACCGTGGCCAACTACATCGCCCGGCTCGTGAAGGCCACGCATCCCGGCCCGCCGCACGCCGCGGGCGTGAAGTTCGGGGCCTCGCCGCGGGCGGCCCTGGCGCTGGCCGCCGCGGCCAAGGCGAAGGCCCTGTGCGACCGGCGGATCAACGCCGCCTACGAGGACGTCCGCGCCGTGGCGGCGGCGGTGCTGCGGCACCGGGTCGTGCTCGACTACGGGGCCAAGCTCGAAGGGCTGACGACCGACGGGCTCGTGGCCCGGCTGCTGGAGCAGGTGCCGGTCCAGGACAAGCCGCTGCCGTCGAGCCTCGCCGCCGCGAAGGTGTGACATGGATGTGCGGTGGGCACAGCGGCCGATGCGGTCCGAGCCGGCCCGGGGACGGCATCAGTTGCGTCGCCGGCGGCCGCACGCCACGCTCCGCATCCTCAAGCCGATCCCCGTGCCTCCGGTTGCCGGGACGGCGGGACGAAGGTGGCTGCCGACCGTGCGATTCGTGGTGTGCATGCTCGCCTGCGGCTGCTCGGTCGCGGCCCGGGGCGACGTCGAGAAGCTCTACACCGATCCGGCCAGCGGGATCCAGGTGGAGGTCGAGGGCTGGGCAGGTCACGTCTCGCCGGTGACCGGCCGCGACGTGGGGCTGATGCCCGTGACCGTGACGATCACCAACGGCAGCCCCGCGGACCACGTGTGGACCGTCGCGCCGACGACGGGCTACGGCTCGTCGGCGGACGTGACGCCGAGCGGACGGATCGCCGTGGCGGCCGGGGCGACGGGCCGGATGACGCTCTTCGTGGACAATAGCGGCGGCGGTGGCTGGGGCGGGAGACAGGCATTTCAGGTGACCGGCCCGGGCGTTTCCTCGACGTTCCCCGTCGATTGCAGCCGGGCATCCCACCGCCATGGCGGCGCCGCGCTCCTCCAGTCCGGCATCTCCAAGGAGGTGCAGGCGGCCCAGGGCAACCCGTTCGCCAAGTACACGCTCACCGGCGGCCCGCTCGACATGTCGCGGGCTCCGGAAGACTGGCGGGGCTGGTCGGCGTTTCGCAACGTCCTGCTCACGGAGAGCGAGTGGCGAGGGCTCGCCGGCGGCCGCCGCAAGGCGCTGCTCGACTGGGCGGCGACCGGCGGACGGGCGGGAGTGCTCGTGGCCGACCGGGCGGCCGATCGGCTCGGCCGGCTCGGGTTCCCGACGGCCGGCCCCGACGGCCGCCGGCGGATCGGGGCCGGTGAGATCGTGGTCGTGCCCTGGGACGGCTCGAAGCTCGCGGCCGGCGACGTCGCGGCATTTCTCGACGGCCGCACCACGTTCGAGGACGCGCTGGGCGACTACCACCCGCTGTCGAAAGCGTCCGGCGGTCGGCACTACGGCTCCGTCCCGACGGGCGGCGGCTGGGAGCCGGGCTTTGGGCGGCTCTGGGACCGCTTCGGGCTGCGGGCGCTCCCGGTCGGCTCGATCCTCGCCTTCCTCGCCATCTTCGGCCTCGTGGCCGGGCCGCTCAACGTGATGGTGCTCGCCGGCAAGGGGCGGCGGTCGCGGATGTTCTGGACGACGCCGGCGATCTCGCTGGCCGCCACGGCCTGCCTGCTGGCGCTGATGTTCCTGCGGGACGGCGTGGGCGGCGCCGGCGGGCGGCGGGTGCTCGGCCTGCTCGCGCCGGAGCACAACACGCTCGCCATCATCCAGGAGCAGTTCAGCCGCACGGGCGTGCTGCTCGGGTCGTCGTTTCCGATCGCCGAGCCGGCCTGGCTCGAGCCGCTCGGGCCGCGGGACGATCGGGCGGAGTTCATCGAGGCCGACGGGCGGACGCGGCGGGGCGACTGGTTCCGCAGCCGCTCCGATCAGGCCTTCCTGGCCACGGCCGTGCGGCCGTCGCGGGCGCGGATCGAGTTCGTGCCGGGCGCCGATGCCACACCGCCGGCCGTGATCTCCAGCATCGAGGTGCCGCTCGAGCGACTGTTCGTGATCGACGAGGAGGGCCGCTACTGGATGGCCGCCGACGTGGGCACCGGCGAGAAGAAGCCGCTCGTGGCCAGCGACGCCGACGCCTACGCCAAGTGGTTCGCGGCGCTCGAGGCCGATGCCGGTCCGGTCCGCCGGCAGGCGGTCGCGGCCGTGAAGAACCTCCGCGGCCACGCCTACGCCTCGAGCCCGCAGGCCGGCCCGGTGGCCGTGGCGACCTTGGGCTCGATCCGCTGGATCGACGAACGGGCCGACTTCGTCGGGCCGTACACGAGGAGCGGACCGCGATGACGACCCCGGCGCCCGTCGCCCCCGCCGCGTCGGCCGGCCCGCTCGTCGAGGTCCGCGGCCTGCATCGCGTCTTCGACGCCGTGCACGCCGTGCAGGACCTGTCGTTCACGATCGCCCGCGGTGCGGTGGTCGGCTTCATCGGTGCCAACGGCGCCGGCAAGACGACGACGATGCGGATCATGGCCACGCTCGACGAGCCGACATCGGGGGAGGTGGTGGTGGACGGCCTCGACGTGGTCGAGGAACCGACGAAGGTCCGCCGGCTGGTGGGCTGGATGCCCGACGCCTACGGCACCTACCCCAACATGACGGTCTTCGAGTACCTCGACTTCTTCGCCCGCTCCTACGGCTTCTCCCGCACGCAGCGGCGGGCGCGGGTCGAGGAGGTGATGGACTTCGCCGACCTCACGCCCTTGGCCGACCGGCAGATGGGGAAACTGAGCAAGGGCATGGGGCAGCGGCTGTGCTTCGGGCGGATGCTGATCCCCGATCCCGAGTTCATGATCCTCGACGAGCCGGCGGCCGGCCTCGACCCCAAGGCCCGCCTCGAGTTCAAGAACCTCGTGCGGCTCCTCGCCGCCCGCGGCAAGACGCTGTTCATCTCCAGCCACATCTTGAGCGAGCTGGGCGAGATGTGCGACTCGCTGCTGTTCATCGACGGCGGCCGGCTGGTCTATCACGGCGACGCCGAGGCCCTGCGGCACGGGCCGCCGGCCGGCGCCGGCGACGCGGCGGCGATGGTGGTGGTGGTGAGCGTGGCCGGCGACCCGCGGCCGCTCGTCGAGTGGGCCGAGACGAACCAGGGCTGGAGCGTCCGCGAGGAGCGGCGGGACGGTGCCCGGCTGGCCTGCGCGGGCAGCGACCCGGCCCTGCTCGCCGACGGCCTGCGGCGGATCGTGGCCGCGGGGATTCCGGTGGTTGAGTTCCACCGCGAGCAGCGGCGGCTGGAGGAGGCGTTCGTGGACATGGTGAAGGAGCGGCGCTAGCCGGCCGACCGGCGACACGTATGGCAATGGCAATGGTCCGGCTCCGTGGCGGCATGCCCGGCGCGATGCGGGTCTGCAGATGGCTCCCGCACGGCGGGGCGTCGCGAGCGTCAGTCGTTCGCCGCGGTCGGGGATGCCTGTGCCATGCCGCCGGACGTTCGCCTCGGCCCTCCAGGCCTCGGCTCTCTGCATGTCCGCTGCGCTCCGGCATCCTTGCCTCCGCTTGCTCCCATAGCCCGGCGTCATGGCACAGGCATCCCCTCCCTGGTGCAAGGTAATTCATGGCCACGGGCGTGATTGACGCACAATGCCAGATGCCGGCCGGCGGTTGGCGGGGGGACGACTTCGCCTCCTGGCTGCCGCCGATGCTTGTCAAGGAACTGCGGCAGGGCGTGCAGTCGGGCGTCTTCTTCTGGACGTTCCTGCTCTTTCAGGCGGCGCTGTTCCTGCTCTTTTCGCTGCAGGTGCTGGTGGTGGATGCGGAGCCCGCGGCGGTGGGCATATTCAGCTTCTTCTTCTGGCTGGCGGCCGTGGCGGGCGTGGCGGTGCTCGTGCCGCTCCGCGGCCTGGGTGCGATCGGCGGCGAGCGGCAGGGCAACGCCCTCGACCTCTTGCAGGTCACGCGGCTGTCGGCGACCCGGATCGTCGTCGGCAAGTGGGCCGCGCTCGTCGCGCAGTCAGGCCTCGTGGCGGCCACGCTCCTGCCCTACCTCGTGATCCGCTACTTCTTCGGCGGCGTGGACGTGCTCCGCGATCTCGCGGGCCTGGGCTCGATCCTGGTCGCGGCCGCGGGCGTCGCGGCGGCCGCCATCGCCCTCTCCACGCTCCCCTTGTGGCTGCGGATCGGCAGCGGCCTGGCCGCGGGTGGCGCTGTGTTCTTCGGGCTGGTGGCCATTCTCGAAGGGGCATTTGGCCGCTCGTTCTTCAGTTGGATGGGCTGGGAGACGGTGGCCGGCCTGCTGGCGATCGCCGCCGCCTACACGCTCGCCTGCCTCGAGTTCGCGGCCGCGCGGATCGCGCCGCCGGCGGAGAACCACGCCCTGCGGCAGCGGCTGCTCGCCCTGCTCGTCGCCGCGGCCTGGCCGCTGGCCGGCTGGTGCGGCACGCGGGAGGCGGCCGTGGGCACCGTCTTCGGCACCGCGCCGCTGCTCGTCGCCACGGCCGTGGCGACGCTCGTCGAGAGGCCGAGCCGCCTGCGGACGCTGTTCGCCGGATTTCGGCGGGGGGGGCCGGCCGGCCGCCTCGCCGCCACGTTCCTGGCGCCGGGCTGGGCGAGCGGGCTGGTGTTCCTGGGGATCCTGACCGTGGTGTGCGGCGCCGGCTGGCTCGGCGTCCTCACGCGGTTCGTGACGGCCGACGACCGCCCCGTGGCGATCGCGTTCTCCGCGCTCGCCGCGGCCGCGATCGTCGTTCCGCTGCCGGTGACGTTGCTCTGCGGCCGGGTCGGCCATCCGCTCGTGCTCTACGCGCTCGTGCAGATCGTCTCCTTCTCCGTGTTCGTCTTCGCCAACGCCTTCAAGGAAAACGACCAGCCGTGGGCCGAGTACGAGATCGGACGGCTAGTGACTCTGCCGTTTCCCTTGGCCGCGGCCTGCGCCCTGGTGGCCACGCACAAGACTGCGGTGATGCGGCTCCTCGCCCCGACGTTCACGATCGCGGCCCTCGCCGTGATCGGCCTGGTGCTCGCGATGCTGGCCTGGCCGTGGCTCCGCGAGTTCGCCGCCGCCGACCGGCTCGTGCGGGGCGAGACGCCGGCGGGCTCGCGGCCCGGGGCGGTCGCCCTGGCGCGGCGGGCCGCGGCCGCTCGGCCCTGGGTCTGGCGGGGCGACGACTTTCCCGGCTGGCTGTCGCCGATGCTCGTCCGCGAACTGCGGCAGGGCGTGCAGTCGGGGATCTTCGCCTGGACGTTCATCGGCATCCAAGGGGCGATGTTCGCCCTCATGACCTGGGCCGTGGGCACGTTCGGCGGCACCCTGGAGGGAGGCTATGCCCGCGACTTCGCCGGCATGTTCTGGGCGGCGATCGCCGCGGCGATCGTGGTCGTCGTGCCGCTGCGGGGCCTGACGGCCGTGAGCGGCGAGCGGGCGGCGAGCAACCTCGACCTGGTCCGGCTGACGCGGCTCTCGGCCACGCGGATCATCCTCGGCAAGTGGGCGGCGCTCGTGGGCCAGTCGCTGCTCGTGGCCACGGCGCTGTTGCCGTATCTCGTGCTGCGGTACTTCTTCGGCGGCGTGAACGTGGTCGTCGATCTGGAGCTCTTCGGCTGGATGGTGACCGGCTCGATGGCCGTGGCCGCGGCGGCGCTGGCGCTCTCCACGCTGCCAGTGTGGGCCCGGATCGGGATCGTCGTGGTCGTCGGCCTCGTGGGCTTCATTCCCGCGACGGAACTCATGGAGGAGGTTGTCCGCGGTCGGCTGTCCTTCGCCCGCCTGGGCGCCGGGCGGCTGGGGATCCTCGCGGGCGTGGGGCTCGCGACCGTCGCGCTGCTCGAATATGCCGCCGCCCGAATCGCCCCGCCGGCCGAGAATCATGCCGGCCGGATGCGGCTGATCGCGGTGGTCGTGGCGACCGCCTGGGCGGTGGTCGGAGTCTTCGGCACGGAGGAGGCATTCCTCGTCACGCTGTTCGTCGGCGGGCCGCTGCTTGTGTGCTACGCGATCGGCGCCCTGCTCGAGGAGCCGGTGCCGATCGCCACGCTTCACCGGCCGTTCGGCCGCCGGGGTGCCGCGGGGCGGCTGGCCGCGGCCGTGTTCACGCCCGGCTGGGCGACGGCGGTGCCGTTCGTGGCGATCCTCGCCGGGCTCTGCATGACGGGCTGGCTGGCGTTCTTCGCGCGGGTGAACAAAGACAAAGACGAGCTCATCATCGCGATCGCGATCGGTTGCCTGATCGCGGCGGCCGTGATCTTTCCGTTGCCGGTGCTCGTCCGCTGGCCGCGGGTCCGGCCGCGGCTCTTGCTCTACGGGCTCGTGCACCTGGCCTGTTTTCTCTTCTTCGTCTATCTGCTGGCTGTCGCTCCGCGAAGCCGGCCGTGGGCCGCGGCCTGCGGCTGGGTGCTCACGCTCCCCTTCCCGCTGGCGGCCTTGCCGGCGTTCATGGCGTTGCAGGCGGCGGCGACCCGCCTCGCCCCCGTGTTCATCGCGGCGACGGCCGTCACGACGCTCATCGTGCTGGCGTGCGTCGCCGGGCCGTGGCGTGCGGAAATGCGCCGGACGCTCCGCCTCACCCGCGACGCCGGCCACCCCGCGACGGCCCGGGCGGCATGACGAGGGTCCGATCGATGGCTACGATGACGACGCATGCCGCGCAGAACGAAGCCGGGGCCGGCCGGCCCTGGCGGGGTGACGACTTTCCCGACTGGCTGCCCCCGATGCTCGTCCGCGAACTGCGGCAGGGGATCCAGTCGGGGGCGTTTTTCTGGACGTTTCTCCTCCTCCAGGCAGCCCTCGTGCTGCACGCGGCCTTCACGGTGCTCGGCTCGTCCGGCGGTTCCGAGCGGGATCTGATCCGCATCAGCGGCGGGTTCTTCTGGGCGATCCTCGTGATCACCGTGGGGCTCGTGATTCCGCTCCGCGGCCTGCAGGCGGTCGCCCACGAGCGGGTGGCCAACAACCTCGACCTCGTGCGGCTGACGCGGCTGTCCGCCACGCGGATCGTCGTCGGCAAGTGGGCGGCGCTCGTCGCCCAGGTGCTGCTCGTCACGGCGGCGATTCTCCCCTATCTCGTGCTCCGCTACTTCATGGGGGGCGTGAACGTGGTCGAGGAACTGTCGCGGCTGCGCTGGCTGGTCGTGGCCGCGGCGGTGGTGGCCGCCCTGGCCGTGTATGCCTCGACGCGGCCGCAGCGAGAGCGGGTGGGTCTGATGGCGGTCCTGGGCTTGGGTGGCTGGGGCACGCTCATGGGCGTGGCCACCCGCGGCAGTGTGCCGACTCTCGTCGGAGGCTGGTCAGGGCTCGGCGTGGCGGCGGTCTACGGGACGTTGTTTCTCGATGCCGCCGCTGCGAGCATCGCGCCCGCCTCGGAAAATCGCGGCTTCTGGAAGCGGCTCGTGGGCCTGGGATGTGCCGCGGCGGTCGCGGCGGCCGGCCTGCTCGGCGGGCGGAGCGACTTCATTGTCGTCGCGTTGCTCGTCGGCCTGCCGGTGCTGCTCCTCGTCGTCGGGTCACTGTGCGAGCGGCCGGTGCGGTTTCGTAGGCTCCATACCGCCTTCGCCCGCGGCGGCATCGTGGGGCGGCTCGCGGCGGCGGTGCTCACGCCTGGCTGGGCCACGGGCCTGGTGTTCGCGGCCCTGGCCGGCGGCCTCACGGCCGTGGGGTTTCTCGCGCAGGCGGCGCCGAGCCCATTCGTCGCGGCCTGCATCAGCCTCACGGCCGCGGCGGTCGTGTTCCCACTGCCGCTGTTGCTGCTCCTGCCCAGGCTCAAGGAACGACAGCCGCTCTACGTGGCCGTGCAGACGGTTTGCCTGGTGATCTTCGGGGGTGACGCCTTCCTCCGTGGCATGCCCGGTGCGGCTTGGAACACGCTGGCCCTCGTGGCACCCTTTCCACTGGCGGGCCTGATGCGGCTCTTTGTGGACGACGCGCCTCACACGCGCGGCACACTTGTGGTCGCCGGCCTGGTCGTGCTGGTGATCGTTCTGGGGCTCGTCGCCCGGCCGTGGTGGCGGGAGATGCGGGAGACCTGGCGGCTCGTCGGCCCGGGGGCGCGACCATGAACCTCCGCGAACTTCACGCCCGGGCGAAGGCGGCGGCGGCCGTGGCCCGGCTGCCGCTGCGGAGCGGCCAGTGGTCGGGCACGGCGGGCAACGTGCTCGGCCGCGGCACCGGCAGCTCGATCGACTTCCAGGACCATCGGCAGTACGTGCCCGGCGACGACCCGCGGCACATCAACTGGCAGGCCTACGCCCGCACCGGCCACTACTCGATGAAGCTCTACCGCGAGGAGGTGACGCCGTGGATCGACCTCGTGTACGACGTGAGCGGCTCGATGTTTCTCGACATGGCCAAGGCGACGCGGGTGTGGGAGCTGTTTTACTTCTGCCTGGAGAGCGGGCTGCGGATTGGCGGCCACCTCAAGCTCTTCGTGCTCGGCCGCGCGACGGGCGACGTTCCCGTGGAACTGCCCGTCGAGCGGGCGCTCGCCGACGGCTGGCCGGACACGGTCGTCGCCTCTGGAAAAATTGCGGCCGTCGCCGAGCCGGCGGGCCTCGCCGACCAGCTCGACCGCGTGCCGCTGCGGGCCGGCTCGCTCCGCGTGCTCGTCAGCGACCTGCTCGACGAGTCGCCGCCGGGCCGGGCCGCGGCCCGCCTGGGGGCGGCCCGCAGCCGCGGCATCGTGCTCGCTCCATTCGCCGCGGCCGAGCGGGAGCCCGACTGGAACGGCAACGTCGAGTTCGAGGATGCCGAGCGGGGCGGCCGCTCGCGGCAGCGGGTCGATGCCGAGATGCTCGAGCGGTACCGCGGGGCCTACCGGCGGCACTTCGCCGCCTGGCGGGAGGAGTGCGCCCGCCGCGGCCTGGGCTTCGCCCGCGTGGGCGATACGGGCGACCTGCTCGCCGCGCTCCGCGGCGAGGCCGTGCCGGCCGGCGTGATCGACATGGCCTGAGGTGCGCCCATGAGCGGCATGTTCTTCGCCAATCCCTGGGGCCTGCTCGCGCTGGCGGCGTTGCCGGCGATCGTGGCGATCCATTTCCTGCAGGAGCGGTCGCGGCGGGTGCGGGCGAGCACGCTGTTCCTGCTCGAACGCGCGGCGGCTCTGCCGGCCGGTGGCATCCGCTTGGAGAAGTTCAGGAACTCGCTCCCCTTCTGGATGCAAATGCTCGCCGCCACGGCCCTGGCCTGGCTGCTGGCCGACCCGCGGTGGATCGCGAAGGAATCGCGGCAGACGGTGGTCGTGGTTCTCGACAGCTCCGCCTCGATGCAGGCCGCCCGGCAGGAGACGCTCGACCTGCTCGCCCGCCGGCTCGTCGCCTGGGATGCCGTCGCCGCCCGCACCGACTGGCACCTGCTCGAGACCGGGCCCGGACGGCCGCCGCTCCATGCGGGACGGGAGCTTCCCGCCATGCTCGCGGC
Organism: uncultured Candidatus Kuenenia sp.; assembly: GCA_964545915.1. GTDB lineage: Bacteria > Planctomycetota > Planctomycetia > Pirellulales > UBA1268 > QWPN01. Next base: position 18,117 of record CAZJHQ010000035.1, on the reverse strand, counting down.
CGCCCGCGGGTGGCGGCCGACCCTCGGCACGCACGACTTTTCCGAGTCGCTCGCCGTCGCCGCCACGCTCGTGCCCCCCGGCGCCGGGGCGGTGATTCTCGTCACCGATCGGCCGACCGAGGTGCCCGGCGGCGTCGGCCTGCTCTCGGCGGGCACCGCGTTCGACAACGTGGGCTTCTCCGGGGGCGACGTGGAAGGGGCCGGTGACGGGGCCGCGTGGCGGGTGCTCGTCACCAATCATGGTGCCGCGCCGCAAGAGCGGGCCGTGACCGCGCGGAGCGCCGCGGCCGGCGGCGAGTTTGCGCCGCTCGGGCCGCCCGAGGTCGTCAGTCTCGCGCCGGGGCAGAGCCGCACGCTCCAGGGGCCGTGGCCCGCCGGCGCGGAGCGAATGCTCTTGTCGCTTGCGATTGACAGGTTCGGCGGCGACGACACCCTGCCGCTCGTGCGGCCCGTGTCGCGAACGGTGAAGGTGGCCGTGACGATCGGCGGGCCGACGGGCGAACTGCTCGGTCGGGTGGTCAAGGCGGCCTCCGGCGTCGAACTCGTCGCCGATTCGGCGGCGGCGGATCTCGTGGTCGGCCGCTTCGGATCGGAAGCCACGACCGACGGCATCGAGGTGGCGACGGACGACCTGCCGGCGGCGGACGCGGCGGAACCACCCGCGCCGGCGGCTGCCGCCGAGCAGCGAAAATCCGGCAAGCCGGCAGCGTTCGATCCGGCCTGGGTGGCCGCGGAAGACACCGCGCTCACCCGTGACCTCGGCTGGGGCGGGCTGTTGTCGGGGCCGGCCGGCAACCTCGGTCTCACCGCCGCCGACGAGCCGTTGCTCTGGAAGGGCGGCCGGCCGCTGGCGTTCGTCCGCACCACCGGCCTGCCCGGCGGCCGCAACGTGCAGTCCCTCGTGCTCAACTTCGACGTCGCGGCCTCGACCGCGGCCCGGTCGCCGGCCGTGGTCGTGCTCGTGCAGCGGTTCATCGATCGCATCCGCACGCGGATCGCCCGGCCGTGGGCCGACAACTTCGACACGGGCCAGGTGATCGACCTGCCCGACGCAGTCCTCGATAGCCGGGCCGGTCGGGCCACGCTCGCCGTCGAGCCGGTGGCGGGGGAGGTCTCGCGGCCCGTTCCGTTTCGCGGCCGGACGCCGCGCGAGCCGGCGTTCTTTACGGTCGCGGCCGGTGCCGACGCCGCGCTGACCCGGCTCGTGACCGGCGCCGCGCAGTTCGCCGACTCCCGGGAGGGCGACTTCCGCACGGCCGCTCCGCTCGACACACTGGAATCGATCCGCATGGAGCGGGCGATCAAACAGTCAGTCGCCGATCCGTGGGCGCCGCTCTGGCTGGGGATCGCGATCGCCGCGTTGCTCGTCGCCTGGGGATGGAGGGGCCGGGGCCGCCGCAGCGAGGGAGCCGTGTCATGATCCAGGGCCGTCAGGAATTGTGCGGGTCATGGCGAGTGGGCCGGGGTTGCCCATGCCATCTCGTCGGACGCTCGCGTTCGGCATCCTGCCTCCCGCTCGCTCGGAGGAAACCGCGCTTCGCCTTCCGGGCTCCGCTCGGTTTCCTACGCCGCTCGATTGGCATGGGCAATCCCTCCGACCGATGAAAGTTTCCGAAGAACCATGATCCAGTTCGCCGCCCCCCACTGGTTTCTGCTGCTGCCGGCCGTCGCGCTCGCGGGCTGGTTCTGGCGCGGGCTGCATCTGGAGCGGCCGCTGCGGGCGCTGTGTTTGCTCGTGGCCGTGCTGCTGCTCGCCGAGCCACGGGTGCGGCGGCAGGGGGATGGGCTCGACCTGTGGGTGCTCGTGGACCAGTCCGACTCCGGCTGGGAAGAGCTTGCGCCGCGCCTGGCCGAGATGGAGACGATCCTGGAGAAGTCCCGGGGCGTGGACGATCGGATCTTCCACGTCGACTTCGCCGCCGAGGCTGTGACCCGCGGAGCGCTGCTGCGTAGCGGCGCGGCGGCCACCGAGTATGCGGGCAAGCGGACAGCCACGCGGCTGGCGTCGGCCGTCTCCTACGCCCTCGGCCAGATGCCGGCCGATCGCGCGGCCCGGATCCTGGCGATCACCGACGGCTACTCCACCGAGCCGCTCGACCGGCTCGCCGACCAGCTGCTGGAGAAGGGCGTGGCTCTCGACCTGCGGCTGCCGCCGGGGCGGGAACTGGACGACTTCTCGCTGGCCGCCTTCCGCGTGCCGCGCCGCGTGCAGGCCCGCGAGGGACTACTGGCAGAGGTGGTGGTCCGCGGCGGCCGCTCCGCCACCGTGCCGCTGGAAATCCTCCGCGACGGCAAGCCGATCGGAAAGCGGGAGGTGGAGGTCCGGGAGGGCGTGGGCCGGGTGCGGTTTACCGACCGGCTGGCCGCGCCGGGGGCGCACAAGTATGCCGTGCGGATCCTGCCCGATGATGATCCGATCGCGGGCAACAACGAGGCCGAGCAGTGGGTGGAGGTGCAGGGGGGCGGTCGCGTGGTGCTCGTCACCGCGTATGCCGACCCGCCGCTGGCCACGGTGCTCGAGGCCCAGGGATTGGAGGTGCAGGTCATCTCCGACCTGGCCGCCGCGCACGTGGGCGTGCTCTCCGGGGCCAAGGGGGTGATCCTCGACAACGTGCCGGCCTACAAGCTCGATCCCGGCTTCGTGAAGGGGCTCGACTTCTTCGTCACCGCACAGGGGGGCGGGCTGGCGATGGTGGGCGGCAAGTTCTCGTTCGCCGCCGGCGGCTGGTTCGGCTCGGCGATCGACCACTTGCTGCCGGTGAGCATGGAGCTCAAGCAGGAGCACCGCAAGCTCGCCGTGGCGATGGCGATCGTCATGGACCGCTCGGGCAGCATGTCGATGACGGCGCCCGGCACGACCCAGACGAAGATGGCGCTGGCCGACGAAGGTGCGGCCCGGGCGATCGAGCTCCTCGGCGACAACGACATGGTGGTCCTGATCCCGGTCGATAGCGCGGCCCATCCGCTTTCGGACGCCCCCGTCGCCGTCGGCCCGAACCGGGCCAAGCTCGTGGCCGCGGCCCGCAGCGTGGTGAGCACCGGCGGCGGCATCTTCTGTTACACGGGCATGGCGAAGGCCTGGGAGATGTTGAAGGAGACCAAGGTCGGCCAGCGGCACGTGATCCTGTTCGCCGACGCGGCCGACGCCGAGGAGCCCGGCGACTACGAAAACCTGCTCGCCGAGATGACGAAGGAGAAGTGCTCGGTGAGCGTCATCGGCCTGGGGGCCGACACCGACGTGGACGCCGAGTTCCTCAAGGACATCGCCAAGCGGGGCAACGGCCGGATCTTTTTCAACGCCGACGCCAAGGAACTGCCCGCGCTCTTCGAGATGGAGACGGCCACGATCGCCCGGTCCGCCTTCATCGACGAGCCGGTGGCCGTGAAGGGCACGCCCGGCTGGGCGGAGATCGCCGCCCAGCCGCTCGCATGGCTGCCGCAGGTGGACGGCTACAACCTCACGTATCTCAGGCCCAAGGCGGCGCCGGCGGCGATCACGGGCGACGAATACGCCGCGCCTCTGGTCGCCTTCTGGCGGCGGGGCACGGGACGGGTGGCGGCGGTCATGTTTCCGCTGGGGGGCGAGTTTTCTAGGCTGACCCGCGACTGGGACGGCTATGGCGGCATGGCCCAGAGCCTGGCCCGCTGGCTGGCCGGGCCGCCGCTGCCGCCGGGCGTGGGCATGCAAACCCGCGTGGACGGCACGCGGGCGCGGCTGGACCTACGCTACGACGACTCGTGGGCCGACCGCGTGGCGGCCGATCCGCCGGAGCTGACCGTGTCGCGCGGGGCCGGGGGAGTGGCGCAGGTGGTGCCATGGGAGCGGCTCGCCCCCGGCCACTTCTCCGCCGGGCTCGACGCGGCCGACGTGGAGTATGTCCGCGGGGCGGTGCGGCTGGGGGAGATGGCGCTGGCGGTGGGGCCGCTGAACGTGACCGCCAATCCCGAGTGGGCCTTCGACCGCGGTCGCGTGGAGGAATTGCGGGCGGTGAGCGGCCGCTCCGGCGGCGTGGAGCGGGTCGATCTCTCCGACATCTGGCGGGCGCCGCGGCCGGCGGCCTTCCGCGACATCCGCCGCTGGCTCCTGCCCGTGCTGTTGGTCGTGCTGCTGCTCGAGGCCCTGCAGTCGCAGGTCGGAGGTTTTGGAGTGCGGGCGAACTTGTTCGGCGCGGCCCGTTCCCAGGCGCCCTCTTCCTGAGGAAGCGGGAGCGGTTTTCCCCAGCCGCCACGACATCCCCACGGCGGCCGCGCTGCGGATCGGCCGGAGCCGTCGGTAGGTGACGATCATCTCCGTCCTCCCCATGCCAGCCGTTTCTCGGTCACCCGCTGCCGGCGGGCCCCATGGTGGTCGCGAATCCGATCCACCTGGCGGGCCACGGCCTGGCCGATGCGGCTGGTGGCGCGGTCCACAGCCGCCGCCCAGTCGCTGTCGGCCACCGTGGCCACGACCACTCCGCAGCCGTGCGTTTTCACGAGGATGCGACAGAGCTTGTCGACGCCCCCCTTCGGACCGTTGTGATCCTGGAGGAACACGAACACTTTGCCGATCCGGCTGCCGAATCGCGCGAGTGCGAATCGCAGCCGGCGTTCGATGTGGTTCGGCAGATCCTGGGGCCGCCGCACGCCCTTGTCCTTGAGGTGCCAGATCATCGGGTCTTCTCCTTCGTGACCGGCCGGTCGTCGGCGGTCATGCCTGAATTGTTGGCCTGGCTTCCCGATCCGGGAGCCTTGTTTGTTTCGTGGTCGTGCATAGAAAATATCAATGCACGAGGGGCGCGAGATAGGCGCGATGGACTGGCTCAACTACCACCACCTGCTCTACTTCTGGGCGGCCGCCCGCGAGGGGAGCATCACCAAGGCCTGCCGGCGGCTGCACCTCACGCAGCCCACCGTCAGCGCCCAAATCCGGTCGCTCGAGAAGTCGCTCAAGGCCACGCTCTTCGACCGCTCGGGCAAGACGCTCGTGCTGACCGACACCGGCCGCATGGTGTATCGCTATGCCGACGACATCTTTTCGCTCGGCCGCGAGCTGCAGGACGCCCTGCGCGACCGGCCCCGGGGCCAGGCGCTGCGGTTCGCGGTGGGCGTGGCCGACTCGCTCCCCAAGGTGTTGGTCCACCGGCTGCTTGCTCCGGCATTCGAGGCGGGCGACGACGTGCGGGTGACTTTCATCGACGGAGACCCGGAGCGGCTGCTGGCCCAGCTGGCCCTGCACGAGCTCGACCTGGTGGTGAGCGACTTCCCAGCCAGCCCGCGGCTGGGACTCAAGGCCTTCACGCACGTGCTCGGGGAATGCGGGGTGACGTTCTTCGCCGCCGCGGCGCTCGCCCGGGGCTGCCGCAAGGGTTTTCCAGGCTCGCTCACCGGGGCGCCGATGCTGCTGCCGATCGCCACCTCGGCCCTGCGGCGAAGCCTCGACCAATGGTTCGACGAGCACGACATCAGGCCGCGAGTGGTCGGCGAGTTCTCCGACAGCGCGCTGCTCAAGGCTTTCGGTGCCGCGGGGGACGGCATCTTCGCCGCGCCCACGGCCGTGGAGGACGACGTGGTGCGGATGTACGGCGTGCGGGTCGTGGGCCGCGTGGCGGCGATCCGTGAGCGGCTGTATGCCATTTCCGTGGAGAAACGGCTCGTCCATCCGGCTGTGGTGGCGATCTCCCGCGCCGCCCGAACGAAGCTCTTTCGCGGCCGGCCGGCGAAGCACTGACCGGCGGAGACGGTCCAGGTAGCGCACACCTCCAGGTGAGCGAATGCGGGGCGTGGCGCCCTCGAGCCGGTTCGCCAGCCTGGAGGCTTGTGTTACGCGCGGTGATGCGGGCGCTTGTCAGCCTTCGAGCACGAAGTTGACGAGCCGGCCGGGTACGGCGACGACCTTCACGATCCGTTTGCCGGCGAGCAGCTCGGCGATCTTCGGATCGGCGGCCGCCGCGGCCTTGACCGCTTCGGCATCGGCCCCGGCGGGCACGACCACGCGGCCGCGGAGCTTGCCCTGGATTTGCACCGGGATCTCCACGGTGTCGTCCACGAGCCACTGCGGCTCGACCGTCGGCCAGGCGGCCAGCGACACCGGGGCCGGCCGGCCGAGCAGCTCCCAGAGCTCCTCGGCCAGGTGCGGGGCGAACGGGGAGAGGATCGTTACGAACGGCTCGAGGATCGCCCGCGGCCGGCGCTCCAGCGGCGTGCAGAAGTTCACGAACTCCATCATTCGGGCGATCGCCGTATTGAAGGACAGGGCCTCGATGTCGCGGGTCACCTTGTCGATGCAGCGGTTGATCTCGCGGAGCTGGGCGTCGGTCGGCGGGTCGCCGCAGACCTGCGGGGCGAGGGTGAGCGCGTCGGCCCGCTCGTCCACGACCAGCCGCCAGCAGCGGTCGAGGAACCCGCGGACACCGCTCACGCCCGTGGTGCTCCAGGGCTTCGTCGCCTCCAGCGGCCCCATGAACATCTCGTAGAGCCGCAGCGAGTCGGCGCCGAAGTCACGGACCACCTGGTCGGGATTGACGACGTTGCCGCGGCTCTTCGACATCTTGTAGGCCCGGCTCTCGACGCGGATCTGCGGGGCGTCGCGGAGCACGAAGTGCTCACCCTGCTTCTCCACCTGGTCGGCGGGGATCTTCGCGGCGACGTCGCCTTCCTGCCGCTTCTCCGCCGACACCCAGCCCCCCTTGGCGCTGCGGTAGCCGGTGAACTCCATCTCCCCGAGGATCATGCCCTGGTTGACGAGCCTGCCGAACGGCTCGGGGCTGGAGACGTGGCCGCGGTCGTAGAGCACCTTGTGCCAGAACCGGGAATAGAGCAGGTGGAGCACGGCGTGCTCCGCGCCGCCGATGTACAGGTCGACCGGCATCCAGGCCCGCTCGACGGCCGGATCGATGAACCGTGTGTCGTTGCCCGGATCGAGGAACCGCAGGTAGTACCAGCAGGAGCCGGCCCACTGGGGCATGGTGTTGGTCTCGCGCCGGTACCGCTTGCCGTCGCGGTCGACATACAGCCAGTCGGCGGGGGCCCGCGAGAGGGGCGGGTCAGGCGTGTCGCCGGGCTTGAAGTCGGTGAGGAGCGGCAGGTTCACGGGCAGTTCCGCCTCCGGCACGGCGCGGATCGCACCGGTCGGGTGTCCGGCTGCGTCGAGCTCGTGGAGGATCGGGAACGGCTCCCCCCAGAACCGCTGCCGGCTGAACAGCCAGTCGCGGAGCTTGTAGTTGACGGCGGGCCGGCCGAGGCCGGCGGCCGCGAGGTCGCCGCCGACCCGGGCGATGAACTCCCGCGTGCCCAGGCCGGTGTACGGGCCCGAGTTGACGGCCCGGCCGTCGCCGGTGAACAGGGTCCCCGGCGTGGCGGGGCCGGCGGCCGGCTCGACGACCGTGACGACGTCGATGCCGAACGTGCCCGCGAACTCGAAGTCGCGGTCGTCGTGGGCCGGCACCGCCATGATCGCGCCGGTGCCGTAGGTCGCGAGCACGTAGTCGGCCACCCACACCGGCACGGGGCGGCCCGACAGCGGATGGATGACGTGCGACCCGGTGAAGACGCCGGTCTTCTCGCGGGCCAGGTCGGTGCGGTCGAGGTCGCTCTTGCGGGCGGCCGCCTCGCGGTAGGCCGCGATTTCCGCCCGCTGCGCCGGCGTGGTCAGGGCATCGACGAGCGGGTGCTCCGGGGCGACGACCATGAAGGTCACGCCGTAGAGCGTGTCGGGGCGGGTGGTGTAGACCCGCAGGGCGTCGGGGCCCGGCTGCGCGGGGAAGCCCGTCTGCTTCCGAGCGGTCTGCCAGGCGGCGAAGGCCGCGTCGGCGGCGGCGGCCGGGGGCACGAAGAAGTCGACCTCGGCGCCGGTGCTCCTGCCGATCCAGTCGCACTGCAGCTTCTTGATGCTCGCGGGCCAGTCGAGGCCCTCCAATTCCCGCTCCAGCCGGTCGGCGTAGGCCGTGATCCGCAGCATCCACTGCCGCAGCGGGATGCGGACCACCGGGTGGCCGCCGCGCTCGCTCACGCCGCCGATGACCTCCTCGTTGGCGAGCACCGTGCCGAGGGCCGGGCACCAGTTGACGGGCGCCTCCGACTGGTAGGCGAGGCGGTGATCGTCGCGATACCGGGCGACGGCGTCCGCGCCCCGGGCGGCGACCTCGGCGGGGATCGGGAGCTCGGCGATCGGCCGGCCCTTCTGCGTTGCGGGATCGAACCAGGTGTCGAAGAGGACGAGGAAGATCCACTGCGTCCAGCGGACGTAGCCGGGGTCGGTCGTCGCCAGCACGCGGTTCCAGTCGTAACTGAAGCCGAGCATCTTCAACTGGCGGGTGAAGGTGGCGATGTTCCGCTCCGTGCTCTCCCGCGGGGGCGTGCCGGTGCGGATGGCGTGCTCCTCGGCCGGCAGGCCGAAGGCGTCGAAGCCCATCGGGTGCATCACGCTCGTGCCGCGCATCCGCTCGAACCGCGACACGATGTCGGTGGCCGTGTAGCCCTCCGGGTGGCCGACGTGCAGGCCGTCGCCGCTGGGATAGGGAAACATGTCGAGCACGTACCGCTTGCGGCCGGTCGGCAGTCGCGGCGTGGCGAACGTGTCGTGCTCCTCCCACCAGGCCTGCCACTTCGGTTCGATGCGGGAAGGTTGGTAGCGGGGCATGGCGGGATCCGGAGGCTGCGGCCAGGGAGAGGCGGGCACGCCGCCACGGTTTCGGCGGCCGGCGGCGGCTGTTCAGTTCGCAGGCGACCGATTCTAATGGTGATCGGTGAACCGGCAACGCGAGCCGGTTTCCCGCCCATCCCGCACGAGTGCCCGCTCCGATGCCGCGTCCCGCTGCCGCCGCCCCGGACGCCCCGCCGATCCTGCAACGGGTGATGCTCCGCGCCTGCCGGTCCGCCGGCCGCCGCATGAAGATGGCCGACTCGCTCGGGACGCGGCTCTCCGGCCGCGACCTGCTCGTCCGCATCCTCGTCGCCCGCCGCGTGCTGGAGCGGGCCCTCGCACCCGACGAAAAGATGGTGGGCCTGATGCTGCCCCCCACGGCCGGCGGTGCGATCGTCAATGCGGCGCTCGCCCTGTCGGGTCGCGTCGCCGTCAACCTCAACTACACCGCATCGCAGTCGATCCTCGACACGTGCATCGAGCGGGCCCGGCTGCGGCACGTGATCTCGAGTCCGGCGTTCCTGGCCCGCGTGAAGCTCGACCTCGGGGAGCGGCTGCTCGACGCCGCCACCCTGAAGACGCAGGCCACCGCCGCCGACAAGGCCATCGGCTTCGTGCAGGCCACGATCACGCCGCTGCCGCTGCTCGAGCGGCTCCTCGGGCTCGATCGCATCGGCCCCGACGACGTGCTCACGGTGATCTTCACCTCGGGCTCCACCGGCGACCCGAAGGGCGTCGTGCTCACGCAGGAGAACGTCGGCTCCAACGTGCGGGCGATCGACAATCTGCTCCACCTTTCGGCCCACGACGTGGCGTTGGGCGTGCTTCCCTTCTTCCATTCCTACGGCTACACGACCACGCTCTGGACGCCGCTCACGCTCGAGCCCGCGGTCGTCTACCACACCGATCCGCGGGACGCGCAGACCGTGGGACGGCTCGCCCGCGAGCACCACGCCACGATCCTCATGGCCACCCCCACGTTCTTGCGGATCTACGTCCGCCGCACGCCGGCGGAGGACTTCTCGACGCTGGAGTGCGTGTTCGGGGCCGCGGAGAAGCTGCCCAAGGAGGTCTGCGACGGGTTCGAGAAGAAGTTCGGCGTGCGGCCCGTGGAGGCCTATGGGGCCACGGAACTCGCGCCCCTGGTGGCCGCCAACGTGCCGCCGAGCCGGCATGTGCCGGGCCGCCCCGACGATGCCCGCGAGGGGACGGTCGGCAAGCCGATCCTCGGCAGCCGGGCGCGGATCACCGATCGCGAGGGTGAACGCGAGTTGCCGGTCGGCGCCGATGGTCTCCTCTGGATCGCGGGCCCGAATGTCATGCAGGGCTACCTCGACCGGCCCGATCTGACGGCGAAGGTGGTGAAGGACGGCTGGTACTGCACCGGCGACATCGCCCGTCTCGACCGCGAGGGCTTTATCACCATCACCGGCCGGGAGAGCCGATTCTCCAAGATCGGCGGCGAGATGGTGCCGCACCTCACCATCGAGGAGGCGGTGAACGCGGAACTCGGCGCCGCCGACGGCGAACTGCTGGCGGTCGTGACCGCGGTGCCCGACCGGGCGAAGGGGGAGCGGCTGATCGTGTTCCATCTTCCCACCGACCGCGAGCCGCGGGACATCGTCCGCGGACTCGCCGCCCGCGGCCTGCCGAACCTGTGGATTCCGGGCGCCGACGCCTTCGCCGCCATCGAGGAGCTGCCGATGCTCGGGTCGGGCAAACTCGACCTGCGGCAGCTTGCCGCGCTGGCGCGGGAGCGATTCACCGAGGCGGCCGACGCGTGAGCGATTCACCGGTCATCGTCACACTCGGCCCCTGCGACGACATGCGGGCGGAGGTGTTCGTGCGGGTGCCGCGGCCCGCCGCCGGGCTGGATGGCGGACCGCTACGGCTGGAGGGCACGCTCACCGGGCCGGAGTGCCGCCGGGCCACGACCCTGCCCACGACGGCGCGGCTCGTCGATCTCGGGCCGCCGCCGGGTGATGCCGGAGCCACGACCGCGACGTTGGTGGGCAAGGCGGTGCTCACGGAGCCCGCGTTCTGGACGCCCGATCTGCCGAACCTGTATCGGCTGGATCTTCGGATCGTGGGGGGCGCCGGTGTGGCGGCCACGCACAGCCTCCGCATCGGCCTGCGGCGGCTGGGGGCGAAGGGCCGCTCGTTCCGGCTCGACGGCCGCCGCTGGGTGCCGCGGGGTGTGTCCATCGACAGGACGGCATTCGATGCGGGTCATCTCCGCGACCAAGCCGCGACGGCGTGCATCGTGAACCCGGACGAGCCGCTGTGCGGTCGCGCCGATGCCGACGGCGTGGCCGTGATCGCCATGCTCGACGAGCCGCCGTCTCCCGATGCCGCGGCCGAGCGGATCGCCGGCTGGGCGGGCCATCCGGCGGTCGTCATGGCCCTCGTGCCCCGCGACACGTCCCCGGCGCAGGCCGCGGCCATCGCGGCGGCGGTCCGCGGCCGCAAGGGCACGCTGCTCCTCGGCTGGCCGGTGGACGGCGGCGTGCCGCCGCCGAGCGTGCCCACGGGAATCGATTGGCTCGCGGTCGTCCTTGGCGATGTCGGCAGCCCGCACCCGGCGTGGCGGGACGCGGCCCCACCGATGCCGCTGGTCGCCTGGGGTGGCAGGGGAGGCCGCCCCGGCTGCGACGCCCTGCAGGCCCGGCTCGCCGCGTGGCTGCTGGCCGGCGGCGAGCGGCCCCCCTGGGACTGGGCCGGCTACGTCGTCTGGTAGCATGGCCCGTATGGCTGGCTTCGACGAAGAACGCTATTCGCGGCAGACGCGGTTCGCCCCGCTCGGCGTCGCGGGCCAGGAGCGGCTGGCAGCCGCGCGGGTGGCGATCGTGGGCTGCGGGGCGCTCGGGGGCGCGGCGGCGCTGGCGCTCGTCCGGGCCGGCATCGGCCATGTGCGGATCATCGACCGCGACGTGCCCGAATGCTCGAACCTGCCCCGGCAGGTGCTCTTCGACGAGGCCGACGTGGCTGCCGGACTGCCCAAGGCCGTGGCGGCCGCGCGGCATCTGACGCAGATCAACTCCGCCGCCCGGATCGAGCCGGTCGTCGCCGACCTCACGGCGGCGAACGTGGCCGACCTGCTCCGTGGCCACGACGTCGTCGTGGACGGCACCGACAACTTCGAGGCCCGATTCCTCGTCAACGAGTTGTGCTGCCGGGAGCGGATTCCGTGGGTGCATGGCGGCGCGATCGGCGCGGAGGGGCGGGTGCTCGCCGTCGTGCCCGGCGTCACCGCCTGCCTCCGGTGCCTCGTTCCCGAGCCGCCGGCCCCCGGCGCGCTCCCCACCTGTGAGACCGCCGGCGTCGTCGGGCCGGCCGTGCTCGTGGTCGGCGCGGTTCAGGCCATGGAGGCGATGCGGCTGCTGGTGGGGGGATCGCGGGCCGGCGACCGGCTCCTCGTCTGCGATCTCTGGGAGCAGGCGTGGCGGACGGTCGATCTGGCTTCGCTCGCCAAGACGGGCTGCCCGACCTGCCGCGGCGGCGACTATCCCTGGCTCGAGGGCCGGATCGGCGGTCGGCCGGCCGTGCTCTGCGGCCGCGATGCCGTGCAGGTGCCGGCGGCCGGCGCGGCCGTCGATCTCGTGGCGCTGGCCGCGCGGCTGGCCGCCGTGGTGCCGGTCACGGCGAATGCCTGGATCGTGCGGGCGGCCGTCGAGCCGGGCATCGAACTGGCGGTGTTCGCCGACGGGCGGGCGATCGTCACCGGCACACGCGAGGAGGCGCGTGCCCGCGCGATCGTGTCGCGGTATCTCGGGGCGTGATGCGGGCCTGTGCCGCGGAATCATGGGCCGTCGTGCGGCGTGGACGGCGGGGTGGTTTTCGTGCCCGGAGTCCCCGGGTTTCCACCCGGGGCTTCTTGGGCCACTTGCGTCGCGCCCCGCTTGGCGGCTCATGCGGTCGCCGTCTCACCCGCCCGTGGCGGCGTGCATGATCTTCTGCTCGGTGGCCTCGGCCCGGGAGAACTCGGCCGTCAGCCGGCCCTCGGCCAGCACCACGATCCGGTCGGCGAGGGTGAGCAGTTCAGGGAGCTCGCTCGAGGTGAGGATCACGCCGAGCCCTTCCCGGCAGAGGCGGTCGATCAAGTGGTAGAGCTCGGCTTTGGCGCCGACGTCGATGCCGCGGGTGGGATCGTCGAGCAGGAGGATCGCCGGCTTCGTCAGCAGCCAGCGGCCGATGATGCACTTCTGCTGATTGCCGCCCGAGAGGCCGGTGATGGCCGCATGGGGGCCGGGCGTCTTCACGCCCGTGTCGCGGATCGGACCGGCGACGAGCGCCTCCTCGCGGCGCCGGTCGAGCAGTCCGCCGCGGGTCGCCTCCCGGAGGCTGCACAGACTGACGTTTGCCGCCACGTCGAGATCCGGGAACAAACCCAGCCGCTTGCGGTCCTCGGTGACCATGGCGATGCCGGCCGCGCAGGCCTCGGCCGGATGCGTGAACCGCACCGGTGCACCCCGGAGCCGCATGCTGCCGGTCCAGCTTGGCTCGCCGGCGCCGAAGATCGTCTCCAGGAGTTCGGTGCGGCCCGCCCCCATCAGACCGGCGATGCCGAGGATCTCCCCCGCGTGCAGGTCGAGGCTCACGTTCGCCAGCCGGTAGCCGCGGGGATGCGCGGGCCAGGGGAGCGTGAGGCCGCGAATCTCCAGCAGCCGCGGCCCGCGGGCCATGGCGCGATGGAAATCGTGCCCGGCGATCTGGCGGCCCACCATCCAGCCGGTGACCTCGGCGGGCGTCGTCGCCGATCGGTCCACCGTCCGCACGTGGCGGCCATCGCGGAGCACCGTGATCCGGTCGGCGAGCCGGAAGACCTCGTCCATCTTGTGCGAGATGTAGAGGATCGTGGTGCCGCTGTCCCGCAGCCGGGCGATGATCCGCTCGAGCCGGGCCGATTCGGTCTCGGTCAGGGCGCTGGTGGGCTCGTCCATCACCAGGATCCGGGCGTCGAGCGACAGCGCCTTGGCGATCTCCACGAGCTGCTGATCGCCGACCCGCAGGCTGCCGGTGCGGGCCCGGGGATCGACCTGGCACTCCAGCAGGGCGAGGAGGCGGCGGCACTCGGCCTCCATCGTGCGGTCGTCGATCAGCCCCGCGGCCGTGCGCCGCTCCCGGCCCAGGAACACGTTGGCCGCGACGGTGAGGTCCTCGACGAGCGCGAGCTCCTGGTGGATGATCGCGATCCCCGCCCGCTCGGCGTCACGGGTGCCCGTGAAGGCGACCGGCGCGCCATCGACCTCCAGTGTGCCGTCGTCCGGCTGGTAGACGCCGGAGAGAATTTTCATCAGCGTGCTCTTGCCGGCGCCGTTTTCGCCGCAGATGGCCCGCAGTTCCCCACGGCCGACCTCGAGCGTGACGTCGGCGAGGGCGACGACACCGGGAAACCGCTTGCCGATGCCCCGCATCGCGATCGCGAGGTCGCTGGCGCCGGCGGTCATGACGGCCTCGGCGCCCGTCCGCCGCGCGACTCCCAGGCTCGCACCCCTGCGAGGAAGACGAGGGCGGTCAGCCCCGAGGCGAGGCCCGCCGGGCCGCTGGCCGTCATTGCCACGACCGCCCCGCACAGCAGCGCGAGCATGGGGATCGCGCACAGGCCGAGCGGTCCCGGCAGCAGCCGTCGCCCCCCCTTGGCCAGTTGGCCGACCTGCGAGAACGTGACGGCGATCACCACCACGATGCCGACGATCAGTCCCTCGTAGACGTCGGCGCCGGTCTTGATGATCTTCGACACGGCGTCGATCACGACGCGAAGAAAGATCGCGCCGAGCACGGTCCCGGGCACCGTGCCGACGCCCCCGGTGAGCGAGCAGCCGCCGACGACGGCCGCGGCGATGGCGTTGAGTTCGTGGCCGCGGCCCTGGTTGACGGGGGCGGCGACCGACTCGTTGGCCACGTAGAACAGGCCGGCCAGGGCCGCGGTCATCGCCCCGAAGCAGTAGGCGAACCACTTGACGTTGTCGGTGCGGATGCCGGCCAGGCGGGCCGCCTGCTCGTTGCCCCCGAGCGCGTGGACATGGCGGCCGAGCACGGTGCGGGTGAGGATCAGCCAGGTCGCGAAGGCGAGCAGGCCGAACACCGCGACCGGAATCCAGACGTTGTCGCGGACGGCCTTGAACAGCGGGTCGGAGACGTTGATCATCGCGCTCTTCGTGGGCGTGAACGCCGCCGTCGTGCTCTCGCACAGCGCCCGGGCGAAGCTCCGCAGGCCGACGAGCGTGGCCAGCGTGGCGATGAACGGGGGCAGGCGGACCGCCGTGATCAGCCACGCATGGAGCGTGCCGACGAGGAAGCCGACCAGCAGGCTGGCCAGGCAGGCGACGGCCACGATCGTCGGACCGACCGGCTTGAAGCCGAGCATCGCCGCCGGGGCCAGGGCGACCATGGTGGCGGCGGCGACCGTTCCCGACAGCGCGATCATCGATCCCGCGGACAGGTCGATGCCGCCGGCGATGATCACCACGGTGGCGCCGAGCGCGAAGATCCCCAGCAGGGCGGTGTTGCGGGCGATGTCCCGCAGGCTCTCCAGGGGACGGAACCAGTAGCTGTGATTGGCGTCGACCAGCGCCGTGAGGACGACGGCGATGAGGATCGCCGCCAGCAGCGCCCACTCACCGGAGCGGAGCAGGACCGTGGCTTTTGGCTGACCGGAGGGCTCGGGCATGGCGGATCAGGAGCTCGACAGGCCGTAGGACGCGAGCCACTCGCGGAACTTCGTCAGCGGCAGGTATTCGAACCCCTGCATCTCGATGTCGGTCGGCTGCACGCGGGCATCGGTGTCGGGCACGATGAGCCGCAGCCCCGTGGTGTGGAGGTCGCCGTCGGGGGCGGTGCGATGCGGAAACATTTCGGCGATCGTGGCCTCGTCGCCGGTGTGCATGGCGGTGAGCAGCCGGACCGTGCGGATGCCCATCTCGAACGGATTCTGCACGACCATGGCGTCGATCTGACCGGCGGCCATCCGCTCGATCGCGGCCGCCTGGGCGTCGAACGTGACGACGGTGAGCCGGTCGCGGACGCCCCGCTCCTGCACGACCTCGGCGATCGCCGGCGCGTTGTAGGCCCAGATGCCGACGAGGGCGGTCAGATCGGGATGGTTCACCAACGCCGTGCGGACGTTGTCCCGGGCCTTGGCGAGGTCCATTTCGTCGCTCATCCGGTCCACTTCGGTGAAGGCGGCGCCCAGCGTCTCCCGGACGCCGTTCATCCGGGCCCGGGCGTTGTCGTTGTCGGTGAATCCGGCGAACTGCACGTAGCTGCCCTGCGTCTTGCCGCGGGCCGTGAGAATCGCCTTCGCGGCAGCCCCCAGCAGTCGTCCGGCGACGATGTTGTCGGTGCCGATGTAGAAGGGGCGGGCATCGCGGAACGTGTCGCGGTTCACGTCTCCGTCCACCGTGATGACTTTCACGCCCTTGGCGGCGAGACTCTTCATCTCCTCGACGATCGCCACGTTCTCCGCCTGGATGACGGAGATCGCCACGCCCGCGATGTCCGACTGGCTGCCGAATTGCCGCAGTTTCTCGATCTGCCCCTGGGCGGTGCCGTTGTTCTTCTCCATCACCACCCGCAGGCCCTTGGCCTCGAGGCCGCATCGCTTGGCGCCCTCGACGAGCCCGGCGTTGCAAGCGTCCCAGAACGGGTCGTCGCCGTTGGCGATGAACACGAACCGCTTCACGCCGGCGTCGGCTCCGGCTCCCGGAGTGGCCTGCGGGTCGGACTTCGCACAGCCGCACAGGATGGCAACGACACAGAGCAGTGCGAAAGATCGGGTGGCGGCCATCGGTTGATCCCTCTGTCGGCTGGAGACGACTCCAGCGTCAAAGTACCTGATATGAACGGGGCATGGCCAGGGGTGTCGGCGGAATGCGCGGGCCGCGGGGGCCGCAGGTTGCAGGCTGCCCGGGGGTCCTGGGGCGGCTGGCAAAGCAGTCGGCGTTTGGATCTTGCCCGCGTTGCCCCGTTGCACGGTGATGGAGAAACAGGCTTCAAAGTGGTGCGAGAATCGACCCTGGGCTGCCGATCTCTCTCTGGCCGGTGGCGCCGCAGTCCCTAGAGTGGGCGTCGGTCGGCGTCGATTCGCACCCCGGAGCCAGCCGGCAAGATTCTCATGACCGCAGCCCGCCACGAGCAGACCGGTTCGTCGTGTCATCGCCACTGGCGTGCGGCAACCGGTGCGCTGGTGGTGCTGTGGGCCGTGTCGGCCTGGGCGACCGATCCCCTGGCGGCCGGTCAGACGCCGGTGCCGGAGTCGATGCCTGCGCCGGAACTCCGCTTCCTGCCTCCGCCGCAGCCGCAGGGGCCCGTCGTCCTCGACATGCCGTACGAGGCTGGTCCGTGCTGTCCGGAGGAATGCCCCATTCCAAGCGGCGCCGCTTCGAATTGCTTCGACGACCTGTGGGCGCCGCGGCCCTGGGGCTGGCACCTGCTGCCGAACAACCTCATCTACACGAGTTACCTCGCGGGCCCCAAGGAGCCGCGGTTTGCCACCGTCTGGTACGACGACGCGGCCGCCGACCCGTTCACGCCCGCGGTGCGGAACGGCTGGATGTGGGACATGACCACCGGCGGACGGATGTCGATCCTCCGTTATGGTTCCGACCCGGTGCTGCATCCGCAGGGCTTCGAGGTGCAGGTCGAGGGCGCGGCGTTCGTGCGGCTCGATCCGGGCGACGAGGTCGATCTGCGGTCGTCCGACTACCGGTTCGGCATTCCGCTCGTGTTCGGCATCGGCCGCTGGCAGACGAAGTTCGGCTATTACCACTTGAGCGCGCATCTCGGCGACGAGGTGATGCTCAAGCACTGGAGCTTTCCCCGGGTGAACTACCTGCGCGACGCGCTGGTCTGGGGCAACTCGTACTACCTGTTCGATTGGCTGCGGATCTACGGCGACGTGGGCTACTCGTTCAACAATTCCGGTGGCTCGGAGCCGTGGGAGTTTCAATTCGGCACGGAGCTCATTCAGGCCCGGCCGACCGGCATCGCGGGCGCCCCGTTCCTGGCGGTCAATGGCATGTCGCGGCAGGAGCTCGACTGGGGAGGCAACGTCTGTGTGCAGACCGGCTGGGCCTGGCGCGGAGCGCGGAGCGAAAAGCTCTTGCGGATCGGGTTCGAGTACCTCTACGGATCCGACCCGCAGTACGAGTTCGTGTTCTACAAGCAGAACCGCGCTGGCATCGGCATGTGGTATGACTTCTGACTTCACGGCTGTCGGGCCATCCATGGCCCCGACAGCCTTGGGCCGTCGCGGCGAACGCCAAGGGTTCGCCGGACGGCCATGCGGTCGCACCTCCGGGCGACCGTGGCCGCTGCGCGGCGGCGTGCGATGGCTCGCCATCCTGGCGAGCCTCGCGTAAGCCGAAGCAGGCCCGGAGGGATGCGCCGGCGCGAATACCAGCCCATCCATGGCCCCGACAGCCTTGGGCCGTCGCGGCGAACGCCAAGGGTTCGCCGGACGGCCATGCGGTCGCACCTCCGGGCGACCGTGGCCGCTG
>CAZJHQ010000034.1:0-34434 GCA_964545915.1 uncultured Candidatus Kuenenia sp. | reverse complement strand
CGACTTCCGCCTCACCGACGTCGGCGGCACCGTGATCCGCGACGTGCTCGCCTGAGCATTGAGTACCGGAAGCACTGTGCGTTACAACTCTTGAAGCCCATCGGCGAGCGTCGGCGCCGGCCCGGAACGATTCGTAAGCACCTCGAGGAGACCATTCGCAATGAGCGGCGAACGCGTGTTCAAGACCTACCCGACCCAGGCGCAGCTGGCCGAGATGGACCGGGATCTTGAGTTCCATCCGACCACGAACGAGCATCCTCGGGTGCTGTCGCGGGAGCAGATCGCCCACTACAACCGGGAGGGTTACATCACCGGCCTGAACGCGCTCCCGGCCGAGGAGGTCGGCCGCGTGCGGACGTTCGTCGATGAACTGATGGCGACCGTGATGGCCAAGGGCGCCGGCAGTTATTCGGTCAAGCACGCGCACATGAAGTACGGCGTGGTCTGGGATCTCATCAGGCATCCGCGGATCGTCTCCTTCGTCAAGGACCTGCTCGGTGACGACGTGATCGGATGGGGCGCGCATTTCTTTTGCAAGATGCCGGGCGACGGCAAGACCGTCGCCTGGCACCAGGACGCCTCGTACTGGCCGCTGACCCCTTCGAAGACGCTCACCGTCTGGCTGGCGATCGACGACGCGGACGTGGCGAACGGCTGCATGAAGTTCGTGGCCGGCTCGCACCTCCAGGGCCCGTTGACCTATCGGCGCAGCACGGCGGAGGAGGACAACGTGCTGGACCAGACCGTCGAGAACGCCGAAGAGTATGGCGCGGTCGTCTACAACGAATTGCGGGCCGGGCAGTGCTCCATCCACTCCGACCTGCTGCTCCATGGCTCCGAGGTCAATGATTCGGACCGCCGTCGCTGCGGGCTGACGCTCCGCTACTGCACGCCGGACGTCCGCGGCACGCTGGGCTGGAACAACGAGGGCATCGTGGTCAGCGGCCGGGATCCCGACAGCCACTGGGGCAATCCGCCGCGGCCCGTGCGGGACTACGACGGCGTCTGACGCTGCCGAGTGCACGTCGACGCTGCGGCAGCCGGGCGACTTTTCGCGGCGTGACGCGGGCGACATAATACGGGCTCGCTGGGTGCCGCCGGCCGTCGCGGGCATCTTCGTGCCCGTAGGACCGGACAGGCAGCCCCCGATGACCGTCGCTTCGGTTCCCAGATTGATCGCGGTCGGCGGCGTGTGTGCCACCGGCATCTTCCGCGTGGCGACGGTGCCCCCTTTGCCGGCCAAGGCGCTGGCGAATCGGATGTGCCGGATCGCCGACGGCATGGCCGTTTCGGCGGCCTGTGCGTTTGCGCGGCTGGGAGGGCGGGCCGCCGTCTGGGCCCGCGTGGGAGACGACGCCGACGGCACCTTCATTCGCGACTCGCTCGCCGCCGAGGGGCTCGATGTCTCCGGCCTCCGCATGGTGCCGGGCGGACGGTCCTCGCAGGCGACCGTCATCGTGGACGAACAGGGGCAGCGGCTCGTCGTACCCTTCCACGATCCCGACCTCGACGCCGGGACGGACTGGCTGCCGCTCGACATGCTCGAGGGCGCGGGCATGGTGCATTGTGACGTCCGCTGGCCCGCGGGGGCGGAGGCCGCCCTCCAGGCTGCGAGGCTCCGCGGGATTCCCACGATGCTTGACGGCGACGTCGGACCGCCGGAGATTCTCCGCCGGCTCGTGCCGCTGGCCGACTATGCGGTGTTCTCCGACGCCGGCCTGCTCGCCTGCACGGGGATGAGCGACGTGCCGGCCGCCCTCCGGGCCGTGTCCGCGACGCATGCCGGCCACGTCGGCGCTTCCTGCGGTCCCGAGGGCTACTTCTGGGTGGAAGGCGACACCATCCACCACGTGCCGGCGCCGTCGATCGCGGCCGTCGACACGCTTGCCGCGGGCGATGTGTTTCATGGGGCGCTGGCCCTGGCGATCCTCGAGGGGATGCCGATCGCCACGGCCGCGCGGCTGGCCTGCACCGCGGCCACGCTCAAGTGCGGCCGCTTCGGCGGTCGGCTCGGATGCCCGACGCGGGCGGAAGTCGAGGCGGCGATCGCCGCGGCGGGCTGAGTCCGCGGCTTGCCAGACTGGTTGTCGACGGTTTAGCCTGCTGCGAGTTGCTGCGGCGGCATCGCCTTGTCGATCCCGCCGGGCAGTCACCGCCACGGAGAAGTGCATGCTTCGTTTCAGCCGGCTCGACGTCTACCAGCGTCTGCTCGACGAGGGGCTCGTGCCCATCTTCCACCATGTCGATCCCGACATCACGTGCCGCGTCGTGTCCGCGATCGCTGACGGCGGCGGAACGGTGTGCGAGTTCACCAACCGCAGCCCGCAGGCGATCGAGGCCTTCCGCGTCGCCGCGGCCCATGCAGCCAAACACCTGCCAAAGATGGTCCTCGGCGCGGGCTCGATCGTCGACGAGTCGACGGCAGCGCTCTACATCGCCTTCGGGGCGCAGTTCATCGTCGGGCCGTCGTTCAACGAACGCGTAGCCCGGCTCTGCAACCGGCGCCGGATCGCCTATTTGCCTGGCTGTCAGACGGTGACGGAGATCGCGACGGCCGAGGAGATGGGGGCGGAGATCATCAAGCTCTTCCCCGCGCGGGCCGCCGGGGGGCCCGACTTCATCAAGCAGGTCCTGGGGCCGTGCCCCGCCACGCGGCTGTTGCCGACGAGCATCGGCGAGGTGTCGGTCGCAGCGCTGGCGACCTGGTTCAAGGCGGGCGCCTGCGCCGTCGGGCTCGGTGGTGAACTGATCCAGTCACAGCACGTCGCGGCCGGTGACTTCGCCGCCGTCGCGAGCCGCGTCGCCGAGGTCCGCGACATGGTGCGGCAGGCCCGGGCCGGCACGCAGGCACCGTGAATCAGTCAGCGTGAACGGCGTTCTCAGGAAGTTCGATATGGCAGCCACGTCGGAGACATCCGCGCCGCATCCGACCGCCAATCCCGTCGCGGCCTTCGACCTCACGGGTAAAACGGCGGTCGTGACCGGCGCCAGCCGTGGGCTCGGACGACGATTCGCCAGCACGCTCGCCGCCGCCGGCGCCGACCTCGTGGTCACAGCACGAGAAGAGAAGTCACTCGCTGACGTCGTCCGGGAGATCGAGTCGCTCGGCCGACGGGCGGTGCCGCTGGCGCTTGACGTGACCAGCCGGGCGAGCATCGAAGGGCTGGCGGCGCGGATCCGCTCCGGACTCGTGGTCGACATTCTCGTCAACAACGCCGGCTGCAACGTGCGGAAACGGGCCCTCGATCTCACCTGGGACGACTGGAACCGTGTGCTCGACACGAACCTCCGTGGAGCGTTCTTCGTCGCCCAAGCGGTGGTGCCGGGCATGCTCGCCCGCGGCTATGGGCGGGTGATCAACATCGGCTCGCTGACGTGCGTGTTCGGCTATGCGGGCATCGCGGCCTACTGCGCCAGCCGGGGCGGCATGAAGCAGCTCACGATGAGCTTGGCCGACGACTGGGGGCCGGAAGGCGTCACGGTCAACTGCCTCGCTCCGGGATGGTTCCGCACGGAACAGACCGCGGCGCTCTACGAGAACGCCGCGTGGGTCGAGTACCTGTGCGACAGGCTGCCGCTCAAGCGACCCGGCACGATCCCCGAACTCGACGGCGCGCTATTGTTCCTGGCGTCGTCGGCCAGTTCCTACGTCACCGGACAGACGCTGCTCGTCGATGGCGGCATGTCGACGGGCGCGACGCGAGCCATGGCTGTTCCCAACCCGTCCCCCAACTCGAGGAGCGGCGAACATCCATGAGGCCGACACCGAAAATCGTTCTGCTGGAGGATCGCTTTGCCGACCATGCTCCCGAACGACGGGTGCTCGAACCGCTCGGGATGCTCGTCATCGAAGGGGGGCAGGCCCACACGACCGACGAAATCGTGAAGTTGTGCCACGATGCCGACGGCATCACCGTGAATCTCACGCCGATCACGGCCGCGGTCATCGCCGGGCTGGAACGCTGCCGGGTGATCGCCCGCTACGGCGTCGGATATGACACGATCGACGTCGAGGCCGCCACCGCCCGCGGGATTCTCGTGGTCAACGTGCCCGACTACTGCTACGAGGACGTCTCCGACCATGCGGTCGCCCTGTGGCTCGCCTGCGTACGGAAGACCGCGATCCGCGATCGACAGGTCCGGGCGGGCCTCTGGGACATCGGCCGCCGCGACCCGATCCATCGCACGGCCGGCAAGGTGTTCGGCCTGGCCGGCTACGGAGGCATCGCACGCACGGTCCACCGGAAGGTGCGCGGATTTGACTTGGCCCGCGTGCTCGTGCACGACCCGTTCGTATCCGCCGACGTGGTTCGGGCCGCCGGCGCGGAGCCGGTCGATTTCGAGACGCTCCTCACGGAGTCCGACTATCTCTCCTGTCACGTGCCGCTGACGGCGAAAACCCGGCACCTCTTCGACCGCGCGGCCTTCGCCCGGATGAAGCCTGCTGCGGTGTTCATCAACACGAGCCGCGGCGGGCTTGTGGACACCACGGCGCTCCACGAGGCGCTCCGCGACGGCAGACTCTCCGCGGCGGGCATCGACGTGCATGAGCAGGAACCCGTGCCGCGAGACTATCCGCTCTTCGGGCTCGACAACGTCGTGCTGTCCGACCACATCGGCTGGTATTCGGAGGAGTCGCAGGTGGAACTCCAGACGAAGGCCGCCCAGGGGGTGGCCGACGTCCTTGCCGGCCGGACTCCCGCGCATGTGGTGAATCGACCGCGGTCCGAACGCCCGGGTGCGATTGCACGTTAGTTGCCGACATTTTAAACTTGGTGCCCTATGAAGATCATTTTGACGGATCACAGTTTTCCCGACCTCGCCACCGAGGAGGCGATTGCCACCGCGGCCGGCGCGACCCTCGTCTCCGTCCAGACGAAGGATCCGGCCCGGCTCGCCACGGCGGTGGCCGATGCCGACGCCGTGATCACGCAGTTCGCGCCGGTGAATGCCGATGTCATCGCCGCGATGCGGCGGGCCCGGGTGATCGTCCGCTACGGGATCGGGGTGGACAACGTCGACCTCGCCGCCGCACGGTCCTGTGGCATTCCCGTCTGCAACGTTCCCGACTACTGCATCGACGAGGTCGCCGACCATACTCTGGCGTTCATCCTCGCCCTCACCCGGCACGTCCCGGCACAGAGCAGGCTGGTGCACGAGGGCGAGTGGAAGATCGCCGCGCCGCCCGCCGCTTTCCGCACGCTCGCCGGCATGACGTGCGGCGTCGTGGGATTCGGCCGGATCGGCCGTGGGGTCGTGCGGCGGATCGTGGCGTTCGGCGGCCGGGTGCTCGTGAGCGATCCGGTGGCGAAGCCCGAGGCTGTCGCCGCCCTCGGCGCTGAATCCATTCCTCTTCCGAAACTGCTCGCGGAAAGCGATCTTGTCACGCTCCACTGCCCGTCGCTGCCCGAGACCAAAGGCATGATCAACGCCAAGACGCTCGCGGCGGCGAAGCCTGGGCTGTTGCTGGTCAACCTCTCCCGCGGTGATCTCGTCGAGCCCGACGCGCTCGTTGCCGCCCTCGACTCGGGGCACGTCGCCGGCGCCGCCCTCGACGTCTTCGCTCCCGAGCCAATCCCCGCCGGCCATCCGATCCTCGGCCGGGCGAACGTGGTGCTCGCCCCGCATGTCGCCAGCGTGAGCGCCGCGGCGGTTCACCGCCTGCGCACGACCGTCGCCGGCCTGGCG
Organism: uncultured Candidatus Kuenenia sp.; assembly: GCA_964545915.1. Lineage (GTDB taxonomy): Bacteria > Planctomycetota > Planctomycetia > Pirellulales > UBA1268 > QWPN01. The sequence continues at coordinate 28,746 of CAZJHQ010000034.1, read as the reverse complement.
GTGGCGGCGCTCACGGGTGGGCCGCTCCCGTCGATCGTCAATGGAGTCCCCGGCCCGCGGGTCGTCTCGGCCTGAGAGGGAGAGGATTGCGCATGCTGCACGCCGCCGTACGCCGTCGCGGCTCTGTCGTGGTGGGCGCGATCCTGGGCGGCGTTCTGGTCGCCTTCGCCGCGGGGGCTGGCGAGCCTGCCTTGGTCGATCTGTCGCTCACCGTCGCGGCCGATCTGCCCTGCGTCTGGCCGGTCGGGATGACGCCGCTGGCGGTCGTGCCGACGGCCACGTTCGGCCGCACCGGCCGGCACCGCGACATGCTCGTGATCGACGAGCACACGGGCACCCAGTGGGACGCCCCGGCCCACTTCGTGCCGCCCCCCGACTCCGGCCTCGACGGTGCCGGGCCGATGGGTGCCGTCACCGGCGACAAGGTGCCCGCCTGGCAGTTCTGCGGCGAGGCGTGCGTGATCGACCTCACGCGGCACCGCGACCAAGCCGCCCCCGGCGAGAGTTTCTTGATCGGCCCCGAGCATGTCCGCGAATGGGAGCTCGCCCACCGGCCGGTCGGCCCCGGCGACGTCGTCTGCTTCCGCACGGGCTACACCGACGCCTACTACAAGCCGTTTCCCGCCGGGGAACGGTTCGTATCGGACGCGCTGCGGAAGAAAACGCCCGGCTGGGCGGCGCCCAAGCCCGAAACAATGACCTACCTCGCCGATCGCGGCGTGAAGACGCTCGCCATCGACGGCGCGAGCATGGGTCCCCTGCCAAACCTCGCCGTGGCCACCCATCGGGCCGGGGGCAGCCGGGGGATGGTGTGGGTGGAGTGTGCGACGAATCTTGGCAGCCTGCCCGCGACGGGATCGTTCGTGGCGCTGCTGCCCGCCAAGCACGCCGGCGGGTCGGGGGGCGAGTGCCGTTTGCTCGCCGTCACCGAGCCGGATCTCGCCAGGCGGCTCATCGCCCGCGCGAAGGCGAAGGCGGTCGTCGATCTGTCCGTGACGCTCGATGAAAACCTGCCGATCGTGTGGCCCGGGTGGGGGCCAGGCGAGGAGGGGGGCCGCTACATCGCGAAGGTGCTCAATGCGTTCTCGAAGGAGCGCGGTCCTTTCTTCGCGCTGGGCCATCTCTTCGACAGCTTCGCCGGCACGCACGTCGTATTGCCGAGCTTCTCGCTGCCGGCCGACCGGGCCGAGATCGCCGCCGCGGAGCCCGCCGTCCGCGAGGCCGTGGCCGGCTACGAGAAGAAGCATGGGCCGCTCGGCACGTCGAGCCTCCGCACGTCCGACGCGCCGCTGGCGAGCATGATGGGCCCGGCGCACGTCGTCGATATCCGCGGTCTCGTCGGCACGGCGGCGTTCGCGGAGGGCAAGCCCGCAAGTCCGCTCGTCACCCGCGATTTCCTCGAAAAGCATGCGGCCACGCGGCCCTTCAAAGCCGGCGACGTCGTGCTGTTCTTCTCGGGCCACACCGACAAGCACCTGAAGCCGCTGCCGGCGGCCCCCGCGGTCGATCCCTGCCTGGCCAAGCCGCTCGCGGGACTGGCCGAGGGCTGGCCCGCGGTGTCGCCCGAGGCCGTGGCCTATCTGGCTGGGCAGGGCATCCGCTGCCTGGGCACCGACGGCCCGACGCTCGGCGGCGTCGATGCGACGGTCGCCCGCGAGGTCGACTGGCTGGCGGCCTCGAAGGGGCTCGTCGTCGTGGAGATGCTCACGGGCCTGGAGCCGATCGCCGGCCGCGATGCCTTCTTCCTCTTCGCGCCCATCAAGATCGCGGCCACCCGCGGCGGCTACGGCCGGGCGCTGGCTCTCGTCGCAGAGGGGGCGGGCAGGGAGCCATGAACGACATCGGCCGGCGGACGATGCAGAAGGCGATCTGGCGGCTCGTGCCGTTCCTGGGGGTGCTCTACGCCTTCAACATCATCGATCGGGCCAACGTCGGCTTCGCAAGGCTGCAAATGAAGGACAGCCTCGGGCTGACCGACGCGATCATCGACTGGGGCTACGGCATCTTCTACGTCGGCTATCTCGTCTTCGAAGTGCCGAGCAACATGTTTCTGCGGAAGGTCGGCGCCCGCCGCTGGATCGCGCGGATCATGATCTCTTGGGGCCTCGTCTCGACGCTCACGGCGTGGGTGATCGGGCCGACGAGCTACTTTGCCGCCAGGATCCTCTTGGGCGTCGCCGAGGCGGGTTTCTTTCCGGGCATCATCTACTACATGACGGCCTGGTTTCCGGCGACCGTGCGGGCGCGCGTGGTCGCCTGGTTCATGCTCGCGATTCCCGTCGCGAGCATTCTCGGCAATCTCGCATCGGGGCTGATCCTCGATTCCATGGATGGTGTGGCGGCCCTTTCCGGCTGGCAATGGCTCTTCATCCTCGAGGGGATTCCCTCCGTGCTGCTCGGCTTTTCCGTCCTCTATTTCCTGCCGGATGGCCCGCGGGATGCGGCGTGGCTCACGGCCGAGGAGCGCGAGTGGCTCGAGGCCGACCGCGCGGCCGAGGACGGTCGGCGGCTGGTCGCCGGCGGGAGCGAGAAGCTCTCGGCGCTCGCCGACGCACGATTGTGGATCCTGATCGGCCTCTACATCACCGTCGCGATCGGCACCAACGCCATGGGTGCCTATCTCCCGAAGCTGATCAAGGACTCCTTTCAGACGGAAAACTGGAAGGTGGGCCTGCTCTCTTCCGTGCCGCAGGTGCTGTCGGTGATCGCCATGCTCGCCGCGAGCCGGATTTCCGACGCCACCGGCCGCAGATCGCCCGTCGTGCTGGTGTCGCTTGCGATCGCGGCGGCCGGCTGGTTCCTGGCCTCGATGCCGGTGGGCCCGTGGGGGCAGCTCGTCGGCCTCGCGCTGGCGCAGGCCGGCATGATGGCGGTGCTCCCCGTCTTCTGGGCTTTGCCGCCGCTGTTCCTGGGAGGCGTTGCCGCAGCCGCCGGCATCGCGCTGGTCAACTCGGTGGCCAACGGCGGCGGCATCTTCGCCCCGAAGATCGTCGGCAGCTTCGGCGTCGTCCCGATGGCGGGCGTGATGGCCTGGGGCGTGCTCATGGCCCTGCTCTCCTGGTGGTTCATCGAACGCCGTGCGTCCGCCGTTTCCAAATCCTGATCGGTATCGTTTCCTTTCATCGCCGCCAATCCACGGAACCACGATGTCTTTGAAGCCTCCTCCGCTCTTCGATCTCTCTGGAAAAATCGCCGTCGTCTCCGGGGCCGCCAGCGGCATGGGCAAGGCGTCGGCCATCGCACTCGCCGCCCACGGGGCGACGGTGGTGATGCTCGACCGCAACGAGGCGGGCCTCGCCGCCACCGCGCAGGAGATCGAGGCGGCGGGCGGCCGGGCGGTGGGCAGGGTGCACGACACGTCGGACGTCGAGGCAGCCAGCCGGCTTTTCGCCTGGATCGACGCGGAGTTCGGCCGCGTCGACTTCCTCGCCAACGTCGCCGGCGACGGGATCCAGGCCGATCCGCTCGCGATCACGCCCGAGCAGATCCGCCAGGTGCTGGAGAACCTCGTCGTCGGCCGGTTCGCCCACTGCCGGGAGGCGGCCTGTCGAATGTTCCGCCAGGGGGGCGGATCGATCGTGAACATCGGCAGCATCGGCGGCGTGACGTCGCTCGGCCGCGGCCACATCGCCTATGCGATGGCGATGGGCGCGGTGGCCCAGATGACCCGCGAGCTCTCCACCGAGTGGGCGGCGCGGGGCGTTCGCGTCAACGCGATCCTTCCGGCCCAGGTGATGAACCCCGGCCTCGAGCAGCGGATCGCGGCCGATCCGGCGCTCGGCGAAAAATTCCTCTCGGGAATCCCGCGGGGCCGGCTCGGCACCCCCGCGGACATCCAGGGACTGATCGTGCTTCTCGCCTCCGATGCCTCCTCGTGGATCACGGGCACGCTGATCCCGATGGACGGCGGTAATCTGGCGATGAACGCCGGCGGAACCATCGGCCCAAGGACCAAGGGAGAAACCAAGTGAGCCGCACCGACAAAACCTCCACCACGGCGGCCAAGCCGCGCGACAAGCGGGCGAACGCCAAGGCTGCAGCCGGCCTCGACCGCGAGGCCCTGCTCGGCCTCTACCGCTCGATGCTCGTGATCCGGCTCACCGAGGAGGAACTTGCCCGCTGCCATCAGCGGGGCCTGATCCACGGCGCCTGCCACACCTACGTGGGGCAGGAGGCGATCGCCGCCGGCGTCTGCGCGCATCTCGAGCCGACCGACGTCGTCTTCAGCACGCATCGCGGCCACGGCCACGCGCTGGCCAAGGGACTCCCGCCCGGCCAGCTCATCGCCGAGCTCTTTGGCCGGGCCACCGGCTGCTCTCGGGGCCGTGGCGGCAGCATGCACCTCTTCGCGCCGGAGATCGGCATGCTGGGGACGAGCGGCATCGTCGGCCCCTGCATCCTCCAGGCGGCCGGTGGCGGCTACGCCTTCAAGCTCGCCCAGAACGGCGGCGTCGCCGCGGCCTTCTTCGGCGACGGCGCGGTCAACAACGGCGCCTTCCACGAGGGGCTCAACATGGCCGCCATCTGGAAGCTGCCGGTGCTCTTCATCTGCGAGAACAACCAGTTCGCGACCGAGGTTCCCTTTGCCGAGGCCAGCGGCATCCCCGACGTGGGCCGCCGCGCGGCCAACTACGGCCTCGCGGGCGAGGAGGTCGACGGCAACGACGTGCTCGCCGTGCATGCCGCGGCGGCGCGGGCGGTGGAGCGGGCGCGGGCCGGCGAAGGGGCCACGCTCATCGAGTGCAAGACCTACCGCACGCGGGCCCACGCCGAGGGCATGGGCGACTTCGACTACCGCACCCGCGAGGAGGTGGCCGCGTGGAAGGATCGCTGCCCGATCGCCGCCTTCCGGCGCAAGCTCGAGGAGGATCACGGGATCTCGGCCGGGGATCTCGATGCCATCGAGCAGCAGGTGGCCGACGAGGTGGCCCGCGGCCGCGCCGATGCCGAGGTGGCGCCGCCGCCGACCGCCGCCGACGCCACCACGCACGTCTACGCCGTGCCGCGGGATGTCCGCGAGCCGGCCGCCGACCCCGCCGCGCGGCCGCTCTCGTTCATCGCGGCCACGGTGGAGGCGCTCGAATCCGCGATGGCCGCCGACCCGTCGGTGTTCGTACTCGGCGAGGGGATCGGCCGCCGCGGCGGCAACTTCCGCACCACGGCCGGCCTGTATGCGAAGTACGGCCCGGACCGGCTTCGCGACACGCCGATCTGCGAGCGTGGCTTCACCGGCCTGGCCTGCGGCGCCGCGATGGCCGGGGCGCGACCCGTGGTCGACTTCATGTTCGTCGACTTCCTGCTCGACGCCTGGGGGGAGATCGTCAACCAGATCGCGAAGGTGCAGTTCATGTCGAGCGGCCGGCTGAAGATGCCGGTCGTGCTCCGCGGCTGCATCGGCATCGGCCACTCGGCGGCCACGCACCACTCCGGCAGTTATTACGGCATGTTTGCGCAGGTGCCGGGGCTGCGGGTCGTGGTGCCCTCGACGCCCCGCGATGCCAAGGGACTGTTCCTGCACGCGCTCCGCGGCGACGATCCCGTGCTCTTCCTCGAGCACCGCGAGCTCTTGCAGCTCAAGGGCCCGGTCGAGGAGGGGGACTTCGAGATTCCCTTCGGGAAGGCGCGGATCGCCCGGCCGGGCACCGACGCCACGGTCGTGGCGGTGGGCCGGATGAACCATCTCTGCCTGGCGGCGGCAGAGGCGGTGGCCAAGGACGGGGCGAGCGTCGAGGTGATCGATCCGCGGACGGTTTCGCCGCTCGACGCCGACGCGATCCTCGCGTCGGTGGCGAAGACGGGCCGGCTGCTCGTGGTCGACGAGCCGGCGGGGCCCTGCGGCCTCGCGGCCGAGATCGCGGCCCTCGCCGCCGATCGGGGCTTCGACGACCTCGACGCGCCGGTGCGGCGGGTCACCGGCGTCCGCTCCCCCACGCCCTACGCCCCCGTGCTCGAGGAGCAGGTGGTCCCGAGTGCCGCGGCGATCGAGGCCGCGATCCGCGGGCTGTTGGCGGAGTGAGCAGGGCCCTTTGCCGATCACACTTTCGGAGCACACGACGCGATGGCAGCTGACGTGACGATCCCCAGGCTCGGCTGGTCGATGGAGGAGGGCGTGTTCGCCGGCTGGATCAAGAAGCCGGGCGACACGGTCAAACCGGGCGAGCCGCTCTTCATGCTCGAAGGGGAAAAGGCGACCCAGGAGATCGAGGCGGTCGACGGGGGCGTGTTGCATCTCGCCCCCGATGCGCCGTCCGAGGGGCAGACCGTCCTCGTCGGCCGCACGATCGCGAAGCTCTGCGCGGCGGGAGAAACGCCCGCCTGGGGGACTCCGGCGGGCCCGGCTGCGGCCGTTGCGGCGTTAGTTCCAGCGGCAGCTGCGGCGCCGCAGCTGCCGCAGTCCGGCGGCGCCCCGCCTGCGCCGGCGGTTGCGAAGACACATCTGGCTGCGGCCGTCCCCAGCCCGGCGACGGCGGCTATCCCCGTCGCGGCGTCTCCGAGCGTGCGGCGGCTTGCCCGCCAGATGGGGATCGACCTGGCGACGGTGACGCCGCGGCTGCCCGGCGGCCGGCTGTCGGCCGATGATCTCGCGCCGGGGCATCACGGCGGCGGGCCGGCAGCCCGCCCGGCGGCTACGGCACGCGCCGCAGCCCACGCACTTCCGCCGGCAGGCAGTCCGCGAAGCTCGCCGCGGGCGCGTCGCGCTGCTCGGGATCGGGGCGTCGACGTCGCCACGATCAGGGGCAGCGGCGCGGGAGGCCGCGTGCGGGAGCGGGACGTGCTGGCCGCGGCGGAGGCGGGAGCGGTGGGCCGGGGCCCGGGAGTCCACGTCGCCGGCGCGGCGGGAGCCACGGTGATGCCGATCACGCAGACCCGCCGCACGATCGCCCGACAGATGATCCGCAGCCGTCAGGAGACCGTGCCCGTCACCCTCACGGCCTGGGCCGATGCGACGGCACTGCTCGCGGCCCGCGCGGCCCTCAAGGCCGCCGCCGGACCGGAGGCGGCCACGCTCAACGACATGCTGCTCAAGGCGGTCGCCGACACGCTCCTCGCCCATCCGCTGCTGGCGGCCCGCTGGGAGGAGACGCAGCTCGTGCTGCCCGGCGACCGGATCGACATCGGCCTGGCCGTCGATGCCCCCGGCGGCCTCGTCGTACCGGTGGTCCGCGACGTGGCGGCTTCACCGCTTGCCGAGGTGGCCCGGCAGACGCGCTGGCTCGTGGAGAGGGCCCGGTCCGGCCGGCTCACCGCCGCCGACATGCAGGGGGGCGTGTTCACGCTCACGAGCCTGGGCTCCTACGGGATCGAGTTCTTCACGCCGGTGATCAACCATCCCGAGGCCGCGATCCTCGGCGTGGGGGCGATCCGCATGCAGCCCGTGCCTCCGCCCGGCGGTCAGGAGGGCTTCATCCTCCAGCGGCAGCTGCCGCTTTCGCTCACGTTCGATCACCGGATCGTCGATGGCGGCCCCGCGGCCCGCTTCCTCGGCGACCTCGCCGCCCGGATCGCGGCCTTCGCGGCTGCTTCGGCGGCCGGGGCATGAGCTCGATTCAGCCCGCGACCTGGCAACGCACCTGACCGGACGTTTTTTCCACGTCGCGGGAACGGATGACGTCGAGCAGTCTGCGGCATCAGGCTGACGGCATCTCAGCCGGCAGCTTCCTCGATCACCGGGTTTGTGAGCGCGCCGATCCCCTCGATCTCGATCGTCACGCTGTCGCCGGCCTTGAGATACACCGGTGGCTTGCGGGCGAAGCCCACGCCGTGGGGCGTGCCGGTGAGGATCACCGTGCCGGGGTTGAGGATCATGCTGGCCGAGAGGAACTCCACGAGCGTCGGCACGTCGAAGATCATGTCGCTGGTGTTCCAGTCCTGGAGCGTCTGGCCGTTGAGGATCGTCTTGATCGCGAGCCGGTTGGGGTCGGTGATCTCGTCGGTGGTCACGAGTGCGGGCCCGAGCGGGCAGAACGTGGCGAACGTCTTCCCGCGGCACCACTGCCCGCCCCCGCCGTTCCGCTGCCAGTCGCGGGCCGAGACGTCGTTGGCGCAGGTGTAGCCGAGCACGTGACGCAGCGCGTCGGCCCGGCTGACGTTGTGGCAGGTCTTCCCGATGACGACGGCGAGCTCACACTCGTAGTCCACCTCGTCGCTGCGCAGCTTTCGCGGGAGGACGATGGCGTCGCCGGGGTTCTGGAGCGTGCCCGAGTTCTTCATGAACAGCACCGGGTGGACCGGCGGCTCGGCGTTGCTTTCGGCGGCGTGCTTCTTGTAGTTGAGGCCGACGCAGAGAATGTCGCGGGGCACGAGCGGCGCGAGCAGCTTGTCGACGGTTGCCGGCGTTCCGGTGTCGCGGAGGCCTCCGAAGAGATCCCCCTCGAGGAGCGTCGTGCGGCCGTCGTCGTGGAGTCGCCCGAAATGCTCGCGGCCGGCGGAAAGGAAGCGGATGATCTTCATGGGGTTGCCTCGCGGGTCAGGGAACGTCGGCGGCGGCGGCCTGACCGAACGCCGCGGCTCCAAGAATGATCGCGATTTTCCTGCGGCCGTCCAGCCCGCGAAAGCCGCCGCCGCAAGACCGCCGTGTCAGACTTCCTCGAGCGGCGCCCTGGCGTCGCCGAAGGTCTTTTGGCGGACGCCCATCTTCGACATGAGCGACAGGTAGAGCCGGCACATCTGCCGGTCGGGCTTGCCCGAATAGTCGAGCACGCGGCCGGTCTCGATGCCGCCTCCCGCGCTGCCGAGCACCACCACCGGCAGCTCGTCGTTGTTGTGGTTGCCCGTCATCATGCTCGAGCAGTAGAGGACCATCGAGTTGTCGAGCGCCGTCCGTTCCCCCTCCTGGATCGCGTCGAGCCGGCGGGCGACGTGGGCCAGCTGCTCCGTGAAGAACCGGTTCACCGCCAGCCAGTCGGCGTTGTTGGAGTGCGAGAGCAGGTGGTGGATCATGTAGTCGATTCCCCCCTTGCCGCTCGAGGCCTTCAGGTTGGGGAAACGCAGGGCCGAGTGGTCGTTGTTGAGCTTGAGCGTGACGATCCGCGTCGTGTCGGTCTGGAAGGCGAGGACGAGAATGTCGCACATCAGTCGCATGTGCTCGGCGATGTCCTGCGGGATGCCGTCGGCCGGCCGCGGGGTGTCGGGCTTCGCGATCGTCGGCTTCCAGCCCTGCAATTCCCCCTTCTTGCCGGCCGCCTCGATCCGGGCCTCGACGTCGCGGACGCTGTCGAAATACTCGTCGAGCTTCCGCCGGTCGGCGCGGCTGATCCGACGGCGGAGGTCGTCGGCGGTCTCGAGCACGGCGTCGAGCACGCTCGCGTCGCCGGCATGCGACTCGTCCTTGAAGAGCCGGTCGAAGGCCAGCGCCGGGTAGATCTCCAGCGGCGTGGGCGTGGTGGGGCTGCTCCAGGAGATGTGCGAGCTGTAGAGCATCGAGTAGTTCTTGTGGACGCTCGGGTTGCTCTTCTCGCAGCCGAGCACGAGGCTCGGCACCTTCGTGCCGCGGCCGTAGGTCTGGGCGAGGTGCTGGTCGAAGCTCGTGCCGGAGCGGATCTCGCCGCCCGAGGCGAGCGGGGCCCCGGAGAGGAGGTTGCCCGTCTGCGACGAGTGGATGTTGCCCTTCCTCGCCTCCGCGTTGAAAAGGCCCTTCACAAACAGCATCTTGCCGCGGAAGTCCGCCACCGGTTCGAGCACCTTGCCGAGTTCCATCTCCTTGCCGGAGCCTTTTGCCCACCACTCGTTCGAGTGGAATCCGTTGCCGGCGAAGAGCACGGCCAAGCGGACCGGAGGGGAGGCCGCGGCCGCCCCCGCCACGGCCGGCTCGCCGGCGGCGGTGAGCGACTCCATCCACGGCAGGGCCATCGACACGCCGAGCCCGCGAAGCACCATGCGGCGGGAGAGTTTTGTGCGGCGGGAAAGCTGCGGGCTCATGGGTCGGATCCTTTCCTGTGGCATCCCGAAGAAAGCATACTCACGTGGTGTCATCGGCCGCTTCGCGGCCGCGGATCATGCGGAATTGCGGGCTCGCCAGAATCGCGTCGATGGCGACCGAGATCCGGTAGTCGGCGGCCACCAGCCGGGCCGCCATCTCTTCGAGCAGAGGCTCGTCAGAGAGCTGCACGCCGCGGCCGAGCGCGTAGCCGAGCAGCTTCCGACAGAAGACGCGGACGAACTGGTCCCTTCGCGGCCCCAGCAGATACGCCCGCACGCTCGCCTGGCCGTCGAGCCTGGCGCCGTCGGGCAGGGTCGCCTTGGTGTCGAGCGGCTTGCCCGCGGCGTCGGTCGTGCGCAGCCGGCCGATGGCGTCGAACTCCTCGAGCGCGAAGCCGAAGGGATCGATCCGGCGGTGGCATTTCGCGCAGGCGGCGTTCTCGGAATGCATGGCGATCAGCTGCCGCTCGCTCAGGCCGCTCGGCACGGTCTCGGCCAGCTGCGGCACGTCCTTCGGCGGCTTCGGCAGCTTTTCGCCGAGCATCGTCTCATAGAGCCAGTTGCCGCGGAGGATCGGACTCGTTCGCGAGGCGCCGGCCTGCGTGGAGAGCGTCGTGGCGAGGCCGAGGATGCTGCCGCGGCCATGCTTCCGCACGCCGTCCACCCGCCGCCAGGCATCCCCCTTCACGCCCTCGATCCCGTAGTGCTTGGCCAGCCGCTCGTTCAGAAACGTGTGGTCGGCGTCGATGAGCGAGAGGATCGAGCGGTCGTTCCTGAAGAAGTCGTCGAGAAACCGCACCGTCTCCTCCTCCATGTCGGCCCGCAGGCCGGCGAACGTGGGGAAGAGCTCGGCGTTCTTCTCGTCGAGCGTCGAAAAGCCGTGGACGTGGAGCCACTGCGTGCCGAACTCCTCGGCAAGCCGCCGCGACGCCGGCGCAGCGAGCATCCGCCGCGTCTGCGACTTCAAGACCTCCGGATCGTGCAGCCGCCCCGTCTCGGCCGCCGCGAGCAGCTCGGCATCCGGCATCGACGACCAGAGGAAGTAGGAGAGCCGCGTGGCCAGTTCGTAGTCGGACACCGGCTTTGATTCTGTGCCCGGCCCGGCCGTCTCGATCTTGTAGAGGAAGTCGGGAGCCACGAGCACGTGGGCAAGCATCGTGCGGATCGCATCCTCGTGGGGCACCTCCTTCTTCCGCAGCGTTGCATAGAGCTCGCGGAGCCGGGATTCCTCCCGAGGCGTCAGCGGCCGGCGGAAGCCGCGGCCGGCCAGAGCCACCACCGCGTCAACGTGCCGCGGTTCGACCTCGACGAGCCGCCTGCGGAAGGCCTCGGCCCGGCCGACGATCGCCGGCTTCAAGGGCTGCCATCGCGCCACCGCGGCCGGGTTGTCCTGGGAGGCGTAGCCCAGGATCTGCTCGTAGGCGTCCTCGAGTTCGAGTGGCTCCTGGGCAATGAAGAGCAGCTCATCCCAGAGCCGGTCGAGCTCCTTCGCCTCGGCATCGTCGAGCATGAGCCGGCGGAGATGGTCGTCCTCGCGGTAGTAGAGATTCAGCGTGATCACCTCGTCCACCGGCACGATGCGGCCGTAGCAGACCGCCTGCGGAAAGAGGCTGCGGAAGTCGGTGAACGCGGCCTCGACCCGCCGCCACGCGGCGGAATCCTTGCGGGCCACGATCGGCAGCGAAGGCACGAGGCCCGAGGGCACCGCGGCATCGCCGCTCGGGAACGCTGCGGCAGCGCCGGAGTTCGCCAGCACTTCGAGCTGGACGCTCGCGTCGCCGGCAGCAGCGGGATGGAGCGTGCCCTCGACCACGAACTCGCAGCCCGTGGCCAGTTCGGCTGGAATCTCGCACGTGATCGCGTGGGGGGCCTGCATGCACAGATCATGGGCCTCGACGGCAAGGCCTTGCGGATGACGGCCGAAGACCGCAGGGTCGAGGCCCGCGGCGACGTCCCGTTGACCCTTGTCGGCCGGGCTCACCGCCCCATCCGGCGACGGCTGCATGCCGGAGAGCAGCGGGCCCGACGGCGAGAGCAGGAGCCGCCGCAGCCGAACGTCGGGCGAGTCTTCTTTGTCGAGGCCGGCACCGTCATCGGCGAGCAGCCGCGCGAGATCGGCGGCGATCGTGACCCGCGCCTGCGGCCCGGCCGCCGACATCCACTTTGCCAGCAGCGAGCCAGCCGGGATCGTCCAGCCGCCGGCCGACCCCTCGGGCTCCGTCGCGAAGTGCCAGACGTTCGCATTGCCCTGCCTGTCGGCGTGCGGGTTCGCGGCGAGGATGTCGGTCGATACGTCACGGGCCAGATCCCACTCCTGGTCGCCCGAGCGGATCGTGAGATCGACGCGGGTGAGATCGCAGGCTGCGTTGCCATCGCGGGCCCCCACGACGACGGCCACGACGTCGCCCTTCCGCACGGGGAGCGGACCGAACGGCCCGAACGCTGGGTCGCGATTCGCATCGCTCGTGAGTGCTTCGCGGGTCTTGCCCCGCCATACCTCGACCGACACGGCCGTGCCGTTTCCGCAGCCACGGTGGGCTCGCGTCGCCTGGCCGCGAATCTGCACGAATCCCGCGATCGGGCTCCGCCAGCCGACGATCACGCGATGCTTCGCGTCGGGATGCACGACCACGCTGTGCGGATCGACCGTGCCGGGAATGCGGAACGGCTCGTCCGCAGCGTTGGCGATCACCCGCAGTTCTCCATTCCCCCGCCAGCCATTGACCGCCTCCCAGCCCTCGATCTTTTCCATTTTCTTGTCGAGCAGGCCATTGAACTCCGGCTCTGTCGCCCCGAAGCCCAGATACGAAAGCCAGCCCGCGAGCAGCCGCGGATCGACAGCGTGCTTCTCGGCGAGCGCGGCGACCTTCGCATCGAGGCCTGCGGCCGGCACCTCGGTTCCAGCCATGGCCTCGGACACGGCCGCGAGACATTCCGACGCGGTCGAAGCCACCCGCCCGCGGTCGGCCGCGAGCCTGGTCGCCATCGATCGCACGAGCAAGAGCGGCAGATCGGCCCTGCCGGCCGCCACGAGCCGCGGGTTCCTCCAGACGACGACGTCGTGTTCGCGGCCGTCGCCGGCATCGCCGGCCGCGAGGCGGATCGTGACGGGGCTTCCGTCTTTCGGCACCGCGAGCTTGACGCGGAATTCTCGCCGCTCCTCGAGGGGTGTCACGGACTCCATCCAGGAGGGCGGGCCATCTTGTCCGCCGAACTGGCGGACGATCTGCCCGGCCGTGTTGAACTTCCAGGCAGCCCGCTGCCACCGGGCCACGAGTGCGGCGAGCGCCGCGACGTCGCCGGGCGGCGCCGACTTCAAGCGGCCGCGCAGGGAATCAAGGATCGCGGAGGGGGGTCTCGGCGATCCGGCTTCGTCCGCCGCAAGCGCGGCATGAAGAGTGCCGAGATACTTCGGGCTCAGGCCCCGCTCGCGGGCCACCGCGGCCACGGCATCGCCACCCTGCGCGAGGCGAGCGCGTTCGGCGAGGGTCGCAACCAGATATTGCTCGACCGGCAGGAAGCCCTCGTGCCCGACATCGAGCTTGATGCCTTGCTGGACCGTCGCCTGCGCCTTGGCCTCGGCCGCGTCGAGGGACCGGGAATACTTCGCGTAAAATCGCTTCAGCCGTGCCACCGCCTCGTCGGCGAAGTCGCGCCGGGAATCGCCCGCCGAGAACCTCAGGCCGTCGGGCAGGAGCACGGCGTGGGCCGCGATCCCCTTGGCGGCGTCGAGATACTTGCTCGCCAGGCTCGGCGACATGACGAGCGATTGTCCAGTGTTCGTGAAGCCTTCTCCCGCACCGCCGTCGGCGGGAAACTCCTTGGCGGGGTCGAGCCCATCGACGCCCGTGAGATCGCGGATCGTGTGTGTGTATTCGGCGTTGTTGAGCCGGCGCAGGACGACCCGGCCCGGGTCGCCGGCATGGGCCCGCGCCTCGGCCGCCAGAAACGCCCGCAGCCAGTCGGCGAGAGCCCGCCGCTCCTCGTCGGTGGGCTGGGCGGATTCCGGCGGCGGCATCTGGCCGCTCGTCACCATCTCGGCGACCCGCTGCATGAGCTTGGCATGCCTGCCGAGCGCGGCTGGCTCGGCCGTGAACGAAAGATCAACCTCCCCCTCGGCCGAGTCGCCCGAGTGGCAGTCGATGCAGTAGCGGGTGAGCACCGGCCTTGCGGCGGCAAAGCCCGCTGGCGACGCCTCGGCGGCGGTGAGGCCGGCCTGGATGGTGAATAGCAACCAGCCCGCGAGCAGCGACCGGATGCAGGCGACCGCCGCGCCGATTCGGTGCCCCGTGACGAGCCGCGGGCGGCGGGCCGGTGATGACAACAGGCGAGGCAGACTTGGATGCATGGCCCAAAATCCGCTGATGGCGTTACGATCCGAGGCCCCGATCCTTAGCAGGCTGGGGAACAAGTCTGCCCGAGCAGGATGCAAGTCCGGCAAGTGGACAAAGGCTGTCCACCGGCAGATCAAGATTATCGCCATCCACGAGCCGTGTCTATTTCGTAAAGGGGGGGGAAGAGGCCCTGCGGCCGCTTCGCTCCCTCATTCGGCCACCGAACGCCGCGACTAGCGGACGGCTCACTCCTTCGGCGTAGGTCGTAGCAGTGGATGCCGTCGAAACCACGCATGAACAGCCGCCGCTCGACGATCGCGTAGACCAGGCACTTCCCGGGGTAGGAAGTCGTGTGGAGGTGGGGGGCGCCCAACTCCCCAGGAGCTTGAACATCTCCGGGGTCGCGCCGTAGACCGCCAGGGGACTGTTGCCGTGTGAACCATCCGGCGCGGCGAACACCAGATCCTCGGCCGTGGAGATGGAGCCCTCGTTGATCGGCGCCGGACCGACGGCCGTCGCCACCGCCTTTCCGGTTTTGGGCTCGATGCACTAGATCTTGTCGGCCGGGGCGATGATGGAGTCCTTGCCCTGATGCGACCAGATCGAGGACACGGCCAACGGGTTGTTCTTCCCCTGCAGTTTCCAGAGTTCCGCGCCCGTCTTGGCGTCGTACCCATGGAGCGTGCCGGCCTGATTGCCAATGACCACCACCCCGTCGACCTACACCGGCGGGTTGCCCTGACCGTGGCTCAAGCCGGGCTCGGTCGCCGGCAAGCTGTTTCTCGACCTGCGGCCCGGCACGTGCCCCCTGGGCCAAGCACAACGAGGAGGGCCTTCTCGGGCTTGCGTTTCATCCTTGGCTTGCGCCTCGGGCTTCAAGGGCAGGGGTCCAGTCCCAGTTCCAAGAAGCCCCGGGCGGAAGCCCGGGGACACCGGGCACGAAAACCACCCTGCTATCCATGCCGCACGACGGCATGCGATTTCCCAGCGCAAACCCGCAGCGCATGGAACCGGGGAAGGCAAGGCACCCGGAGTCCCCGGGCTCCCGCCCGGGGCTTTTTGTGGTGTTCGCGCGCGTCACGCCGAGAGAACGCGCACCATCAAAACTGCCGCCGGGGGCTTCTTGTGAGCTCCAGGCCCGGAGGGCCGGGTTGACTGTGAGCGGGCGGAGGCCCGCCAAGCGAACCGCGGCACGATGCCGCGGGTTCGCGTACACCACCCCCCGGCTTCCGCCGGGGGCTTCTTGTGCCGTTCTCGCGTGTGTCAAGCTGAGAGCAAGGCCGGGGAACGCGCACCATCAAAAGGCGTGAGCCGAGCGGAATGCGGTGCGGTTTCCGGTGAAGCGACGCGTATTCCCTCAGCTTACGCTTCGGGCTTCCCAGCAACCGGGCGCGACGCTGCTGCCGTGGGGCAAGCCTCCAGGCTTGCAAATGCGTGGTGGAGCCACAGGCCGCATGCGACGGTCGGAGACCCGCCGCGACGGGGCGTGACGGGTTGGGACGACGTAACGCGCGATGGCCGCGTTACGCTGCACTCAATTCCGGGATTCCCTGCCGCACGTGGTTGAACGTCGGATCGGGCACGCCGGCGAACTTCAACATCTCGACGAACAGGCTGCTGAGGGTCGTCTTCTCGTCGGGGAAGAGCAGGTGCTGCCCCTGCTTGACCCCCAGTTTTTGCCCGCCGACCAGCAGCATGGGCAGATTCCGCACGGAATGGGAATCGAACGTGCTCTTGAAGGGGAAGCCCTGGGCCCAGCCCGTGCCGTTGTTCATGTGGCTGCCGAACATGATGCACGTGTAGTCGAGCAGGGTGCCGTCCCCCACCGGCGTCGCCTGCATCGAGGCGACGAAGTTCGCGAACATCTTCACGGCCTTGAGATCGCGGGCCGCCACGCGGTCGAGGGCCTTCTGCTGGCCCTTGTGATGGGTCTCCCCATGCACGCTCCCCAGTCCGGACGTGAACATCAAGGTGCCGACCCGTGACCGCTCCGTGAGCAGTGCCAACCGCATGAGTTCGTACATGGGGGGCTGGCTGCCGAGCCGCTGGGCCGCGACGAAGGAGTCCTTGTCAACATCCGGCGGCGCCTTGTGCATCCAGTCCCGATCACGGGCGATCTGCCGCTCCATTTCCCGAACTGCATCCAGATACGCATCGACCTGACGGGTATCTGCCGCCGAAATCGACTTCCGCAGTGCCGCGGTCTGTGCCTCCAGCCCATCGAGAATGCTCTGGTTGCGACTGAGCCGCGATTCGGCCTCGCGAATGGCATCGCCCGTCGGGGCGACGAACAATTTCTGAAACAAGGCGCCGACATTGTTGATCGACGGGATCGGCCGCCCCTTGCGATCGTAGGACAGGGTCTTGGCGTCCTTGACCGTGCCCGTCCCGCCCGGGCCGAGCACCAGGGAGGGAAACTGGACGTCGTTCCCGAGATGTTCGGCGGCGACCTGATCGACCGAGACGGCGTTGTTCGTCGCCTTGGCCCCCGTCAGGAACGTGTCCGCCGCGAGATGCCCGTTGTCGTCCCATGTCTGCCGCAGCCCCGACAGCACGGTGATCTGGTCGCGAAACGGCTCCAGCGGACGCAGCGTCTCCGTGATCTCCCAATCGCGACCGAGTTTCGTCGGATACCAGCGAACATTGTCGACGCCGTTGCCGATGTCATCGATGAACAACAGCCGCGGCCGGATCGCGCCCGGCTTTCCCGGCTGGTCGTTGGCAAGCAGACCGGGCCGCATCGTCTCCAGCAAAGGCAGACCGAGCAGGGCGCAGGAGCCCCGCAGGCAGGTGCGGCGGTCGATTTGACGTCTCATGGCGTTGTCCCACGTTCCTGGAGTGATGGTGGCTCGGAACCCGACGGTCCGAACGACTCGCAAAATCGCAGACAGAACTCCGATTCAACGCGGCGGCGGAAAACCGACGACCTCGACCCATACCGGGCCCACAGCCACATCATACGTATGCTTCGTCGTCGTCTGGCCGCTTTCTTGATCGATGGCATGGACGACGATGCTCCGACCGGTGCCTGCGGCCACCACGAAGCGGCCGCTGGGGTCGATGGCAAAATCACGCGGCCCGCGGGCGGTCGCTGTCTGCCCCAGGGGGGTCAGCTCGCCCGACTTCTGATCGATCGAGAACCCGGCGATCGAGTCGTGCTCGCGGGTGGACGCGTAGACAAAACGACCGTCCGGCGTCACGTGAATGTCCGCCCCGCTGCCCTTGACGACGTCTTCGGGTACGGTCGGCAGGGTTTGGACGGCGGTGATCCCGCCGGTCTCGGGATCGACCTGAAAGAACGTCACCGTCCGACTGCTTTCGTTGACGACGTACAGCCAGTCCTTTGTCGGGTGAAACCATAGGTGCCGGGGCCGGTGCCTGCCCTTCGGGTACTTGTGCCGGGCCACCTCCTTCGGCGCCAACCCCGTGCCGTCCTCGTTCCACGCGTACTGCCAAAGCTCGCCGTCGCAGGGAACGTAGACGAACTTCTCGTGGCGATCGCCGAGGATCGCATGCGGCCGGGTGCCCGACTCGAGCACCTGCACGCGATCGGCCTGCGGACGCCCCTGGTCGTCGAGAGGACACGCCACCACCTGCTTCTGATGGTACATCGCGGCCAAGAGGCACCGGCCACGGCGATCGACCGCGATGTATTCCGGACGTCCGGGCAGCTTGATTTCCACCAGCGATTTCAGGCCGCCGGTGCCGGGATTGATCTCATACGCATGGATCTTGTCGGGATAGCTGACCGCGTAGAGCCTGCGGTCCCCCGCGTGCACGGCCAGGGGCCCGGGATTCTCCAGCGGCTGCTCGACGACCGGCGTCAGACCACCGTCTGCGACGGACAGGCGGTAGATGCCGATCGCGGTGTTCTTGCTCCGCGACCAATTGCTCCCCGCGAAATACGCGTACGACACCCCGTCGACCCGCTCCGCTGCCTCCCGCCCGACGGCCCGGCCCGGCAACGCGACGGCAAGGGCGAGGCAGACCCACGCCGCGCCAGCCCAGCCAAGCCCGCCGACAATCCTCACGGTGCGGCCCTCGATGTTTGCGTCAATAGGTCCTGAAGCTGTCGCTGAGCACGACACGCTCGATCAGCTCCCGCAACAGATAGCCGTTCTTCGCCCCCTCGGCGACGATCCGGTCGATGACGGCCTCGTCCTGATGCCGCAGGCTGCGGCCCAGCCCGTACGTCATCAACTTGCCGACGAGACACCGCGCGAACACCTCGTCTTTGCTCACGAGCAACGCCCGCAGCTCACGCGGGCCGTCCACCGGAACGCCCATGACGACGCCCTTGGTGTCGACCGGATGCCCCTGCCGGTCCAGCTTTTTCGTCTTGATCGACGTCTTTCCATCCGGCGACGTGACGACCTCCTCGATGATCTGCGGCTTCATGCCGTCCGTTTCGGTCGTCCGCCACTGCCCGATCACACCGTAATTCTCCAGGGCGAACCCGAGGGGATCGATCTTGTCGTGACAGGCCCTGCATGTCGCGCGGCGGCGATGGATCTCGAGCTGCTCGCGGACGCTTTTCTGATCCAGGTCCGCCACGGCATTCGCGATCTCTCCCACGTTCTCCGGCGGCGGCGCGGGGGGATCGTCGAGAATGTTTTCCAGGATGAACATGCCGCGACCGACGATCGACGTGCGGATGCTCCCCGAGGTCAGCTTGAGGATGCTGGCCTGCCCGAGCAAGCCCCCGCGGACGCCGGCTTGCGGCACATAGAGCCCGGCGACAGGCACCTTCCGCCACGACGAAAACGGCCGCCGCGGCTCCTTGCCCGTGAACTTGATCTTGTACAGCTCCGCGAGCCGGTCGTTGCACATCAACCAGTCGCTGTCGAGAAACAGCCTGATGCTGCCATCCGCTCGCAGCACCTCGTGAAAAAAGCGGAGGCTTTCATTGACCGTCGCCCGCTTGAGCAGGTCGTCGTAGTTGTAGAGGTCCTGATCGGGCTCGTTCAGCCCGATGTTGTACAAGTGCAGCCATTGGGACGCGAAATTGGCGCTCAGCTCGGAAGCGTAGGGATGGTCGAGAAGCCGCTTGGCCTGACGCTCGAGGACGGCGGGGTCGGACAGCTCGCCCCGATCGGCCGCGGCCCTCAACTCGGCGTCGGGCGTCGAAGACCAGAGAAACAGGCTCAGCCGCGTCGCCAGATCGTGGGGCGACAGGGGCGTCCCGGGCTTGCGTTCGGCGGCCGTGTTGGAGGCGAACAGGTGCCGGGGAGAGAGATAGGCGGCGCTGACCGCGGATCGCAGGGAGCCGCGGAAGTCGTTCGTGCGCTCGAAGTTGCGGTCGAAGACGCCCAACAACACGTCGAGATCGGCCTGGGCGATCGGCCCGCGATACAACCGGGGAAGGAGCTTGGACAGACACGCCGCGGCCGTGCGGCGGGCATCCGACCCGGCGACCGGACCGGCCGGAAACAGGTCCGTCGGGCGATCGATCAGCGGCAGCGGACCTTCGACTTCCAGATAGTCCACGTCCACGAAGAACGGATAGTAGGCCTCGACTTCCTCGCGCGGCGGCACCACCGCCGGGTTGCCGGTTCTCGCCGGCAGCTCCTGTGGGGGCTTTTGTGTCCGAGGTCGGGCCACGCTCCAGAAGCGGAAGTCGAGGGTCAGACCGGCGTTGACAGCCCGGGTGAAGCCCCCTGAGGTCGCCTCGCCCTCCGCGGCCGAACGAAAATCGTCGAACTCCAGCACCGTCCAATCGCCCGGCTGGATGGAGATGGATCGATCCGGATTCTCGAAACACAGCCGCGGAGCATCTTCGTCGAGCTCGTACGTCCGCCCGTCGACCGCATAGTCACGACTGTCGCCACGACCGACGTAGTAATGACTGCGGTTGAAATACCGGGCCCGCACTTCCACCGGATCCACCCCGTCCGGGAATCGCAGGCGGCAACGCATCCGCACCTTGTATCGACCCGTCGCTGCGACCAACAGCGGGTAATTCGTGTCGAGCACCGTGCCGATCCGATCCGACAACGTCAGGCTGTCCTCGTTGATGAGCGGCAGCCCTCCACTGCGATCCAGCACCTCCGGGCCAGGGCGGTGATTCTTCGAGACGAAAAAGAACGAGCGAAAGGCCGCCGCGACCTCGTCCTCGGTTCGCCGCGGCGGTTCCGCGCGGCCGGCGAGTTGCCAGGTCATGTCGAAGGCCGCGAGCGACCGGTCCGAATGCGGTGGCCCGGACAAGAAGACGCGGTCGCCGAGCCCCTCATGGAAGGACGTTTTTTCGTCCCCATACCGCGTGCCGAACTTCACCCGCCAACGCTGCGGTGAATAGTCGTTCGTGATCAGGGCGAGATGACGATCCACCTCCTGCTGATACTGCGTGAGCAACAGGGCCGACTGTCCCAGGCCGGCACCGACGGTGTCGAAGCCACTGACACGGCCTTCATCGGGCAACAACTCGGCAAATGGGGGCAGGTTGTAGAACCTGCGATCGACGCCCAGCGTGTCGAGCAGGTCGTTCTGGAGCTGTTCGCGATTCAGGCGGCGGGCGAAGGCTCCCGCATACCTGTTCCCGCTGTCGTCGACGACCTTGTCGAGGATGGTGTCCAGGGCCGCGAGCACCGCACGGCGGTCGTCTGCCGACGGTTGCGCCGCGTCCTGAGGGGGCATCTTGCCCCTGGAGAGCTGCCGATAGACCTTTTCGTACGCCAGCGTGTCAGCCGCACCGGCCTTCTGGCTCGGCCGGTCCGACAGCGATTCGATGCGGAAGCCTCCCTCCGCGGCCCCTGCAGCGTGACACTCGCCGCAGTGCTTGCGGAGAAACGGCGACACGTCCTTCGGCAGAGACTCGGCAGCCGACAGATGGCGACACGGGAGGCAAGGCCAACAAACGAAGAGGGCGACAACCGTGGCCGAGAAACGGCCGCCGGTGAATCCGGCCCAAAACTTGCTGGGGCATGGGACCATATCTCACATGCTACCCACATTCGGCCGGCACCATCTATCTATCTATCCTGCACAAGAGGGGCGGCGCGGCAACTCTTGCCACCCCTGAAGCCGGCGATCCACCAAGGCCGAACGCGTTCTAACTGCCCGTGGACAAAGCCCTCCATGGCAATCCCGTTCGGCACGAGGGTTGCCGGAGGTGCTCGCCACGTCTTAGGAGGGTCGGGGCTGCCCGTGCCCCGTCGCCGGACGCTCACTACGCCCATCCTGGGCTGTGTTCGCTCGAAGATGCCTGCGCTGCGGCATCCATGGCCTCCGCTGGCCATCTACGCCGGCTCTCAGGGCACGGGTAGCCCCTCCCGGCACCCTGCCTTTTAACGCTCGGGCCGCACGAACTGGTTGAAGACCAGCGTGTTGTCGGCCGCGCAACTGTAGCGGGCCATGCCCGAACCCGGCCGGAGGTAGGCGGCCACGTCATGCCAGTCCAGCCCCGCGCCGTTGATCGTCACCGATGTCTGGCGGGTGCCATGCACGCCGGCCGATCCGTGAGCGACGGCGTCCGCGGGCGACGACGCAGGTCTCGCACCTCGCAACGCCCGCGCCGCGATGCACGCCGACGCCGGCCCGCAAATCCCAGGGGGCGGAGGCCCCCGGCGGGAAGTCAACACGCGGATCAGACGGGGGCGGTCCTGCGATCGCCCCGTGGACGCTTACGAACCGGCTGCATACATTCTTACTTGTGTTTACGCACGATTGAAACACTGCGTTTTCATCACGTTCGGTTGCAGAGCCCTCGTGAACTCCCGCGGCCGTCTCGGCCGCGGGGCCTGACCTTCGGTCATGAGTCATCATGCAGCGCACAAGCCATTCGCTCGCCATCGCGTTCGCCCTGGCGATGGTCGCTGCCCGGGCCGACGAGCCGGGCCAGTTTCGCGTGCCGGACGGTTTCCGGGTCAGCCAGTTCGCCGGCGACGACCTGGTGCACGACGTCTACTCCATGACCTTCGATCCGCGCGGCCGCGTGGTCGTTTCGGGCCGCGGCTATGTCAAGACGCTGCACGACGATGATGGCGACGGCCGCGCCGACCGGACGACGCAGTTCGCCGCCGGCCCGGCGAGCGGGGCACGGGGGCTGGCGTTCGAGGGGCACGATCTCTTCTGCACCGGCGACCATGCCCTGTCCCGCTACCGCGACCGCGACGGCGACGGCACCGCCGACGGCGAACGCGAGGTGCTCGCGAAATTGCACGTGGAGACCGACCACTCCGCCAACGGGATCGTGCGCGGCCCAGACGGCTGCTTCTACATCGCCTGTGGGAACGACGCCGGCGTGACCCGCGATCATATCCACGACGTGCTCTCGCCGGTCGCCGCCCCGCAGCAGGGCGTGGTGTATCGCGTCTCTGCCGACGGCACGCGGGCGGACGTGCTCGCCCACGGGTTTCGCAATCCCTACGACCTCGACTTCGGTGCCGACGGCACGCTGTGGCTCGTCGACTCCGATGGCGAGCGCGACCAGTATCTGCCCTGGTACAGCCCGACGCGGCTCTTCGCGGTGGCCACCGGCCGTCACCACGGCTGGGTGCTCGCCGGATGGCAGCGGAGCTGGAACCGACCGCCGTGGTTTTTCGACGCGGTGCCCAGGGGGGCGGAGCTGGGCCGCGGCTCACCGACCGGGGCGGTGGTCTACCGCCATCGACGGTTTCCCGAGCGGTATCGGGGGACCTTCTTCAGCCTCTGCTGGAGCCTCGGAAGGGTCTACGCCCTGAAGCCTGAGATCGACGGCGGCACGGCGACGAGCGAGGTGTTTTTGGAGTCGGTCGGCAGCGACGGCTTCGCGCCGGTCGACATCGAGGTCGGCCCCGACGGGCAGATGTACATCGCCATCGGCGGCCGCGGCACCAAGGGGGGCGTGTTTCGCGTCGACTACGTCGGCGCCGCGGGGGGCGGGGCGGGGAAGGCCCCGGCGGCTGACACGCCGCTCATGCGGGCGCTGACGGCCGACCAGCCGCAGGCGGCCTGGTCGCGGGCCGCGTGGCTCCCGGCGGCCCGCGACCTCGGCGTCGACGCCTTCGCCCGCGCCGCGGCCGACGCCACGCTGCCTGAAGCCGCCCGGGTGCGGGCGATCGAAGTGCTCACCGATCTGTTCGGCGGCGTGCCGGCGGCGGCCGCCGTGTCGCTGGCGAAGGATCCGAGCCGCATGCTGCGGGCCCGGCTGGCCTGGTCGCTGGGGCGGAGCGTGGAGGGGAATGCGGACGAGCGGGCGGCGGCGTTGGCCCGTCTGACGCACGATGCCGACGAGCGGGTGCGCCGGCATGCCTGGGAGGCGCTGCTGCACCTGCCGGCGCCGGCCGTGGCACGGCAGCGGCTCAATTGGACCGACATCCTCGAGCCGCGGCCGCGATCCCTCCGCGCCGCGGCGCTGATGACGCTCGCGCGGCTTGACACTCCCCCCCCGCTGCCGGCCGATGCGGGGCCGGCCGGCCGGCTGGCGCTGCTCTGGCGGTCGGCACACCGCGGCGCTCTTGGTCACCCGGACCTCGAGACGACGCGGGCCCTGTTTGCGGAGGCCGCGACGCCTGCCGACCGGCTCGAGGCCGTGCGGCTGATCGAGCTCTGCCTGGGAGACGTCCACGTCGCGCCGACGGTGCCGGACGTATACGCCGGCTATGCGGCCGCCCGTCGGCTTCCCGACGATCCCGCGGCGATCGGGCGGCTCGCGCGGACGCTCGCCGACGCATTGCCGAGCGGCTCCGCAGCGTTGGATCGGGAGATCGCCCGCGTGCTGGGGATGCTGCAGTTCGAAGAGCCGGCGCAGCTGGAGCGGATCGCCTCCCTGATCGCCGCCGCCACCACCGTGGAAGACGCGATTCACTATTTGATCGTGCTCTCGCGGCTGCCCGGCCAGCGGAGTGCGGCGGTCACGCAGGCCACGGCGCGGGGCCTGCTCACGCTCCATCACACGATGCGGGCCGCGGGCATGCAGGCCGCCCGGTTCTGGCCGGCCCGCGTGGGCGAGGCCTGCGACCAGCTCCTCGACCGCGATCCCGGCCTTGCCGAGGCGATCGTCGCCGACGAGCGGCTCGGCCTGCCCGATCACAGCCTGTTCGCCAGCCGCCTGCCCGAAGCCAGCCGCGGCCGTGCCGCCCGGCGGATCGTCGACCGCGTGGGCCGGGAGAACGTCGCGGATTGGACCCCGGAGATGGTCCTCCTGCTCGCGGCGTTGCCGCCGGAGGAGCGGCGGCCGATCCTCCACGAGCTGTGGGACGAGCCGGCTTTGCAGGAGTCCGTGGCGAACCTCCTCGCCCAGGCTCCCGATGCCGGCGACCGCACGATCCTGGTGGAGACGCTCCGGTTCGGGCAGCCGATCACGGTGCGGGGCGTCGCCGCCGCGTTGCGGAAGCTCGCATCCCGGGTCGATCCCGCCGAGATCGTCGCGGCGATCCGCGTCCTCCGGCAGTTCGCCAGGGAGCCGCAGTACCGCGACACGTGCGTGGCGCTCGACCAGCTCATCGCCCATTGGACCACGGCGCCGGCGGCGGGCGGAGACCCGGCGGCCATGCCCGGGCACTGGGAAGCATGGCTCCGGAGCCACCACCCCGAAGCGGCCCAGGGGCTCACCGATTCCGCGGAGGACTTCGCCGCCTGGCAGAAGCGGCTAGATGGGATCGACTGGCGATCGGGCGACGCCCAGCGCGGGAAGGTCGTCTATCACCAGCGCAGCTGTGCCCGGTGCCACGATGGCAATGCGCGGCTGGGGCCGGAGCTGGCCCCCGTGGCCCGGCGGTTTTCCCGCCAGGACCTGTTCACGGCCATTCTCGACCCCGGTCGCGACGTGTCGCCCACCTACCGGCTGACGCAGGTGGAAACCGGGTCGGGAACGGTCGTGACGGGGCAGCTGCTCTACGAGTCGCCGGAGACCATGCTCATCCAGACGTCTCCCGACACGACCGTCCGGCTCGCGGGGCAGGAGATCCGCTCGGTCCGCAAGAGCCCGCTCTCGCCGATGCCCAGCGGCCTGCTTCGCGACGCGACCGATCGCGACCTGGCCGATCTCTATGCGTACCTCGTGTCGGCGGCCAACGCCGGCGGCTCCCCCTGACGACGTCGCCAAGCGCCCCCCAGCGACCGCTCCCGTTCCCATGTCCCGCCGCTCCCGGAGCATTCCGATGCCAAGTCTCTCCCGCCGTCGTCTCCTGGCCACCGCGGCCGCCGCCTCGCTCGCCGCCGTCCGGCCTTGCCCGGCGGTCGAGCCGTGGCGGCGCAAGGGGGCCTTCTTCAGCGGGCTGTCGCTGACCAGTTATTCCCTGCGGCCGTTGATGAAGTGGTGGAGCGGCAAGCAGACCGGCGGCCGGCTCGACTTGTTCGGCTTCCTCGACTACTGCGCCGAGCTGGGACTGGAGGCCGCCGAGCTGACGAGCTACTTCTTCGCCGCGCCGGTGGAGCGGGAGGAGATCAACCGCTTGAAGCGGCACGCCGCTCTGCTGGGGCTCGACATCTCCGCCGGCGCCGTGGCCAACGATTTCGGCCATCCGCCGGAGAGCGACGAGACGCGGCGGCAGATGGAGTCGTTCCGCACCTGGATCGACCACTTCGCCGAGCTCGGGGCGCCGGCCGTGCGGGTATTCGCCAGCAAGAGCCCGCCGGCGGGTGCCACCGCCGAGCAGATCGAGGCCAACGTGATCGCGAACCTCCAGACGGCGCTCGGGCACGCCGAGAAGCGGGGCGTGATGCTGGGGCTGGAGAACCACGACTTCGCCAAGGACATCGACCGGCTGCTGCGGATCCTGACCGCGATCGATTCCGACTGGCTGGGGGTGACCTGGGATTCCATGAACCTGGCGAAGGTGCCCGATCCGTATGCCGAACTGGCCCGCATCGCCCCCTATGCCATCACGGCCCAGATCAAGGTGTCGACGCGGGTCAACGGCGAGAAGCAGCCTGCCGACTTCGGCCGGCTCGTGGGCATCCTCCGCGCCGCCACCTACCGCGGCTACCTCGTGCTCGAATACGAGGAGGACGAGGATCCACTTGTGGCCATCCCGCGACACATCGGCCGCCTCCGGGAACTGGTCCGCGCCTGACTCGCGTCCCTTCCGTGCGGGAAACCGGGGGTCTCCGCCACCGTGACTCGGGCGCGGCGGAGACGACCCGGGGCGGTTTCGCCTGCCGACCGAGGCGGAATGGGAGTATGCGGCGCGGGCCGTCACGACCACGCCCTATCCCTGGAACGGTGACGTGCATCGCCATCCGTGGGCCAACAGTCGCTCGTTCGCCCGCACGCATCCTGTCGGCCGGAAGCCCGCCGTCCCTGCCGAGAGAACATCGCACGCCGGAATCGAGCCCACACACCCGCCGGCCACGGGGCGCCGGCGTCAGTCGGCCAGGGGCAGGACCTCGACCTTGCGGATGCTCACCCTGCTCCCCGGGTCATGCTGCTGGAAAGCGAAGTGGCCCTCCTTGAAGGCCTGCGCGAAATCCAGGTATTCGTACAACTCGTTCCCATCCACCATGACCTTGATCCGCGTCACGTTGCGACCGCGCCAGACGTCGTCGCGGACCTGCAGCTCGTAGGTGAACCACGTGTCCGGCTTGACGAGCTGCTTGTAGACGTGGTTCTGGCCGTACAGCGAGCCGGTGCGAATCGGATCGGTGTGCGTGCTGGCAATCTGCGCCTCATAGCCGTCGGTGAAGCCCGGCCGGCGGGTCGTGCGGAAGTAGAGGCCGGAGTTGCCGCCGTCGTTGATCTTGATCTCCGCGCGATAGCGGAAGTTCTTGTACGGGCCCTTGGTGCAGACCAGCATCGAGGCGGCGCCCGACCCACGCATTTCGCCATCCACCACCTCCCACAGGCTCGCTTGATTTCCCACCTTTTCCCAGTCGGTCAGCGTCTTGCCGTCGAAGAGCGGGGTCCAGGCGTCCTCCGCCCGCAGGCCAGCGGAACGGAACGAGGCAGCCCCGAACACGGCCGCTGCGAGAACCAGCCACACCCGGAGCCGACGGGAACGCAACGGACAACGACCAAACGCACGGTACAGTGACGGCTGCATGAGACTTTCTCCTTAGGGGGTCGGGGGCAAGAAGCGAGTGCGAGCAGGGAAGGGGGCCGCGATCAGCGCGCCCCGGCTATGCGATGGCCGCGGGGGGCGGCGCGGCGGATGCGTGAACGACACCGCCTGACGCGAGATCGCTGACCAGGTCGGCGCGGCTCACGTCGGCGAGCCGGCTCTTGCCCGCCAGGGCGAAGGTCAGGTCGAGGTCGGCGGCGAGATTGAGCAGATACTCCCGCACGCCCTCGCGGCCGCCCGCCGCCAGCGCCCACAAGACGGGCCGGCCGACGAGCACGGCCCGGGCCCCGAGCGCCACGGCCTTGAACACGTCCGTTCCGCGGCGGATGCCGCCGTCGAACAGCACCGGCACGCGGTCGCGAACGGCGTCCACCACGGCGGGCAGAACCTCCAGCGTGCCGACCGAACCGTCCACCTGACGGCCACCGTGGTTCGACACCACGATGCCATCGACTCCCTGGTCGAGCGCCCGCCGCGCGTCTTCGGGATGCTGGATTCCCTTTACCAGCAGCGGCAGATCGGTGTTGTCGCGGAGGAACTTCAGGTCTTTCCAGGTGCGGGAAAGGTCGGAGAAGACCTGGAGATAACGCTCGGCCGCGGCCGCGACGTCTTCTTCGGGCGGACGCGACAGCGAGCGGCGAAACACCGGGTCGGTGAAGTAGTTCGCCAGCCCCATCCCCTGCAGGAACGGCAGGAATGCCAGTTGTAGGTTGCGCTCCCGCCAGCCCAGGCTTTGGGTGTCGAGCGTGACCACGATGGCCGAGTAGCCCGCCCGCTTCGCCCGCTCCAGGAAGCTCAAGGTCAACTCGGGATCCTTGGGCCAGTAGAGCTGGAACCAGCGCGGCCCGGGGCCGGCGGCCTGGGCCACCTCCTCCAGCGAAAACGTCGCCACGTTGCTGATCACGAACGGGATGCCGAGGGCGGCCGCCGCCGCGGCCGACGCCTTCTCCCCTTCCGGATGGGCCGCCGCCTGAACGCCGATCGGGGCGATGAGCAGCGGCAGGGAAAGGTCGTGCCCCAGCAGCGACACGCCGAAGTCGCGGCTCGAGATGTCGCACAGCATGCGGGGCACGATCCGCCAGCGGTCGAACGCCGCCAGGTTGTTGCGGGCGGTCGCCCCACTGCCGGCGCTGCCGGCGATCCAGTCGTAGGCTTCCGCCGACAGGATGCTCCGCGCCTTCTCCTCGAGCTGCTCCACCGCCAGGGGAATGAACCCGGGATCGGTCCGCTTGCCCGTGCGGTAGATCTCGATCTGTCGCCCCGTCTGAAAGGACCGCTGAGGCTCGGAAGCGTGCATGGAAGTGTCCGTGGGGATGTCGTCGCGAGGAAAAACAGCCGGCGGAAGACTACCGCACGCGTGTGGCGGCCTTCAATCGCCGGGGCAGCGACACGAGGTTCCAAACCACATCGCATGGCACGCGGGACGGCGTGCTACCCGGAGTCCCCCGGCTTCCGCCGGGGGCTTTTTGTGTCCGAAGAAGCCCCGGGTGGAAACCCGGGGAACGACGGCAACCCGC